>NZ_JBISBS010000002.1:0-551690 GCF_044335505.1 Paracoccus jiaweipingae | reverse complement strand
TCACCCGCGAAGACCTCATCAAACGCGCAGACCTTTGCGGAAAAAACCAATACGGAAAATATCTGAAAAATCTGGCGCGATAGGTTATCGCGGCCATCACCATCCCAGCGACCTGACTTGCGTCGCCCGGTGGATGCCGTCTGCGATGGTGCTGTCAGTCCCGGCGATTTTCAGCGCGGACGCGCATCGCCCCCAATGCCGCCGCCAGAAACAGCGCCGCGCTGCCGCTGCGGGTCTGGCGATACAGACCCAGCTGCCACAGACGCCATGCAGCAACCGGTCCGGGTTGCGCCAGCGCCGCGGTCAGTTGTCCCAGCATGGCGCGGTTCCGCGCCGGAACCAGACATTCATAAGCGCGTAACGCCGCCAGATTGCGCGCCATCCAGCCGCCGAAACGGCCATTGGTCAGCATCGCAAAACGCGCGGCCATACCGCGCAGGGTGTCATTGCGCCCGACCTCGTTTCCGTCATGCTGTCGATACAACAGCACCGGGTCTTCGTCGCGCAGCAGCGCCCCGCCGCAGGCCGACACCACCAGTGCGGTCCACCAGTCATGCGACACCACCCCCAGCGCCGCCGCCTGCGTCGCGCCCTGTTGCAACAGCGCCACCGCAGCGGGGTTGGCCAGCATTGTGTTGCCGCCAAAGGGCACCTGCACCAGCACATTTTCCAGCCGCAGCGGGCGGGCAAAGCGCCGCGACACCTTCTGCGGGCGCAGCGCGGCATCGCTGATCAGGGTGCTGGCGCCATACAGGGCCGGCCCTTGGGCCGTTGTCAGCCGTGCCCATGCGCGGGCCAGCTTGTCCTCAAGCCAGACATCGTCCTGATCGCAAAAGGCCAGCGCTTCGCCGGGGGCAACATGGCTAATCAGATGCAGGAAATTCGCGCTGGCCCCCTGACGCGGACCCGCCAGCACGGTCACCTTTCCGGGAAAGCGCTGTGCAAAGCCCTCCAACAAGCTGATGGTGTCGTCTGTCGAGCCGTCGTCAGAGGCAATCAGCCGCCAGGGCACAGCGCGTTGCGCGGCGATGCTGTCAAGCTGGGCTTGCAGAAACGGCGCCCCGTTGCGGGTCGCCAGCAGGATGGCTGTGGTTGGCGGCGCGGCTTTCATGACCGTGCTATAGGCGTTTTGGCGCGCGCCTGCCATCCGTTGCATCAGGGCTTCTGCTTGACGATATCTTCGATCAGAACGGCATGAACCAGATCGCCCGAAACCTGTTGGGCCGCGACCAGCAATTCGCGCCGCAACGCCTGCAAATGCGCCTCGGAAGTAAAGTTGCCATCGAAGCCGCCGCTGTTGGCATGGATCAGCATCTGCCGCAGCAGCGCGTCACGCAGGCGATGTTCCTGACGGTAAACCTCTTCCTCGGCGGATTTGGGCATCTCGATCGTGGCCGTGACGACCATGATATCCGCCACCTGACCCTGACGGATCAGGGGGATGAAAAACTGGCTGGGAAACCGATACCAGGACAAGGCGTCAGGGTTACCCCCATCGCCGTGATCATCCCCGTGACCATCGTCATGTCCGGCGTCACCGCCATGGCCGTCATCGCCGTGACTGTCAGCGTCTTTCTTTTCCGCCGTTGAATGATCTTTGGCAGCGCTGTCGCTTTCGGACGGACCCGCCAGCATTCCGCCCGCGAAACCGCCACCCAAGAATGCCAGCACCGGCAGCACGATCAGAAGGATCTTTTTCATATCTTGCACCTTAATACGGCAGAAGGATGTCAGCGATCTGCTGGCCATAGCGGGGCTGTTGCACGTCGCTGATCTGGCCTTCCCCCCCGTAGGAGATCCGCGCGCCGGCGATGCGGTCATAACGGATCTCGTTATTGCGGTCGATGTCCATCGGGCGGACAAAGCCGCTGACGGTCAGGTCGCGCATTTCGTAATTTACGCGAACCTGCTGGGTGCCCTGAATGTGCAAGACGCCGTTGGGCAGCCGGTCCAGCACCGTGGCGGCAACGCGCAGCGTCAGCTTTTCGCGACGCGAGACGCTGCCGGTGCCCTTGAAGGTCGAGGCCGATTTGCCTTCGACCAGCGGGTCGACCGTCGCCCCCTCGGGCAGTTGGCGTTGCAGGCGCTGGGGCAGGCCGGCAAGCTGCGAAATGCCCATCTTGTCCGACGCATTGCGCGATCGCCCCGAGGTGTTGCTCATCTCGGCGCGGTCGTCGATTTCGATTACCACGGTCAGAATATCGCCCCGCGCCACCGCACGGCGGTCACCGACAATGGAATGCTGCGGTCCCTGCCACAGCGACGCCCCGCGTGCCGGGGGCTGTGCCGCCAGCGAGAAATCGAGTTCGGGGTTGGCCATGGCCTCGAATTCGGCCGAGGCGCGCTGCTCGTCCAGCGCCGGGGGCCGGCCGATATTGGCGACGCGCCCGCAGGCCGACAGCGCGCCCAGAACGGCCAGTGTGACAAACAGTCTTTTCATTTCCGGTCCTCCGGCGGGTTGGTCGAGACACTGCCATCCGCCGTGACATAGCCCGAGATCGTGTTGCGCGAGGTCAGGTTCATCAGCCGGATCCGCTGACCTGCCGCGCCGGGTTCCAGGGCGCGGGCCTCGGTGGTGATGTCGATGCCGCCCTTGTGAAAGCGCACGGTGACCAGATCGTTGCGGTCAATCAGCAGCGGCGGCCGCAATTGCGCAGGGTTGATGGGGCGGCCTTCATAGACCGTCATGCGGGTTTGCAACCCGACGGCGTGACGGGCCTCGTCGCCATCTGCGATGATGTCGGCGGCGGCCAGAACGGTGCCGGCGGGCAGTGTGCGCGCCGCGGTCAGCGCCGATGCCGGCAGCGCGGTCAGGGCCAGCAGAACGATCCAGCGCATCACCGCACCTGCACGGTTGCGCCAAGCATCTGGTCGGCGGCGGTGATGACCTTGGCATTCATTTCATAGCCCCGCTGTGCCTTGATCAGTTCGGTGATTTCGCGCACCGCATCGACCGAGCTTTCCTCCAGATAGCCCTGCCGCAGGGTTCCCAGCCCCTCGGTTCCGGGGTTGGCGGTTTGCGGAGCGCCCGAAGCGGGGGTTTCCAGAAACAGGTTCGAGCCGATCGCTTCCAGCCCCTTTTCATTGGTGAACTGGGTCAGGGTGAACTGGCCCATCAATTCGGGTTCGATGCGGTCGTTGAAATAGGCATAAACCTCGCCCGCGGCATTGATCGAGATCGAGCGCGCATCCGACGGCACGGTGATTTCGGGCATGACGGGATAGCCGTCCGAGGTCACCACCAGCCCCTCGGCCGAGCGTTTCAGGCTGCCGTCGCGGGTATATCCCGAGGCGCCCGAGGGCATCCGCACCTCCAGATAGCCATGCCCGTCAATCGCCACATCCAGATCGTTATTGGTCTGATTCAGCGACCCCTGGGCAATGCTGACGGTCACGGCGCTGGGGCGCACCCCCAGACCAAGCTGAACCCCGGCTGGCACCATGGTGCCATCAGCGGCGGTAATCGCACCGGGGCGGGCGGCCTGCTGGTAATGCAGATCCGCGAATTCGGCGCGGCGGGCATTGTAACCGGTGGTGGACATGTTCGCCAGGTTGTTCGAGATCACCTCGACGCGGGTCTGCTGGGCGCTCATGCCGGTGGCGGCGATTTGCAGTGCTTTCATGATGTATCCTTTCAGCGCGTCATCGAGGTGATGGCGTTACGGATGCGCTGGTCCTCGCGTTCCAGCATGGCCTGCCCCATTTCGTAGGCGCGCTGGACCTCGATCATGCGCGAGATTTCGAACATCGGATCGACATTCGAGCCTTCCAAAAACCCCTGCCGAAGGCGGGCATCCGCTGCGGGTTCGGCCTCGCCCTCGAAGCTGAAGCTGGTGCCGCCCTGATGCAGGATGCTGTTTGGGTCGGACGGGCGGAACAGGCCGATGCGGGCAATGGGAACGGCGTTGGCGGTGATGGTGCCATCCGGCCCGACCGAGACCGCGCCGGGGTTCTGCGGCAGGGTGATCGGGGCCCGACCCTCGTCCAGGACGCGATGGCCGTCGGGGGTGACAAGCTCGCCCTCGGGCGAGGTCAGGAAATTGCCGGCGCGGGTCAGGCGCGGACCGTCCGGGGTTTCGATCATGAAGAAACCCTCGCCCTCGATCCCCATATCCAGCGGGCCGTTTGTCTGTGACAGCCCGGCCTGCGTCAGATCGACCAGCCGTCCGCGGGCATTGGCCATCGACAGCGTTTCGCCGGTTGAATCGAGCGATTTCATATATTCCGAAAACACCACACCTTCACGCCGGAACCCGGTGGTATCGGCATTGGCGATGTTGTTGGCGATGACCCGCATTTCGCGCATCAGGCCGGATTGGCGGGTCAGCGAGGTATAGATCGCATTGTCCATCAGGGGGCTTCCTCGATCAGGGGGATGATCTGGTCGGTGTAAAAGCTGCTGAGCGTGGTGGTCATGAAGCTCATCGTGACCCAGAACACGGCCAGCATCAGGCCGACCTTGGGCACGAAAGTCAGGGTCATTTCCTGAATCGAGGTCAGCGCCTGAAACAGGCCGATAATGACACCGGCAACCAGCGCCACGACCAGCAGCGGCGATGAAATCACCACTGCCACCCACAGGCTTTGCCGCACGATGTCGAAGATCAGATTGTCGGTCATGGCGATCAGACCGGCATCCGCATCAGTTCCTGATAAGCCTCGACAACCTTGTCCCGGATGGCGACGGCGGTTTCCAGCGCCAGCTCTGCCTCGGCGATGGATTGCACCAGCTGCGGGGTGTCGGTTTTACCGGTCATGGCGCCGATAGCGGCCTGATCGGCCTGTTGCAGCACCTGTTCGAACGAGGTTTTTTCGGTGGCCTCGCCAGGGCGCGGGCCCAGATGCTGTTGGGCGGCGCGGAAGGCATTGGCGGCGTTGGTTGCGGTGATCATGGATTCTCCTATGTCAGCGGGTTATCGGCGGATGAGGTCCAGTAAAGAGCTGCTCATCTGGCGGGATTGTTCAAAGACGCGCAGATTGGCCTCGTAGCTGCGGCTGGCCTCACGCGTGTCTGCGATCTCGACGATCAGGTTGACGTTCGAGCCTTCGTAATAGCCATCCGGCCCGGCCATCGGATGTGCGGGGTCATAGACCCGTTCCGGCGCCGTCCGGTCCAGCCGTGTCGGGCTGGGCTGAACCCGGCCGGTTGCACGCCCGAAATCCACCTCCGGCTCGAAGCCGACCAGCTTGCGGTGATAGCCGGGGGTGTCGGCATTGGCGATGTTTTCGGCGCTGTGCCGCAGGCGGACGCTTTGCGCGCGCATCCCCGAGGCCGCCAGTTCAAGCGCAGAGAGGTCTGACATCTGTTACCCCCTGCGGCCAAGGCTGGTGCGCAGCAGCGTCAGCGACGATTTATAAACCGTCACCGCCAGATCATGCTGTTTGCGGATCTGGGCCTGTCGCAACATTTCACCCTCAAGCGAGACGGTGTTTCCGTTGGGCGAAGGTTCGCCGCCGGCATCAATGATGCGGTCCGTCAGGTCCGGCCCCGCCCCGGCCAGATGCCGGGGGTCGGTGCGCCGCAAGGTAACATCGCCCGCGCGTGCATAAGATTCGGTGAAATCGCGCAGATCGCCGGCGCGATAGCCCGGCGTATCGGCATTGGCCACGTTGCGGGCCATGATCGCCTGACGGGCCGTGGCATGACCGGTCAGCGCACGGGCCATGCGAAAGGTGTCGAGTTGATCAAACAAGGCTTTCTCCTCATTGCGATAAACCCTGTCTTAACCCCAATAGGTTTATAAACCCTTTCGAGCCGGGTGATTCCGGCAACCGGAGGGCGAAAAATTGGATAAAATTGACTCGATCTCGGCGGAAATCGCGCGGCTGCGGCTGGCGCGGCATTTTGGGCGGGTGACGCGGATATGGGCCGGGCTGGTGCATGTATCTGGGCTGGATGGGCACGCATCCGTTGGGGATCGTGTTGTTTTTTCAACAAGTTGCGGTGACCCCCTGCATGGCGAGGTGCTGGCGCTGTCACAGGGCGATGCGGTGATTCTGGCCGAAGGGCCGCTGGAAGGGCTGGCGATTGGCGATGCGGTCGAATTGTTATTCGCGCCGCGAATCGCCCCGGATGATTCGTGGATCGGTCGGGTGGTCGACCCGTTCGGTCAGCCGCTTGACGGGCGGGTGCTGCGGCAGGGCCGGGCCAGCCGGGGCTATCGCCGCCCGCCGCCGCCCGCCGCCTCGCGCAAGCGGCTGGGGGCGCGCATGGCCACCGGGATGGCGGTGTTCGACACGCTTCTGCCGCTGGTTCAGGGCCAGCGGATCGGCCTGTTCGCCGGGTCGGGGGTGGGGAAATCGACGCTGCTGTCGAACCTTGCCCGCGGGGTCGAGGCCGATGTCATCGTGATCGCGATGATTGGCGAGCGTGGGCGCGAATTGCGCGAATTCGTCGAATCAGTTCTGGGGCCGCAGGGGATGGCGCGGTCGGTTGTGGTGGCGGCGACCTCGGACCAGTCGCCGCTGGTGCGGCGGCGCTGCGCCTGGGCCGCGATGAGCGTGGCCGAACATTTCCGCGATGCGGGCAAGCATGTGCTGTTTCTGGCCGATTCCATCACCCGCTTTGCCGAGGCGCATCGCGAAATCGCGCTGGCGGGCGGGGAATCGGCCAGCGACCGGGGGTTCCCGCCCTCGACCTCGAACCTGATCATGGGGCTGGCGGAGCGCGCCGGTCCCGGACCCGAGGGCAGTGGCGACATTACCGGCATCTTCAGTGTTCTGGTGGCCGGGTCCGACATGGACGAGCCGGTGGCCGATATTCTGCGCGGCGTTCTGGACGGCCATGTGGTGATGGACCGCGCCATTGCCGAACGCGGGCGCTTTCCGGCGATTGATGTGCTGCGCTCGGTCTCGCGGTCCTTGCCGGGGGCGGCCAGCGACCCCGAGAACGAGCTGATCCGCAAGGCCCGCGCCACGCTGGGGGCCTACGCCGAATCCGAGACGATGATCAAGGCGGGGCTTTATGCCGCAGGCAGCGACCCGATGCTGGACGAGGCGGTGCAGATCTGGCCTGCGCTGGACGCTTTTGTGGGGCGCAAATCGCCCGATGGCGTCACTGACAGTTTCGCGGCACTGGCGGCGGCATTGAAACCCCCGGCGGGTCGCGCGCGTTCGGGGTCGTCCGTGCAGCATCCGGGACGGCGCAGATAGCGGGCTGAAACCGCGTATTTTTCCGTGTCGCCGGGGCTGCTTAATGATTGTTAAGGCGACCTTGTCCGGCATTGCGCCGCCGGGGCCGATTTGACAGGTTCCGGCAACCGCGCAAAGACGCAGACAGGGGGAAAATGTCATGGCGATTACCGATTTCTTCATTCGGTATCTTGAGCGGCGTGACGATCTGGATACGGCTGACATCCGGCGGCTTCAGACCCTGCCCACGCAAAAAGTCGCCTTCGCCCCCGGCGAGGTGGTGGTTCCCGCCGGGATGATCGCGACGCGCAGTTGCATGATGTTAAGCGGCATGACCGCGCGGTCGCACCGGCTGGTCGGGCGCCCCGAGGGGCGGGTGATCACCGCGCTGCATGTGCCGGGCGATTTCGTTGACCTGCACGGCTTTGTTCTGGCCGGTCTGGAACATACTGTCGTTGCCATGGGGCAGGTGGTGGTCGAATTTGTCGACCATGACGAGCTGACCGAAATCACCGAGAATTACCCGCATCTGTCGCGCCTGTTATGGATGTCGACGGTAATTGATGCGGCGATTCACCGGCAATGGCTGGTGGCGGCGGCCTCGCTGCGGTCCAGCGCGCATCTGGCGCATCTGCTGTGCGAATTGTTCACCCGGCTCAGCCTGGTGGGTGCGGCGACCGATGACCGTTTTGTCCTGCCGCTGTTACAGCGGGAACTGGCGGATCTGCTGGGTTACAGCCCGATCCACGTCAACCGCGCGGTGCGTGACCTGCGCGACCGCGCGCTGGTGCGCTGGTCCGGGACCGAGGTGCAGATCCTGAACTGGGAAGGGCTGGTGCGGCTGGCCCGGTTCGACCCGGCCTATCTGGACATCGAAAAGATGCGCCGCTGACCGCCTGACGGGCGGTTACTGGCACAGCCGCCAGCCGCCCTTGCGCGCCGCCAGATCCAGATGCAGGTGGTCGTCATGGGCGGCATTGCTGCCCGGTCCCAGAACGGTGGTGAAATACAGGCAGGCCGCACCCCGCACGGCGCGCTGAAAGGCCTCGGCCATGTCGCCGCTGTCCTGACGCGGGCTGACGGGCAGGTCGTCGCGGCCTTCAAAGCGAAAGGCCATAACGTCAAAGGCATTCCCCAGCGCGTGCTGCGAGATCCGGTCCTGACCGCTGCCCACCCGCATCCGGCACTTATAGGTCGATCCGGGGACAAGCCCCGTCAGCCGTGGCGACCCGGGCAGATGCTGTGCCGCGGGCTGGACGAAATCGCGGGTCCACAGCCCCAGTGCCAGCGCCAGATCACAGCGCATCAGTGCGCCGCCGGGGATGTCCACACCCGGCACCACCTGCATCAGCCGGATCGGCCGGGCAATGCCGCAATCGCGGTCCTGCGGGTCGCTGACCGGCGCGGTGGCCTGCCATTTTGCCCCCAGCGCGAACAGACCCAGCCGACAGGCGGCGTGATCAAAATCGCTTTCCCGCAGCGCCTGCCATGCGGGCGGCGCAGGGGGCGGGGCGGTGTCAGGGTCGGCTGACCTGCCGGGCGTGGCGGCGTCCGGGCTGACCTCGGGTGGGGCGGCGCTGTCAGGTTCGGGGTCGGCTTGGGCGGCGGTGCCGGGCGGTGCGGGCTTGGGGGGTGCGGGCTTGGGCGGCGGGGGCTTGGGTGCCGCCGACAGGGCGATGCCTGACGGCGCGCTGGCGGGTGCCTGCGGCGGTGCTGCACCGGGTATGGCCTGTGGCTGCTGGGGCCGCTGTGGCGGGCGCTGTTGGGCCGCGCCGGGCAGGGCCGGTGCCACGGCCATCGCCGCCAGCAGCAGCCAGCGCGCCGCCCCACCCGCCGCCGGGACCGGCCCGCAAACCATCAGCGTGGGGCCGGCTGGCTGGCGGAGGGGACCGGCGCCGCAGTGCCATCCAGCGCGGCGGCGCCGACCGCATCGGTCCCCTGCGCCGGGCGCAGCCGCGGTGCCGGCACCGGCCTGCGGGCCGAGGACAGCGCCGAAACCGGGCCGTTTTCCCGAAGGCTGAGGCGTGAAGGCGCTGCCCCCGCGTCTGCCGCCGCATCGGCCGGGGCATCGGCCAGCGGCAGGAAATCGACCGTGGTCACGCCCGGCTGGACCATATGCGCCAGTTCGCGCGCGTCCCAGTTGGTCAGCCGCACACAGCCATGCGACTGGCTGACGAACAGCCGCGCCGGGGTGGCGGTGCCGTGGATGCCATAGGTCGGCTTGGTCAGCGCGATCCAGACATCGCCCACCGGCCCGTTCGGCCCCGGCGGGATCGACAGCACCTTGTCATTGTCGCCCTGCTTGAAATTGCGCGAGGGGTTGTAGGTATAAACCGGGTCCAGCGCGATGGCCCGCACCTTGTAAGACCCCGAGGGCGAGGGCGTATCGGTCGACCCGATCGTCGCCGGGTAATCCACCAAGATCTGGCCGTTGGCATCGTAACCGGTCACGCGGCGCCTGTCCTTGTCGACGCTGACGCGGGCGACGGTGCCGCGCCGTTCGGGGCCGGGGTCGGTGACGGTGATCGTCTCGCCGGGCAGGATGGGAATGCCGGGGTTCAGATAGGTCAGGAATTTTTCGTCCATGTGGAACCGCTCGGCCAGCTTTTCGGCAATGCTGGTATAGCCCTGGGTGCTCATCTGCGCTTTTTGCGCGTAATCGGACGGGATGTTGGGCACCAGCCCCTGCGCATCGGCGGGGGTGATGGTATAGCTGCGGGTGATCGGCGCGACCGCATAGGCGCCAAGCAGATCCCAGACCTGAAGGTCCAGCACCCCGTCAACCCGCAGCCCGGCGCGGCGTTCGAAGGTCTCGATCGCGCTGCGGCTCATGCCGCCATTAAAGCCGTCGGTCACACCCGGCGAAATCCCGGCGCGGTCCAGCAGCACCTGTAACCGCGCCCCCAGTGCCGATTTTCCCGCTGGCATGGCGGTGCCGTCAAAACGCGCGGCCTCGATATCGGCGGCGGTAAAGCGCGGCGTGGCGGCTTGTGCGCCCGCCTGCGTTCCCGCCTGTGCCATGGCCTGCGTTGCCGCCATCGCCGGCAGGCACAGTATCAACGCAACCCGCGCCATGCGGGAAAATCGTGGCCTGTTGGGGTCGCGCATCCGGGTCTCCGTGGCTGATGCTGTGGCGGAAACCTGCTTATAGCCGGGCCGCGCCGGCGGCGCCACGGGGGGTGCCTCACAAGCCGGTGACGTGGCGCGGCGTGACGCAACGCGCCGCTGCGGCAGGCGGCGGTGACGGCATGCGCCGTCTTGCGCCGCCGCGCGCTTCGCGGCAGCCTTGGCCGGTATCACAAGCCGGAGGCCCCGATGACCCCTTTCCCCCAGACCGCGCTGACCCGCCGCATTCCACTGGCGGCCCCTGTTCTGGCCGGTGGCCTGATGTGGCTGGCCGATGCGGGCTATGTCGCGGCCTGTGCGCGGGCGGGGATTCTGGGCTTTATCACCGCCGCCAGCTTTCCCGACCCTGATGATCTGCGCGACCAGATCCGCCGCTGCCGGGCCGAGGCCGATGGCCGGCCTTTCGGGGTCAATGTCTCGATGCTGCCCAAGCTGGTGCCGGGCGAAAAAACGGCGGATGTGTTCCGCCTGATCGTCGATGAGGGCGTGGATTATATCGAAACCTCGGGGCGGTCCCCCGAGGAATACATGCCGATCATCCGTCAGGGTAATGCGCTGTTGATCCACAAGGTTCCGGCGGTGCGCTATGCCGTCAGCGCACAGCGCGCCGGGGTCGATATGGTGTCGATCGTGGGGGCGGAATGCGGCGGTCATCCGGGGATGGACATGACCGGCACCATGGTCAATGCGGCCATGGCGGCGCGGGCGCTGGACATTCCCTTCCTGATCGGCGGCGGCATCGCGACCGGTGACCAGATCATCGCGGCACTGGCCATGGGCGCGGCGGGCGTGGTCATCGGCACCCGGTTTCTGGTCGCGGACGAGATCCCGGCCCATCCCGCCTTTAAACAGCGTATCGCGCAGGCGAATGAACGCGACACGGTGCTGACCATGCAGTCGGTGCGCAATACCGTGCGCACGCTGCGCAATGCCACCACCGATGCCGTGGCGCGGCTGGAACGTGAAAAGCCCGATGTCACCATTGCCGATCTGTTGCCGCTGGTATCGGGCCAGATCGCGCGGCAGGGTTATCGCAGCGGTGATGTGGAACAGGGGCTGTATGCGGCAGGGCAGGCGCTGGCGCTGACCCACAGCCCGCAGCCGCTGGCCGCGATTGTGAAGGGCCTGATTGCCGAGGCCGCGCAGGCCCGCGCCCGCATCTGCGGTTAAGGGGGGCGGGGGTGTGCGGCGCGGCGGGCTGGCCTCGAATTGCCGCTGGACCCGCCCTGACGTGCCGGTGAATGCCGCGCCCTGGCGGGGCAGGCTGGCGGCTGGCTGACAGGCTGGGTCTGGCAAATGGTGGCTGGCTGGCGCGGGCGATCCCGATGGTCAGGTGGGCTGGCGTTCAGATGGGCAGGTGCAACTGATGCGTGGGCGGAAAATACTGGCGCGTCAGGCTGATGGGTTGCGCGCCGGCCCAGTTGTCGGCCTCGATCACCAGCAGGGGCTGGCCCTTGGTGACCTGAAGGTTGCAGCAATCGGTGCGCGCGCTGTCGGGGTGGATGATCATATTGCCATGGGTGCGCCCGGATGGGTCAGCACCCATTCATTCGCGCTGATGCGGGTGAAATCCGGCTGCGGGTCACCGATCAGCGCCGGGTTGATCCAGCGATGTTCCACGCAATAGGGCGCGTCGTCGGCGGTAAACAGGCTGACCAGATACAAAAGCGGCGTCGCCTCGGGCAGGTGCAGCCGCTTGGCCACATCGGCGGGGGCGGGCACCGTGTCCTGTGTCAGCAGGCGATAAACGGCGGCCATGCCGGTCTTTTCGATCTGCGATGTCAGCATGGGCAGGCTGGCCAGCGCGCCCGGATCGGGCTGTGCGGCGACGCGGGTGCCGACCTTGCGGCGGCGTTCCAGAATGCCGCTGTCGGCCAGTTCGCGCAACGCACGGTTGACCGTCGCGCGGGCGCAGCCCAGTTCGGCGGCCAGTGCGTGTTCGGTGGGGATCATCTGGCCCGCCCCCCAGCGACCGGAACGGATGCGGTCCAGAACCTCGGCCTTGACGCTAAGCCAGGTGTGGGTCCGACGGACTTTGCCGCGTGTTCCGCCGGGCGCGGGAACAAGGCTGTGTACGGAAAACGTTTTCATTTTAAAAACCTGATCGACGAGTTTGGGGCATTGTGCCCGGTTCGTGATTATTGCCCCCCATCATCTGTGTGACACGTTCACCGGTCAGGAAGAACCTGTCCAAAAGGGCAGGGGGCCTTGTTCGACGTGGCCTGTTAACGCTGTCAGGCCGGTCAGACCATACTAAACCGTCGAGGCTGACGCTAACGTTAAATTGAACTGCCCGGTTTTGGCGTCTGTCCGGGGGTTCGGCTGTTGCCGTGACGTTGCGTCACCCCGACAGAGGGCGGCGGGGTTGCCTTGGCGCCCGGTTGCGGTCATTGCGGGCGGCATGGCTGTGATGACGACAATCCCCGATTTTTCCTTTGAACAGGCGGCGCTGGACGATGGCGCGCGCTGCATCGCCGGTGTGGACGAGGTCGGTCGCGGGCCGCTGGCCGGGCCGGTCACCGCCGCCGCGGTGATTCTGGACCCGCGACAGATCCCAGACGGGCTGAACGATTCCAAAAAATTGACCGCCGCCCGGCGCGAGGCGCTGGTGCAGCAGATCATGGATCAGACCGAATGGTCCGTTGCCCATGTCGATGTGGCAGATATCGACCGGCTGAACATCTTTCACGCCAGCCATCTGGCGATGTGCCGCGCGGTGGCGGGGCTGCCGCGCCGGCCCGACCTTGCGCTGATCGACGGCAATGTCGTGCCGCGCGATCTGGGCCTGCCGGGGCGGGCCATCGTCAAGGGCGATGCCCGGTCGCTGTCGATCGCGGCGGCGTCTGTGCTGGCCAAGGTGTTGCGTGATCGCATCATGGTTGATTTGGCGCAACAGCACCCCGGATATGGCTGGGAACAGAATGCGGGCTATCCGACGCCGGCGCATAAAAAGGCGCTGCTAGATTTGGGGGTGACCCCGCATCATAGGCGTTCCTTCGCACCCGTCCACAATATCTTGTGGCAAGGCAAAAACTCAACCCGTTGATTCAAAAAAGAAATTGACGGCGAATCATCTGTGACTCATCTTTAGGGGCAGACAGACGGCGCAAAGCCGCAGCACTTCCTTGAGGCCGAGATGAGCAAAACCGACACCAAACCCGCGTCCGCGCGGTCGCTTCCGCTGAACCAGATTCTGGCTGGCGACTGTATCGACATCATGAACAGCCTGCCCGCCGGCAGCGTCGATCTGATCTTTGCCGACCCGCCCTATAACCTGCAATTGCGCGGCGATCTGCATCGCCCCGACAACAGCAAGGTGGATGCGGTCGACGACCACTGGGACCAGTTCGACAGCTTTGCCGCCTATGACCGCTTTACCCGCGACTGGCTGGCGGCGGCGCGGCGGCTGCTGAAACCCAATGGCGCGATCTGGGTGATCGGCAGCTATCACAACGTGTTCCGCATGGGGGCCGAGCTTCAGAATCAGGGTTTCTGGATTCTGAACGACGTGGTGTGGCGCAAATCCAACCCGATGCCGAATTTTCGCGGCAAGCGCCTGACCAACGCCCATGAAACGCTGATCTGGGCCAGCAAATCCGAGGGCGCGAAATACACCTTCAACTATGAGGCGTTGAAATCGCTGAACGAGGGTGTGCAGATGCGCAGCGACTGGGTGCTGCCGATCTGTAACGGTGGCGAGCGTCTGAAAGACGACAATGGCGACAAGGCCCATCCCACGCAAAAGCCCGAATCGCTGTTGCACCGGGTGCTGGTCGGCACCACCAACCCCGGCGACGTGGTGCTGGACCCGTTCTTTGGCACCGGCACCACCGGCGCGGTGGCCAAGATGCTGGGGCGCGATTTCATCGGTATCGAGCGCGAGGACACCTATCGCGCCGCCGCCGAAAAGCGCCTGTCGCGGATTCGCCGCTTTGATTCCAGCGCGCTGTCCACCACCACCGGCAAACGCGCCGAACCGCGCGTGCCCTTTGGTCAGGTGGTCGAACGCGGCATGTTGCGTCCGGGCGAAGAGCTGTTTTCCATCGGCAACCGCCACAAGGCCAAGGTGCGCGCCGATGGCAGCCTGATCGGCAATGACGTCAAGGGCAGCATCCATCAGGTCGGTGCCAAGCTGGAAGGGGCGCCGTCCTGCAACGGCTGGACCTATTGGCATTTCAAGCGCGAAGGGCGCATGGTCCCCATCGACATCCTGCGCCAGCAGATCCGGGCCGAGATGTCGGCCGCCGATGCCCCCCGCGCCAATTAAGGTTTTTACGGTTTCGCCATGGTTCCGGCCTGTTCGCATCGTGCGGCCGGAATCCGCCTTGCCCTGCCGCGCATCTGCCCGGCAGGGCCTTTTCATTCCGTCCGAAACGGCGTAACGCCCCTGCCGGTTCAGAACCGGCCACAGGGCCATCTGGCCGTTGGTGCGAAAAAGGAAGAACGATGCTGACACTGCCCGACCTGATCGGACTTTCCGGCACCGCCTGCGTGGTGGGGGCTTATCTGGCGACGCAGGCGGGGTGGCTGCGCGCCGACCAGATCGCGTTTCCGCTGATCAACCTGACCGGGGCGATCCTGTTGTCGATTTCGCTGTATTTCAACTTTAATCTGGCCTCGGCGGTGATCGAGGCCTTCTGGATCGGCATCAGCCTGTTCGGCATTGCCCGCATTCTGGCCCGCCGCTAAAGCGCGCTGCGCGGCATCGGGGTTTCGGCGCGGTTATAGGGCGCCCAATCCTGAATATCGGGATAAAACTGTTGCCGCCACGCCCGCACCCGCGGGTTCACGCGCCGTCGCCACAGCGGCGGCACCATCGCCATGAAGGTCATCGCCGGGTATCCCAGCGGCAGCTGCGGCGCCTGATCCCGGTCATAGGTTTGCAGCAAAGGAAAGCGCCGGTCGGGTTTATAGTGGTGGTCGGAATGGCGTTGCAGGTTGATCAGCAGCCAGTTCGACGCCGTATGCGCCGCGTTCCACGAATGATGCGGACGGACATGTTCATATTTGCCCGCCCCCAGATGCCGCCGGGTCAGGCCGTAATGTTCGACGTAATTCGTCAGCTCCAGCTGCCAGACCGCGACGAAAGCCTGCCACACGAACAGCGCCAGCCCCAGCCAGCCGCCGATCAGCGCCGCCAGCGCCAGCATCGCGCCTTGCAACGCGGCATAGCGCCAGAACGGGTTGCGCCGGTCGGTGACGGGGCGGTTGGCGCGGCGCAGCCGGTTTGACTCGGCCCGCCACGCGCTGCGGGGGCAGTCGCGCAGAACGCGCAGAAAAAACCGGTGAAAACCCTCGTTATAGCGCGCGGTCACCGGGTCGCGCGGGGTGCCGACCCAGGAATGATGCACCAGCAGATGTTCCGTCCGAAAATGCGAATACAGCACCGAGGCCAGCAGCAGGTCGCCAAGCCAGCGTTCCAGCGGGTTGCGCTGATGCAGCAATTCATGCGCGTACACGATGCCGATGGTGCCGCTGGCCACGCCGATGCCGAAAAACAGCCCGACCTTTTCCCAGCCCGACAGATGCCCGCTGTGGGTGGCATACCAGATGCCGCCAAAGATCAGGCAGAACTGGATCGGGAACCAGATCAGCGTGATGGCGCGATACCAGATCAGGTCGCGTTCCGGCGTCTGCGGGTCGGGATTGGCGGTGTTCAGCCCCAGCGCCGCATCCATCAGCGTCACCATCAGCCAGCCATAGGCGGGCAGGCACAAAAACCACCAGCCACCCTGTGTTGCCGCCAGAATCACCAAAGGCACCATCCCAAGGGACAGCCAGAAGGGCAGCGCAGCGCGGGGTCCAGCGGGCATAACAACCTGTCAAATCAGCCTGACTGACAGGATAATCGCGTTTTTCCCGCCGATCCAGCGTTGCGTTGGTGCGGATCAGGCGGTTTTGTCGGCAAACCCCACGACCCCGTCCATCAGGTCGGGCTGGACAACCTCGATCCGGTATCCGTCGGGGTCCAGAATGAAGGCGACGTTTTTCATCCCGCCCTCGTCCGGGCGCTTGTGGAAACGCACCCCCAACGCGTCGAAATGCGCGCAGGCGGCGGCAAGGTCGGGCACGGCGATGCAGATATGGCCGTAACCTTTGGGGTCGGAATTGCCATCGTGGAACTGCGCGTCCTCGTCGCCCCAGTTATGCGTCAGCTCCAGCAGGCCGGGGCGGCTGAAGGTCTGCGACAGCGAATCCGCAGGCGCGCCATTCCCCGGTGCTTGCAGGAAATACAGGCTGAATTTCCAGTCCTGAAAATCCAGCCTGCGCGCCAGCCGCATCCCCAGCGCATCGCGGTAAAATGCCAGCGACCGTTCGGGCCGGGCGATGCGGATCATGGTGTGGGTCAGGGTAAAGCCATCGGTCGGGTTGGTCATCGGTGGTCCTTTGTCAGCGCCCATGCCTTGCGCATCAGGCCGGGCAGGGCGTCGGGGTGAAAATCATCCAGCGGCATCAGAAAACCGCGCTGGGGGTTGGCGGTGAAACGCGCGAAATGCACGTCCAGATCCAGCGTGAAATGGGTAAAGACATGCCGCACCGTGCCAATCCGGTGCCAGTCGGCCTGCGCGGGCGGCGGCAGGTCGCGCCCGTCCCAATGGGCGGACGGAAAGGCCAGCACGCCCCCCAGCAAGCCTTTGGGCGGGCGCTGTTCGACCAGCACCGCACCGCGTTGCAGCCCGATCCAGACCTGACCGTGCCGCAGCGGCCTGGCCGGTTTGGGCGCGCGCCGGGGCAGGTCGGCGGCAAGGCCCGCCACGCGGGCGGCGCAGGGGTGGTGCAGCGGGCAAATGCCACAGGCGGGACGGCGCGGGGTACAGATCGTCGCCCCCAGATCCATCATCGCCTGCGCGAAATCGCCGGGGCGCCGCTGCGGGGTCAGCGTATCGGCCAGCGCGCGCAGCCGGGGCCTGACACCGGGCAGCGGGTCCGGCACGGCAAACAGCCGCGCCACGACGCGCTCGACATTGCCGTCGACCACGGTTTCGGGCTGGTCAAAGGCAATCGCGGCAATCGCGGCGGCGGTATAGGGGCCAACCCCCGGCAGCGCGATCAGCCCGGCATAATCGCGCGGAAACCCGCCCCGCGCCGCCACCGCCCGCGCGCAGGCCAACAGGTTGCGGGCGCGCGCGTAATAACCAAGCCCCGCCCATTCGGCCATCACATCCGTATCATCCGCCGCCGCCAGCGCGTCCACATCCGGCCAGCGGTCGGTAAAACGCTGGAAATAGCCCCTGACCGCCGCCACCGTTGTCTGTTGCAGCATGATTTCCGACAGCCAGACGCGGTAAGGGTCAGCCACCACCCCTGCCGCGTGCGCCGCAGGCCCGACGCGCCATGGCAGGTCGCGGGCGTGGCGGTCATACCAGTCCAGCAGCAGGGGGGCGATGGCGGCGGGGTCGTCACGCAATGTTTAAAATCCTTGTGCGGTCGCCCTCTGGCATCCGCAGGCGCGATGTGTCATGTTGGGACCAGTTTATCGGGATTTGCCGGCCACCGACAGGGGCGCAGGCGATCACCGGCGCGGGCAACAGGGGGACCGCATGGCAAAACCGCAATCGCGCAGCACGCGTCGCCCAAAGGGGCAGGACGCGCCGCCCCGGCGGCGGATGCGCGGGTTCGAGGCCGCCTCGACCCTGCTGGCGGGCCGCATCCGGCAGGCCGGGGAAAGCCGGGGCTTTGCCGTGTCGCGCCTGCTGACCAACTGGCCCGAGGTGGTGGGCCGCGATCTGGCCGCGATCTGTCGCCCCGTGCGCATCACCCACCCGCGCGACGGGTTCGGCGCCACGCTGGTGCTGCTGACCACCGGCCCGACCGCCCCCATGGTCGAGATGCAGGCCCCGCTGATCCGCGAAAAGGTCAATGCCTGTTACGGTTTCAACGCCGTGGCGCGGGTGCGCGTGACCCAGACCGCGCCAACGGGCTTTGCCGATGGGCAGGCGGTGTTCGCCCCGGCGCCCAAACCCCGCCCCGACCCGGCGGCGGAACGCGCCCGCCAGCAGGCCGCGCAGGATATGGTGCCGCAATTCGATGACAGTGAACTGCGCAACAAGCTGTTGCGTTTGGCCCAGAATATTTTGTCCCGACGGGACCGGAATCACAAAAGGAAGGTATTCCCATGACCCTGCTTCGCCCCGCGCTGACCGCGCTGGCGCTTGGTTTCGCCGCATTACCGGCGCTGGCCCAGACCGCCGAGGCCCCCAAGGCCCCGGCCGCCCCCGCGACCCAGCCTGCCGCGCCGGCGATCCTGCCTGACATCGCGCTGGGGTCAGCGGATGCGCCGCTGACGATCTTTGAATATGCCAGCTTTACCTGCAGCCACTGCGCCGATTTCCACACCGAGACCTTCCCCAAACTGAAGGCCGATTACATCGACACCGGCAAGGTGCGGTTCGTTCAGCGCGACATCTATTTCGACGCGGTCGGGCTGTGGGCGGGCATTCTGGCGCGCTGTGGCGGCGATGACAAATATTATGCCGTGGGCGGAATGCTGTTTGACGAACAGCGCGACTGGATCAGCGGCAAGGATGGCGAGGCAATCGCCGCCAATCTGAAAAAGATCGGCGCCAAGGCCGGGATCAGCGCGCAACAGGTCGATGCCTGCTGGAACGACACCGCCAAGGTCGAACAGCTGGTCGCGACCTTCCAGAAACACGCCACCGACGACAAGGTCGAGGCCACCCCCAGCTTTGTCATCGCCGGCGAACAGGTGCCCAATCAGGACTGGGACAAGCTGAAGGCGATCATCGACGCCAAACTGGCCGAAGCTGAAAAAACCGCCCAACCGGCCCCTGCCGCCGAACAGGCGGATGACAAGGCCGCCGGGGGCAACTGACCTCACATCACCGACCCCATCGCTGGGGCGACTGGAAAGGGCGGGCCGTGTGGTCCGCCCTTTTGCGTGGCCACGCGCGGGGCTGCGTGGCCGGGTGTGATGGGGCAGCGCGCGGCGGGTTCGGGGGCGTCAGGGCAAGGGTGTCAGGTCCGGGCGCTGTGGGTCCGGGCGCTGTGGGTCAGGCTGCGGTGGCTCAGGCTTTGATGGGACCGTCTGCGGGGCCAGATTCACGACCAGTTTAACGGGCAATATACAGGGCGATCAGGCCGGAAACAGCGCGTCCAGCGCGGCGTCCAGCGGGGCCGGATCATCCAGCACCAGCCGCACCGGCAGGGCCAGCACCTGTTGGCGGAAATCGGCGGGCAGGCGCACGGCGTCCTTTTCGGTGGTGACCAGTTGCGCGCCAAGGGCGCGGGCCTCGGTCGTCAGCCGGGTCAGCAGCGCCGGGGTGAACGGCTGGTGATCGTCCAGCGGCTCGGCCCGCGCCAGATCGGCGCCAAGCCCGCGCAGCGTGGCAAAGAATTTCTCGGGGTGGCCGATCCCGGCAAAGGCCAGCACCCGGTGCCCCTGCCAGTCGATGCCGGTCTGCAACGGTGCCAGCGTGCCGCGCAGATGCGGCAGGCCGGGCGGCAGGGGCGTCGCGGCAAAGCGGTCCTGCATCGCGGGCGGGCCGATGGACAGCAACAGGTCAGCACGGCCAAGCCCGACCGGCACCGGTTCGCGCAGCGGCCCGGCGGGGATGCACAACCCATTGCCAAAGCCCTTGGCGGCATCGACCACGATCAGCGACAGGTCATGGCGCAGGGCCGGGTCCTGAAACCCGTCATCCAGCAAGATCGCCTGCGCCCCTGCCGCCACCGCCGCCCGCGCCCCGGCCAGACGGTCGCGCGCCACCCAGACCGGGCCGAAGGCCGACAGCAGCAGCGGTTCGTCCCCCACCTGTGCGGCATCATGCTGGCGTTCCGACACCCGCAGCGGCCCGGCTTCGCGCCCGCCATAGCCGCGGCTGACCACATGTGCCGCGACCCCGCGCGCCTGTAACATCTGCATCAACAGGGTTACGGTCGGCGTCTTGCCGGTGCCGCCCGCATTCAGGTTGCCGATACAGATCACCGGCACCCCCACCTTGGCCCGTGCCCCGCGCGACAGGCGGCGGGCGGTGGCGCGGGCATACAGCGCCCCCAGCGGCTGTAACAGCCGGGCCGCCAGCACCGGCGGGCGGCGAAACCAGAAGGCGGGGGCGCGGTGGCCGGTCATGCGCTGATCCTTTCGGCATGGGCCTGCGCGGCGTGCAGGCAGGCTTGGGCGATCTGTTGGGCGGCCTCGGCGCCGCCGGTGGCCACGGCCCATGCATTGGTGGCCAGTTGCGCGGCCTGATCGGGGGCGATCAGGTCGGCCACCCCCTGCGCCAGCCCGGCAGCATCGCGCACCGGACGTGCCGCGCAAGCCCCGTCCAGCTGGCCCCATGCGGTCTGGTGGCGCTCGGTATAGGGGCCGTGCAGGATGGCTGACCCCAGTGCCGCAGGCTCGAACGGGTGGCGCGCGGCGCTGTCATGGCCCGACAGGGTGCCGCCCATGAAACAGACCGAGGCCAGCCGATACCACAGCCCCATTTCCGCCGGATCGTCGGCCACCAGCACTTGAATATCGGGTTCGGGTTCCTCGTCACGGGCGCGTTCGGCCACGGTCAGCCCCTCGGATTCCAGCCAGCGGGTCAGGTCGGGGCCGCGCGCCGGGTCGGCGGGCATGACGATGGCCAGCGCCCGGTGGCTGTGGCGCAGCGCGGCGCGATGGGCAGTCAGCCAGGCGATTTCCTCGGACGGGGGCAGGGCGGCGGCCAGCCAGACCTGACGCCGCGCCAGCTGATCGGCCAGCATGGCGCGTTCGGGTTCCAGACATCCCAGCGGTTCGCGCAGGTCCGAGACCGGCCCGGTCACGCTGACCCGGTCGGGCAGGGCACCGCAGGCCTGAATCACCTGACGGCTGTTTTCATCTGTCACCAGAATGCGGCTGGCCCGCGCCGCCAGCCGATACTGGCAGATGCAGTGATCGTGGCAATTCTGACTGCACTGCATTTCGGCCAGCAGCAGGGGCAGGGCGGCATCGCTGCATTCCACCGCCAGTGCCGCTGGAACCGACGACCCCAGCGCCAGCACTGCGTCCGGGCGCAGCGCCGTCAGCAGCTTGCGCGTCGCGCGGGGGTCATGGCCGGGGCCGGGCACGATGGACACCTGCTGTCCCGACATTTCGGGCAGGGTGGTGGCCGGGGCGGTCGTGCCAGCCCCCGGCAGGCTGATGGCGATGCGCAGGACCGGGTGCGCCTGCAAGGCGCGCAGCACCTGACGCAGGGCGCTGTCGCCGCCATCGGTGCAGCAGATCCAGACCAGCGGCCCGGACCCGCCCGGCACCCGGATCGGGCCAAGCCCGACGGTCCCGCTGTGACGGCGCAGATGCCACCACAGCCCAAGGGACCGGGTCAGCGACATCAGGCGCCCAGTTCCTCGGTGGTGCTGGCCTCGCGTTCCTCGTCGCGCAGGCGGTGCAGATGGGCGATGAAGTAACGGGTATGGGCGCTGTCCACGGTGCGGTGCGATTCGGCTTTCCATGCCGCGTGGGCGCTGGCGTAATCGGGAAAGATACCGACGATATGGATGTCGTCGGTATTGCGAAATTCGGTGCGCTGGGGGTCGGTCAGTTCGCCGCCGAAAACCAGGTGCAGACGTTGTGGCATGGTAAAGTCCCTTTGGATCTGATGCCGCGCAACCTAGGCCAAATGCGGCAAAAGGCAACAGGTCGGACCAGCCAAATCGACACCCTGCCGGGACATGCGCCAGACTGCGGTCAGATGGCGCCCAGAATCGCCCCCGCGACCCCGCCGGCCAGAATGACATAGCCACCGGCGATCAGCGTCTGCATCAGCGGGCGGCGGGCATAGCTGTGGTTGATCACCGTCCATGGCAGAATGATGAACGCGCCCACCATCAGGCCCAGAACCAGCCCCTCGGCAAGGCTGTCGATGCCAGCGCGCAACCAGAGATAGCGCATCATCCCCACGAACACGACCATCGCCAGCCCGGACATCAGATAGGGCATCGGCATCCCGCTGCGCAGTGCGCCGCGGTTTTCCACCTGAAGCGATGAAATCCGCACCCACGGCCCGGCAAACACCATATACCACAGCGACCCTGCCGCCCATGCGACGATGGCTGCGGCGATTACGATCATCAGTTCCATTCCTGCCCTCCTTCAGGTTGGTCCTTTGCGCTCCGGTGGCTTACATGCCGGCCATTTCCAGTATCGTGGCCCATTCATCCCCGGTCACGGGCTGGACCGACAGCCGGCTGTTATTGACCAGAACCATCTTTGACAGTCGCGGTTCCGCCTTGCAGTCGTCAAGCGAAACCGCACGCGCCAGCGGTTTGACCGCGCGGATATCGACACATTCCCATTTCGGGTCGGCGGCGGTGCTGTCAGGGTGGGCCGGGGCAATGATTTCGACGATGCCGACGGCCTCTTTGCCGATATTGGAGTGATAGAACAGCCCCTGATCGCCCACCGCCATCTGCCGCATGAAGTTGCGCGCCTGATAGTTGCGCACCCCGTCCCATTCTTCGCCCTGCTGGCCCCTGGCCACCAGATCGTCCCAGGAAAACACGTTGGGTTCGGATTTGAACAGCCAGTATGCCATCAGCCGATCACCTTTTTCCATTCCTCAATCACGACGCTGTCGAACAGTCCGGCACGGGCATAGGGGTCGGCATCGGCCCAGGCCTGTGCCGCCGCGCGGTCGGGCATGTCCAGCACCACCAGCGACCCGGTCATTGCCGCGCCGTCCAGAAACGGGCCAGCCATGACCACGCGGTCGCCGCTGTCCTTCAGATAGGCCAGATGCGCGGCGCGGTTATCAAGGCGGGTTTGCTGCGCGCCGTCGCGGTCGCGGCAGATAAGGGCGAAAAGCGGCATCGGGGTTATTCCTCTTTCAAAGGTCGGTTCAGCAGGGATTTCATCGCGTCTTGCACCGCCAGATCGCCCGCCGCAAGCCGCGCCACCATGGCGGAAACCGGCAGGTCCAGCGCCTTTTCGCGGGCCAGCCGGGTGACGGCGCGGGCGGTGGCCGCGCCCTCGACCGTGATGGCGGGGTCGAAACCTGCGCCGGACCCCAGTGACAGCCCAAAGCGGAAATTGCGCGACTGCTCCGAGGTGCAGGTCAGCATCAGGTCGCCAAGCCCGGACAGGCCGTTCAGGGTCTGGGGCCGGGCGCCCAGAACCGGGGCCAGCCGCAGCATTTCGGCAAAGCCGCGGGTGACGATGGCGGCGCGGGCACTGTCCCCGAACCCGGCGCCAATCGCGGCCCCGGCGGCAATGGCAATGACGTTTTTCAGCGCCCCGCCCAGTTCCGCCCCCGCCACATCGGTGCTGCGATACAGCCGCAGCGCCGGGGTCGACAGGTCATGTTGCAGCCGCTTGCCCGCCGGCGCATCGGTGCAGGCCAGCGTCAGCGCGGTGGGCAGCCCGCGTGCGATATCGGCGGCAAAGCTGGGTCCGGTCAGCACGGCGGCGGTGGCCTGCGGGCAGGCATGGGCGATCAGCGTGGACGGCCCGGTCAGGTCGGTCAGGTCAATGCCCTTGGCGCAACTGACCAGCGCGCGGGTGACGGGCGCGCGGGGACCGGTCGCGGGGGGGCACAGCCGGGTGGCGTTTTCGGTCAGAAAACCGCGCAGCGTCTGGGCCGGCAGCGCCAGCAGCACGGTCTGCGCCCCCGCCAGGGCGCGGTCCAGATCATCGGTCACGCACAGCGCCTGCGGCAGCACCACCCCCGGCAGGCGGGGGTTTTCGCGCCCCAGCGCCGCCGGACCGCGCGACCAGCCGGTATCGCGGCCCCAAAGGGTGACATCGGCCTGTGCCGCCACCGATATGGCCAGCGCGGTGCCAAAGGCGCCGGCCCCCAGAACGGCGATGCGGGTCATGCCTTGGCCCCCTTGCGGCCCGCGCCCAGCATCGGGGCGGCCTTGCTGTCCAGCGGCCAGCGCGGGCGGGCGGCCAAGTCCATGCCGTCGCGGCGCCCGGCGCGAAAGGCCTCTATCCCGGCCCATGCGATCATCGCGGCATTGTCGGTGCACAGCCGCAGGGGGGGCGCGACGAAACGCGCCCCGGCCTGTGCCGCGACCTGTTCCAGCGCCGCCCGGATCGCGGTGTTGGCGGCGACCCCGCCCGCCACCGCGAGAACCGGCGCGGGCGCGGCGGCCAGCGCCCGGCGGGTCTTTTCGGCCAGCACCGCCGCCACGGCCGCCTGAAACGCCGCGCACAGATCGGCGCGGTCCTGTTCATACAGCCCGCCCTGCACCGCGACCAGCTGATCGCGGGCGCGCAGCATGGCGGTTTTCAGCCCCGAAAACGACATATCGCAACCGGGGCGGTCCAGCAGCGGGCGCGGCATCGGGTGGCGGCTGGCGTCACCGCTGCGGGCGCAGGACTCGACCGCGGGACCGCCGGGCTGGGGCAGGCCAAGCATCTTGGCGGCCTTGTCGAATGCCTCGCCGGGGGCGTCGTCGATGGTGCCGCCAAGCCGGGTAAACGCCTCGGGTCCGGCGACATGCAGAAACTGGCAATGCCCGCCTGACACCAGCAGCATCAGATAGGGATATTCGACCCCGTCGGTCAGCCGCGGGGTCAGCGCGTGACCGGCCAGATGGTTCACCCCGATCAGCGGCAGGCCCGACCCCGCCGCCAGCCCCTTGGCCAGCATCACCCCCGCCATCACCCCGCCGATCAGCCCCGGCCCGGCGGTCACGGCGATGGCGTCCAGATCGGTCAGCCCCAGCCCGGCCTGTTCCAGCGCCTGTTCGACGCACAAATCCAGCTTTTCGGTATGGGCGCGGGCGGCGATTTCGGGCACCACGCCGCCGAAATCGGCATGAAGGTCGGTTTGCGACGCAACGACGGATGACAGGATCGTGCGGTCGTCGCGGACAATGGCGGCGGCGGTGTCGTCGCAACTGCTTTCGATGCCCAGGATGGTTAAGCTCATGTCGGCGAAGGCTCGTGATGCTTGCCGGCGCGGGCAGCAGCGCCTAAGCCGGTCGGGGAAACAACCGTGAAGCTAACACCCGACGGAAGGAAAACCAATGGCCGCCGCGTCCGTTCCGCACCTGCCGCCCGCATCCGCCGATCCGGTGGTGCTGCTGACCCGGCCGCAGGCGGCTTCGGACCGGTTCGCGGCGATGCTGCCGCAGGGGATGCGGGCGCTGATCGCGCCGCTGATGACCATTGCGCCGGTCGCCTTTGACCCGGCGCTGCTGGATGCGGCGCGGGGGCTGGTATTTACCTCGGAACATGCGGTGGCGATGGCGGGCGCGGGGCGCGGCCGGCCGGCGCTGTGCGTCGGACCGCGCACCGCCGCGGCCGCCCGTGCCCGTGGCTTTGCCGTGACCGAGGGGCCGGGCGACGCCCTGCGGCTTGAACCGCTGATCCGCGCTGCCGGTCCCGGACTGGTGCATCCGCATGGCCGCCATGTGGCGCGGGTGCTGCCGGTGCCGGGGGTGGTGGTGTATGACCAGATTGCACAGCCGCTGGATGCCGCCGCCCGCGCGTTGCTGGACGATTCGGCGGCGCGCGTCATCGTGACGCTGTTTTCGCCGCGCTCGGCCCGGCTGTTGGCGCAGGCGGTGGGTCAGATGCGCGCCAATCCGGTGGTGGTGTCGATCAGCGCCGCCGCCGATGCGCAATGGCCCGGCCCCGCCCGCCAGCGGGTGATTGCACAAAGCCCCGATGCAGCGGCGATGTGTCGTGCCGTCACGGCGGTCTGGCAGGCGGAACGAACCACATCGCAGGCGGGTTGAGCGATTGCCGCGTCGCGGCTAAGCTGCGCAGCAGATGCGCGGCAAAGTTGCGCGACAGACATGCGACGGCCCGCCGAACCGGCGCGGCACGGGCAGATCCAAGAGGGGGACGGACGGTTGGACAGCAGCAAGACGGGTCAGGGCAAACAGGCCGCTGACGGGCAAGCCACGGCGACAGCATCCGCGAAAGGCGCATCCGACCCACGCCCGCAGCCCAAGCAGGGGCGGGCGGTCGACTCGGCCCCGGTGACGGCGGGCAGCGGCGATGCAGCGGCCAAAGGCGGGCAGGTCAAGCCGGTGAAATCGACCCTGCTGGGGGAAAATGGCGACCGCCCGGCGGCACAGCCCAAAGCCAGCGGCGCGCAGGACGCGAAGGCGGCCAAGCCCGCCTCGCCGGAACAGGCTGATGTAAAGTCCGCTGGGACATCTGTCGGCACATCCGGCGCGAAACCCGCGACCCCGGCCATGCCCGCCGACAAGCCCGCTGATAAGACCGTCCCCAGCAGCGTTCCGCCCACCACGTCCAAAGCCAGCGCCGATGCGGGGCCTGCTGCAAAACCGGCCCCGGTGGTGGTGCGCAAGACCGGGTTCCTGCCCACGGTTCTGGGTGGCGTCGTCGCTGCCGGGCTGGGGGCCGCCGCGATGTATTACGTCATGCCGCAACTGCCCGAAGGCTGGCGCACCGCCCCGGCCGCCGCCCCGGATATGCAGGCGCTGACCGATCAGGCCCTTGCCGCCGCCCGCGATGCCGGGCGTGACGCGGGTGCGCAGGCCGGTGCCGATGCGGGGGCCGATGCCGCGCGGCAGGCGCTGGATGCTGCCGCCCCCAAGGCCGGGTCCGAAACCGATGCCGCCGCCGAACCTGCGGCCCTGCCACAGGGGCTAAGTGATCAGCTGGACCAGCAGGCCGCACAGATCGCGGCGCTGGATCAGGCGGTTGCGGCGCTGTCCGCATCCGTGCCCGCCGCGAATGCCGGGGGCAAGGATGACAAGGGCGGGGCGGGCGACCCCTCGACCGCGGGTCAGGCGACGGGCGTCGCGGCCATTGGCCCGGCAGAGCTGGCCGGGCTGAAGGAAACCGTATCCACCCTGCAAGACCGCGTGGCGGAACTGTCCCAGCGCCCGGCGCTGGACCCGGAGGCCGCGAAAAAACTGCAATCGCTGGCGCAGGATGCCGAGGCGATGCAGGACCGCATGACCAAGGCCGCCGAGGATGTGCGCCAACAGATCGACGCAGCCCGCGCGCAGGCTGACAAGCTGGAATCCGACGTGATCGCCGCCAGCAAATCGGCGCTGGGTCAGGCCGCCGTGGCGCGGCTGCATGGCGCGCTGTCCGAAGGCGGCGACACCGCCGCCGCGCTGGCCGACCTGAACGCAGCGGGGGTCGAGACCCCGGCAGCGCTGGCGCAGGACGTGCCGTCGCTGGTCAGCCTTCAGCAGGGCTTTGACGAGGCCGCCCGCGCCGGGCTGCGCGCCGCCTTGCAGGACAAATCGCAACGCGATGGCGCCATGGGCGTGATCGGCAATTTCCTGAAGGCCCAGACTGGCGCCCGGTCGGTGACCCCGCGTGCAGGCAGCGATGCCGATGCGGTGCTGTCGCGCGCGGGCGCGGCGGTCAAGGCGGGCGACATCGCCGCCGCGCTGGCCGAGATCGACAGCCTGCCCGACAGCGCCCGACAGGCGATGGACGGCTGGATCGGTCAGGCCCGCCGCCACGCCGCGGCGCAGGCGGCGCTGAACGACCTGTCCTCGGACGCGAAATAAGGGGGCGTGCCATGCTGTTGTCGCTGTTGAAAATTCTGCTGTTCTTTGCCGTGGTGCTGGCGGTGGCGCTGGGGGCCATTCATCTGGCCGAAAATGGCCAGCCCTTGATGCTGACCTATGACGGCACCGAATATACGCTGGGGCCGGTGACGGCGCTGGTGGCGCTGGCGGTGCTGGTGGTGCTGGGATGGGCCGCGCTGCGGCTGGTCGGCCTGCTGGTGGCGTTCCTGCGCTTCCTGATGGGGGACGAGACCGCCATCAACCGTTATTTCGCGCGCTCGCGCCAGCGCAAGGGCTATGACGCGCTGTCCGAGGGGATGCTGGCCGTTGCCTCGGGCGAGGGTAAGCTGGCGCAGGACAAGGCCGCGAAAGCCGCGAAATACCTTGACCAGCCGCATGTGACCGACCTGCTGGCCGCGCAGGCCGCCGAGGTCGCGGGCGATTCCGCCACCGCCGAACGTGTCTATCGCCGGCTGTTGGGCGATGACCGCACCCGCTTTGTCGGTATTCGCGGCCTGATGCGGCAGGAACTGGACAAGGGCCACACCGCCAAGGCATTGAAACTGGCCGAAAAAGCCTATGCGCTGAAGCCCCGCCATGGCGAGGTGCAGGACACGCTGTTGCAGCTTCAGGCGCGCGAACATGACTGGAAGGGCGCGCGTCAGGTTCTGAAGGACAAGCGCCGTCAGGGCCAGTTGCCCAAGGATGTTCACATCCGCCGCGACGCCGTTCTGGCCCTGCAAGAGGCCTCCGACGTGCTGGCCCATGGCAACAATATCAGCGCCCGCGAAGCCGCGATTTCGGCGGCGGCGGCCTCGCCCGATCTGGTGCCGGCGGCGGTGCTGGCGGCGCGCAGCTATATCGCCAAAGGCGACACGCGCAATGCCAGCCGGGTGCTGCAAAAGACCTGGTCGGTTCAGCCCCACCCCGCCATTGCCGCCGCCTATGCCGAGATCGCCCCGGACGAGGCCCCGCAGGCCCGTCAGCGCCGGTTCGGGGACCTGATCCGCAAGAACCCCGACCACGAGGAAGCGCATCTGCTGAAGGCCGAACTGGCCCTTGCCGCCGAGGATTTCCCCGCCGCCCGCCGCGCCCTTGGCAAGCTGGCCGAAACCCACCCGACCACGCGCACCCTGTCCATCATGGCCGCGATCGAGCGTGGCGAAGGTGCCGATGACGCCGTGGTGCGTGGCTGGCTGGCGCGTGCGCTGACCGCCAGCCGTGGCCCGCAATGGGTCTGCGACAAATGCCACAATGTCATGGCCGAATGGGCGCCGGTCTGTGACAGCTGCGGCGGTTTCGACACCCTGACCTGGCGCGAACCGGACAGCGCCCGCAGCGCCGCCGCCAGCGTCAGCCCCACCGGGGCCGAGATGCTGCCCCTGATCGTGGGCCGCCCTGCCGGGTCCGCCGACCATGTCACCCGCACCTTTGCCGAGGCCGATGCCTATGCCGAGGGTGCCGATGACGCGGCCCGGCCCGCCGGCACCACGCCGCTGGCGCAGCCCGGCATGGTCACGCCCGACGATCTGGACGCGCCGACCCCGCGCGGCCCGGCCCGACCGGCCCCGCGCCCGGCGTCCGGGGCGCGCCCCGTCCAGCCCGGCATGGTTGCCCCGGAACCGGATTACGAGCCGTCATCGACCGTCACCGACCCCGAGGTGTCATCGCCGCCGCGCTCCGTTCCGCGTCAGGCGCCCCGCCCTGCGCCCGACGCTGCTGCGCGGCCTGTCGATGCGGGCGATGCGCACCCGATCGCGACCGCCGAATCGGGCTTGGTCGAGGCGCAGGCGACTTACCTGCCGGTGCGTCCCGATGTCGAGCCGCCCGAAGTTGACTTGCCTGAGACCCCTGACGGGGGCGTGAAAAAACGCTGACCCCCCTTTTCCCCCGCGCCGGAAGATGCTATCCGGCGCGGCATCTGCCTGACCGGCAGGCGCCGCAGTAGCTCAGCTGGTAGAGCAACGCATTCGTAATGCGTGGGTCGGGGGTTCGAGTCCCTTCTGCGGCACCAGTTTACCTGTTTCATGAAAAATCCTGCCCCGCGCAACCTGACCGGTCGCGCCTGACCTCGCGTGATCCCAAGCCGCCAATAACGGCCATCCCCCGGCAGCGCACCGCCAGGGCAAAACAAGACGCCACCACAGGCCAAACCCGCCTTGCGGCGTCAATGTCTGACGCTGTGTGGAAACACAGTGATGTCTGGAAATACAGTGGTGAGCCCGACAGGATTCGAACCTGTGACCCACTGATTAAAAGTCAGTTGCTCTACCAACTGAGCTACGGGCCCACGCTTGTGGGGGGCTTCCTAGGGTTTGGCGCCGGTGGGGTCAAGCGGAAAAATGCGGTCTCTGGCAAAATCTTTTCGGCGGCCCTATATCGGCGCGATGGAACAGCAGCAAAACGGCCTGCCCTTCGTCAAAATGCACGGTCTGGGCAATGATTTCGTGATTCTTGATCTGCGCGCGGGGGGTGTCCTGCCCGCGCCCGATCTGGTGCGCCGGATCGCGGACCGGCATATGGGGGTGGGGTTTGACCAGCTTGCGACCATCCATGACGACGATCAGGCGGACGCGCGGCTGGTGTTTCTGAACGCCGATGGGTCGCGGTCCGGGGCCTGTGGCAATGCCACGCGCTGTATTGCGCGGCGGCTGATGGATGAAACCGGCCAGACCCACCTGCGCCTGCGCACCGACCACGCCACCCTGCTGGCCGAGGATGCGGGCAACGGCCTGACCCGCGTCAATATGGGTGCCCCGGTGCTGGACTGGCGCGCGATCCCGCTGGCGCAGGCGGTCGATATTGACCACCTGCCCATCGCGGGCGACCCGGTGGCCACCGGAATGGGCAACCCGCATCTTACCTTTTTCGTCGCGGATGCGAATGCTGTTGATCTGCCAGCCTTTGGTGCCGCGCACGAGCACCACCCGCTTTATCCCGAGCGCACCAATGTGGAGGTCGTGCAGGTCATCGACCGCGACACCATCCGCCTGCGGATCTGGGAACGCGGGGCGGGGGTGACGCTGGCCTCGGGGTCGTGTTCCTGCGCGGCGGCGGTTGCGGCGGCGCGGCGGGGCCTGACCGAACGCCGGGTGCGGGTCATTGTCGATGGTGGCCAGCTGGAGATTGACTGGCGCGCGGACGGCGTCTGGATGACCGGCCCCACGGCGCATGTGTTCAGCGGCGTCCTGACCCCGGACTGGATGGCGTCATGACCGCAAAGCCGCCCGTTTTCGCCACGCTTGGCTGCCGCCTGAACGCCTACGAATCCGAGGCCATGCGCGAGATGGCGCAGGCCGCCGGGCTGGAGGGCGCGGTGGTCGTCAACACCTGCGCCGTCACCGCCGAGGCCGTCCGCAAGGCCCGGCAAGAGATCCGCCGCCTGTCACGCGAAAACCCCGGCGCCCCGATCATCGTGACCGGCTGCGCCGCGCAGACCGAACCCCAGACCTTCGCCGCCATGCCCGAGGTCACGCGCGTCATCGGCAATCACGAAAAGATGCAGCCCGAAACATGGGTCGGCCTGCGCGCGCCCGACCTGATTGGCGATACTGAAAAGGTGCAGGTCGATGACATCATGTCGGTGCGCGAAACCGCGGGCCACCTGATTGACGGGTTCGGCCGCCATCGCGCCTATGTTCAGGTGCAAAACGGCTGTGACCACCGCTGCACGTTCTGCATCATCCCTTATGGCCGCGGCAATTCGCGCAGCGTTCCGGCGGGCGTCGTGGTCGAACAGATCAAGCGACTGGTCGGGCGCGGCTTTAACGAGGTCGTGCTGACCGGCGTCGACCTGACCAGCTGGGGGGCCGATCTGCCCGGCCAGCCCCGGCTTGGCGACCTGGTGATGCGGATTCTGCGGCTGGTGCCGGACCTGCCGCGTCTGCGGATTTCCAGCATCGACAGTATCGAGGCCGATCAGAACCTGATGCTGGCCATCGCGTCCGAGCCGCGCCTGATGCCGCATCTGCACCTGTCCTTGCAGGCGGGTGACGACATGATCCTGAAACGGATGAAGCGCCGCCACCTGCGCGACGATGCCATCCGCTTTTGCGAGGATGCGCGCAAGCTGCGCCCCGATATCGTGTTCGGGGCCGATATCATCGCGGGTTTCCCGACCGAAACGGACGCGATGTTCGAAAACTCGGTCCGGCTGGTGTCGGAATGCGGGCTGACCTTTCTGCATGTGTTCCCCTATTCCGCGCGCAAGGGCACGCCGGCGGCGCGGATGCCTGCGGTCACGGGCGGGGTTATCCGCGACCGGGCGGCGCGGCTGCGGGCGGTGGGTGACGCGGCGCTGGCCGCGCATTTGCAGGCGCAGCACGGCACCCGCCACACCGTGCTGACCGAAGGCCCGCGACTGGGCCGCACCGAACAGTTCACCGAAGTCCGTTTTGATACCGATCAGCCCGAGGGCACATTGATGCAGGTGATGATCCGGGGCGATGACGGAACGCGGCTTTTGGCGGGCCAGCCCGGTTCCTGACACGGAAACGTCACGAAACGCTTGGTGAATTGCTGCACTGCGGCTAAAACCCCCGGCAAGCGAATTGAGGGGGGGGAGGGGAACCCAAGATGAGTGCTTCGACACAGATCCGCCGCCGCACGGCGCAGGACATCCGCGCCGCCAAGGGTGGGGTGCCGCTGGTCTGCCTGACGGCCTATACCACGCCGATCGCGCGGCTGGCCGACCCGCATTGCGACCTGCTGCTGGTGGGCGACAGCCTGGGGATGGTGCTGCACGGCATGGAATCGACCCTTGGCGTCACGCTGGACATGATGATCCTGCACGCGCAGGCGGTCATGCGCGGCGCGCAAAAGGCGCTGGTGGTGGTCGACCTGCCCTTTGGCAGCTACGAGGCTGGCCCCGCCGCCGCCTTTGACGCCGCCGCGCGGGTCATGCGCGAAACCGGCGCCGGGGCAGTCAAGCTGGAGGGCGGTGCCCATATGGCCGACACCATCGCCTTTCTGACCGCGCGCGGCATTCCCGTGGTTGGCCATGTCGGGCTGACACCGCAGGCGGTGAACACGCTTGGCGGCTATCGCGTGCAGGGGCGGGGCGCGGATGGCGACCGTGTGCTGGCCGATGCCCGCGCCGTGGCCGATGCCGGGGCCATCGCCGTGGTGCTGGAAAAACTGCCCGAGGCGCTGGCCGGGCGCATCACCCGCGACATTGCCGTGCCGACCATCGGCATTGGCGCGTCGGCGCAATGCGACGGTCAGGTGCTGGTGGTGGATGACATGCTGGGGCTGTTCGCGGATTTCCGGCCCAAATTCGTCAAACGCTATGCGCAGCTGGCGCAGGATGCCGAGGCCGCCATCGCCGCCTATGCCGCCGAGGTCCGCGACCGCGCCTTCCCGGCCCCCGAACACACCTTTGCCGAGGGCTAGGTCATGGACCTGATACGCAACCTCAATGATCTGCGCGCCCGCGTGGCCGCGTGGAAGGCGGCGGGTCAGCGCGTTGCCGTGGTGCCGACGATGGGCGCCTTGCATGACGGCCATTTGTCGCTGGTCGCGGCGGCGCGGGCCGCCTGTGACCGGGTCATCGTGACGCTGTTTGTCAACCCGCGCCAGTTCGACAACCCTGACGATCTGTCGACCTATCCCCGGACCGAGGACAGCGACCGCGCCGCGCTGGCCCCGCATGGGGTTGACCTGTTGTTCGCGCCCGATGTGGCGCAGGTCTATCCGCAGGGGTTTGCCACGACGGTGTCGGTGGCGGGGCTGTCGCAGGGCCTGTGCGGCGATTTCCGCCCCGGTCATTTCGACGGCATGGCCACGGTGGTGACCAAGCTGTTCACCATGACCCAGGCCGATGATGCGTTTTTCGGGGAAAAAGACTGGCAACAGCTTCAGATCGTGCGGCGGCTGGTCGCGGATCTGAACCTGCCCGTCACCGTGCATGGCTGCCCGACCCTGCGCGCGGCGGATGGGCTTGCCATGTCGTCGCGCAACCAGCGGCTGTCGCCCGCCGACCGCGCCACCGCCCCGGCGCTTTACGCCGCGATGCGCGATGCCGCCCGTGCCATCGGCGCCGGTCAGCCGGTGGCGCAGGCGCTGGATGCGGCCCGCGCACAGGTCGTGGCCGCCGGGTTCGACCGGGTGGAATATCTGGAATTGCGCCACGCCCATGACCTGACGCCGCTGGACCGCCCCACGGCCCCGGCGCGGCTGTTGGCGGCGGCATGGCTGGGACCGGTGCGGCTGATCGACAATATCGGTCTTGAAGCCTGACCCCGGATGGTGGCATCCGGTCGTGAAGGGCGATATGATCGCCGTTCCGACTGGCTGACAAAGGTGCGACATGGCCGATGACATCAAGGCGCTGTCCTTCGAGGACGCGATGAAGGAACTGGAGGCCGTGGTGGGCAAGCTGGAACATGGCGACGCCACGCTGGAACAATCCATCACCCTGTATGAACGCGGTGCCGCGCTGCGCCAGCATTGCGAGGCCCGCCTGAAAGAAGCCGAGGAACGGGTCGAGAAAATTACCCTCGACGCCAGCGGCCAGCCCACCGGCACCACCCCGGCCGAGGGCCTGTGATGCAGGCCCGGCTGGATGCGGTTAAGGCACAGGTGCAGGCCGCGCTGGACCACGCAATGGCGCCGCTGCCGCAGGGCGATCTGGCCGATGCCATGCGCTATGCCTGCGTTGGCGGCAAACGGGTGCGGGCGTTTCTGGTGATGGAATCGGCGCGGCTGCATGGCGTGGACGATGCGGCGGCACTGCCCGTCGCCACCGCGGTCGAGGCGCTGCACGCCTATTCGCTGGTCCATGACGACCTGCCGGCGATGGACGACGACGACCTGCGCCGAGGAATGCCGACGGTGCATGTGCAATGGTCGCAGGCCACGGCCATTCTGGCGGGCGATGCCTTGCAAAGCATGGCTTTCGAACGCCTGTCCGACCCGGCCATCGGCGCGGCGGACACCCGGATTGCGCTGGTTCAGGAACTGGCCCGTGCCGTGGGCGCGCAGGGCATGGTCTGGGGTCAGGCGCTGGACATCGCCGCCGAGGACGCGCCCCAGCCCCTGACGCTGGACCAGATCACCCGCCTGCAACGCGCCAAGACCGGCGCGCTGATCAGCTTTGCCGCCGCCTCGGGGGCGCTGATCGCCGGTGCCGATCCCAGGCCAATGCAGGATTACGCCCGCGCGCTGGGGCTGGCCTTTCAGATTGCGGATGACATTCTGGATGTCACCGGCGACCCTGAACAGACCGGCAAGCGCGTCGGCAAGGATGCCGCGGCGAACAAGGCGACCTTCGTGTCGCTGCTGGGGCTTGAGGGCGCGCGCGACCGCGCCACCGCCCTGACCGAAGAGGCCGTCGCCGCACTTGCGCCATTCGACGACCGGGCGGAACCGCTGCGCCAGCTGGCGCGCTTCGTGATCGAGCGTAACACCTAGGACAGCCGCCCCCGAAGGAGGGGGCAAGCCATGACAGAGACCCCCCAACGACCCCAAACCCCCGTGCTGGACCGCGTCAGCCTGCCGTCCGACCTGAAGGCGCTGACCGACCGCCAGTTGCATCAGCTGGCGGACGAGCTGCGCGCCGAAACCATCAGCGCGGTCAGCGAAACCGGCGGCCATCTGGGCGCGGGTCTGGGGGTGGTGGAACTGACCGTGGCCCTGCACGCCGTGTTTGACACGCCGCGCGACAAGATCATCTGGGATGTCGGGCACCAGTGCTATCCGCACAAGATCCTGACCGGGCGTCGCGACCGTATCCGCACGCTGCGTCAGGGTGGCGGGCTGTCGGGGTTCACCAAGCGGTCGGAAAGTCCCTATGACCCGTTCGGGGCCGGGCATTCCAGCACCTCGATCAGCGCGGCGCTGGGGTTTGCCATGGCCCGTGAACTGGGCGGCGATCCGGGCGATGCCATTGCGGTGATCGGTGATGGCGCCATGTCGGCGGGCATGGCCTTCGAGGCGATGAACAATGCCGGCCATCTGGGCAAGCGGCTGTTCGTGGTGCTGAACGACAATGAAATGTCCATCGCGCCGCCGGTCGGGGCGCTGTCCAGCTATCTGACGCGGCTTTATACTGAAGGCCCGTTTCAGGAACTGAAGGCCGCCGCCAAGGGCGCGGTCAGCCTGTTGCCGCCCCCCCTGCAAGAGGGCGCGCGCCGTGCCAAGGAAATGCTGAAAGGCATGACCGTCGGCGGCACCCTGTTCGAAGAACTGGGTTTTTCCTATGTCGGGCCGGTCGACGGGCATGACCTGGACCAGCTTTTGCCGCTGTTGCGGGTGCTGAAATCGCGGGCGACGGGGCCGGTGCTGATCCATGCGATCACGCGCAAGGGCAAGGGCTATGCCCCGGCGGAACGCGCCGCCGATCGCGGACATGCGACGGGCAGGTTCGACGTGGTGACCGGCCAGCAGGCCAAGGCGAAATCGAACGCCCCCAGCTATACCAGCGTGTTTGCCAAAACCCTGGTCGACGAGGCCACGCGTGACGATAAAATCGTCGCGGTGACCGCCGCCATGCCGGATGGCACCGGGCTGAACCTGTTCGCGGAACGCTTTCCCCGTCGTTGTTTCGATGTCGGCATTGCCGAACAACATGCCGTGACCTTTTCCGCCGGGCTGGCCGCCGGGGGGCTGAAGCCGTTCTGCGCGCTGTATTCCACCTTTTTGCAACGCGGTTATGACCAGATCGTTCACGATGTGGCCATCCAGCGCCTGCCGGTGCGCTTTGCCATTGACCGCGCCGGGCTGGTGGGCGCCGATGGGGCAACCCATGCCGGCGCTTTCGATGTGGCGTTTCTGGCCAATCTGCCGGGAATGGTGGTGATGGCCGCCGCCGACGAGGCCGAGCTGCGCCACATGGTCGCCACCGCCTGTGCCCATGACGACGGCCCCATCGCCTTCCGCTTTCCGCGTGGCGAGGGCACGGGCATCGACATGCCCGAGCGCGGCACCCCGCTTGAGATCGGGCGCGGGCGGGTCGTGGCCGAGGGCGGGCGCGTGGCCATCCTGTCCTTCGGCACCCGCCTGTCCGAGGTGATGGCGGCGCGTGAATCGCTGGCGGCGCGGGGGCTGGCCCCGACGGTTGTCGACGCGCGCTTTGCCAAGCCGCTGGATTGCGACCTGATCCTGCGCCTTGCCCGCGAACACGAGGCCCTGATCACCGTTGAAGAAGGGGCGATTGGCGGCTTTGGCAGCCATGTCGCGCAGCTTCTGGCCGGGCATGGCCTGTTCGATGGCGGCCTGCGGTTCCGCAGCATGGTCCTTCCCGATACCTTTATCGACCATGCCAGCCCCGAGGCGATGTATGCCAGCGCCGGCATGAACGCCCCGCAGATCGAGGAAAAGGTGCTTGAGGTTCTGGGCGTGACGCTGGCAACGGGGCGCCGCGCGTAACCACGCCCCGGCCTTTGGCCTGACCCGGATGATGAACCGCGGCACCGGATGGCCGCGGGCCAAGATTGTGTTGCAAGGGCAAAGACCATGAGCGGCTTGTTTTCCTGGCATGTCGAGGACCCCCATTACATCACCCGCAGCGGCTGGTTGCGGGCGGCGGTTCTGGGGGCAAATGACGGCATCGTGTCGATCAGTTCGCTGATCGTCGGGGTTGCCAGTGCCAGCGCAAGCGCCGAACCGGTGCTTCTGGCCGGGTTCGCCGGGCTGGGGGCGGGGGCCTTGTCGATGGCGGCGGGGGAATATGTGTCGGTCAGTTCGCAGTCCGACATCGAACGGGCCGACATCGCGCGCGAGCAGCGCCTGCTGCGGGAGAACCCGCATATCGAGATGGAAGAACTGGTCACCATCTATGAGGCGCGCGGTCTGGCGCCCGACACCGCGCGGCTGGTGGCCCGCGAATTGACCGAACATGACGCCCTTGGCGCCCATCTGCGTGACGAATTGGGGATGCATGAGGTCCACGCCGCGAATCCGGTGCAGGCGGCGCTGGCCTCGGGGGGGACATTCACCGTGGCGGGGGCGCTGCCGGTTCTGGCGGCGTTGCTGGCACCTGATGGCCGCATCATCCCGGTGGTTCTGTTGGTCACGCTGCTGGCGCTGGCGCTGCTTGGCGCTGCCGGGGCGCGGGCCGGGGGCGCGCCGGTGCTGCGCGCGGTGCTGCGCGTGATGTGCTGGGGCAGCGTCGCCATGGCCATCACCGCTGGCATTGGCTGGCTGTTCGATATCGTCGTCTGAACAAACCGGTTGCTGCCGGCCTGTGCCGGTGAAATTCGACGCCTTGCATCTGGTCAGATTTGCACCGAAAAAGGGGCTGTAAACCTCGGTACGCTTTTTAAAATCGTGATTGTGCTGTAAGATCAATAAACTGCAGCAAGACTGTTCCCCGCCCACGCGGGGATGAACCGTCAGCTACTGCAACCCCGAGGCGGAGCTTGCCCTGTTCCCCGCCCACGCGGGGATGAACCGGTCGCGGGCGCGGATGTGCTGGCCACCTACCGCTGTTCCCCGCCCACGCGGGGATGAACCGACGCCAGCATTGCTGCCGTTGTTCCAGTTGCCCTGTTCCCCGCCCACGCGGGGATGAACCGTCCGATGAGATCGAGGTCCGGCTTGAGGACCGCTGTTCCCCGCCCACGCGGGGATGAACCTCAGGAACAGGAAGATCGAGATCAGCAATTCGTCTGTTCCCCGCCCACGCGGGGATGAACCGGCCGGGTGCGTGCCCGAGCCGAGCGCCGGGTCCTGTTCCCCGCCCACGCGGGGATGAACCGGGAGTCGAGTCATGGGAAAAACGACAACCGATCTGTTCCCCGCCCACGCGGGGATGAACCGGAAATTCACGCCACCATCCAGCCCGGCGCGATCTGTTCCCCGCCCACGCGGGGATGAACCGTGAATTCGTCATCCAACCAGCAGGTTTCGATCCTGTTCCCCGCCCACGCGGGGATGAACCGGACAGAAAATGTCCCTGACGCCCGAAAATTTGCTGTTCCCCGCCCACGCGGGGATGAACCGCCCGTCCGACCTGCAAAGATAGGCCGCGCGATCTGTTCCCCGCCCACGCGGGGATGAACCAGCCGCCCCAACCTGCATCAGTCCTTTGGTTCCCTGTTCCCCGCCCACGCGGGGATGAACCGCAGCTGATCCCGGCGCGCGACCGATCGCGGCTCTGTTCCCCGCCCACGCGGGGATGAACCGGGGCTGCCCCGCCTGCTGTTCGAGGTGGTGGGCTGTTCCCCGCCCACGCGGGGATGAACCGCGTTCTATGGCGCGGGTTGGTGGGCGCTATTACTGTTCCCCGCCCACGCGGGGATGAACCGAGCTTGCCCGGCACCGGCAGGAGTCACAGCATCTGTTCCCCGCCCACGCGGGGATGAACCGAAACCAATGCGCGCGAACAATTTCAAAATACACTGTTCCCCGCCCACGCGGGGATGAACCGGCTTTGGCCTCATAGCACGCGGCAACGCAGGATCGTTCCTTGTCCATACGGGGATGCGCCCTTAAATCAGCCCGGCCAGCCCTGATTTATAATCCGGGTGGATCAGGCGCAGTCCCAGATCGGCCTTGATGCGCGCGTTCGAGACGCGCTTGGATTCCGAATAGAAGGACCGCGCCATCGGGGTCATCTGTGCGGTGGCGAAATCCTCGGCCCTGGGCAGGGGCAGGCCGGTTTGGGCGGCGGCATATTCGATGACCTCCTGCGGGGGGCAGGGGTGGTCGTCGCACAGGTTATAGACCGCGCCGGGTCGTGGCTGGCGAATGCTGGCGGCCAGTGCCTGCGCGATGTCATCGACATGGATGCGCGAAAAGATCTGGCCCGGCTTGATGATGCGCCGCGATGTCCCCTGACGCAGCTTGTCCACCGGGCTGCGACCGGGGCCATAGATGCCGGCCAGACGAAAGATATGCAGCGGCCAGCCAGCCTGTCCGGCCAGTGCCTGCCACGCCTGTTCGGCCTGCACACGGGCCTTGCCACGGGCGCTGGCGGGGTCGGTGGCGGTATCCTCGGTCACCCAGTCGCCGTCGTGATCGCCATACACCGCCGTGGTCGACAGATAGCCGACCCAGCCGGGCTGCGCGGCCTGCAAATCATCGCGAAACCGGGCCAGAACCGGGTCGCCGCTGGCATCCGGCCCGGCCGACACCAGAATCGCGTCCGCCCCGGCGATGGCCCTGCGGATGGCATCCCCGTCGCCCCAGTCCAGCGGTTGCGCGCCGCTGGCGGCAACGGCGTCGTGGCGGCCTCGGGTGGTGCCGGAAACCTGCCAGCCATCGGCCAGCAGCAGGGGCGTCAGCGCCGCAGCGGAATAGCCGTGGCCAAGGATGAGGGCGTGTTTCATGCCCCCAGCTTGTGCATGGCCGCCGCCGCGATGTCAAAGCTGTGTTTGCGGGCGGCAAAGTCGTGGATCTGGCCGGTCAGGATCAGTTCATCGGGCTGATAGCGCGCGATCAGCGCCGCCAGTTGCGCGCCCACCCGGTCGGGGCCGCCACAGGCGGTGATGGACAGCGCGGCCTCGACCTGTTGACGGACCGGGGCGGGAATGTCGCGGTCCCAGTCGGCGCGGGGCGGCGGCATCAGGCCGGGGCGGCCCATGCGCAGCCGTGCGAAAGACTGACGGATCGAGGTGGCCAGCAATTCCGCCTCGGCATCGGTATCGGCGGCGATGACATTGACCGCCAGCATGAACCGGGGCGTGTCGCTGGTCAGCCCGGCGCGGAACCGCGTGCGATAGGTTTGCAGCGCCTGATCCAGCGCGAAAGGCGCGAAATGGCTGGCAAAGGCATAGGGCAGGCCCAAAGCCGCCGCCAGCTGCGCGCCGTAAAGCGACGATCCCAGAATCCAGACCGGCACATTCGTGCCCTGACCGGGGTGCGCCTGCACCGCCGCGCCCGGACGGGCCGGGCCAAGATAGGACATCAGTTCCACCACATCATTGGGGAAATCTTCGTCACGGGACATATTGCGGCGCAGGGCATGGGCGACGGCGCCATCACCCCCCGGCGCCCGCCCGATGCCAAGGTCGATGCGCCCCGGATGAATGGTGGCCAGCGTGCCGAACTGTTCCGCGATCTGAAGCGGCGCGTGGTTGGGCAGCATCACCCCGCCGGCGCCGACGCGGATGCGCGTGGTGGCGTCTGCGACATGGCCGATCAGCACGCTGGTGGCGGCGCTGGCGATGCCGGGCATGTTGTGATGCTCGGCCAGCCAGAAGCGGTGGGCGCCAAGCGCCTCGGTGTGGCGGGCCAGCGCGACGCTGTTGGCAATCGCGGTGGCGGTGTCCGAGCCTTCCGGCACCGGGGCCAGATCCAGCACGGACCAGGGGATCTGGGTCTGTGTCATGCGGGGCAGATAAGCAGGCGGCAGGGTCATTTCCAGCCCCGCCCGTCACCGCATCCGCGCGTGGCTTGTCAGGCCCCGGCGCGGGTGGCATGGTCCGCAAAATTGAGGAGTTCATCCCATGGCGCAGGACAGCCGTTTTCTTCCGGTCGAGACACCCGAACCGGTCGAGCGCGAGATTTTCACTACCCCCGAAGCCGCGGTTCAGCGGCTGACGGCGCTGTATGACCGCGCGACCGGTTTCCTGCACCAGCATTTCGTGGATACGCTGAACGGGGTGCGGCCCAAGGCGCGTTACCGCGCGTTTTACCCTGAATTGCGGCTGTCGGTGGCCCATCACGGCCATACGGATTCGCGCCTGTCCTTTGGCCATGTCGCCATGCCCGGCGTCTATGCCGCGACGGTGACGCGGCCCGATTTGTTCCGCCATTACCTGACCCAGCAGATCCGCCTGCTGATGAAGAACCACGATGTGCCGGTGGCGGTGGGCGAAAGCGAAACCCCGATTCCGGTGCATTTCGCGGTCTCGACGCAAAGCGCGCTGAATGTGCCGCAGGAAGGGGTGCTGGACTATTCGCTGCGCGATGTGTTCGACGTGCCGGACCTGAACAATGTCAATGACGACATCGTCAATGGCATGTCCGAGACCAACCCCGATGGCAGCCGCCATCTGGCCGCCTTCACCGCGCAGCGCATCGACTATTCCCTGGCGCGGCTGGCGCATTACACCGCCACCGCGCCCGAGCATTTCCAGAATTTCGTGCTGTTCACCAACTATCAGTTCTATGTCGACGAATTCGAGGCCTTCGCCCGTGGCGTGCTGGGGGGTGACAGCGGCTATACCGCCTTTGTCGCGCCGGGCAACCAACAGATCGACAGCCCCGATGGCGACCTGCCGGTGCTGCCCAAAATGCCGCAAATGCCGGCCTATCACCTGAAACGCGCCGATGGGCAGGGGATCACGCTGGTCAATATCGGCGTCGGCCCGTCCAACGCCAAGACCATTACCGACCATATTGCCGTGCTGCGGCCACATGCGTGGCTGATGGTCGGTCACTGTGCCGGGCTGCGCAACAGCCAGAGCCTTGGCGATTTCGTGCTGGCCCATGCCTATCTGCGCGAGGATCACGTTCTGGATGACGACCTGCCGGTCTGGGTGCCGATCCCGGCGCTGGCCGAGGTGCAGGTCGCCCTGCAAGAAGCCGTGGCCGAGATCACCCGGCTGGACGGATACGAGCTGAAGCGCGTCATGCGCACCGGCACCGTCGCCACCATCGACAACCGCAACTGGGAATTGCGCGACCAGTCCGGCCCCGTGCACCGCCTGTCGCAAAGCCGTGCCATCGCGCTGGACATGGAAAGCGCCACCATCGCCGCCAACGGGTTCCGCTTTCGGGTGCCCTATGGCACGCTGCTCTGCGTGTCCGACAAGCCGCTGCATGGGGAGCTGAAACTGCCCGGCATGGCAACCGAATTTTACCGCACACAGGTGGCCAGCCATCTGCTGATCGGGGTGCGGGCGATGGAAAAGCTGCGGGACATGCCGCTGGAACGGATTCACAGCCGCAAGCTGCGGTCTTTTGCCGAAACTGCCTTTTTGTAGGCGGTGAAAAGCCGTCAAAAGCGACAAAGCAGCGCATTTCCCGGTGGAAAACATGCAAAGGCGCTTGAAACGCGCGGCAAAACCTTGTGTAGCAGGATGTATGCCGCTTAGGTGGTGACACGAATAACCCCGATGGGGAACCGAACGAGGAGACAGAACATGGCCAACACGCCTGCTGCCAAACCGCTGACCAAGACCCAGTTCGTTGCCGAACTGGCCGAAGAGCTTGGCTCGGACAAGAAATCCGCTGCTGCCGCGCTGGACGCTGTTGCCGCGGTCATCACCCGCACCGTTTCCGAAGGCGGCGCGCTGACCATTCCGGGCGTTGGCAAAATCGCCTGCCGTGCCCGCCCCGAGCGTCAGGTCCGCAACCCGCAGACCCAGGAAATGATGACCAAACCCGCCGACAAAGTGGTCAAGATGACCATTGCCAAGGCGCTGAAAGACAGCGTCAACAACTGATCCACCCGGATCGTTGCGCGCGGGGCCGCCCTTGGGGCGGCCTTTTTCTTTGCCCGATCCGGCGGTTGGGGCCGGACGGGCGGCTTTCGCCCTTGACCCGGCCTGCCGCGCTTTGCACCTTGCCGCGATGGCCGTCGGGGCGCTTGGGGAAGGCAATGGACGCAAAAGCAATCGTCATGGGGCTGGCTTTCGCGGCCATGTGGGCCTCGGCCTTTACCACCACGCGGATGATCGTGACCGCGGCGCCGCCGCTGACCGCGCTGTCGATCCGCTTTGCGCTGTCGGCGCTGCTGGCGGTGGGGCTGGCCCGCGCCATGGGCCAAAGCTGGCGGCTGAACCGGGCCGAATGGCGCACCGTCATCCTGTTCGGCCTGTGCCAGAACGCGCTGTATCTGGGCTTTAACTGGCTGGCGATGCAGCGGGTCGAGGCATCTGCCGCCGCGATCATCGCCTCGATGATGCCGCTGCTGGTGGCGTTTTTTGGCTGGGTGGTGCTGAACCAGCCGCTGCGGCCAATGGCGGTGGCGGGGCTGGTGCTGGGGGTGATCGGCGTGACCACCATCATGGGGGTGCGCCTGTCGCACGGGCTGGACCTGCTGGGGCTGGCCTGGTGCCTGATCGGGGTGGTGGCGCTGACCGCCGCGACGCTGGTGGCGCGCGGGGCGGGCAGTCGCGCCAATGTGCTGATGATCGTCGGCTTGCAGATGGGCGTCGGCGCGCTGGCGCTGCTGCCGGCGGCGGCATGGCTGGAATGGCCGGTCGCGATCCGGGTGACGCCGCAACTGGCGATTGCGTTTCTGTATACCGTGCTGGTGCCGGGGATCGCGGCGACCTTTGTCTGGTTCCGGCTGGTCACCCATATCGGCGCGGTGCGCGCGGCGACGTTTCACTTTCTCAGCCCGTTTTTCGGCGTCACCATCGCAGCGGCGCTGCTGGGGGAACGGTTTGGGCTGTCGGATGCGCTGGGGGCCTCGGTCATTGCGGCGGGGATTTTGATGGTGCAACTGTCGCGGCTGCCGCCGGGTCAGGGCGCGCGTTAACGCTTCGTCAGGCATAACCCCACGGAAAGGGTTTTCTTTCACGGCGGATTGGCGCACAAACACCCCGAATTGCCGGAGAATGCAGATGTTGCGCCCCGCTGTCCTGATCCTGATATGCTGTGCCGCTGCCGCCCGCGCCGATGGCGTGCTGGCCGTGAACATGGTCGAGGTGGCGCGCAAGCCGCTGACCTTCGATTCCACGCTGACCGGCACGATCGAGGCCCGCGACAGCGTCGATCTGGGCTTTCGTCAGGGCGGCAAGGTGACCGAGGTGCTGGTCAGCGCCGGCGATCAGGTCAGCGCCGGCCAGCCGCTGGCACGGGTCGATTCGCTGCAACAGGATCAGGCGCTGCGGGTGGCGCAGGCGGCGCTGGCCTCGGCGCAGGCCAGCCTGCAACAGGCGACGCAGGCGGCGGAACGGGCCAGTGCGATGCTGGCGCGCGGCGTCGGCACGCGGGCGGCACGCGACGCGGCCAATGACCGCCTCAGCGCGGCACAGGGCGGGGTGGAACGCGCCGAAAGCGCGGTCGGGCAGGCACAGCGCGCCGTCGACGACACCACGCTGACCGCGCCTGCCGATGCGGTGGTGACCCAGCGCAACCTTGACCCCGGCCAGATCGTCGGCGCCGCGCAGGTGGTGCTGTCGCTGGCCCAGATGAACGGGCTTGAGGCCGTGTTCCAGACCCCCGATTCCCCCCGCCTGAACAGCGCCATGGGCGCAAAGGTGACGCTGGAACCCATTGGCATCGACGCCCCCGCGATGACCGGCCATGTCACCGAAATCGCGCCGCTGGTGAACCCCAATACCGGGTCGGTCACGGTCACAGCCGTCATCGACGGCCACCCGACCGAGGCCCGGTTGCTGGGGGCGGCGGTCAGCGGCACGGTGCATTACCCGGTCGGGCAGGGCATGTCAGTGCCGTGGACGGCGCTGTCCGCGCTGGGGGACCAGCCGGCGGTCTGGGTGGTCGGTGCGGAATCGACCGTCGATCTGGTGCCCGTCGTGATCGAGCGGTTTACCACCGGCGATCTGGTGCTGAAATCGGGCGTCCGGCCCGGTCAGCTGGTGGTCACCGATGGCTCGCAAATGCTGTATCCGGGTCGCAAGGTGGAAAGGGCGCAAACGCAATGAGGCAGCTTTTCGTCACCCTGACCGGGCTTGCCCTGCTGGTCCTGCTGGCTGTCGCGCCGGCGGCCCATGCCTTTGACTGGCCGTGGGCGCAGGAAAAATCCGCCCCGCCGCCCGGCCCGCCCCACCCCATCGTGTCCGAGGTGGTGGCCGATACCGACGCCTATGCCCGTTCGGTCCCCGGTGTGATTGCCGCCCGGACCGAGGTCGCGCTGGGGTTTCAGACCCTTGGCCGGATGGTGCTGCGCCCGGTCGATATCGGGGATGTGGTGGCGGCGGGCGATGTTCTGGCCGAACTGAACCCCGACGATCTGCAAGCCGATGTCCGCGCCGCCGAGGCCGCCGCACAGGCCGCCCGTGTCCAGCTGGAAACCGCGCGCAGCACGGCGGACCGCACCCGGCGTCTGGCCAGCCGCAACGTGGCCTCGACCGCGCAGCTTGAGGCCGCCGAACAGGGGCTGGCCAGCGCGCAGGCCGCCGCCGACCAGGCCGCGTCGCAACTGGTGCGCGCGCAGGATGCGGCGGGGTTTGCCCGCATGACCGCCCCCTTTGACGGCATCGTCAGTCAGGTGTTCAAAAACCCCGGTGCCGTGGTCAGCGCCGGCGAGCCGGTGTTGCGCCTGTCGGGCAATGACGAACGCGAGGCGGTGATCGACCTGCCCGAGGCGGCGCTGGCCTCGGTCCCCGCGGGTGCGGGGTTCATCGTGTTTTCCGACGCGGGCGCCACCGATGGGGTGCCCGCCACGGTGCGCCAGATCGACCCGCTGGCCGATGCCGCCACCCGCACCCGGCGCGTGCATCTGAAACTGTCGCGCCCCGATGCCTTTCGTCTGGGGGCGCTGATCCGCGCCCGCCCGGCGCAGGGCGAAAAACCCGCGCTGACCCTGCCGGTCGAGGCCCTGCGCCACGACCCCGACGGCGCGCAGGTCTGGGTCGTCGCCCGTCAGGGCGATGCTGCCACGGTTGACCTGCGCCGGGTCGAAACCGGGGTCCAGATCGGCGCCCGCATCGCCATCATGTCCGGGCTGGTCCCCGGCGACGAGGTGGTGATCCGCGGCATTCATTCGCTTGAACCCGGCCAGCCGGTCGGACGAAAGGTGGCCCCGTGAATTCGTTCAACCTGTCCGACTGGTCGCTGCGCCACCGCAGTTTCGTCTGGTTCCTGCTGATCGTGTCGATGATCGCGGGCTTTATCAGCTATAACAATCTTGGGCGCGAGGAAGACCCGAATTTCACCATCAAGGTGATGGTGATCGGCGCCGCACTGCCCGGTGCCACGGTCGAGGAAACGCTGGATCAGGTCACCACCCGCATTGAAAAAAAACTCGAGGAACTGGACGAGCTGAAATACACCCGATCCGTGGTGATGCCGGGCCGGTCCATCACCTATGTCGAGCTGCTGCCGACCATCCGCGGCCCCCAGGTCCCCGAGATCTGGAAGCGCGTCCGCTTCATGATGAACGATATCCGGCCCGAATTTCCGCAGGAATTCGCCGGTTTCCAGTTCAACGACAATTTCGGTGACGTGTTCGGCAATATCTATGCCTTCACCGCTGACGGCTTTACCCATCGTGAATTGCGTGACCGGGTCGAGGCCATTCGCAAACAGGTGCAAGCGCTGCCCGCCGCCGGCAAAACCGGCCTGATCGGGGAACGCAAAGAGGAGATTTACCTTGAATTTTCCTCGGCCCGGCTGGCGGCGCTGGGGCTGAACCAGCAACAGGTGATGAGCACACTTGCCACGCAAAACGCCATTTCGGCATCCGGCGTGGTGCAGGCCGGACCGGAACGGGTGCTGGTGCGCGTCGGTGGCCAGTTCGACGATGTGCAATCCATCGCCGCCGTGAACCTGCGCATCGGTGACCGGTTCTTTAACGTGGCCGATGTGGCCAGCATCCGCCGCGGATACGAGGACCCCCCCGACAGCCTGTTCCGCTTTCAGGGGCAGGATGCGCTGGGGTTGCAGATCGGGATGCGGTCCGGCGGCAATATTCTGGAATTCGGCGCTGAACTGGACGCGCTGATGGCGCGCATTGCCGCCGACCTGCCGGTGGGCATCCAGATGCACAAGGTCGCTGACCAGCCGCATGTCGTCGACGACGCGGTCGGCCATTTCGTGCAGGCGCTGGCCGAGGCGGTGATCATCGTGCTGATCGTCAGCTTTATCAGTCTGGGCCTGCGCGCCGGTCTGGTGGTGACGCTGACCATCCCGCTGGTTCTGGCCATCACCTTCGTGGTGCTGGACTGGTATGGCATCACCTTGCAGCGGATCTCGCTGGGGGCGCTGATCATTGCGCTGGGGCTGCTGGTCGATGACGCCATGATCGCGATCGAGACGATGATTTCGCGGCTGGAACTGGGTGAAAACCTGTCCGAGGCCGCCAGTTACGCCTGGACCTCGATCGCCTTTCCGATGCTGACCGGCACACTGGTCACGGTGGCGGGGTTCATCCCCATCGGGCTGAACAGCTCGGCCGCAGGCGAATTTACCTTTTCGTTATTCGTGGTCATCGCCGTGTCGCTGGTGGTGTCGTGGATCGTGGCGGTGCTGTTCGCCCCGATTCTGGGGGTAACCTTCCTGCCCCGCAGCATGAAACAACATGCTGAGGGGCACGTCGGTCGCCTGCGCGGCCTGTTCCACCGGCTGCTGCGCGCGGCGATGCGGTTCAAATGGGTCACGGTCGTGGTGACGATGGCGATTTTCGTCCTGTCGCTGTGGGGAATGCGCTTTGTCGAGCAGCAATTCTTCCCGACCTCGGACCGGACCGAGATTATCGTCGATGTCGGCGAACGTCAGAATGCCAGCATCGCCAAGACCCGTGCCGATATGGACCGGTTCGAGGCGCATCTGAAAGGCGATAAGGACGCGCTGTTCTGGACCTCTTATGTCGGTCGGGGGGCGCCGCGCTTTATTCTGGCAATGGATGTGCCGACCGCCGGCCCGCATATGGGCCAGATCGTGATCCAGACCCCCGATATCGCCGCACGCGAACGGCTGAAGGCCAAGCTGGACAAGGTCGCGCGGACCCGGTTTCCGGGTGTCGATTTCTATATCAAGAACCTTGAGATCGGGCCGCCGGTGGGCAAGCCGGTGCAATACCGCGTCAGCGCGCCCGACCCCGATCAGGCCCGTGATGCGGCGCGCGGACTGGCGGCGGTTCTGGCCAGTGAATCGCGTCTGCGCGACATTGCGCTGGACTGGAACGAACCGGCCCGCGTGGTCCGGTTACAGATTGATCAGGACAAGGCGCGGCAATTGGGCATCACCAGCACCGATATTGCCGGGGCCTTGTCTGCGATGTTCTCGGGCAAGACGGTGACGCAGCTGCGCGATGGCATCTTTCTGGTCAATGTCGTGGCGCGCGGCGATCAGGCCGACCGGCAATCGCTGGACACGATCCGCAATATGCAGCTGGCCACGCCGACCGGCACCCCGATTCCGCTGGCCAGCCTTGCGCGGCTGGATTTCGGCACCGAACCGCCGCTGGTGATTCAGCGTGACGGCCTGCCCACGGTGACGGTCAAGGCGGCCATCGCCAGCAAGGACCAACCCGCGACGCTGGTCACCGCCCTGTCGGACCGGGTGGCCGATTATGTCGCGACTCTGCCACCGGATGTGCGGGTGGTGATTGGCGGCACGGTCGAAAGCTCGGGCGAAAGTCAGGCGCCGATTGCGGCGGTGGTGCCGGTGATGATCCTGATCATGGCGGTGCTGGTCATGGCCCAGATGCAGTCGTTCCGCCTGTCTTTCATCGTGTTCATGGCCGCGCCGCTGGGGCTGATCGGGGTGGTTGCGGTGCTGGTGCCCTTCCGCGTGCCGATGGGCTTTGTGGCCATTCTGGGGGTGCTGGCGCTGATCGGCATCCTGATCCGAAACTCGGTCATTCTGGTGCACGAGGTGCAGAACCTGATCGACAAGGGTCGCGACCGCTGGCACGCCGTGTTCGAGGCCTCGGACAGCCGCGCCCGCCCGATTTTGCTGACGGCGGCGGCGGCGTCGCTGGCGCTGATCCCGATCTCGCGGCAGGTGTTCTGGGGGCCCATGGCCTTTGCCATGATGGGCGGGATCATCGCGGGAACGCTGATCACGCTGGTTTTTGTCCCGGCGCTGTATTGCGTGGTTTACGGGGTCAGGCCACCGCAAGGCGCGGATGATGACCGGGCCTGACGGTCAGTCCGCCGCAATAGGAAAACCCCGGCCATTGGCCGGGGTTTCGCGTTCAGGGTCATGGACCGAAGGGTCAGTGCAGCGGATGCGGCATTTGCGCGCCGCCATCGCCCGCCGAGCCCAGCCTGTGGCCAGCCGTGCCAAGGCGGTTGCCAACCATCAGCCCGTCGTCATTCGCGGTCACCCTGACGGTCTGGCCGTCCAGAACCTCGCCCGACAACAGCAATTCGGCCAGCGGGTCTTGCAGGCTGCGCTGGATCACCCGTTTCAGCGGGCGGGCCCCGAAGACGGGGTCATAGCCCTCATCGGCCAGCCATTTACGCGCCGCTTCATCCAGATCCAGCGTGATCTTGCGCGCCGCCAGACGGTGCTCAAGTCGGCCAAGCTGGATATTGACGATCCCGTCCATATTCTGACGGCTGAGGCGGTGGAAAATGATGATCTCGTCCAGACGGTTCAGGAATTCGGGGCGGAAATGGGCGCGCACGGCGTCCATGACCTGATCCCGCGCCTGCCCGCTGTCGGCCCCCTCGGGCAGTGTCGACAGCGCCTGCGACCCAAGGTTCGAGGTCAGCACGATCAGCGTCTGCTTGAAATCGACGGTGCGGCCCTGACCATCGGTCAACTGCCCGTCATCCAGCACCTGCAACAGAACGTTGAACACGTCGGGATGCGCCTTTTCAACCTCGTCGAACAGGATCACCTGATAGGGGCGCCGGCGCACGGCCTCGGTCAGCACACCACCCTCATCATACCCGACATAGCCCGGAGGCGCGCCGATCAGCCGCGCGACACTGTGCTTTTCCATGAATTCGGACATGTCGATGCGCACCATCGCCTGATCGTCGTCGAACATGTATTCCGCGATGGCCTTGGTCAGCTCGGTTTTGCCGACGCCGGTCGGGCCAAGGAACAGGAACGACCCCAAGGGGCGGTTTTCGTCGTTCAGACCGGCGCGGGCGCGGCGGACGGCGTTGGATACGGCGGTGACGGCCTCGGCCTGGCCGATGACGCGCTTGCCGATTTCCTCTTCCATTTTCAACAGCTTCTCGCGCTCACCCTCCAGCATTTTGCTGGTGGGGATGCCGGTCCAGCGTTCGACGACCTCGGCGATCTGTTCGGGGCGCACGGCCTCTTCGACCATCAGGCCGTCATCGGGGGCATCGCTGCCCTCGGCCTCGGCCAGTTGCTTTTCAAGGCCGGGGATGATGCCATAGGACAGCTCGCCCGCGCGGGCCAGATTCCCCTCGCGCTTGGCTTGGTCCAGCTCGGCGCGGGCGCGGTCCAGCTGTTCCTTCAGCCCGCGCGCACCTTCCAGCTTGTCCCGTTCGGCCTGCCAGCGCGCGGTCATGCCGGCGCTGCGTTCCTGAAGGTCGGACAGATCCTTTTCCAGCCGGTCCAGCCGGTCCTTGCTGGCGGCGTCATCCTCTTTCTTCAGCGCCTCGGCTTCGATCTGCATTTGCAGGATCTGGCGGTCCAGCGCGTCCAGTTCCTCGGGCTTGCTGTCGACCTCCATCCGCAGGCGGGATGCGGCCTCGTCCACAAGGTCGATGGCTTTGTCGGGCAGGAAGCGGTCGGTGATATAGCGGTTCGACAGCGTGGCCGCCGCGACCAGCGCCGCGTCGGAAATGCGCACGCCGTGGTGCAGCTCGTATTTTTCCTTGATGCCGCGCAGGATGCTGATCGTGTCCTCGACCGTCGGCTCCTCGACCATCACGGGCTGGAAGCGGCGGGCAAGGGCGGCGTCCTTTTCGATATATTTGCGGTATTCGTCCAGCGTGGTGGCGCCGACGCAATGCAACTCGCCCCGCGCCAGCGCCGGTTTGATCAGGTTGGCCGCGTCCATCGCGCCATCGGTTTTGCCGGCGCCAACAAGGACGTGAAGCTCGTCGATGAACAGGATGATCTCGCCAGCGGCGGATTCGATCTCTTTCAGGATGGCTTTCAGCCGCTCTTCGAATTCGCCCCGGTATTTCGCCCCGGCGACCAGCGCGCCCATGTCCAGCGCCATCAGGCGCTTGTTGCGCAGGCTTTCAGGCACATCGCCGTCGACGATGCGCAGGGCCAGCCCCTCGGCGATGGCGGTTTTGCCGACGCCGGGTTCCCCGATCAGGACCGGGTTGTTCTTGGTGCGGCGCGACAGGACCTGCATGGCGCGGCGAATTTCCTCGTCCCGGCCAATGATCGGGTCGATCTTGCCGTCCTCGGCAGCCTCGGTCAGGTCGCGGGCATATTTGGACAGCGCCTCCATCGTGTCCTCGGACGAGGCGGAATCGGCGGTGCGGCCCTTGCGGATGTCGTTAATCGCCGCGTTCAGCTTTTGCGCGGTCACGTCACCGGCGACCAGCGCGTCGCGGGCATTGGTGTTCACCACGGCCAGCGCGGTCAGGATGCGTTCGGCGGGGACATAGCTGTCGCCCGCTTTTTTGGCCAGCTTTTCGGCCTCGTCCAGCACGCGGACCATGGACGGGTCGATATAGACCTGCCCGTCGCCGCCCGAAACCTTGGGCAGTTTTGCCACGGCCTTGTCAGCGGCGGCCAGAACGGCGGCGGCGTCGCCCCCGGCGCGGGCGATCAGATTGGCGGCAAAGCCCTGATCGTCGTCAAGCAGCGCCTTCAGCAGATGTTCGGGAACCACCCGCTGCTGTTCCTCGCGGATGGCAATGGTCTGCGCTGCCTGCAAAAAGCCGCGCGACCGTTCCGTGAACTTTTCCATGTTCATCGGTCATACTCCTCTCATAGCCCCCGGTTTTTGGACCGCCCAAATCTGGCACGGCCCGGTCCGGGTCTTGGTGCCAAGGTGGGTATGACGGAACCCCGTTTCAAGCCTGCGGTTCCCCGGCAAAACCGGGGTCAGGCAGGCCAAGACAGACCCGAACGCGGTCGCGGAACGGGCCGACGGCATGGGGGTGGCGGACATAGTCGGCAACCGGCATCAGCCGCCAGTGCTGGCCCTCGTCGCCAAAGCGGATGCGGCGCAGGTCATGGGGGCGCAGGGCCAGCGTGAACATTACCGCGATTTCCTGCGGTTCTTCGGTTGCCGGGAAGTAATGGCGGCTCAGCAGACGGATGGCGGGCAGGGCAAGGCCGAATTCCTCGTGCAGTTCACGCAGCGCGCAGGTTTCAGCGCTTTCGCGACCCTCGCGGCCACCACCGGGCAGGTCCCAGCGGTTCGGAAACGGGATATGCGGCAGATCGTCGCGCAGGAAGGTCAGCAGGCAATCCCCCAGCGTGGCGACGATCTTGGTGCCGATGAAATCATCCGGGTCGCGGGGCATATCGGCGTGGGCCTAATTGTCGTTGATGTCGCGATCCCACAGCCGGACCTGTCCGCGCTGCACCCCCATCATCCAGCGCAGCAACAGCCAGATCGCGGCGGAGAGCAGGGTGGTCGCAACCAGCGCCGATGGCAGGCCCCAGACCCACAGCCCCAGCAAAAGCGCCAGACCCATGGTCGCGACCGCCAGCGCCAGACCCAGAAAGACATAACCGGGCAGCAGCAATTCCAGCCCGGCCAGCACCAGCCCGGCGATCAGCCACAGCCAGCCGTCGGACCAGATCATGATTGCCGCCCTTTCAGCAGGGTAAAGGCATCACCGAAGGCCTCGGTCAGGGCGGCGGGCAGGACGATGGTCTGTTTGCCCTGACCATCGGCCAGCCGGGTCATGGCCTCGACCTGTTTCATCGCCACCTGATAGCGGGCGCCTTCGATCCCGCCCTCGCGGATGGCATTGGCAATGACGGCGGTTGCGGCGGCCTCGGCCTCGGCCAGGACGCGGCGGGCCTTGGCCTGTTGTTCGGCGGCATACAGCTCGCCATCGGCGGCCAGTTCGACGGCGCGGCGCTTGCCCTCGGCCTCGGTCACCTGGGCGCGGCGTGCGCGTTCGGCGTTCAGCTGTTGCAGCATCGCGGCGCGGGTCGCGTCATCAAGGTTCACGTCCAGAATTTCGGCGCGCGTCACCTCTATCCCCCAGTCATCGACGACATTGGCCAGCGATTCGCGGATACGTTCGATCAGCCGCGCGCGGTTGGACTGGACCTGATCCAGTTCCATCATCCCGATTTCCGAGCGCACGATGCCAGCCACGGTGGTGGCGATCGCGGCATCGACGTCGCGGATACGGTAAACGGTCTTTTCAGGTTCCAGAATGCGGTAAAACACGCTGGTTTCCACCTGAACCAGCACGTTATCGGCGGTGATTGCGTCCTGACTGCTGGTCGGCAACTGCCGTTCCAGAATGGAAATGCGGTGCCGCACCGTGTCGATGAACGGAACGATGAAATTGATCCCCGGCCCCAGCACGGCACGCAGCCTGCCAAAGCGTTCGACCACATATTTTTCCGATTGCGGCACAATGCGCACCGCCATCATCACCGCGATCAGCAGCACCACCGCAAGGGTGATCAGGGTGGCATTGCCGCCCGACAGCGTGAAAGGAAGCTGGTCCATTGGAAAATCCCTGCCTGAATACCCTGTGCAGATTGCGGCTGTTCCGATTCGTCTTCAACCCTTACACCACCATCCGTAAACATAAGGTGAATCAGCAAGGAGAAAACCGATGGACGACCGTCTGATCATGGCGCTGGACGTGCCCAATGCGCTGCAAGGGCTGGAACTGGTGCGGACGCTTGGCGATTCGGTGGGCTTCTACAAGATCGGGCTGGGGATGCTGACCGGTGGCGGGCTGGCCCTGGCGAACGAGCTGAAGCAGGTGCATGAAAAGCGCATTTTTCTGGATATGAAGCTGTTCGATATCGGCGCCACGGTCGAGGCCGCCGTGCGCGGGCTGGCGCAGTATGACCTTGATTTCCTGACCGTTCACGGCGACCCGCATGTGGTGCGCGCAGCGCGTGAAGGCGTGGGCGGTTCGGGGATGAAAATTCTGGCGGTGACGGTGCTGACCTCGCTTGACCGGGCCGATCTGGACGCGGCGCTGATCCGCGAGGGCGATGTGGCCGATCTGGTGGTCGAGCGCGCGGCGCGCGCCTTCGAGGCCGGGGCGCATGGCGTCATTGCCAGCCCGCGCGAGGCCGCCGCCATCCGTGCCCTGCCGCAGGCCGGGGGCAAGCTGATCGTGACCCCCGGTGTGCGCCCTGCCGGTGCCGCGATGGGCGATCAGAAACGGGTCGAGACGCCGCAGGCCGCGCTGGCCGCCGGGGCCGATCACATCGTGGTGGGCCGCCCGATCCGCGATGCCGCCGATCCGCGTGCCGCCGCGCAGGCCATTCTGGCCCAGATCGCCTGACCTATTCCGCCGCGATTCCGCCCTGCAATCTTTCCTGCGCCCCGGCGGGTGCGATGGCCCGCAGGGCGGCGAAAAACCCGTTCAGACGCGCCGCAAAACCGGCATAGCCGGGGCCGGGTTGCAGGCCGCTGTCGTCAAGGTAAAGCCGCCGGTCGAATTCCAGTTGAATGACATGCCGCCCGCGCCGCGGGTCGCCATGGGCGCTGGCGATATGGGCGCCGGAAAACGGGGTGTTGCGGGCGGCGCGAAAGCCCTGCGATTCCAGCGCGGTCTGCACCGCATCGCTGAACCGTGCCGCCGCCGACAGGCCGTGGCGGTTGCCGATCACCACGTCAGGCAGGGGCGGACGGGTCTGGGCCAGCGCCTCGTGCGGCATGGAATGCAGGTCGATCAGCAGCGCGGTGCCAAACCGCGCGCGGGCGCGGTCCATCAGCCCGGCCAGCGCGCGGTGATAGGGGTGCCAGTATCGGGCCAGCCGGTCCTGCGCCTGATCGCGTGTCAGGCGGAACCCCGCGGGGTGGATGGGCCGCCCGGCCCCGACGATCCGGGGCAGCACCCCCAACCCGGCCTGCACCCGCATCCCCAGCGGGCGGCGGGGAACGCCATCGACCAGATTCGGGTCCAGTTCTGATTCGGCGCGGTTCAGGTCGACCACGCTGCGCGAGACCCGCGCCGTCAGCAGCGCCATCCCCAGCCCCGGCGCGGCAGCGGCCAGATGGTCCAGCAAGGCGTCCTCGGAACTGCGCAACAGGTGCCGGGGCAGGGCGGTGCCGGCCAGAAAATCGTCGGGAAAATCGCGCCCCGAATGCGGCGAGCCAAGGATGATTCCCGTCCAGTCATCGGGCACGGTCAGGTCGAAAATCGGGGGCGGGTGGTCCATCCGGCGGGCCTTGCGGCGATTTTTTGCGATAAAATCACTGTTGAACGGCGCCGGGGGGACTTGCAACCCGCAAAAGGGGGCTATATAGACCTGCGAACCGAAGCGGGGTGCGGCCAGACATGGTCGGTTTCGTGACGGACGGGCGGTTAGCTCAGCGGTAGAGCACTACGTTGACATCGTAGTGGCCACTGGTTCGATCCCAGTACCGCCCACCATTCTTTTGCCGCCCCCGGACATGGGCCGGGGGTATTTCAGTTTCCCCAAGGCGCGCGAGGCGCCGCGTAGAGGAGAAGACCGATGAAGGTTCGCAACTCGCTCCGCTCGCTCAAGCAGCGTCACCGTGACTGTCAGGTCGTGCGCCGCAAGGGCCGGATCTATGTGATCAACAAGACCAACCGCCGCTTCAAGGCCCGCCAGGGCTGATCCGGCAAGGTCTTTGTGACTGAAACGACCCGTGGCCCCGGCTGCGGGTTTTTTCGTTTCCGGACGGGCACGGAAAGGGATGCGATGATTGTGCGTCAGCATCAGGCAGCGGGGATGCGGTCGGTGGTGACATATTCCGATTGTGGCGGTTATCGCTATGACCTGCGGCGCGAATGAGGGGCGGGGCCGCGGGTCAGCTTCGTGATGCTGAACCCCTCGACCGCGGATGAGCTTCGCAATGACCCCACCATCGCCCGTTGCGAGCGTCGCGCGCGGGTGCTGGGGTTTCAGGGTCTGCGGGTGGCCAATCTGTTCGGTTGGCGGGCCACTGACCCGCGCGACATGCGGGCACAGGCCGACCCCGTTGGTCCGGGCAATGATGACGCGATCATGCAGGCAGCGGCATGGGCCGATCAGGTGATCTGTGCCTGGGGCGTGCATGGCGCGCATCTGGGCCGGGGGCCGCAGGTGGCGGCAATGCTGCGCGGGCACGGGCACCGGCTGGTGCATCTGGGGCTGACCCGTGACGGGCACCCCCGGCACCCGCTTTATGTGGCCTATGCACAGCAGCCGGCGCTGTGGCGTTAACCTATTGGTAATTTAGAGGTTCGTTGCCGGAAACGGATTTGTTAGACTGGTCCCGGTGGCGCCTGTTGCGCCTTGTGGGCCTGTTGCGCTTGTGGGGATGTCATGCTGATTCTGATGACAGTTTTCGGAACATTGCTTGTCGGTATTGCCGCCGAATCCCTGTTCGGCGCCGATGATGACCCGGATGCGGATTGCCTGACCGATCTGCCCGATGAAACCGGCCATGTGGATGACCCCCAGCCAGACCCCGGCGCGGATGGCGCGGGGGGCGGCGGCACCGGCGACGGTGGCACTGGCGACGGTGGCGCGGGCGACGGCGGTGCGCCCGACCTGCCCCCTGCCGTCACCGGCGAGGCGGTGCGCGGCACGGGCGGCGGTGACTGGCTGCGCGGCCATGCAGGCAATGACACCATTCTGGGGCTGTGCGGCGATGACGCCCTGTCCGGGGGGCTGGGCAATGACCTGCTTGAGGGCGGGGACGGCAATGACTGGCTGAATGGCGATGACGATTTTGGCGCACATGGCCATGACTATCTGGATGGCGGGCGCGGCGATGACCGGCTTGAGGGCGAGGGCGGCAATGACACCCTGATGGGCCGGTCCGGCAATGACACGCTGATCGGTGGCGCGGGCGACGATTACCTTGATGGCGGCACCGGCAGCGACCATCTGGATGGCGGCGAAGGCGACGACACCCTGCGGGCCGGAACCGGGCCGGGCAGCGACACCCTGGGCGGCGGCGGCGGTGATGATTTGCTGATCGGCGGGGCCGGGGGGCAGACCTATCTGCATGGCGGCGAAGGCGATGACCGGCTGGTGCTGACCGGCGGCGATTTCGCCGAGGGGCAGGACGGGGCCGACCGCTTTTACCTGACCCCCGAAGGCGAGGGCGTGGCCGTGGTTACCGATTACGATGCCACGCAGGACAGCGTGTTTGTCCTGCTGCCCGCCGATCAGGCCGATCAGCCGCTGATGCTGACCCATGACGCCGATGGCACCGCCAACCTGTTCGTCGGCGGTCAATTGGTGGCGCGGTTGTATGATGCCGCCGATCTGACGCTGGCCGATATCGGCATCACCACCGAGGCACCGCAATAACGGCCTTGCCGTGAAACCCCTTCCCTTCAGGGCCGGTTTCCCCTATATGCCCCCATCTGCCCGCGTTCCGCGCGTGCAGCACTTCTCCATGGGCCTGTGCTGGACGACATCCCGGCCTGCGCCATAACCCTTTGTTTGTGAAAGGAGTCCCCGATGTCGATTACTGTCGAAGAAAAGAATCGCGTCATGAAAGAGTTCGCCACCAAAGAAGGCGACACCGGTTCGCCCGAGGTGCAGGTTGCGATCCTGTCCTCGCGTATTGCGACCCTGACCGAGCATTTCAAGACCCACAAAAAAGACAACCACTCGCGCCGTGGTCTGCTGAAGTTGGTGGCACAGCGCCGCAAGCTGCTGGACTATCTCAAGCGCAAGGAAGAGGCCCGCTATACCGACCTGATCGCGAAGCTGGGTCTGCGCCGCTGATTTCGGAACGCGCCCCCCGGTGGGGCGCGTTTCTCTTTCGGATGCCGGGCAATGGGGCCCGCGCGCCGCACACCCGTCCGGGGGAGGGCCCCCGGCGAGTTAGGATAGACGTATGTTCGACGAAGTGAAAAAATCCATCCAGTGGGGTCAGGACACGCTGACGCTGGAAACCGGCAAAGTGGCCCGTCAGGCCGATGGTTCGGTCATTGCGACGCTGGGGGAAACCAGCGTCATGGCCAACGTGACCTTTGCCAAGGAACCCAAGCCGGGGCAGGACTTCTTCCCGCTGACGGTTCATTATCAGGAAAAATACTATGCCGCGGGCAAGATCCCCGGCGGCTTTTTCAAGCGCGAGGCACGCCCGTCGGAAAAAGAGACGCTGACCGCGCGTCTGATCGACCGCCCCTGCCGCCCGCTGTTCGCCCCCGGCTTCAAAAACGAAGTTCTGGTGATGTGCACCGTGCTGTCGCACGATCTGGTCAATGACCCCGACATCGTCGCAATGATCGCCGCCAGCGCCGCGCTGACCATTTCCGGCGTGCCCTTCATGGGGCCGATCGGTGCCGCCCGCGTCGGTTTCGTCGATGGCGAATATGTGCTGAACCCCGAGGTTCAGGACATGGACCACCTGCGCAACAACCCCGAACAGCGCCTTGATCTGGTCGTTGCCGGCACCAAAGATGCCGTGATGATGGTCGAATCCGAGGCTTACGAGCTGACGGAAGAGGAAATGCTGGGTGCGGTCAAGTTCGGCCACGAACAGATGCAGCCGGTCATTGACCTGATCATCGACCTTGCCGAGGCCGCCGCGAAAGAGCCGTTCGACTTCCGCTCGCCCGACTATTCGACCCTGTTTGCCCGCGTCAAAGATCTGGGCGAGGCCGATATGCGCGCCGCCTATGCCCTGCGCGACAAGGGCGAGCGTCGCGACGCGATCGAGGCCGCCCAGGAAAAGATCAAGGCCGGCCTGACCGAGGATGAACTGGCCGATGCGAACCTTGGTTCGGCGCTGAAAAAGCTGGAATCGGGCATTCTGCGCGGTGACATCATCCGTGGTGGTGCCCGCATTGACGGTCGCGACAACAAGACCGTGCGCCCCATCGAAAGCCAGGTCAGCTTCCTGCCGCGCACCCATGGTTCGGCACTGTTCACCCGTGGTGAAACTCAGGCGCTGGTCGTGACCACCCTTGGCACCGGCGATGATGAACAGATCATCGACGCGCTGCACGGCAATTCGCGCTCGAACTTCCTGCTGCATTACAACTTCCCGCCCTATTCGGTTGGCGAGGTTGGCCGCGTGGGTTCGCCCGGTCGACGCGAAATCGGTCACGGCAAACTGGCATGGCGCGCGCTGCAAGCCGTTCTGCCTGCGGCGACTGACTTTCCCTATACCATCCGCGTGGTGTCCGAGATCACCGAATCGAACGGCTCGTCCAGCATGGCGTCGGTCTGCGGTGGGTCGCTGTCGATGATGGATGCCGGTGTGCCGCTGAAGGCGCCGGTGGCCGGTGTCGCCATGGGTCTGGTTCTGGAAGATCAGGACAACTGGGCCGTGCTGACCGACATTCTGGGTGACGAAGATCACCTGGGCGACATGGACTTCAAGGTTGCGGGGACCGAAAACGGCATCACCAGCCTGCAAATGGACATCAAGGTTCAGGGCATCACCCCCGCCATCATGGAGCAGGCGCTGGCACAGGCCAAAGACGGCCGCCTGCACATCCTTGGCGAGATGAACAAAGCCCTGTCCGCCGGCCGGTCCGAGTTCAGCGCCCACGCCCCGCGTATCGAAACCATGACCATCCCGACCGACAAGATCCGTGAAGTGATCGGTTCGGGCGGCAAGGTCATCCGCGAGATCGTGGAAACCTCGGGTGCGAAAGTCGACATCAACGATGACGGGGTGATCAAGATTGCCTCGGCCAACGCCGATTCCATCAAGAAGGCTTACGACATGATCTATTCGATCGTGGCCGAGCCGGAAGAAGGCAAGGTCTATACCGGCAAGGTCGTCAAGCTGGTCGATTTCGGTGCTTTCGTGAACTTCTTCGGCAAGCGCGACGGTCTGGTTCATGTGTCCCAGATCGCCAACAAGCGTCTTGGCCACCCGAACGAAGTCCTGAAAGAGGGCCAGGAGGTCAAGGTCAAGCTGTTGGGCTTTGACGACCGTGGCAAGGTCCGCCTTGGCATGAAAATGGTCGATCAGGACACCGGCGAAGAGATCGTCGAGAAAAAAGAAGACGAATAATCGTCTTGCAATACGACCCGCCCCCGGATTTTCCGGGGGCGGTTTTTACGACGGAATATGCCGCAAATGAACGCGTTTTTCTTTGTCGTTGACGAAAGACTGGCCGATATTGCCACCGCACAGGCCCTGCGCATCGCCAGTTTGTGGCAGACACAGGTGCATATCTTTGTCGAACGTCGCGACCCTTCGGCCCGTATCCGTCAGGCGCAGGACGCGCCGCTGATTCACTATCACTATGACCGTTTGCTGCCGTTCCTGCCCGCCGGATTGCCCGGCAGCACGGCATGGCCGAACATCGTTTACCTGCGCATTTTCGCGCCTTTCGTGCTGTCGGGCTATCGGCGGCTGATCTATCTGGATGCCGATATTCATGCGCAGCGCGCGCTGCCGGCGATCTGGGATGTGCCGCTGCCTTCGGGGCTGGGGGCGGTCTGCGATTGCGGGGTGCTGGACTGTCCGCCGCCCGATGTCCGGGGCGAACGCGCCGACTGGCTGGCCGATATTTCGGTCCGCTCGGGGCGCTATTTCAATTCGGGCGTGCTGGTGATCGACCCGCAGATCTGGACGGGCATAGATTTCGCCGCCCGGATGCCGGCCTATTTCGCCACCCATCCGACGGTCACACGTTACGATCAGGATTTTCTGAACCACGTTTTCGACGGCAATTGGGTCGAATTGACCCCACAGATGAATTGTCAGGCGCCGATGATGATCTGCGGCCTGTCCGATTGCGTGAACCCCGCCTTTCTGCATTTCAGCCAATATGAAAAGCCGTGGTATGGGCTGCCCTCGGGGTGGCGTTCCGCGATCTCGCGGCGCTTTACGCTGGCGTTCGATCAGGCGCTGCAACAGGCCGGGTTCGACCCGGATGCCTATCGCCGTGATGCCGGGATATCCGGGTTCCGGCGGCTGAAATACGGGCTGCGCCGGGCGCTGTCACGCGCCGGGCTGCGCCTGTCCAAGGAACGCCGCCAGCGGCACGACTGGCACCAGCGGCGCGCGACCATCGCGCAGCATCTGGCGGCGGGTATGGCGCAGGGGGCCTTTGCCGGGGGCGATATGGCCCAGACCGGCCTGCCCGCCGCCACCCCCATCTTTGACGGTCGCTTCATCCGCGCCGAGCTGTAGGCCGCGCCGCGATCAGGGCTGCAAGTCGGGGAAGGCTTTCAAAAAATCCGCCATGTCGCGGCGATAGCGCCACGCGGCGCGGGCGCGCTGGCTCCATAAATCGCGGCGCGGGGCTTTCCACGGCTTTTTCGGCCCGTGGAAATGCACGATGGCCGAGGGGCGCTTTGCCGTTTCATCGCCCGTGCCGCCAATGGCGGCGCTGAAGCGGCGCTGGCGCGGGGTGCGGCCCCAGGAATCGTTCCATGCCGCGTTCAGGTGATGCACCCGCCCGGCAAAGACATTGTTCAGGTGGTCCTGATCGCCCCACGGACAGGCCGAGGCCCGCGCCACATCGCCCATCGCCGCCAGCAGCGCCGGTTCCGCCCGGATCGCGTCGCAATCCAGCAACAGCACCCCCGAATTGAAATAGCCGCTGATATCATCGCCCATCAGCCGGCGCAGTTCGGCCACGCGGGGACGGATGCGCGGCTTGTCCAGATCGCCGCGCGCCTGCCATTTCGCGACGACGTAATCGCGCACCGCTGCCAGCGGCTGGCCCCGCATGTCGATGTCAAACAGCGGCGCCACATCGCCGGTCACGATGGTGTCACCGTCGATATACAGCACCCGCCCGCCCAACTTGGCCGGGATATGCAGCCGCCCCATCGCCGCCGCCGAGATGTGGTCGGACAGCCGCCTGGCCCCGGCCATATCGTCAGCGCCAAGGTCCAGCCGGTGCAGTTTCGCGTCGGGGCGGCTGGCGATGACGCGGGCAACCCCGGACCAGTCATCCTCGGTCAGGCCATCGCCCCAGATATGAATGTCCGGCGCGACCGAGATATGGCGCAGCAAGCTCCAGGCCGAGATCAGCGTGGGCCGGATCAGGCCGCGGTCGGTGACATAGACGATCTGCGGGGCGGTCTGGGGGTTGGTGCTGTGCATAGGGGCCTTCGGGGCTGTGGTTCAGTCATCTAGACTGTTATCATAGGGTATTCCAAGCCCCCGCAGCGCCGAGACGCCCGAGGCGCAGGCCAGCCCGATGCCGCGCTTGTCGGCCATGTCACGGGCCAGCGCGAAACCGGCCAGAATGCGGTCCAGCCCCGCCGACAGCCCGGATGGCGCGGTGCTGTCCGCGCCCTCATAAAAACGCGGCTGGCTGTCATTACTCAGGTCGATCCCGGCCAGCAGGATGCGCCCCGGCATCGCCGCCAGCGCGAATTGCAGCGCGGAAAAGGCGACCGTGCCGGTAATGACCACGCCCGCATCGGGGTCAACCGACAGCGCCGCACCGGCCTTGCGCACCAGCACCGGCGACAGGGCCGGGTCCGACAGCGCCCGGCGCGGCAGGTTCACCGGCTTGGCCAGATTGTCGATCAGCGCCACGGCGCGGTCCTGCAAGGGCGCGCGGCCCCGTTCGGCCCATGCCCGCAACGCGGCGGGCGACAGCAACAGCGGCACATCGCGCGGCAGGGCGGCCAGCATGGGGTGATGGCGAAAGACAAATCGCTCATCCTCGACCGCGACGGCCAGCGGTCGCAGCCGGTCGCACAGCGTCGCCGCGCCGTTGCACAAAATGGCGGTGTCATCCCCCAGCGCCTGCACGCGCTGCGATTTCAGCGAAGGCCCCGACCCGACAACCGCGATCATATCCCTGCCATGCGGGACCAGATCGGCGGCTTTGCGCAGGGTCAGCAATTCGTGGCCGCGCCAGGTGACGCGGCCCGATTTCTTGTCGATGCGCAGCCCCGGCCAGACATCCTGCCTGTGCGCGCGCGACCGCCCAAGGGCCAGCGCCCCCAGACGGATCAGCTTGCGCGACAGCGGCCGGTCGGATCGCGCCAAGGCCGGATCAGGCCTTGGGGTCTTTGACAAAGCGCAGATAGGGCAGCTTTTTGTCGACCTTGCCGAATTTGGCCTCGGCCTGCGCGTCGTCCAGCGACATGGCGGCGATCACGTCCTGACCGGGCAGCCAGTTGGCGGGGGTCGCAATCGGCACCCCGTCGGTGGCCTGAACCGCGTCCAGCGCCCGCAGGATTTCCGCGAAATTGCGGCCCACCGACATCGGATAGGTCATCATCAGGCGCACCTTCTTGTCGGGACCGATGATGAACACGGTGCGCACGGTGGCGCTGTCGGCGGGGGTGCGGCCATCGGGCAGATAGGCCTCGGCGGGCAGCATGTCATAGGCTTTGGCAACCGCCAGCGAGGTATCGTCGATAATCGGGAAATTGGCCGGTTTGCCGGCAAAGGCCTCGATATCGGCTTTCCATTTGCGGTGTTCCTCGGCGCTGTCGACGGACACGCCGATCACCTTGGTGTTGCGCTTTTCGAATTCCGGGGCCAGTTGCGCCACGGCACCGAACTCGGTCGTGCAGACCGGGGTGAAATCCTTGGGGTGGCTGAAGATGATCGCATAGCTGTCGCCGATGAAATCATGCAGCTTCAGTTCCCCTTCCGAGCTGTCGGCGGTGAAATCGGGGGCGGTATCGTTGATGCGCAATGCCATGGTGGTGCCTTTCTGTGGATAAGGTCAGGGCAGAAGATAGGCGCTTGCGCGCAGAATGAAAGGGCGGATCGGCATGTTAAAATGACTGACCGATCGGTCGATCTGACGAAGGTTTCGGCCTTGCGACGGCAGGCGCGCGGTGACAGGCTGATGCGAAACCGCAATCCGGGTTGGCGGGTTGTGATGGATCGAACAGGAAAGGACCACGGCATGAGCGATCTGCTGGACAAGCGCAAGTTCTATATCGACGGCGAATGGGTCGACCCCGCCACCCCCAACGACCTTGAGGTGATCGACCCCTCGACCGAGGAGCCGGTGGCCGTGATCTCGGTCGGGGGGCAGGCCGATACCGACAAGGCGGTTGCCGCCGCCAAACGGGCCTTTGCCAGCTGGTCGAAAACCCCGCCGGAACAGCGTCTGGCCTATGTCGAAAAGATCCTCGACATCTATAAGCGGCGCAATGACGATGTGGCCTGGGCGATCACCAATGAAATGGGTGCCCCGACCGATATGTCGCAGGGCGATCAGGCCGGGTCGGGCAGTTTCCACATCGAAACCTTTATCGACACCTTCCGCGATTTCGAATTTGTTCGCCCGCTTGGCGATCACGCCCCGACCAGCATGGTGTCGTGGGAACCGGTCGGCGTGGTGGCGGCGATCACGCCGTGGAACTGGCCGATGAATCAGGTCACGCTGAAGGTCATTCCGGCGCTGCTGGCCGGTGACACGGTGGTGCTGAAACCGTCCGAGATCGCGCCGCTGTCCTCGATGGTCTTTGCCGAAATCATTGACGAGGCCGGTCTGCCCGCCGGGGTGTTCAACCTTGTCAACGGCGATGGCGCGGGTGTGGGCACCCAGCTGTCTGTGCATCCCGACGTGGATATGGTGTCGTTCACGGGTTCGACCCGCGCGGGCATCGCCATCACCAAGGCGGCGGCCGATACGGTCAAGAAAGTGGTGCTGGAACTGGGTGGCAAGGGCGCCAACCTGATCTTTGCCGATGCCGATGAAAAGGCGGTGGTGCGCGGGGCGCGGCATTGCTTTTACAACAGCGGCCAGTCCTGCAACGCGCCGACCCGGATGCTGGTGCAGCGCGCGGTCTATGACAAGGCGGTCGAAACCGCAGCCGAGGTCGCCAACAAGACCGCCGTTGCCAGCGCCCATGACAGCGGCCGCCATATCGGCCCGGTGGTCAGCAAGACCCAGTGGGACAAGATTCAGGACCTGATCCAGAAAGGCATTGACGAGGGCGCGCGGCTGGTCGCCGGTGGCACCGGCCTGCCCGAGGGCGTCAACCGTGGCTATTACGTCCGCCCGACGGTGTTTGCCGATGTCAATAACGACATGACCATCGCCCGGCAGGAGATCTTCGGCCCGGTGCTGTCGATCATCCCCTTCGACACCGAGGAAGAGGCCATCGCCATCGCCAATGACACCATCTATGGCCTGACCAATTACGTCCAGACCCAGGACGGCGCGCGCCGCAACCGCGTTGCCCGCGCCCTGCGGTCCGGCATGGTGGAAACCAACGGCGTCGGCCGTGGTCGCGGTTCGGCGTTTGGCGGGGTCAAGGCCTCGGGGCGCGCGCGCGAGGGCGGCATCATGGGCCTTGAGGAGTTCATGGACAGCAAGGCCATCAGCGGCTGGGACACCGACGCCGGCGATGCCTGAGCCGGTTTCGATCTGGTGGGCTGGCCGCGATCTGCGGCTGGCCGACAACCCGGCGCTGTGCGCCGCAGCGGGCCGGGGCCGGGTGGTCCCGGTCTTTGTTCTGGACGATGCCTGCGCGGCCTTGGGGGCCGCCGCAGGCTGGCGTCTGGCACAGTCGATGGCGGTGCTGGATGCCGACCTGCGCCGCCGTCACGCAAGGCTGGTGGTGCGGCGCGGATCGCCCGCGCAGGTGCTGGCCGGTCTGGCGCGCGAAACCGGCGCCGATCAGGTGCATCTGAACAGCGGCCTGCCGTTCTTTCACGTCGGTGACGACACGGTGGACGCGCTGCGCGCTGCCGGGGTGTCGCTGGTTGTGCATGGCGGCAACTGGCTGTTGCCGCCGGGGCGGGTGCTGACCGGGCAGGGCACCGCCTATCGCAAATTCACGCCATTCTGGAAAAACCTGCGCGGCCATGACATTGCCGCGCCGCTGCCCGCGCCTGCGCCGCTGACCTGCCCCGACCTGCCGGCGGGGCTGGATGCGGCGGATTGGGGGCTTGGCCGTGCGATGCGGCGCGGGGCCGGGGTGCTGGGGCGCCATCACACCGTGGGCGAGGCAGCCGCCGCCGAACGGCTGGCCGAATTTCTGGACGCGGCCCTGACCGCCTATCCCGAGGATCGCAACCGGCCTGACAAGCGGCAGGGCACCTCGGGCCTGTCGGATGCGCTGGCGGTGGGCGAAATCAGCGCCCGGCAGGTCTGGCACGCCGCGCGCGGGGCCATGCAGCGCGGCAATCGCGGCGCCGAGGCATTCTTGTCGGAACTGGCATGGCGCGATTTCGCCCGCGATTTGTGGTTTCACAGCCCGGATATGGACCGCAGCGCGTGGAACCCCGATTGGGCGCGTTTCCCGTGGCGCGGCGGTGACAGTGGCGAGGGCGCCAGGGCCGCGCAGGCATGGCAGCGGGCGCAGACAGGGATCGACATGGTCGATGCCGGGATGCGCGAGCTTTACGCCACCGGGCGGATGCATAACCGGGTGCGGATGATTGTTGCCAGCTATCTGACCAAGCATTTGCTGGTGGACTGGCGCGTCGGGCTGGCGTGGTTTGCCGATACGCTGACCGACTGGGACCCGGCCAGCAATGCGATGAACTGGCAATGGGTGGCGGGCAGCGGCCCGGATGCGGCGCCGTTCTTTCGCATTTTCAACCCCGACACGCAGGCCGATAAATTCGACACCAAAACCCGCTATCGTGACCACTGGCTGCGGGGCGAAGGGGCGCGCGATTTTGCCGCCGCCGTGCCGCAAAGCTGGCCTGACCCGCTGGCCCGTCCCGCGCAGCCCGTCATGGCGCTGGCCGAGGGGCGGGCGCGGGCGCTGGCGGCCTATGAGCGGCTGAAAGGTTAGGCGATTGACCCCGCCGGGGCGGCGGGGTCAGCCTCCGGCGGGGATATTTGGGCCAGGATGAAGGTCAGGCACCGTCAGCGGGCCACAGCACATCGCCATACTGGCGGCGCAGGTCGGCCTTGACCACCTTGCCGGTGGCGCCAAGCGGCAGCGTTTCGACAAAGATCACCTTGTCGGGCACCTGCCATGTCGGAACCTTGCCGTCGTAAAAGGCCAGCAGGTCGGCCTCGGTCAGGCCCGACTGGGGCCGGCGCTGGACGATCAGCACCGGGCGTTCATCCCATTTCGGATGCCGGGCGGCGATGGCGGCGGCATTCGCAACCCTGGGATGCGCGATGGCGATGTTTTCCAGATCGACGGTCGAGATCCATTCCCCGCCCGATTTGATAATATCCTTGGACCGGTCGCGAATGACCATATAGCCATCCGGGTCGATGGTCGCGATATCGCCGGTATCGAACCAGCCGTCATAGGTCAGCGCGGTCTTTTCCTGCCCGAAATAGTGGTCGACGACCCAGTGGCCGCGGATCTGCAATTCGCCCTGCGTCTGGCCGTCATCGGGGATCAGGTGGCCTTCGGCATCGACCAGCCGCAACTGGACCCCGAACAGGGGCCGCCCCTGGGCGCGGGCCAGCGTGTCGCGGTCCTCGGGGGGCAGGTCCATGTGCTTTTGCAGCGGGCGGTTGACGGTGCCAAGCGGGCTGGTTTCGGTCATGCCCCAGGCATGGACCAGCTCGACCCCGTAATCCTGCCGGAAGATCGTCGCCATCGAGGGCGGCAGCGCCGATCCGCCCACCACCGTGCGCGTCATCGAGGCCGCTTTGGACCCGGTCTTGCGCAGCCCGTCCAGCAGCCCCATCCAGATGGTCGGCACCCCGCAGGACACGGTGACCTGTTCGTCGTCGATCAGGCGTGCAAGGCTTTCGCCGTCCAGCCGCGGGCCGGGCATCACCAGCCGCGCGCCGGTCATCGCGGCCATGTAAGGGGTGCCCCAGGCGTTGACATGAAACATCGGCACCACCGGCATCACGCTGTCGGCGGCGGAAATGCCGAACCCGTCGGGCTGGTTCGCGGCCATCGCGTGCAGGATGGTCGAACGGTGGGTGTAAAGCACCCCCTTGGGGTTGCCGGTCGTCCCCGAGGTATAGCACAGGCTGGACGGCGCGGTTTCGTCGATGGCGGGCCATGTAAAACCGGCCTCGCCCTCGGCCAGCAGGTCGTCATAGAACAGCAGGCCGGGGATCTGTTCGGCCAGCGCCGCGTCGCGCGGGGCCATCAGCACCACCCCGCGCAGCGTCGGCAACTGGTCGCGCAGCGCCGCGATCAGCGGCACGAAACTGGTTTCAAGGAACAAAAACCTGTCGCTGGCATCATTGACAATAAAGGCCAGCTGTTCGGGCGCCAGCCGGGGGTTGATGGTGTGACAGACCATGCCCGCGCCTGCGATGCCGAAATACAGTTCCAGATGGCGGCGGTTGTTCCAGGCCAGCGTCGCGATGCGGTCGCCCTGTTCCATGCCCCGCGCCATCAGCGCCGATGCCAGCCGCCGGGCATTTTCCGCCACGCCCCCCCATGTGGTGCGCTCGAACCCGCCTTCGGTCACGGCGGACACGATCTGGGTCTGGTGGTGATAGCGGTCGGCATGGTCGATCAGGCTGCCGATCGACAGCGGCTGGTGCATCATCTTGCCAAGCATGGGGGCCTCCTCTTCCCGTGTCGCGCCAGATTAGGGCGGCGGCGCGGCAAGGCAAGGCGGACGCCGGGTCAGGGCCAGTCGACCTCGGCCAGAAAGATATAGCCGGCGCCATAGATGGTCTTGATCAGGCGCGGATTCTTGGGGTCTTCGCGCAGCTTGGTGCGCAGCCGTGAAATGCGCACATCCATGGCGCGGTCAAAGGCCTCGCCGCCCGAACCGCCAAGGCTTTCCTGCATCTGGATGCGGGTGATCAGACGGCGCGGGGCGTCAAGGAACAGGCGCAGCATTTCAGCCTCGGCATGGCTGAGGGGGGTGTCCTCGCCATCGGGGGCGGTCAGGGCATAGCGGTCGAAATCGGCCTGCCAGCCGGCAAAGCGGGCAATGCCGCCGGTCCTGGCGGCGCCGTTCCCGGCCGGGCGGCGCAGGCGGGCGCGGATGCGGGCGACGACCTCGGCCGGGTCGAAGGGCTTGGTGATGTAATCATCGGCCCCCAGTTCCAGCCCGGTGACGCGGTCCTGAACCTGTGCCCGCCCCGAAATGATGATCACTGCCGCCCCCGATTCGGTTGCCAGCCTGTTGACCAGCGCCAGCCCGTCGCGGTCAGGCAGGCCAAGGTCGATCAGCACCGCATCGGGGGTGACGCGGCGCAGCCCGGCCTCGAATTCGGTGGCGCGGCCAAAGCTGACGGTGCGGAACCCGGCGCTTTCCAGCGCATCGGCCAGCAGGCGCCGGATCTGGGCCTCGTCATCCAGAATCGCGATCAGGGGGGCGTCAGTGGTCATCGGGCAGATCCTGTAAATGCGCGGCCAGCAGGCTGGCGTCGAAAGGTTTGGTCAGCACCGGGCAGGGGGCGCCCTGGCGTTCGGGGGCGCCGGGGGGCAGCGCGGTCATCAGCAGCATCGGCAGCCCCGCCGCCGCCAGATCGCGCCCCAGCCCGTCCCCCAGTTGCAGATCGCTGAGGATCGCGGACAGGCCGGGCAGGTCGGTCAGGCCCTGAGCCTCGGCCAGCGATGCGGCCTCGATCACGGCATGGCCCATGCCGGTCAGCATCTGGCGGGTATGGGCGCGGATTTCGGGGTCGTCCTCGACCAGCAGGACCAGCCGCGGGCGCACCACCCGGCGCGGCAGGCGCAGCCGCACCCGCGCGCCCTGCGCCGTGTTGTCCAGCCGCAGCGACCCGCCCGCCGTCTTGACCAGATCATAGACCATCGCCAGCCCCAGCCCGCTGCCTGCCGCGCCCTTGGTGGTGAAAAACGGCTGGATCGCCTGGTCCAGCGCCTCGGGCGGGAAGCCGGGGCCGCTGTCCTGCACCGTCAGGTCCAGCCAGTCACCCTGTTCGCGCGCCGACAGGGTGATGCGCCCACAGCCCTGCATTGCATCACGGGCGTTCAGCAGCAGGTTCAGCACCGCATCCTGCAAGCCGCCGCCATCCAGCAACAGCGGCTGGCCGCGCAGGTCCATCTGAAGCGTCAGCACCACATCCGCCCCCAGCGAGGGCCGCGCCATCAGCGCCAGATCGCGCAGCAGCGTCGCCGGGTCGGTGGGCTGGCTGAAGCCGTCGCGCGGGGTGGTCATGCCGGTGATCTGGTCCAGCAGCGCCGCCCCGCGACGGGCAGCGGCCAGCGTCGCCTCGACATCGCTGGCCGCCGCGTCGGGCAGGTCAGCCGCCCTGAGGCGGCTTTGCAGTCCCAGAATAATGGTCAGCAGATTGCCGAAATCATGCGCAAGCCCGTTGGTCAGCTGCGCCGCCAGCGCCCGGCGCCCGGCCTGTGCGACGGTTTCGCGGGCCTGCACCTCGGCGGTGACATCGGTGGACAGGATATAGACGCCGCCGCCGGTGCCATCGGGGGTCAGCGCGATGCGCACCCGCCGCCCCGAAGGCGCGTCGGTGATCTCGAACACCTGCGGCTGGCCGGCGATGGCGGCGTCCATATGCGGGCGGATGCGGGCAAAGGTTTCGGCCCCCAGCGCCGCCTTTCCGGTCATGCCGATAATGTCGCGCCCGGCGGCGGGGAACACCGTGCTGATCTGGCGGTTCGAGAAGGTATAGCGGTAATCGCGGTCCATATGCGCGATATGGGCGGGCACCATGCCGGTGATGCGGCGGGTGCGGGCCTCGGACGCGCTGGCGGTGCGCTGTGCCTCGGACAGGGCGGCGTTGGTGGCGGCCAGCTGGCGGTTGGCGGCGGCCAGACGTTCGGCATGGCGCAGCACCTGCGCGCTGGCCTCGGATGCGCGCAGGCGCAGCATTTCCTCGTGTTCGCGGATCTCGGTGATGTCGGTATAGACGGCGACCCAGCCGCCCTGCGCCAGCGGCGCCCCCTCGACCGAGATGATGCGGCCATTGGGGCGCACGCGTTCGATGTAATGCGGCTGAAAGGTGCGGGCCTGTTCGACGCGCAGCTGCACGGCGCGGTCCGGGTCGGTCTGGGTACCGTATTCGCCGCGCAGCACCAGATGGCGCACCGTGTCCTGAAAGCTGGCGCCGGGCCGGGTCAGTTCGGGCGGCAGGTCGAACAGGTCGCGATAGGGCTGGTTGCACACCGCCAGCCGCAGATCGGCATCGAAAATCGAAATCGCCTGCGCGATCAGGTTCAGCCCCGACCGCGTCAGTTCGGCGTGATATTCCGCTGCTGACATGGTTTTCCCTTCCTTCCCCGATATTTGGCTAGCATCCCGTGGGGCCGGGGGAAAGCCTGTAACATTTGGTTGGATTTCCGCAAAACCGTGGCAAGAATCAGCCGCAACAGTGATTCCCGTCAGTGCGGAAGTGAGGAGCCGCACCGACACGAGGACGGTCCCGCAGCGGACCGGGAGGGAGGAGAGATGGTGATACAGCCGACCGGCGATGCCGGCCTGCAATCCATTCCGGCGCTGCTGGCGCGGAACGTTCAGCGATATGGCAACCAACCCGCCTATCGCGAGAAAGAGTTCGGCATCTGGCAAAGCTGGACATGGTCACAGGCAGCACGCGAAATCCGCGATCTGGCTTTGGGCTTTCTGGTGCTGGGGGTGCGCCCCGGCGATTATGTGGCGATCATCGGGCGCAATCGCCCGGCGCATTACTGGTCGATGGTGGCCGCGCAGATGTGCGGTGCCGTGCCGGTGCCGCTGTATCAGGACGCCGTCGCGGACGAGATGGCCTATGTGCTGGATCACTGCGGCGCGCGTTTCGTCGTATGCGGCGATCAGGAACAGGTCGACAAGGTGCTTGAGGTCGGTGACCGCGCGCCTGCGATCGAACAGATCATCTATACCGACAAGCGCGGGATGCGGAAATATGACCATGGTCATATGAACGCGCTGGAACATGTCCAGTCCGAGGGTCGCGCCGCCGAACAGCGCCTTGGCCGGGAACTGGACGCCCGCACCGCCGCGCGCGGTTACGACGACACCTGCGTCATGCTGTATACCAGCGGCACCACCGGCAAGCCCAAGGGCGTGGTGCTGTCGAACCGCAATATCATCGAAACCGCCCGCGCCACCTCGGAATTTGACGGTCTGAACCACACGGACGAGGTTCTGGCCTATCTGCCGATGGCATGGGTGGGCGATTTCATCTTTTCGGTCGCACAGGCAATGTGGAACGGCTTTACGGTCAATTGCCCCGAAAGCCCCGAAACCATGATGACCGACCTGCGAGAGATCGGGCCGACCTATTTCTTTGCCCCGCCGCGGGTGTTCGAAGGGCAGCTGACCAATGTGATGATCCGCATGGAAGATGCGGGCAGGTTCAAGCAATGGCTGTTCAGACATTACATGAAGCTGGCCCGCCGCATTGGCACCGCCATGCTGGACCGTCGTCCGGTCACGGTGGTGGACAAGCTGCGCTATAACCTTGGCAAGCTGTTCATTTACGGCCCGCTGAAGGACACGCTGGGCTTTGGCCGCATCCGCGTCGGCTATACCGCCGGCGAGGCCATCGGACCCGAGATTTTCGACTTTTATCGCAGCCTTGGGATCAACCTGAAACAGCTTTACGGCCAGACCGAGGCATCGGTGTTCATCGCCCAACAGCCCGACGGTCAGGTCCGGTCCGACACGGTCGGCGTCGCCAGTCCGGGCGTGGAAATCAAGATCGCGGATAATGGCGAGGTGTTGTATCGCAGCCCCGGCAGTTTCGTCGAATATTACAAAAACGCCGAAAGCACCGCCTCGACCAAGGATGCCGAGGGCTGGGTGGCGACCGGCGATGCCGGGTTCTTTGAACCCGATACCGGCCATCTGCGCATTATCGACCGTGCCAAGGATGTCGGCAAAATGGCCGATGGCAGCCTGTTCGCCCCGAAATATGTGGAAAACAAGCTGAAATTCTATCCCAACATCCTTGAGGCCGTGGTGTTCGGCAATGGCCGCGACACCTGCACCGCGTTCATCAATATCGACCTGCAAGCGGTCGGAAACTGGGCCGAGCGGAACAACATCGCCTATGCCAGCTATCAGGAACTGGCCGCGCATCCGCAGGTCTATCAGGCCATCCGCGAGCATGTCGAAGAGGTGAACCGGTCCGTCGCGCAAGACCCGATGCTGTCGGGCTGTCAGATCCACCGTTTCCTTGTGCTGCACAAGGAACTGGATGCCGATGACGGCGAAATGACCCGGACCCGCAAGGTGCGCCGCCCGGTGATCGCCGAGAAATTCGCAGATCTGATCGACGGCCTCTATAACGGTGCCGACAGCGTCTATACCGAGACCGAAGTCACCTATGAGGACGGTCGCAAGGGCGCCATCAAGGCCACGGTCCGCATCGAGGACGCGCCGACCTTTCCCCCCGCAAAACAAGAGGTGGCGGCATGAGCTATGATCCCGCAGCCGAAGGCTATGTGACCGCCGATGGCCGCCAGATCGGCGGGGTGCTGATGGAATTGCAAAACATCACCCTGCGTTTCGGCGGCGTGGTGGCGATCAAGGATATCAGCTTTGACATCCGCGATGGCGAGATCCGCGCCATTATCGGGCCGAACGGGGCTGGCAAATCCTCGATGCTGAACGTGATTTCGGGCTTTTACACCCCGACCGAGGGGCGCGTGATCTATAAGGGCTATCCGCGCGGCCCGATGCGCCCCTATCAGGTCGCGCGTCTGGGCATCGCCCGCACCTTCCAGAACATCGCACTGTTTGACGGCATGTCGGTGCTGGACAACATCATGACCGGTCGCCTGACGATGATGAAATCCGGCATTTTCAGCCAGGCCCTGTGGTGGGGCGCGGCCGAGAAAGAGGAAATCGAGCATCGCGAGAAAGTCGAAAAGATCATCGACTTTCTGGAAATCCAGAACATCCGCAAAACCCCGGTCGGGCGCCTGCCCTATGGCCTGAAAAAGCGGGTGGAACTGGCCCGCGCACTGGCCGCCGAACCCAAGCTGTTGCTGCTGGACGAACCCATGGCCGGCATGAATGTCGAGGAAAAAGAGGACATGTGCCGCTTTATCCTGGATGTGAATGACGAATTCGGCACCACAATCGCGCTGATCGAACATGATATGGGCGTGGTGATGGACCTGTCCGACCGCGTGGTCGTGATGGATTACGGCCGCAAGATCGGTGACGGCACCCCCGACGAGGTGCGCAACAACCAAGAGGTCATCGACGCATATCTGGGGGTGTCCCATGACTGACGCGACCCAAAACCGCCAGCCGAAAAGGGGGGCATGATGGAGCAGCTTCTTTATTCATCCGAGGTCATGCTGAACGGTCTGATGACCGGCGTCATGTATGCCCTTGTCGCGCTGGGTTTCGTCCTGATCTACAAGGCATCTGGCGTATTCAACTATGCCCAGGGGGTGCTGGCGCTGTTCGCGGCGCTGACGCTGGTGGGCATCCAGCAGGGTCAGGTGCCCTTTGCGCATCTGATCAACGCCATGTTCGGCACCCATATCGAGAATTTCGGCTGGACCCTTCCCGCCATCGTGGCGATCGTGCTGACCGCCGGCGTGATGGTGATCATGGCCATCCTGATCGAAAAGCTGGTGCTGAAACATCTGGTCGGTCAGGAACCGATCATCCTGTTCATGGCGACCATCGGTCTGGCCTATTTCCTTGAAGGGCTTGGCGACGTGATGTGGGGTGCCGACATCAAGACGCTGGATGTGGGCCTGCCGCAGGGCATTTCCGAAACCGTGGAAACCATGACCAATGACTGGTTCGGCTATGGCTTCTTTATCGACCGGCTGGACATCTGGGCCGCGATCATTGCCGCCGCGCTGGTGGCCTCGCTGGTGGCGTTTTCGCAATACACCAAGCAGGGCCGTGCCATGCGCGCCGTGGCCGATGACCATCAGGCCGCGCTGTCGGTGGGGATCAGCCTGCAATTCATCTGGATCATGGTCTGGTCGATCGCGGGCTTTGTCGCGCTGGTCGCGGGCATCATGTGGGGCACCAAATCGGGCGTCCAGTTCAGCCTGTCGCTGATCGCGCTGAAGGCGCTGCCGGTGCTGATGCTGGGGGGCTTTACCTCGATCCCCGGTGCCATTGTCGGCGGGCTGATCATTGGCATGGGTGAAAAGCTGTTCGAATACTGGGTTGGCCCGCTGATCGGTGGCGCAACGGAAAACTGGTTCGCCTATGTGCTGGCGCTGGTCTTTCTGGTGTTCCGTCCGCAGGGCCTGTTCGGCGAAAAAATCATCGAGAGGGTCTGACCATGGCGCAGTTCGACAGGCCTGACAGGGGTATTTGGACAACAAAGAAGCCCGCTTCTTCGTTGCTTAAATACCCGAATCCGCGGCGCTGAGATTGGAGAGATCACGATGTTTTACCGTGAAGCAGGCGATTTCAAGACCACCTATCGCGACGACAACCAGACCTTTCCCATCGTGTTCGACCGCTGGCGTTACTATGCGGTTCTGGCGGTGGCCTTCGGGATCATCCCGTTCCTGATCAACGATTACTGGGCCAATGCCGTTTTCGTGCCGTTCCTGATCTATGCCATTGCGGCAATCGGGCTGAACATCCTGACCGGATATGCGGGTCAGGTCAGCCTTGGGACGGGCGGTTTCATGGCGGTGGGGGCCTATGCCGTCTATAAGCTGGCGACCGCCTTCCCCGAGGTGAATATCGTCATTCACATCCTGCTGGCCGGTGGCATTACCGCCATTGTGGGAATGCTGTTTGGCCTGCCATCGCTGCGTATCAAGGGGTTCTATCTGGCGGTGGCGACGCTGGCGGCGCAGTTCTTTCTGGTCTGGCTGTTCAACAAGGTGCCGTGGTTTTACAACTATTCCGCCTCGGGCCAGATCAACGCGCCCGAACGGACGGTGCTGGGTCAGATCGTGACCGGGCCACAGACCTCGGCCAGCGCGAAATACCTGATCTGTCTGGTCTTTGCCGTGGGTCTGGCCTGGGTTGCGCGCAACCTGACCCGCGGCACCATCGGTCGCAAATGGATGGCGATCCGCGACATGGACATCGCGGCCGAGATCATCGGGGTGAACCCGCTGACGGCCAAGCTGACGGCCTTTGGTGTGTCGTCCTTCTTTGTCGGGGTGGCGGGCGCGCTGTTCTTTGTCGTCTATCTGGGCGCGGCTGAAGTGACCGAGGCATTCGGGATCAACAAATCGTTCCTGATCCTGTTCATGGTCATTATCGGTGGCCTGGGGTCGATTTTCGGCAGCTTTGCCGGGGCCGCTTTTCTGGTGCTGCTGCCGGTGCTGCTGAAGAACCTGCTGGTCGATGGCATGGGCTGGCCGACCAATATGGCCGCGCATATCGAACTGATGATCGTGGGCGCGCTGATCGTGTTTTTCCTGATCGTCGAACCGCACGGGCTGGCCCGGCTGTGGTCGCTGGCCAAGGAAAAGCTGCGGCTGTGGCCGTTCCCGCATTAACCACAAGAACCGGAAAAACCGGCGTCAACCGTTTACGATTGCAACGTCCTGGGAGGAGACACGCATGAAAACGAAACTGTCCTTTACCGCCCTTGTGGCCGCTGGCCTGATGGCTGCTGCCCCCGCCATGGCCGATCTGGTGGTGCCGAACCTCAGCTATCGCACCGGGCCTTATGCCGCCAACGGCACCCAATATGCCGACGGCTTTAACGATTGGTTCACGCTGCTGAACGAACGCGATGGCGGCATCGGTGGCGAAAAAATTCAGGTGCCGGAATGCGAGACCGCCTATAACACCGAAAAAGGTGTCGAGTGCTATGAATCGACCAAGGGCAGCGGCGCGCTGGTTTACAACCCGCTGTCGACCGGCATCACCTATCAGCTGATCCCCAAGATCGGCGCGGACAAGATCCCGCTGTATACGCCGGGCTATGGCCGCACCTCGGCCAAGGATGGCAAGGTGTTTGAATGGGTGTTCAACGCGCCGGCCAACTATTGGGACGGGGCGTCGGTGGCGGTCAAGCACCTGCTGGACGAAAACGGCGGCGACCTGAACGGCAAGAAAATCGCGCTTGTCTATCACAACAGCGCCTATGGCAAAGAGCCGATCCGCACTCTGCAAGAGCTGTCGAAAAAGCACGGCTTTGCCCTGACCGAGATCCCGGTCGATGCGCCGGGTCAGGAACAGAAATCGCAGTGGTTGCAGATCCGCCGCGACAAGCCCGATTACGTCATCCTGTATGGCTGGGGCGTGATGAACCAGGCCGCCATTCAGGAAGCCGCCAATGTGCGCTTTCCGATGGACAAGTTCATCGGCATCTGGTGGTCGGGATCCGAGGTCGACGTGACCCCGGTGGGCGACAAGGCCAATGGTTACAAGGCCCTTACCTTCCACGGCGCGGGCATGGATTACCCGATGTATGAGGACATGAAGAAATACGTCCTTGATACCGGCAAGGCCTCGCAGGGCGGGCAATATGTCGGCTCGGTCCTGTATTCGCGGGGCCTGCACGCGGCGCTGGTCATCTCGGAGGCGATCCGCAAGGCGCAGGAACTGGCGGGCACCTCGAAGATCACGCCTCAGCAGTTGCGCGACGGGTTCGAGGCGCTGGACATCACCCCCGAGCGTCTGGCCGAACTGGGCCTGCCTGATTTCGGCCCCGAGGTGAAGATGACCTGCGACAACCACGGCGGTTCCGGCATGACCCGCGTTCAGCAATGGGATGCGGCGGCCAAGAAATGGAACATGGTCACCGAATTCACCGAGCCGGACCAGGAGGTGCTTGGCCCGCTGATCACCGAGGACAGCGAAGCCTATGCCAAGGAAGCCGGGATCACCCCGCGCGCGTGCAACTAATCCCCTTCCCCCGGCGGTTCGCGCCGCCGGGGGCCACCGCGAAAGGGCCAAGACATGCTGGACAGCCAAATCCCGGACAGTGAAACGCTGTTGGAAGTCAACAATATCGAGGTGATCTATAATCACGTCATTCTGGTGCTGAAGGGCGTGTCGCTGTCGGTGCCCAAGGGCGGGATCACGGCGCTGCTGGGCGGCAACGGCGCGGGCAAGACCACCACGCTGAAGGCGATCTCGAACCTGCTGCATTCCGAACGTGGCGAGGTCACCAAGGGCAATATCAACTATCGCGGCGAACGGGTGCAGGACATGGACCCCGCCACGCTGGTCAAGAAAGGCGTCATTCAGGTGATGGAGGGGCGCCACTGTTTCGAACACCTCACGGTCGAGGAAAACCTGCTGACCGGCGCCTATACCCGCCGCGATGGCGGGGCCGAGGTCAGGCGCGACCTTGAAATGGTGTATACATATTTTCCGCGCCTGAAAGAGCGCCGCAAAAGTCAGGCGGGCTATACCTCGGGCGGGGAACAGCAGATGGTCGCGATGGGCCGCGCCCTGATGAGCCGCCCCGAAACCATTCTGCTGGACGAACCCAGCATGGGTCTGGCCCCGCAGCTGGTCGAACAGATCTTCGAGATCGTCAAGGCCGTGAACGAGGGCGAAGGCACCACCTTCCTGCTGGCCGAACAGAACACCAATGTCGCGCTGCGTTACGCCCATTACGGCTATATTCTGGAAAATGGCCGGGTGGTGATGGACGGCACCGCGCGCGATCTGCGCGAGAACCCGGACGTCAAGGAATTCTATCTGGGGATGTCGGACGAAGGCCGCAAATCCTTCCGCGACGTGCGGTCCTATCGCCGCCGCAAGCGCTGGCTGGCCTGACGCCGCACCGCCCGATTGTCACTTTTTGCAAGGTAATCCGATGGCCTATTACGACGAGATGGAAACCCGCTCTGCCGATCAGCGCGCCGATGCGCTGGCGGCGGCGCTGCCGGTGGCGATCGGCCGGGCCAGGACCGCCCCGGCACTGGCGCGGCTGCTGCGCGATGTCGATGCCGAGGCGGTGACATCGCGCGCGGCGCTGGCGGCGCTGCCGGTGATCCGCAAATCCGAACTGTCCGAGGCGCAGAAAAAGCACCCGCCCTTTGGCGGTTTCGCCACCCGCAAGGCCAGCGAATTCGACCATATTTTCCAAAGCCCCGGACCCATCTATGAGCCGGGCCGTCGCGAGGGCGACTGGTGGCGGCTGGGGCGGTTCCTGTTCGCCTGTGGCGTGGGCCGGGGCGATATCGTTCAGAACTGTTTCGGCTATCACCTGACGCCTGCGGGGATGATGTTCGAATCCGGCGCCCGCGCGGTCGATGCCGCCGTGCTGCCCGCCGGCACCGGCCAGACCGAGCTTCAGGTCCGCGCTGCGGCGGATATCGGCAGCACTGTCTATGCCGGCACGCCCGATTATCTGAAGGTCATTCTGGACCGCGCCGACGAGATGGGCGAACGCCTGTCGATCACCCGCGCGGCGGTGGGGGGCGGGGCGCTGTTCCCGTCGCTGCGGCAGGAATACGCGGATCGCGGCATCACCACGCGGCAATGCTATGCCACCGCCGATCTGGGCAATATCGCCTATGAATCCGAGGCGATGGAGGGGATGATCGTCGACGAAGGCGTCATCGTCGAGATCGTCCGCCCCGGCACCGGCGACCCCGTGGCCGATGGCGAGGTGGGCGAGGTCGTGGTGACCTCGCTGAACCCCGATTACCCGCTGATCCGCTTTGCGACGGGCGATCTGTCGGCGGTGCTGCCGGGCACCAGCCCTTGTGGCCGGACCAATATGCGCATCAAGGGGTGGATGGGCCGCGCCGATCAGACCACCAAGATCAAGGGCATGTTCGTGCGCCCGGAACAGGTTGCGGCGCTGGTCGCCCGCCACCCCGAGGTCACCCGCGCCCGCGTCATCGCACAGCGCGACGGCGAAATGGACGCCATGCTGGTGCAGCTGGAAACCACCGGCACTGACCGGGCACTGTATCAGGGTTCGGTCCTTGAGGCGCTGAAACTGAAAGGCCGGATCGAACTGGTCGCGCCCGGCAGCCTGCCCAATGATGGCAAGGTGATCGAGGATCAGCGCAGCTATGACTGACCGCTTTGCGCGGTAAGCCGGGCACTGTCTGCCGTTCCAAGCCCACCCCATGCCATGCGGCATGGGGTTTTTGTGACTGTCCCTTCGCTCCCTGGAGGCCTTTTCCGGCCTCAGCTTCTGCACTTTCCTGAACCCGGCAGAGGACAGTATTCCGTTCCGGGCGTGCCTGCGCTTCGGGTTGCAGACTATCTCAATGTCGTCGCGCATATTCTGACCGGCGTCTTGGGGTGTTCGGTATGTCTGTGGTCTGATCTGCTTATGCTTTAGCAGGTTGAAAAGACTTTCAGAAACTGCGTTGCCATGGCCGTTTGCGTGCCCCCGATAACAGCCTTTGCAACATGGGTCGTGCGCAGAGCCGTAAATGGCCGCGATGCCGGGGCCTGCTTGGGTGCGGCAACCGGCATCAAGGGTCAAATGGTGCGGTTCAGCCTGCGTATCGTTGATGACCTTGCGTCCAGACCGACAGGGCCGAGAGGTTGTCCGACCCGTTCGAAATCATCAAGGCCCGGTCCGGTCCAGCCATCATGACGGCGCCGCGCCCGCCATCGGTGGCAGGCGGTCGATCATGGGCAGGTGCTGGCGGGTTCATCTGCTGACCGGCGGCAAAGTCATGCCTGTGACCTGTCGCGGCAAGGCAGGTCGATATGGCGGCCAATCATGGCGCGGCTTGGTGGTGCGGCGCGTCTGATCTGTTGAAGCGGACAGCCAAACAGGATGGGCTTTCTCAGCCCTCAGCCCTCAGCCCTCAGCCCTCAGCCCTCAGCCCTCAGCCCTCAGGCTATGCTTGCGCGAGGGCCCGCGAAATTTCCGGCACATCATGTGGTGTGATTTCCGCCCCGCCAAATGCGCCCGTTTCAAACCGGTGCGCATAAAAAACGCGCCCCAAAGGGCGCGTTTTGTGGTCGTCGTGACCGCGATCAGTCGTGGCGGTGCTTGATCGGCCACCACAGGCGCTTGTTGGTCAGATACAGCAGCGCCGACAGCAGGATCAGGAACAGAACGCTGGCAAAGCCAACCTGTTTGCGATCCATCATTTTCGGTTCCGCCGCCCACATCAGGAAGGCCGCAATGTCCATGGATTCCTGGTCCAGCGTCGCTGCGGTCCCGTCCTCATAGGTGACCAGATCGTCCGACAGCGGGGGCGGCATCTGAATCCAGCCGCCGGGGAAGGCGGTGTTTTCATAGAAGGTCGACCCGGCCTCTTCCTTGGTTTCGCCGGTATAGCCGGTCAGAATGGCGTGAATATATTCCGGCCCGCCAATGCCGCGGAAGAATTGGTTCACACCGGTGCCCTGGGGCCCGTGGAAGGCGGCGCGGGCCTTGGCCATCAGCGACAGGTCCGGCCCCATCCCCTCACCGGTCACGGTCGGGAATTTGTCGGTCGGAATGCGCGGACGGTCCTCGCCGGTTTCGCGGTCGGTAATGTCGAACTGTGCTGCATAAGCGCGCACCTGATCAGCCGGCAGTTCCGGCCCGCCCTTGTCGCCAAGGGTGCGGATCGACACCTGCTTCATGCCGTGGCAAGCGCTGCACACCTCGGTATAGACTTGCAGGCCGCGCTGAAGCTGGAACTGGTCATAGGTGCCAAAAGGCCCTTCGAAGCTGAAGGACACGTCTTCGACATGCGACTCGTGCGAGGCCGCCGCATGTTCCTCGGCTGCCGCTTCTTCATGCGCGGCTTCCGGCTCGGCCATGGCAGCAGCGTCGGTTTCGGCCGCGGGCTCCTCCGCTGCGGGTTCCGCTGCCGGCTCCGCAGCGGGGGTTTCCTCGGCGACCGGTTCCGCGTCGGCCTCGGGGGCGCTTGCGGGTTCGGTCGCTTCGGGTTCTGCTGCTTGCGCAGGCTCTTGCGCAGGTGCTGCCTCGGGGGCGGCTTCAGGCTCGGTGGTCACGGCCTCTTGTGCCGGCGCGGTTTCAGCCGGCGCGGCCTCGGTCGGAACCTCTGCCGCGGGCTGTTCGGTTTCCGGGGCCTCACCCGCCTGATCGCGGGCTTCGGTCGCGGATTCCACGCTGACAGCGGTATCGGTCGTGGCGACCGGTGCAGCCGGGACGATCACCTGATCGTCCGTGGGCTGGCTGGTTTGCGCATAGGCCCCCGCAGCGCCGAGCGTCAGCGCGGCAACGGCCGTGAGCGTCTTGATCCTCAGGGTCATTGGTGCGTCTCCTTACTCGGCGTCAACGGCTTTGGGGCCGTAATGCGCGTTAAAGTCTTCCTCGATGGTTTGCGGCATGGGTTCAGGTTTTTCGATGATCCCAAGCAGCGGCAGAATGATGAGGAAATAGGCGAACCAATAGGCGGCACCAGCCAGGGCGATATAGGGATAGATCCCTTCCGCAGGCATCGCGCCAACCCACATCAGGACGACAAAGTCGATGGCCAGCAGCCAGAACCACCATTTGAACTGGGGACGGAACCGGCCCGAGCGGATGCGCGACGTATCCAGCCACGGCACCAGCGCCATGACCAGAATGGCACCGAACATTGCCAGCACACCAAAGAACTTGGCGTCGATAATGCCGAAAGTCAGCTTGTTGACCAGAATCACGGCCCAGACATCGGCGGTGAAGGCGCGCAGGATGGCATAGAAGGGCAGGAAATACCATTCCGGCACGATATGCGCGGGGGTCGAGAGCGGGTTGGCCTCGATATAGTTGTCGGGGTGGCCCAGATAGTTGGGCATGAAGCCGACGACGGCAAAGAAGACGACCAGAATCACGGCCAGCGCGAACAGGTCCTTGATGACGAAATAGGGCCAGAAGGGCAGGGTGTCGGCCTCTGCCTCTTCTTTCGAGCTGCGGCGCACCTCGATCCCGGTGGGGTTATTGTTGCCGGTGGTGTGGAAGGCCCAGATATGGACCACGACCAGCGCGGCAATAACGAAGGGCAGAAGATAATGCAGCGAGAAGAAGCGGTTAAGCGTCGCGTTATCAACCGCCGGCCCGCCAAGCAGCCAGGTCTGGATCGGCTCGCCGATGCCGGGGATGGCGCCGAACAGGCCGGTGATCACGGTCGCGCCCCAGAAGGACATCTGCCCCCAGGGCAACACATAGCCCATGAAGGCCGTGCCCATCATGCACAGATAAATCAGCATCCCGACGATCCACGTGATTTCACGCGGGGCCTTGTAGCTGCCGTAATACAGGCCGCGGAAGATGTGGATGTAAACGGCAAGGAAGAACAGCGAGGCGCCGTTGGCGTGCAGATAGCGCAGCATATAGCCGCCGTTCACGTCGCGCATGATGTGTTCGACGCTGGCGAAGGCCAGATCGACATGCGGGGTATAGTGCATCACCAGCACGATGCCGGTGGCGATTTGCAGAACAAGGCAGAAAGCCAGAACGATGCCCCAGATCCACCACCAGTTCAGGTTTTTCGGGGTCGGGATCATCAGCGTGTCATAGACAAGGCCGACAATCGGCAGGCGGCGGTCAAGCCAGCGTTCGAACCGGGTTTTGGGTTCGTAATGATCGTGCGGGATACCGGACATTGCGCGCCTCCTCAACCCAGTTTGATGGTGCTATCGTCGACGAATTCGGCGACCGGGATGTGAAGGTTCTGCGGCGCCGGACCTTTGCGAATGCGGCCAGCAGTATCATAGTGCGAACCGTGGCAGGGGCAGAACCAGCCACCGAAATCGCCGGCACCGTCACCGATCGGCACGCAGCCCAGATGGGTGCACACGCCGATCATTACCAGCCATTCGCCGGCTTCGTCCAGCGAGCGGTTCTGGTCAGCCGCATCGGTATCGGGCTTGTTGGGGTTCTCGGAATGGGTGTCGACCAGATCCGACAGCGGAACCTCGCGGGCGGCGTTGATCTCGGCCTCGGTGCGGCGGCGGATGAAAACGGGCTTGCCCAACCACTTGACGGTCAGTTGGGTGCCGGTTTCAACGCCGCTGATGTCGACATGGATCGACGACAGCGCCTGGACATCGGCGGACGGGTTCATCTGGTTGATCAGGGTCCAGCCGGCGGCCCCGGCGGCCACCGCACCAGCCCCGGCCGTGGCATAGTAGAGGAAGTCCCTCCGGGTGCCTGCGTGTTCTTCTGCGTGGGACACGGGTCATTCTCCAATTCGGGCCTGACGGGCAGGCCATACGACAGATCGGGCCGCAAACCCCGCAGCCCTCGCCAGTGCGGTTCTAGCGATCAAAATCCTGTCAGTCCAGCATTCACCGTGCAACCTGCTGGCGCAAAAAGCCGCAGCGTGGCATTCGGGACGCGATGCGCGATCTATAACAGGCCTTGGGCGCGGAAACTGGTCTCGGCCTCCTTTCCCAGAACAAGATGGTCATGCAGGACCAGCCCCATAACCCGTGCGGCACGGTCGATCGCGGCGGTCATCTCGATATCCGGTTGCGAGGGGCTGGGGTCGCCCGACGGGTGGTTGTGGACCAGAATCAGCGCGCTGGCATTCAGCTCCAGCGCGCGGCGGATGATTTCGCGCGGATATACCGGCACATGGTCAACGGTGCCGCGGGCCTGTTCTTCATCTGCGATCAGCACATTCTTGCGGTCCAGAAACAGCACCCGGAATTGCTCGACCTCGGCATGGGCCATGGCGGTGTGGCAATAGTCCAGCAAGGCGTCCCAACCCGACAGAACCGGGCGGTTGATCACCTTGGACCGCGCCATGCGCTGCGCGGCGGCGGCGATGATTTTAAGCTCGGTAATTACGGCGGGGCCGACGCCCGGAACAGCCATCAGCCGGGTGGGGCTGGCCGAAAGCACCCGGTTGAAGTCGCCAAAAACCTCGATCAGGTGGCGGGCCAGCGGCTTCATATCCTGTCGTGGCACCGCGCGAAACAGCACCAGTTCCAGCAATTCATAGTCGGGCATGGCAGCCGCGCCACCCTGCATGAAACGGTCCCGCAACCGGCTGCGGTGATCGGCCAGATACGAGGGCGGCTTGCGCGCGCCGACCCGCACCGGACCGCCCGAATCGGACGGAACCTCGTCACAAGATGGGGGCAGGACGGGGCCGCCCCCGGAAAACAGGGGCAGCGAGATGTCCGAGAAGGCGTGATTCGCATGTGTCATAGGGCAATCCTGCCCCATGACCCCTGAATAAACCGTTAACGCGGCTGCAAAAAATCGGCCCGTGTCAGCCGGTCATGCCTTCCCAGAAATGCTTGACCTTGTCGAAGAAACCGCTGCTTTGCGGGCTGTTATTAGCCTCTATCTGGTTGAATTCGCGCAGCAATTCCTTTTGGCGGCTGGTCAGGTTCACCGGGGTTTCGACCAGCAGTTCGATCAGCATATCGCCATTTTCGGCGTGGCGGGCATTGCCGTGGCGCAGCGGGGGCATCCCCTTGCCGCGCAGGCGCATCTGTCGGCCTGACTGGCTGCCTGCGGGAATTTTCACGCGTGACCGGCCGCCGTCGATGGTGGGCACCTCGACCTCGCCGCCAAGAGCGGCTTTGACCATGTCGACCGGCACCTGACAAGCCAGAGTCCGGCCATCGCGGATAAAGATCGGATGCTGCGGCACCTCGATAAAGATATACAGATCACCGGGGGGACCGCCGCGCATCCCGGCCTCGCCCTCGCCGGCAAGGCGGATGCGGGTGCCGGTTTCGACGCCGGCGGGGATGTTGACGGAAAGAGAGCGCTCTTTCTCGACCCGGCCCTGACCGCCGCAGACCTTGCAGGGGTTCTTGACGATCTGCCCGGCGCCATTACAGGTCGGGCAGGTGCGTTCGACCGTGAAAAAGCCCTGTTGCGCCCGAACTTTACCCATCCCGCCACAGGTCGGACAGGTGGTCGGTTCGACCGCGCCTTCGGCGCCGGTACCGTTGCAGGCCTCGCAGGCCACCGAGCCGGGGACGGTGATGGTTTTCTGAATGCCGGTAAAGGCGTCTTCCAGCGACACCCGCAGGTTATAGCGCAGGTCCTGGCCGCGCGCAGCGCGCGAGCGCGGGCCGCTGCCACCGCGCTGGCCCATGAAATCGCCGAACAGGTCCTCGAACACATCGGCAAAGGCCGATCCGAAATCGCCGCCGGGATGCCCGCCGCGACCGCCGCCAAAGCCCCCCATGCCGCCCTCGAATGCGGCATGGCCGAAGCGGTCGTAAGCGGCTTTCTTTTGCGGGTCTTTCAGGACTTCATAGGCCTCGTTCGCCTCTTTGAAGGCGGCCTCGGCGGCGGGGTTGTCCTTGTTGCGGTCGGGGTGCAGTTCCTTGGCCTTGCCGCGATAGGCTTTCTTGATTTCGTCGGCCGAGGCCCCCCGCGTCACCCCCAGGATCTGATAATAGTCACGCTTTGACATCTGGTTCCCTTTTGGCGGGCGGTCCCGCCACAGAAAAGGCCGGTCCACGACAGCGCGGACCGGCCCGGTGATGTGGGGCGCTTATTTGCGCTTGTCTTCGCCAAGATCCTCGAAATCGGCATCGACGATATCGTCATCCGATCCGCGCGGGGCGTCGTGGTCGGGGGCGGCATCGGCATCGCCACCATCCTGTTGCGCCTTATAGATCGCCTCGCCCAGTTTCATCGACGCGTCCATCAGGTTCTGGATGCCGCCCTTGATCTTGCCGGCATCTTCGCCTTTCAGCGTGTCTTCCAGCGCGCCGATCGCCAGTTCGATCGCCTCGACGGTCGATTCGTCCACCTTGTCGCCATGCTCTTCCAGCGATTTGCGGGTGGTGTGGATCAGGCTTTCGGCCTGATTGCGGGCCTCGACCAGTTCGCGGCGGCCTTTGTCGGCCTCGGCATTGGCTTCGGCGTCCTTCACCATCCGTTCGATATCCTCATCAGACAAACCGCCCGAGGCCTGAATGGTGATGTTCTGTTCTTTGCCGGTGCCCTTGTCCTTGGCGCTGACCGACACGATGCCGTTGGCGTCGATGTCGAACGTCACCTCGATCTGGGGCATCCCGCGCGGTGCGGGGGGGATGTCCTCGAGGTTGAACTGACCCAGCAGCTTGTTGTCGGCGGCCATCTCGCGCTCGCCTTGGAAGACGCGGATCGTGACGGCGTTCTGGTTATCCTCGGCGGTCGAGAAGATCTGCGATTTCTTGGTCGGGATGGTGGTGTTGCGGTCGATCAGGCGGGTGAACACGCCGCCAAGGGTTTCAATCCCCAGCGACAGCGGGGTCACGTCCAGCAGCACGACATCCTTGACGTCGCCTTGCAGCACGCCGGCCTGAATGGCCGCACCCAGCGCCACAACCTCGTCAGGGTTCACGCCCTTGTGGGGTTCCTTGCCGAAGAATTCGGTCACTTCGGACACGACTTTCGGCATCCGGGTCATGCCGCCGACCAGAACGACCTCGTCAATGTCGGACTTGGACAGGCCGGCATCTTTCAGGGCCTCTTGCACCGGTTTCATGGTGCGCTTGATCAGTTCGCCCACCAGCGATTCCAGCTTGGCGCGGGTCAGCTTGACGACCATGTGCAGGGGCGTGCCGCTGTCCTTGTCCATGCTGATGAAGGGCTGGTTGATCTCGGTCTGGGACGAGCTGGAAAGCTCGATCTTGGCCTTTTCCGCCGCCTCTTTCAGGCGCTGAAGGGCCATCTTGTCCTTGGTCAGGTCGACGCCGTGCTCTTTCTTGAACTCGTCCGCCAGATAGTTGACGATCTTCATGTCGAAATCTTCACCACCAAGGAACGTGTCCCCGTTGGTCGATTTCACCTCGAACAGGCCGTCGTCGATTTCCAGAATGGTGATGTCGAAGGTGCCGCCGCCAAGGTCATAGACCGCGATGGTTTTCGATTCCTTCTTGTCCAGACCATAGGCCAGCGCGGCCGCCGTCGGCTCGTTGATGATGCGCAGCACGTCCAGACCGGCGATCTTGCCGGCATCCTTGGTGGCCTGACGCTGTGCGTCGTTGAAATAGGCGGGGACGGTGATGACGGCCTGCGTCACCTCTTCGCCGAGATAGCTTTCGGCGGTTTCCTTCATCTTGCCCAGAATCATCGCGCTGACCTGCGCGGGGGAATATTTCTCGCCCCGGACCTCGACCCAGGCGTCGCCATTGCCGCCATCCACGATGGAATAGGGCACCAGCTTGCGGTCTTTTTCCACGGCGGGGTCGTCGGTGCGCCGCCCGATCAGGCGCTTGACGGCAAAGACGGTGTTGGTCGGGTTGGTCACGGCCTGACGCTTGGCGGGCTGGCCAACCAGACGTTCGCTGTCGGTGAACCCGACGATCGAGGGCGTCGTGCGCGCGCCTTCCGAATTCTCGATCACCTTGGGCTGGCTGCCATCCATGATGGCGACGCAGCTGTTGGTGGTCCCGAGGTCGATACCAATGACTTTCGACATGGTGCGTATAACCTTTCTTGCGGCGATATAATGGGCGGCGGGTCCGTTCAGGCCCCCACAGCCCGATCCCTTGGTTGATGGTCCGCGCGGGGCATCGCCCGACCCGAACCGGCTTCGGCAGCTATATAAGTGGGGGTGTTGCCCCCTTCAAGGCGGTGATGGCCTGCCATGATCATGCTTATTTCCCTGCCGTCCAGCTTAGCGATTCGCTGCGCCGGGTGACGAATTCGGCCATCAGGCCGATGGCCAGCAGCGACAGCGACAGCGCGACCGGATAGGTCAGGTTGGAATTATGCGGGTTATAATTGATGAACACATAGCCCCGGTTCTGGTCGATGATGTGAAACAGCGGGTGCCAGCTGAACATCGGCAGCACCATCGCCGGCAGCGAATTGGCCGCGAACATCTTGCCCGAGGCGATCATGCTGCCGCGCCGATACACCATCGAGATGACATTGACCCCCTTGGGCCACCATGGCTTGGCCGCCATGAACACCATGCCAACGCAGATGCCGCTGAACCAGGCCAGCATGAACATGCCCATGGCCGGGACCGGCTGGTCGATCTTTACCTCGCCAATCAGGGTGTCATACAGAAACAGCATGACCGCAATGCTGAGGGTCTGCGTGTAAAGCGCCGACAGGGCGCTGGCGCAGATCATGATGAAAGGGTTGATCGGGTCGTGCTTGTTCATTGCGCTAAGCGAACTGCCGGCATTCATGGCGCCCACTGTCTGGACGTGAATCATGAACAGCGCTACGCCTGACATCAGAAACATCAGGAAATCGCCGCGAATGGGCGAAGACCGCTGTTTCATAAAGCTGTACATGCCGACAAAGAACAGGATCATCATCGCGGCCTGCATCATGCTTTGCAGCAGGCCCCAGATCGGGCTGCGGTTGGCCTTGCGCAGGTTATGCACGGTCACGACATGGATCAGCGCCAGTGTCGTGAAGGTCGCGCCGATCAGCGTCTTGTTTGATCGTCCGCCGAACATGCGGTCATCCTTGTGGCTGCGGCCCGGTTCCCCGGACCAGAGGTCGCTTGCCGTTTGCGGCCTGCGCGATCATAAGAGAGACAGGTTAACAATCAATCTACGACCCCGGTCCTGGGCCGCATAATATCCGGCTTTTGCCCGATGGAATAAGGAAAATGCGATGGATTTCGACCGATTGACCGCCGAGATGCGCCGTCTGGCCCTGCAAGCCGGTGAAAAGATCATGGAAATCTATGGCCGCGACGATTTCGAAGTGCGGTCGAAATCGGATGATTCCCCCGTCACCGCCGCTGACGAGGCCGCCGATGCGCTGATCGCCGCCGGTCTGCGCGCCGCGTTTCCCGACATTCCCCTTGTGACCGAGGAACAGGCCGACAGTCACGGCCAGCAGGTCAGCACCTTCCTGATCGTCGATCCGCTGGATGGCACCAAGGAATTCGTCAATCGTCGCGGCGATTTCACGGTCAATATCGCCTATGTTCAGGACGGGGTGCCGATGCGCGGCGTGGTCTATGCCCCGGCGCGCGGGCGGCTGTTTTATACCACCGCCGATGGCCGCTCGGTCGAGGAAAAAGCCCCCTTCACCGACCAGCCCGGCGAGGCCGCGCCGATCGGCGTGAACGCCATGCCCGACAACCGGGCGCTGATGGTGGTGGCCTCGAAATCGCACCGCGATCAGGCCACTGACGATTATATCGGCAAATACGGGGTGCGCGACATGACCAGCGCCGGGTCGTCGCTGAAATTCTGTCTGGTCGCCACTGGCGAGGCCGACCTTTACCCCCGGCTTGGCCGCACGATGGAATGGGACACGGCGGCGGGCGATGCCGTGCTGCGCGGCGCCGGCGGCGAGGTCGTGCGCTTTGACGATCACAGCGCGCTGACCTATGGCAAGCCGGGCTTTGAAAACCCGTTCTTCATCGCCTATGCCCCCGGCGTTTTGTTGCAGCAGGCGTGATCATGGGCTGTGTGATCGTCATTCCCGCCCGCTATGCCTCGACCCGATATCCGGGCAAGCCGCTGGTGGAACTGCGCGGCGCAACCGGGCAATCGCGCAGCCTGATCCGGCGCAGCTGGGATGCGGCGATGGCGGTTCAGGGCATCGACCGGGTGATTGTCGCCACCGATGACGACCGTATCGCGGATCACGCGCGCGGCTTTGGCGCCGAGGTCGCGATGACCAGCCCCGAGGCCCGCAACGGAACCGAGCGCGTGGCCGAGGCCATCGCCAACCTGTCCCTGACGCCGCAGATCGTGGTGAACCTGCAAGGCGATGCGCCGCTGACGCCTGCCTGGTTCGTCGAGGACCTGATCGCCGGGCTGCGCGCCGACCCCGATGCAGATATCGCCACGCCGGTGCTGCGCTGCACCGGGGCGATGCGCGCCGACCTGCTGGCCGACCGGGCGGCGGGGCGTGTGGGCGGCACCACGGCGGTGTTCGGCCATGACCATCAGGGGCTGTATTTCTCGAAAGAGGTGATCCCGTTTGTGGGTCATGACATCGCGCCAGACGCCCCCAGCCCGGTGTTTCACCATGTCGGCGTCTATGCCTATCGGCCCGCGGCGCTGGCCGCCTATCCCGGCTGGGGCGAGGGGGTGCTGGAAAGGCTGGAAGGTCTGGAACAGCTGCGCTTTATCGAACGCGGCCGCCGGGTCCTGTGCGTCGAGGTGCAGGCCCGTGGCCGCCAGTTCTGGGAACTGAACAACCCCGGTGACGTGGCACGGCTGGAACAGATGATGGCCGCGATGGGGCTGGACTGACGGTGCCGCCCGCGCCGTGCGTCACGGCCACGGCCACGGCTACGGCTGCGCCCTTGGGTCAAGCCACGGTGCCGCGCGCCTCGGTGGTGGTGGTGTCGCGGCACCGGCCCGGCCATCTGGCCCTGTGTCTTGAATCGCTGGCCCAACAGGACCACCCCGATTTCGAGGTGATTCTGGTTGCAGATCCCGCATCGGTGCTGATCCGCCCGGACCTGCCGCTGCGACGGATCGTCTTTGACATCGCCAATATTTCCCGCGCCCGTAATATCGGCCTGTCGCGCGCGGCGGGGCGGGTGGTGGCCTTTATCGACGATGACGCCGTGGCCGAACCGACATGGCTGTCGCGGCTGGCGGCGGCGCTGGCGGGGCCAGGGGTGCTGTCGGCGGCGGGGTTCACACGCGGGCCGGACGGCATCTGCTGGCAGGTCCGGGCCGAACGAATTGGTCCCGATGGCCAGCCGCGCCCGCTGTCCGTGACTGGCGATGCCCCGCAACTGCACAGCGCCAATCCGCTGCCGGTCAGCACGATTGGCACCAATTGCGCCTTCCGCCGCGCGGCGCTGGTGGCGATTGGCGGTTTTGACCCGGATTTCCGCTTTCATCTGGACGAAACCGACGTGAATTTGCGCATGGCCACCCGGTTTGCGCAGGCGCTGACGGCGGTGGTGCCGATGGCACAGGTGATCCACGGGCTTGCCCCCGGCACCGGGCGACCTGTTGTGCGGGGGGCGCCGGATCTGGCCGTGATCGGGCGGTCCCATGCGATTCTGGCGCGCAAACATCGCGGCAGTGACGGCTGGGTCATGGCGGCACAGCGCCGACGCCTGCTGCGTGAGATGCTGGCCGGGCGGCTGGGGCCATGCGCCGTTGCCGGGGCGATGCGGTCGCTTCAGGCCGGGCTGGTGGCGGGGCGCGCGGTGCCGCTGACCGCCCCGGACCGGGCCTTCGGTCCGCCCCCCGGCTTTCGGCCCCTGCGGGGGCGGTTCCGCGGCCATACCGTGCTGCAAGGCTGGCTGTGGCAGGCCCCGGCGCTGCGGCGGCAGGCGGCGGCGCTGGTGGCGCAGGGCATCCGCGTCAGCGTGATTCTGCTCAGCCCTTCGGTGGTGCCGCATCGCCAGCGCCTGACGCCCGGCGGCTGGTGGGAACGTCAGGGCGGCCTTTGGGGCGCGACGGCGCGGGACGCGGCTGCAACTTTTCGCCGCGCCGCAACGTTTCACGCCCTGATTGCCGCCGAGGCGGTGCAATTGAGAGGGGAAAACGGCATCAGCGACCTGCCGGCCACAGCGCTGGCACAGCCACACGCGATTCACGAAGTTTACACCAAAAACTGAATAAGTATTTGCCTCTTGGCCGGGTCGGTATATATGCGGCCCCAGCCGCAAAGCCGTTTGTAAGTGAAAGGTTTGCATCCATGCAGCGCAAAGTCACCAAAGCGATTTTCCCGGTTGCCGGTCTGGGAACGCGTTTCCTGCCGGCCACCAAAAGCATCCCGAAAGAGATCATGACACTGGTCGACCGCCCGCTGATCCAATACGCGATCGACGAGGCCCGCGCCGCAGGGATCAAGGAATTCATCTTCGTCACCTCGCGCGGGAAAGGCGCGCTCGAGGATTATTTCGACCACGCCCACGAGCTGGAGGCCAATCTGCGCCAGCAGGGCAAGGACGACCTGCTGGATGTCCTGCGCCAGACCAATATGGAATCGGGGGCCATCGCCTATATCCGCCAGCACAAGGCGCTGGGGCTGGGTCACGCCGTGTGGTGTGCGCGCCGCCTGATCAACCAGGACGAATCCTTTGCCGTGATCCTGACCGATGACGTGATCATGGGCGAACCGCCCTGTCTGCAACAGATGATCGAGGCGCATCAGGACACCGGCGGCAGCATGGTCGCCACGATGGAGGTCGCCCCCGAAAAAGCCAGCGCCTATGGCGTGCTGGACGTGGCCGAGGATATGGGCGCCATCGTCCGCGCCAAGGGCATGGTCGAAAAACCCGCGCCGGGGACCGCGCCGTCCAATCTGGCGGTGATCGGGCGCTATATTCTGGCGCCGACGGTGATGCAGAACCTCAACAAGCTGCGTCAGGGGTCGGGTGGCGAAATTCAGCTGACCGACGCGATTGCCGATGACATTGCCGCCGGGCGCGACGTGTTCGGCCTGCGGTTCCGTGGCCAGCGCTATGATTGCGGCTCGAAAGCGGGGTTCTTGCAGGCGACCGTGGCCTATGGTCTGGCCCGCGACGATCTGCGCGACGAATTCGCCGATTATCTGGCGCAGGTCGTGGCCATGCGCAACGCGGCGCAATAAGCCATGGCGCAGGCGGTTCTGGTCACCGGGGGCGCGGGTTATATCGGGTCCCATGCCTGCAAGGTTCTGGCGGGCGAGGGCTTTGTCCCGGTCACCTATGACAACCTGTGCACCGGCTGGCGCGAGGCGGTTCAGTTCGGCCCTTTTGAACAGGGCGACCTGATGGATCGCGACCGTCTGGACGCGGTCTTCGCGCGCCACCGCCCGGTTGCGGTGATGCATTTCGCCGCCCTCAGCCAGGTGGGCGAGGCAATGACGCAGCCCGGCAAATACTGGCGCGGCAATGTCTGCGCCAGCCTGTCGCTGATCGAGGCCACGCTGGCCGCCGGGGTGCGCGATTTCGTGTTTTCCTCGACCTGCGCGACCTATGGCGACCATGACGGGGTGGTGCTGGACGAACACACCCCGCAGACGCCGCTGAACGCCTATGGCGCCAGCAAGCGCGCGATCGAGGATATGCTGGCCGATTTCGCCGCCAGCGACGGTCTGCGCAGCGTGATTTTCCGCTATTTCAATGTCGCCGGGGCCGACCCGGATGCGCAGGTGGGGGAATTTCATCGGCCTGAAACCCATCTGATCCCGCTGATTCTGGACGCGGTCGAGGGGCGGCGCCCGGCGCTGACCATTCACGGCACCGACTATCCGACGCCGGATGGCACCTGCATCCGCGACTATGTCCATGTCATGGACCTGGTCGATGCGCATCTGCTGGGGCTGCAATGGCTGCGCGACGGCAAGGTCGCGGCGGATGGCGGGGTGGATGTGTTCTGCCTTGGCACCGGCGACGGCTTTTCCGTCCGCGAGGTGATCGAGGCCGCCCGCGCCAGCACCAACCGCCCTGTCCCCCTGACCGAAGGCCCGCGCCGCCCCGGCGATGCCGTGCGGCTGGTCTCGGGCAGTGCGCGCGCCATGGCCGATCTGGGCTGGCAGCCGCGGCGGTCGACCCTGAAACAGATGATCGGTGACGCCTGGCGCTGGCACCAGACCGGCGGTTATGCCGGCTGAGGCTGGGGCGCGGGCAGGGGCGGTCGCCCCGGCTCCGACAGCGGATGCCGACTGGCCGTGGCCGATCCTGCTGGATGTCAGCCGCTTGCTGTCGCGTCTGGGGCAAGGCCCGCTGACCGGCATTGACCGGGTTGAGGCCGAATGGCTGGCGCATCTGGTTGCGGTTGCGCCGGGGCGGCTGTGGCTGCTGTGTCGCAGCGGCGGGCGGCAATTGCTGTTGCCGGGGTCCGCCGGGTCACAGATTCTGCGTTGGGCGGCGGGCGATCTGCGTGGGCTGGAGCCTGTGCCTGTGCCGGTCCTGGGGCCTGTTCTGGGACCGTTGCTGGCCCGGTTGCGGCGACGCGGCCCAACGCGTAACGACCCGCGCCGACGCGCAGACAGTTTGCTGCGGCAACAGGCGGTTGCATGGGGCGGGCGTGACGGGCAGGGGCTGCTGCGGTTTTTGCGACGGCATTTGCGGGGCGGGGTATATCTGAACCTTGGCCACGCCAATCTGCGCGACTGGCTGTGGCGGCGGCTGGGGCGGGTGCCGGGGCTGCTGCGCGCGGTGCTGATCCACGACACCATCCCGCTGGATTACCCGCAATTCACCCGCCCCGACCAGCGCCGCAATTTCCAGAACCGCTTTGTCACCGCCATGCGCCGGGCGGATCTGGTGCTGACGGTGTCGGGCCACAGCCGCGATTGCGTGCTGGCGGCGCGGCGGCGGCTGGACCTGCCGCAGGCAGCGCCGGTTCATGCCGCCCCCATCGGCATTCGCCTGTGCCCCCCGGCGCCGCAGGACCTGCCTGCGGGTCTGGACCTGTCGCGGCCCTATTTCGTCACCCTTGGCACGATTGAGCCACGCAAGAATCACGCGCTGTTGCTGGATGTCTGGCAGGGCCTGTCGCAGCGCCTGCCTGCCGACCGGATGCCGCGCCTGTTCATCGTCGGGCGGCGGGGCTGGATGAACCGCGATGTCTTTGCCCGGCTGGACGCGCTGCCCGCTGATTCGGCTGTGCAGGAACTGTCGGGCCTTGGTGATGGCGCCGTCGCTGCCCTGCTTGAGGGGTGCCACGCCCTGCTGATGCCAAGCCATGCCGAGGGGTTTGGCCTGCCCATGGCCGAGGCCGCGGCCCGCGGCGTGCCTGTGCTGGCCGCGCCGCTGCCCTCGGGGCGCGAAATTCTGGGCGATCATGCGCTTTATTTGTCGGCAGACCTGTCGTGCATTTGGGAAGACGAGGTGATAAACTGCGCGGCAAAGGGGATGAAAAGATTGCAAATCATACCGTTGCCGCAATGGTCTGACCACTTTGCCACAGCGCGCCGTCACATCGCGCGGCAAAGGCAGGCGCGGTCCGGGCATGGGGGCTGACCATGGCGGGCTGGCTGGCGCGAGATCGCAACCTGCTGCGACTGCGGGCGCATCGGCAATGGCTGCTGGGGCGTGCCATCAATCGCCGGCAGGCGCTGATGTCGGTCCAGGACCGCACCCGGCTGATCGGCAAGGGGGCGCTTTTATGCTTTGTCACCCTGCACAACGAACGTATCCGCCTGCCTTATTTCTTTGATTATTATCGCGAAATGGGCATCGACCATTTTCTGGTGGTCGATAACGGATCTGATGACGGGTCGGGCGGGTGGCTGGCGGCGCAGCCCGATGTGTCGCTGTGGTTCACGCAGGCCAGCTATAAAAAATCGCGGTTCGGCATGGATTGGCTGAACTGGCTGCTGTTTCGCCACGGCAGCGGGCATTGGTGCCTGACCGTCGATCCCGACGAATTTTTCATCTATCCGCATTGCGACCGCCGCCCCCTGCGGGCGCTGACCGACTGGCTGGACAATTCCGCCGCGCGGTCCTTTCCGGCGATGCTGCTGGATGTCTATCCCAAGGGCCCGATCGGCCAGCAGCCCTATGCCGAGGGTCAGAACCCGTTCGAGATCGCGCGGTGGTATGACCCCGCCAATTACACCATCCGCAAGAATGGCCGGCTGGGGAATCTGTGGATTCAGGGCGGCCCGCGGGCCCGCGCCTTCTTTGCCGACCAGCCCGAGAATGCGCCGGCGCTGAACAAGATCCCGCTGGTGCGCTGGCAGCGGAACTATACCTATGTCAGTTCGACCCATATGCTGCTGCCACGCTCGCTGAATCTGGTCTATGACGAGGCCGGGGGCGAAAAGGCTTCTGGGCTGTTGCTGCACACCAAGTTCCTGTCGACCTTTATCGACAAGGCCGCCGAGGAACTGGACCGGCGCCAGCATTATGCCGAAAGCCGCGAATATACCGCCTATCACAGCGGCCTGAAGGATGCCGATCTGGACCTGTGGTGCGAAACCTCGCGCGAGGTCGGGGACTGGCGCGATTTTCAGGATGTCGGGCTGATGTCGATGGGGAACTGGGCATGACACAAGCGGCCCCCGTGCGTCTGGGTATCATCCTGCTGTGCCATGACCAGCTGGGGCTGGCCGCGCATCTGGCGCGGATCTGGCATGACGGCGGCGCGGCGGTGGCGATCCATGTCGATGCCAAGGTATCCCCGGCCGAGGCCGCCCAACTGCAACAGGATCTGTCCGACTGTGCCGACCTGATCTTTACCCGCCGGCATTCCTGTGAATGGGGGATGTTTTCGCTGGTGCAGGCCACGCAGGACGCCGCGACCGCGCTGCTGGGCCATTTCGACGATGTGACCCATGTCTGCCTTGTGTCGGGGTCATGCCTGCCGCTGCGCCCGGTCCCGGAACTGTGCGCCTATCTGGACAAGCACCGCGACCGCGACTTCATTCAAAGCGTTTCGACCGAGGCCTCGGACTGGATCATCGGCGGGCTGGGAAAGGAACGTTTCCGCTATTACTTTCCGCTGTCATTTCGCAAGTATCGCCGGTCATTCGACCGGCTGGTTGACCTGCAACGCGCGCTGCGGGTGCGGCGGCGGCGGCCTGACGGCATCTATCCCCATATCGGGTCGCAATGGTGGTGCCTGACGCGGCGCACCTTATCCGCAATTCTGGACGACCCGGACCGGGCCGCCCATGACCGCTTCTTCCGCCATTCATGGATCGCGGATGAAAGCTATTTCCAGACGCTGGCCCGCCGCCATTCGGTCAATATCGAAAGCCGGTCGCTGACGGTGTCCAAATTCGACATGCAGGGCAAGCCCTATACGTTTTACGATGATCACGCCGATATGCTGCGTGATTCGGGCTGCTTCATCGCCCGCAAGATCTGGCCCAGGGCGGTGGGGCTGTATCTGGAATTTCCGGCCCCCACGCCTGACGGCCAGGACCCGCTGCGCGAACCCGACCCGCTGCGTATCGACGCGCTGATCGACCAGGCCGTGACCCGCCGCCAGCTTGGCCGTCCGGGCCTGTATATGCAAAGCCGCTTTCCCCGGAAGGATTGCGAAAACGGCAAGACCAGCGCCCGTTACGGCATCGTACAGGGCTTTTCTGACTTGTTTGACGGGTTCGAGGACTGGCTGTGGGAACAGGTCGATTACGACGTGCATGGGCATATTCTGGCCCGTGACCGGGTCGAATTTCTGGGCCGCACCCGTGTTGGCCCCGGTGCGCTGACCAATTCGGCGGCGCTGCGCGATATGGACCCGCAGGGGTTTCTGACCTCGCTGATCCGCAGCAGCAGCCGGACCGTGGTGTTCCAGTATTCGCCGCGTGACATGCAGGACCTGAACTGGTTCACCTGCACAGACCCGAACGCCACGATGGTGGTGATCACCGGGGCGTGGATGGTGCCGCTGATGGGGTCGGGAATGCCCTTTGACGACATCCGCCGCATGGCCGCCCGGCTGGAACGCGCCGAGGCCGCGCAGGTCAAGATCCTGCGCTCCGTCTGGGTCAAGGCGCGGCTGACGGTCTGGACGCTGGCGGAATTTCTGTCAGACCCGCTGGAACACACCAATACCATGCTGGAACTGCTGGATCCGCATCGCCAGCTTTACACCCATGACCTGCCGCCGATGCGCGACCTGCACGGGCTGGGACGTTTCGTCCAGAAATTGCGCAATGCTGGCCTTTATCCCCGGACCATGGGTAATCTGCCGCTTGATATGACAGATGAATTTCGGGGCATGTGATGGGTTTTTCGCGCTTTGTCATCTTTGCGGGGATGCGCACCGGGTCGAACCTGCTTGAGGCGACGCTGAACGCGGTGCGCCGCGTCACCTGCTTTGGCGAGGCGTTCAACCCCTATATGATGGGCTGGCCCGACAAGGACGAACTGAAGGGCGTGACCCGCGCCGAACGCGATGCCGACCCGCAGCGGCTGTTGGCGGCGATCTTTGACAAGCCCAACCATTTGCCGGGGTTCCGCTATTTCTTTGACCACGACCCGCGGGTGTTCGATGCGATCATGGATGACCGCGACTGCGCCAAGATCGTGCTGACGCGCAACCCGCTGGACAGCTATGTCTCGACCCGGCTGGCATGGGAAACCAACCAGTGGAAACTGAACGAGACCGAGGTCCCCAAACCCGCGGCCATCACCTATGACGGCGCCGAATTTCGCCAGACGCTGGACGATAACGCCGCCTTTCTGGCCCGCATCCAGCACCGGCTGCAAACCAGCGGCCAGTCGGCCTTCTGGCTGTCCTATGACGATCTGCGTGATGGCGGGGTGATGACCGGGCTGCTGCACTGGCTGGGGCGCACCGATCTGGACCGGGTCGAACCGGCCAGCGATCAGGTGCCGCAAAACCCGCGCCAGATGGCGGAAAAGGTCGCCAATTACGACCAGATGTGCGCCGATCTGTCCCAGCTGGACCCGTTCGATCTGGGCCGTATTCCCGGTTTCGAACCCGCGCGCGGGCCTGCCGTGCCCTCTTACCTGACGACCGAGGCCGGCGCCGGCCTGCTGTTCATGCCGGTGCGCGGCGGTCCCGACGCGGCGGTGCGGCGCTGGTTGCAGGGGCTTGGCAACACCGATAGCGGGCTGACCCAGAACCGCCTGCGCCAGTGGAAGCGCGACCACCCCAACCACCGCAGCTTTACCGTCCTGCGCCACCCGCTGCGCCGGGCCTGGGCCGCCTATGGCCAGATGCTGGCCGCCCCGCGCGGTGCCGATCTGCGCCAGACCCTGCGTGATGTCCACCGGGTGCCGTTGCCGCCCGATGCGGCGCTGTTCAGGCTGACCGACGGTGACCATGCGGGGCTGTTTCTGGCCTTTCTGGATTTTCTGAAACGCAACCTGCACGGCCAGACAACGCTGCCCGTCCACCCAATCTGGGCCAGCCAGTCCGAGATCATTTCCGGCTTTGGCCGCTTCTCGTCCCCCGATATGGTGCTGCGCGAAGGCGCGCTGTCCCGCGATCTGGGCTGGCTGGCCGAAAGTGCCGGCCTGTCCGGCGATGTGGCCGCGGGCTACACCCCCGAGGTCTTTCCCGCCTTCCTGTCCGACCCGTCACTGATCAAAGCCGCGCGCGAGGCTTATCTGCGCGATTACGTCATGTTCGGCTTTGACGACCCGGCCTAGGCCAGCCGCGCCGCCGCCCATTGCGCCGCCTCGGCCACAGTCGGGTCGGGGTCGTCAGTCAGCCCCAGCGCGACGGGGCGCAGTGCGGTCAGGCCGCTGTTGCCGATTGCATATAACACGTTGCGGATGAACCGGTCCCGCCCCAGCCGCTTGACCGGCGTGCCGGCAAAGCGCGCCCGGAAAGCCGCGTCATCCAGCGCCGCCAGTTCCGCCAGCAAGGGCGCGGTGGGGTCATCGGCCAGATACCGCATTTCATGCGCGGCCTGCGCGAATTTGTTCCACGGGCAGGCGGCCAGACAATCGTCGCAGCCAAAGATGTGATTGCCCATACGTTCGCGCAATTCCAGCGGCACCGGGCCGTGATGCTCGATCGTCAGATAGGAAATGCAGCGCCGCGCATCCAGCTGGAACGGCGCCGGGAAGGCATCGGTCGGGCAGGCATCCAGACAGGCGCGGCACGACCCGCAGCGGTCAGGCTCGGGGTGGTCGGGGGGAAGCGGCGCGGTGGTAAAGATCGACCCCAGAAAGAACCACGACCCCAGATCGCGCCCCAACAGGTTGGTATGCTTGCCCTGCCACCCCAGCCCCGCTGCCTGCGCCAAAGGCTTTTCCATCACCGGCGCGGTGTCGACGAAAACCTTGATTTCTTCGTCCGGCGCCTGGGTTTCCAGAAACCACCGCCCCAGCCGCTTGAGCCGCTTTTTCACCAGATCGTGGTAATCGCGCCCCTGTGCGTAAACGCTGATTGCCCCGCGATCGGGATGGGCCAGCACTGCGCGCGGGTCATGGCGGGGGGTGTATGGCTCGGCCAGCATGATCACCGCCCGCGCCTGCGGCCACAGCGCCGACGGATCGCCGCGCCAGTGCATCCGCTCGGCCATCCACGCCATCTGGCCATGCCGTTCCCTGGCGACATAATCCGCCAGCCGCGCGGCGATCTGGGGCACTGAACCGGGCGTGGTCACGCCCATCTTGGCAAAGCCCTCGAATCTGGCGCGATCCGCCAGCAGGGTTTTCTTCGTTGCCCAAATACCCTGCGGACCGGCCGCCGTCGCGGCGTCAGAAGTCAAGCACGGCATAATGGCGCGCCGGTGGAATCCCCGGCACCTGATCGGCCAGCAGGCTGCGGAAAGCCGGGCGCGACTTGACCGTCGCATACCAGTCGCGCAGCGTATGGCTGCGGTCCCAGTCCACGTCCGAGATATAATCCAGACAGGAAAAATGCGCCGCAGCGGTGAAATCGGCAAGGCTCAGGCTGGACCCGGCCAGCCAGCGGCGCTGTTCCAGCAGCGATGTCAGATAGTCGATGTGATACTTGATCGCCCGCAGGCCCGACTTGACCATCTGCGCATCGGGATAGCCCGCCTTCATCACCTTTTTCCACACCCGTTCATACATGATGGGGCGGGTGACCTCGGCGTTGAACTTGTCGTCGAACCACGCGCACAGGCGGCGCATTTCGTATCGGTCGGCGGGGCTGGCGGGCACCAGCGACGGGTCCGGGACGGTTTCGTCCAGATACTCACAGATCGCCTGACTTTCGCCCATCAGCCGCCCGTCATGGCGCAGCACCGGCAGCTTGCCCGCCGGGTTGCGGCGATACAGTTCGGCATTCGATTCCCAGAACCGGTCCTCGACCAGCTCGACCTCGATCTTCTTTTCGGCCAGCACCAGCCGCACCTTGCGGCAATAGGGCGACAGCGGAACGTGGTAAAGACGGGTAACCGGGGGCGTGTTCATATCCGTAACCATGCTTGGGAATGGGGGCGGTGATACGCGCCTGCGCGACCGGTTTCAACCGCTGGTGGCCACGATTGCAGCCCCGGTTCAGGGGCGCAGGCAATCGTCGCGGCCATCGCGGGCAATGGTGGCGGCACCATCGGCAATGGCACGGGCGCGGCCCGCCACGGCGCGGCTGCGCGGGTCGCGCGCCTTGGGCGCGGGCAGGGCCGCCGCCAGCCGCGCGGCCTGCATCGCGGTCAGCCGGTCAGGGGTGGTGTCGAAATAATACCGCGCGGCAGCGCCGACGCCCATCACGCCGGGGCCGAATTCCGCGACATTCAGATAAACCTCGACAATGCGGCGCTTGGACCACAGCGCCTCGATCATCGGGGTCCACAGGGTTTCCAGAAACTTGCGCGGCCAGCTGCGGCCCTGCCACAAAAACACGTTCTTGGCCGTCTGCTGGGTCAGGGTCGAGGCCCCCCGGTTCGAGCCGCTGGCGATGACCTTGCGGATCTCGGACATGTCGAAACCCCAGTGGCGGCAGAAATTGGCATCCTCGGCGGCGACCACGGCGCGCAGCATGACCGGCGCGATCCGGTCCGCCGGCACCCAGACGCGGTCAATGCCGGGATGGGCACGGGTCTCGGACATGATGGTCCAGGTGGTGGGCGGGTTGATGAAGGCGAAAATCGCCACCAGCGCCAGCATCACCGCCATCAGCCGCCACAGCACCCACATCACCCGGCGCCACACCGCCCGCACCGCGCGCCGCAACAGCGCGCCGCCGGGGCGGGTTTCGCGCTTGGGTGCAGGGGGTTGCGAATGCGGGTCCATGCGCGGGTGGTGTCAGGACCGCCCGCGCAGGTCAAGGGGGCAGGGGGCGCGTCAACCCTTGGGGATGGTCACCTGCGGCACGTCCGAGGGGGCCTCGGCCGGGGTGTCGGCCAGCATCGCGGCGCCCTTGCCGGCCAGCGCCTCGCGCAGGCGGGCCTCGTCGGCATCCGACAGCGAGGTCTGGATCACCCGGCCATGATGGCCATACGCCTTCAGCCGTTCCAGCACCTTATCGGCGGTCATCTTGCGCACCAGAATGAACACCGCCGACCCGCCGGGGGTGACTTTCTGTCCGACCTCTTTCATGAAATCATCGTTAATCCCGTAATCGGTCAGCCACCCGGCCAGCGCGCCGGAACCGGCCCCGACCGCCGCGCCGACCAGCGGGTTCAGGAACAAAAGCCCCACCAGCGTGCCCCAGAAACCACCGCCAAGCGCACCGGCGGCGGTCAGGTTCATCGACTGGTGCAGCTGAATATCCTCGGCACCGGGGCGGGTGACGACGACGGCGTCCTCCATCTCCAGCAGGTATTCCTTTTGCATTTTCACCAGTTCGGTGCGGACCTCGAACCCGGTGGCCTCGTCGTCGAAAGCCATCACCAGAAGATCGGACATGGGGATACTCCTTTCGCCCTGCGCGGGCTTTGTGCCCGGCGTTGCAAAAGGAAACCCGGCCACGCGGGGCCGGGTTCCATGGTCAGATCGGCGCGGCCATCACTGTGCCGGCATCGCCGCCAGATCGCCGGTTTCGGCCAGCGGATGCTTCAAATGCGGCAGCATCTCGCGCGGGCAGACTTGCAGGAAATGCGCCTTTTCCTCGGCCCAGTTCTGCAAGATTTCGGCGGCGCGGCGGCTGCCGGTCTCGGTGTGGTGACGTTCGATCAGGGTTTTCAGCTCGGCCTCCCAATGGGGGTGGGTGACCGCGCAGGTGACCAGCGATTCCATGTTGATGTAATCGCCTGCCACCCCCTCGGGGTCATACAGATAGGCCATGCCCCCGGTCATGCCTGCGCCAAAATTGGCGCCGATGCGGCCAAGGATCACCGCCACACCGCCGGTCATATATTCGCAGCCATTGGTGCCGCAGCCCTCGATCACCACTTTCGCGCCGCTGTTGCGCACCGCAAAGCGTTCCCCGGCGCGGCCCGCGGCAAACAAAAAGCCATTGGTCGCGCCATACAGGACCGTGTTGCCGATGATGGTGTTATCGGCGGCCACCAGCGGCGAGATCATCGGCGGGCGCACGGTGATGGTGCCGCCCGACAACCCCTTGCCGACATAGTCATTGGCATCGCCCGAGACTTCGATCTTCAGCCCCGGCGCGGCAAAGGCCCCCAGCGACTGACCCGCGCTGCCGGTCAGACGCACCGTCAGGTGGTCGGCCTGCAGCTTGTTGCGCATCCCGAAGGTCTGCACGATCATCGAACTGGTGCGCGTGCCGACGGTGCGCTGGGTGTTGCGCACAGCATAGGACAGCTGCATCTTTTCGCCATCGCTGAAAAAGCGTTCCGCGTCGCGGATGATCTCGGCGTCCAGCGTGTCCATCACGGCGTTGCGCGGCTTGGACCGGTCATAGACGATCTTGTCCCAGCCATCGACGGTGATCAGCAGCGGGTTCAGGTCCAGATCGTCCAGATGCGCGGCGCCACGGCTGACCTGCGTCAGCAGATCGGCGCGGCCGATCACCTCGTCCAGCGAACGCGCGCCGATGCCGGCCAGAATTTCGCGCACTTCCTGGGCATAGAAGGTGATCAGGTTCACCACCTTGTCGGCGCTGCCGTTGAACATGGCGCGCAGCTTTTCATCCTGCGTGCACACACCCACGGGGCAGGTATTCGACTGGCACTGGCGCACCATGATACAGCCCATCGCGATCAGCGCGGCGGTGCCGATGCCGTATTCCTCGGCGCCCATCATCGCGGCCATGACGATATCGCGCCCGGTGCGCAGGCCCCCATCGGTGCGCAGGGTCACACGTTCGCGCAGGCGGTTCATCGCCAGCACCTGATGCGCCTCGGTCAGGCCCATTTCCCAAGGCAGGCCCGCGAATTTGATGGATGTCGCCGGGCTGGCCCCGGTGCCGCCGTTGTGGCCCGAAATCAGGATGATATCGGCCTTGGCCTTGGCCACCCCCGCCGCAATGGTGCCCACGCCCGACGACGCCACCAGTTTGACGGTGATCTTGGCGCGCGGGTTGATCTGTTTCAGGTCATAGATCAGCTGCGCCAGATCCTCGATGCTGTAAATATCGTGATGCGGCGGCGGCGAAATCAGGGTCACGCCCTTGGTCGAATGGCGCAGACGGGCGATCAGGTCGGTGACCTTCATGCCGGGCAACTGGCCGCCCTCGCCGGGTTTGGCGCCCTGCGCCACCTTGATTTCCAGCTCTTCGCACGAATTCAGGTATTCCGCCGTCACCCCGAACCGGCCCGATGCCACCTGCTTGATCTTGGCGCAGGGGTTGTCGCCATTGGGGAAGGGGTTCTGATGCGCCGGGTCTTCGCCGCCCTCGCCGCTGTCAGATTTCGCGCCGATGCGGTTCATGGCGATGTTCAGGGTCATATGCGCCTCGGGGGACAGCGCCCCCAGCGACATGCCCGGCGTCACGAACCGCTTGCGGATGCTGGTGATGGATTCCACCTCTTCGATGGGCACCGGCTTGCCAAGCGGCTTGATGTCCAGCAGGTCGCGGATGTGGATCGGCGGGTTCGACCGCATCGCCTTGGAATATTGCTTCCACACGTCAAAGCTGGCTTTTTCGCAGGCCAGTTGCAGCAGCCGCATGGTGTTGGCTTCCCAGGCGTGTTTCTCGCCCGAGCGGCGCAGCTTGTAAAAGCCGCCCACCGGCAGCAGGTCGGCATCCTCGGCAAAGCCCTTGGCGTGAATATCCTCCAGCTTGTGCTGGATGCCGTGCAGGCCGATGCCGGAAATGCGCGAGTGCATACCGGGGAAATATTCCGCGACCATGGCCCGCGACAGGCCCACCGCCTCGAAGTTCAGGCCGCCGCGATAGGATGACAGCACCGAAATGCCCATCTTGGCCATGATCTTCAGCAGGCCCTGATCCACCGCCTCGCGATAGCGGCGCATGTTGTCAACCAGCGAACCGGTCAGCAACCCGCGTTCAATGCGGTCGGCAATGCTGTCCTGCGCCAGATAGGGGTTCACCGTGGTCGCGCCACAGCCGATCAGCACCGCGAAATAATGCGGGTCGATGCATTCGGCGGACCGCACATTGATCGAACAGAAGGTGCGCAGGCCCTTGCGGGTCAGCCAGCTGTGCACCGCGCTGGTGGCCAGAATCATCGGCATGGCGATGCGGTCGGGGTTTTGTTCCTGATCCGTCAGCACGATGTGACCGGCGCCGGACCGCACGGCATCCTCGGCCTCGGCGCGGATGCGGGCCAGCGCCTGACCCAGCGCCTCGGGGCCGGCATCATTGTCAAAGGTGCAGTCGATGACCGTCACATTCGGCCCGAACTGTTCCATCAGCTTGCCGAATTCGCCATTCGCGACAAAGGGCGATTCCAGCAGCAAAATTTCGGTCTGCGCGCTGGACACGTCCAGCACGTTCTTCAGGTTGCCGAACCGCGTGTTCAGCGACATCACCCGGCTTTCGCGCAGGCTGTCGATGGGCGGGTTGGTGACCTGGCTGAAATTCTGGCGGAAGAAATGCGACAGCGGCCGGTATTGGTTCGACAAAACCGCCGATGGCGTGTCGTCGCCCATGCTGGCCAGCGCTTCCTTGCCGTCCTCGGCCATGGGGGACAGGACGTTTTCCAGATCCTCGATGGAATAGCCGGCGGCGATCTGACGGCGGCGCAGATCCTCGCCGGTCAGGTTCACGCGTTCGGGCACATCGGCCATCAGGTCGTTCAGCCTGACGATCTTTTCCAGCCAGTCGCCAAAGGGCTGGCTGGCGGCCAGCTGGTCCTTGATTTCGGTGTCGTGATACAGCCGGGCCTCGACCATATCGACGGCGATCAGCTGCCCCGGACCCAACGCGCCTTTTTCGCGGATGGTGGCTTCCTCGACCGGGACCATCCCGGCCTCGGACCCGGCGATCAGCAACCCGTCGGTCGTCACCACATAGCGCATCGGGCGCAGGCCGTTGCGGTCCAGCCCGCCGCAAACCCAGCGGCCATCGGTCATCGCCAGCGCGGCAGGCCCGTCCCACGGTTCCATGACCGAGTTGCAATAGGCATACATATCCGCCCATTTCTGCGGCATGTCAGTGGTGGCCTTGGACCATGCCTCGGGGACCAGCATGGTCTTGGTCATCGGCGCGTTGCGGCCTGACCGGACCATGACCTCGAACACGGCATCCAGTGCGGCACTGTCGCTGGACCCGCCGGGGACGATGGGCTTGATTTCCTCGGCCAGTTCCCCGAACGCGGACGAGGCCATGCGGATCTCGTGGCTTTTCAGCCAGTTCAGGTTGCCTTTCAGGGTGTTGATTTCGCCGTTATGGGCCAACATGCGGAAGGGCTGTGCCAGCCACCATTCCGGGAAGGTGTTGGTCGAATAACGCTGGTGATAGATGGCGAAAGCCGACTGGAAGCGGTCGTCCTTCAGGTCGGGATAGAATTCGGCCACCTGTTCGGCCAGCATCATGCCCTTATAGATGATGCTGCGGCACGACAGGCTGGCGAAATACAGCGGCCCGGCCTGCGCGGCGGTGGCGGCCTTTTCGATGCGGCGGCGGATGATATACAGCTCGCGCTCGAACGCTTCGGCGTCGATATCCTTTTCACAGCGGATCAGGATCTGCTCGATCTCGGGGCGGGTGGCATTGGCCTTTTCCCCCAGAACCGCGGTGTTCACCGGAACGTGGCGCCAGCCATAGATGTAATGGCCCATGCGCAGAACCTCGGATTCCACGATGGTCCGGCAGCTTTCCTGCGCGGCGAAATTGGTGCGCGGCAGGAACACCTGACCCACGGCGATCAGCTTGGCCGTGTCCGGCTCGTGCCCGGTGCGGCGGATCTGGTCGTAAAAGAACGGCACCGGGATCTGGACGTGAATGCCCGCGCCATCGCCGGTCTTGCCATCGGCATCCACCGCGCCGCGATGCCAGATCGCCTTCAGCGCGTCGATGCCGTTCTGGACCACCTTGCGCGACGGCTTGCCGTCGATGCTGACGACCAGACCCACGCCGCAGGATGCGTGTTCGTCATCCTTGCGATACAGGCTGTGTTCCGCCATCCAGTCGCGGCGGGCTTCTTCGCTGGCTTGCCAATCCTTCATAGCGTGGCCTTTCTGTCGCTGTGCTGCGCCATGATCATGTCGCAGTCATATTCAGGTGTGGTCGAGCCGAACCCCGGCTCGTCCGGAAAATCAAAGCGGGCGGGGCTGTGGTCAAAGCGCTGCGGCTGGCCGGTGCCATCGTCAAACACCTCGGACCCGCCGAAAAAGCGGCCCATCGCGCGGCTGACATATTGGCCGCCATGGTGCTGAAACAGCACCGCGCCGTTTGCGTCCTGCGCGGTCAGCCGGAACTGTGTGCGCGCCAGCGTCACCCCGTCAATGGTCACATCCTGCCCGGTCAGGCGGTCGCTGCCGCGATAGCGGATGCGCGTCCCGTCCCCCAGCTCGGTCCAGAAGTCGAAACTGTCATGGCCGGTCGCGATCAGCGTCGAAAACGAGGCGTCATCGGCGGCGCCTGGCAGCAGGGTTTCGGTCAGGCCCTGCGCGTCGGTGCTGTCCAGCCAGCGGGTTTCGGCGTCGATATGGTCGTCATAGACGCGGCCCTGACGGTCAAAGCTGACACTGCGCCGGTCGCCGGGTGCGTCGCTGTCGCAGCGCAGGTGCTGGGTGACGGTGCAGCCGTGGTTTTGCACCGTCATATCCAGCACACAGCCCGCCGGCGGGGCAAAGCGCCCCCCGGCCAGCCCCGGCCCGGCCAGCAGGCACAGCGCAAGGATGAACGCCGCGCGTGCCATCATTGCGCCGCGATACGGTCCGCGCCGGTCAGCCAGGTCGAGATCTGGTCAGCGGCCTCGCGACCGTCACGGATGGCCCAGACCACCAGCGAGGCGCCGCGCACGATATCGCCCACCGCGAACACGCCCGGAAGGCTGGTCATATGGGTGTTGAAATCGGCCTTGATGGTGCCCCAGCGCGTAACCTCCAGCCCGTCGACACCCCATAATTTTGGCAGGTCTTCGGGTTCGAACCCCAGCGCCTTGATGACCAGTTCGGCCGGTTCGTCGTAATCGGCCCCCTCGATCAGTTCGGGCGACTGACGCCCCGACACATCGGGTGCGCCAAGGCGCATTTTCTGGACCCGCACGGCGCTGATGGCGGGCTGTTCGGTGCCGCCCATGTCGGCTTCCTGCGCGGCACCCGCGATGCCCGGCACATGCCCGACAAAGCCACCGGGGGCGGACAGCCAGACGAATTCGACGCCCTCTTCCTCGGCGTTCTGAACCTCGCGCTGGCTGCCCGGCATATTCGCGCGGTCGCGGCGATACAGGCATTTCACGCTGGTTGCGCCCTGACGGATGGCGGTGCGCACGCAATCCATCGCGGTGTCGCCGCCGCCGATGACGACGACGCGCTTGCCGGCGGCGTTCAGTTCGCCATCCTCGTAATCGGGCACATCATCGCCCAGATCGACGCGGTTGCTGGCGGTCAGGTAATCCAGCGCGCGCACCGCGCCATTGGCGCTGGCATTGTCGATATCCAGATCGCGGGTTTTATAAACGCCGGTGGCGATCAGCACCGCGTCATGTTTGCCGCGAATGGCGTCGAAGGAAATATCCTCTCCGACATTGGCGTTCAGCACGAATTCGACGCCGCTTTCCTCCAGCTGGCGGTTGCGGCGTTCGACCACGTCCTTTTCCAGCTTGAAACCGGGAATGCCATAGATCAGCAACCCGCCCGCCCGGTCGTGGCGGTCATAGACGGTGACCTGAAACCCCATCCGCCGCAAACGGTCCGCGGCGGCCAGCCCGCCCGGACCGGCGCCGATAATGCCGACCGATTCGCTGCGTTCCACCGCGGGTCTGACAGGCTGGACCCAGCCCTGTTCCCACGCGGTGTCGGTGATGTATTTTTCGATGGCGCCGATGGTGACGGTGCCGTGGCCCGACTGTTCGATGACGCAATTACCCTCGCACAGGCGGTCCTGCGGGCAGATGCGGCCACAGATTTCGGGGAAAGTGTTGGTTTCCTGACTGCGGCGATAGGCCTCTTCGGTGCGGCCCTCGGCGGTCAGGCGCAGCCAGTCGGGGATGTTGTTGTGCAGCGGGCAATGCGACTGGCAATAGGGCACGCCGCACTGGCTGCACCGGCTGGCCTGTTCGCGGGCCTTTTCGGCGGCGAATTCGCGATAGATTTCATGGAAATCCCCGGCACGTTCATCGGCCTGCCGTTTTTCCGGCATCTGGCGGTCGATCGTGACGAATTTCAGCATTTTTTGCGTGGCCATGGCTGCGCACCCCCAAAATCGTTCATCGCTGGCATATCGCAGCGTGTCCGGGGTTAAAAGACAGCAATGCTGACCTTTATTTAAGTTTTTCGCGGCCTGACGATGATTTTCGGCATCCTGACTGAAAAACTAGGACAGTTATTGTTACCTATATTGCCGAAAACCCTTGCTGCGCTGGCCCTCAGACCACCAGCCCTTTCCAGGCAAGACCCAACAGCAGCAGGCCAAATACGATGCGATAGACGGCGAAGACGGTGAACCGGTTCGACCGGATAAAGCCAAGCAGCCATTTCACCGCGATAAAGGCCGTCACGGTTGACACCGCAAAGGCGATCCCCAGCGCGGTCCAGTCCTCGTCGACATTGCTGCTGTGTTTCAACAGCGAATAGGCGCTGGCGGCATACATGGTGGGGATGCCGACCAGAAACGCGAATTCGGTCGCCGCCGCCCGGTTCGAGGTGCCAAGCAGCATCGCGGCAAAGATCGTGGCACCCGACCGCGAGGTGCCGGGAAAAATGCCGGCGACGATCTGGGCGATACCGACGGCGATCACCACCTGCCATGTGATGCGTGTGGAATCGGGCAGCCGCGCCGCCAGCGATTCGGCGGCGATCATCCACACCCCGCCAATCACCAGCGCCCATGCGATGGGGGTCACGGTCTCGGGCAGTTCGAAACCCAGTTTCTTGACCACCAGCCCCAGCACGGCGGTAATGCCAAAGGCGGCCAGCAGCTTGATCAGGTAATCGCGGTTTTCCGGCTGGTTCCAGCCAAGTGCCAGATCCACCAGCCGCCGCCAATAGATCAGCGTCACGGCCAGAATCGCCCCGGCCTGAATGACAATGTTATAGGTGTCGGACCGCGCCCCCAGCCATTGTTCCGCCAGCAACAGGTGGCCGGTGCTGGAAATGGGCAGAAATTCGGTAATACCCTCGATCACCCCGAGGATAACATCATTCAGATAGGGCAAGGGGCTGATCCTTTGGCGGCGTCAGTGCGGGCGCAGGTTCCGGGCCGAGGCCATGATGTCGTCATACTGACCGCCATGCCGGAACCGCCACAGATATTGCGGGATCACCGCCATGGCCGAGGTCGGCACGATCCCCAGCGCGTCAAAGCCGCGCGCGCCATCAGCCACCACATTGTCGTGGCGCAGCAGGCGCACCTGATCGCGGGTCAGCACCCGGTTGGTCAACAGCCCGCCGGTCAGCGTCTGCACAAGGTCGAACGCCCCGCCGACAAGACCGGCCATCCAGAACGGCAGGTTGATGACGCCCCGGCGCTTGCGCGTCACCTCCAGCACCTGAGCGACCATTTCGCGCACGGTCAGCACGTCGGGACCACCCAGTTCATAGATCCCGGCGGGGGCTGTGCCTTCGGCGCCCATGACGGCGGCGGCGGCGACATCCTCGACAAAGACGGGCTGCATCCGGGTATTGCCCCCGGCAATCGACATCAGCGGGCCAAAGCGGGTCAGCCCGGCAAAACGGTTATAGCTGCCATCGCCATTGCCGAACATGACCGAGGGCCGCAGGATCACGGCGTCGGGGCGGTGGCGCAGAACCTCGCCCTCGCCCTTGCCCTTGCTGGCGGCATAGGCGCTGTCGCTGTCAGGGTCGGCGCCGATGGCCGAGACATGGACGAAATGATCCACCCCGGTTTCGGCTGCCAGCCGCGCGATGCGGGCGGCACCGTCATGCTGAACCGCGTCGAACCGGTTCCTGCCCTCGCGCACCAGAATACCGACACAGTTGATCACCGCATCCGCCCCGGCCATGGCCGCGCGCACCGACAGGTCGTCGCGGATATTGCAGGGCACCGGCTGGACCTGACCGACGGCGCCATAGGTGCGCACGAACAGCGCCTCGTCCGGGCGGCGCACGGCGACGCGCACGCGCCAGCCCTTCGCGGCCATCAGGCGCGCGATCTGCCGCCCCAGAAAGCCCGAACCCCCATAGATGGTGACCAGTTTTGCCATGACATCATCCCCGCAAAGGCGTGCGCGGTCCGAAAACCGCCTTATTCTGCTGCGTGATAGCGCGCGACGCGCCTGCGGGCAAGCGCGCCGGTGCCGCGCCCGCCTGACGGTCCGGTTCTGCGGTTGCGAAAAAAATCGCGGGCCGGATGATTTTTTCGAAAATAGCTGTTGACGCCCCCCTGAACTGGCCTTAGTAACCCCCCTCACGCGGCCTGCCCAGGTGGCGGAATTGGTAGACGCGCACGGTTCAGGTCCGTGTGTCGCAAGACGTGGAGGTTCGAGTCCTCTCCTGGGCACCAAAAAACCCCCGGCTTCGGCCGGGGGTTTTTGTTTTTGCGGCAGGCCCCTGAAATTCCAGCATTTCATCCGTTTCGGCGGCAATGAAAAAGGGGCGACCGCATGGCCGCCCCGATGTGTTTTTCCAGTGTCGAGACGCGGATGCCCGGTCACTTGCGGGCAGGGTCACTTGCGGGCGGGCGCGGCCTGTTTTTCCAGCAGGAACGACTGGCCGGCGGGACCGGACAGCACCATCTGGTTGGCGCTGCGGGCGACGACGCCCATCGACTGGCCCATCAGGTCAAGGCCGCGCTGTTCCTGACGGTCCAGCTTGCCACCACAGGCCATCTGGGTAACCGCCAGCGGGCTGATGGTGATGACATTGCCGGCCATGGTATAGGTGCCGCTGAACTGGTTACAACCCAGAACCCCCGACACCGCGCTGTCGGTAAAGCTGACGCGGGTGGCGTTGGGGTCCACGGTGGCAATGCCGCCGATGCTGGCAACGCGCCAGTCCCCCTCAAGCGGCAGGCCGTTGGCGGGGCTTTGCGGTGGCACCGGCTCGCACGCGGCCAGCAGGGTGGCGGCAGCGACGGCACCCAGCGCCAGCGGCGCGCGGGCGGACAGGCGGTTAAACGGGCGGGATTTCATGGCGGGTTCCTTCCTGTGGCATGGGGCAAGCGTTGGCTTTGCAACAAAAATCCCCGCAGGATCGTTCCTTGTAAAGACGGTTTTGCCGCTGCTGTGGTCTGGAAAACACAGTGCGGGTGATTTATGCCGCGCATAACCGCATCACAGGGGTGTTTCATGACCATCCATCTTTATCAGAACGACCTGCCCGACGGGCTGGACCTTGGCCCCGTCGTCGCCATCGACACCGAGACGATGGGCCTTGACCCGCGCCGCGACCGGCTGTGCCTTGTCCAGATGTCCGCCGGCGATGGCGAGGCGCATCTGGTCCAGATCGCGCGCGGCCAGACCAGCGCGCCCAATCTGGTGCGGATGCTGACCGACCCGGCGGTGCTGAAGCTGTTCCATTTCGGCCGTTTCGACATTGCCGCGCTGGAAAGCACCTTTGGCGCGGTGACGGCGCCGGTCTGGTGCACCAAGATCGCGTCCAAGATGGTGCGCACCTTTACCGACCGGCACGGGCTGAAATACCTGCTGAACGAACTGGTCGGGGTCGATATTTCCAAGCAGCAGCAGACCAGCGACTGGGGCGCGGCGGATCTGTCGGACGCGCAGCTGGAATATGCCGCCAGCGACGTGCTGCACCTGCACCGCCTGAAGGCCGAACTGGAAAAGCGCCTTGAACGCGAGGGGCGGATGGGTCTGGCGCAGGCCTGTTTCGACTTTCTGCCTGCCCGTGCCCATCTGGACCTGATGGGCTGGGGGGATGAAAACGACATTTTCCGGCACTAGGTTGCGCTTATGACCAGTTACATCGACACCGCCCGCCGCGTGATCCGCACCGAAGCCCAGGCGCTTGACCTGCTGGCTGACCGGCTTGGCCCCGAATTCGACCGCGCCGTTGACCTGATTCTGGCCGCAAAGGGCCGGGTGATCGTGTCGGGCATGGGCAAATCCGGCCATATCGGGCGCAAGATCGCCGCGACGCTGGCCAGCACCGGCACGCCCGCGCAATTCGTCCACCCCGGCGAGGCCAGCCATGGCGACCTTGGCATGGTGACGCAGGGCGACGTGGCGCTGGTGCTGTCCAACAGCGGCGAAACCCCCGAGATTGCCGATATCGTCGCACATACGCGGCGCTTCTCGATCCCGCTGGTCGGGGTGGCGGGGCGCGATGGCTCGACCCTTTTGCGGCAATCGGACGTGGCGCTGCTGCTGCCCGCCGCCCCCGAGGCCTGTGGCTCGGGGATCGTGCCGACGACCTCGACCACGATGACGCTGGCGCTTGGCGATGCGCTGGCCGTGGCCCTGATGGAGCATCGCAAATTCACCCCCGACCATTTCCGCACCTTCCACCCCGGCGGCAAGCTGGGGGCGCGGCTGGCGCGGGTGGGCGACCTGATGCATGGCGACATGCCGCTGGTGGCCCAAGACGCCCCCATGTCCGAGGCCCTGCTGACCATCAGCCAGAAGGGCTTTGGCGTGACCGGCGTGACCGGGCCGGACGGGCGGCTGGTCGGCATTATCACCGATGGCGACCTGCGACGTCACATGACCGGGCTGCTGGACCAGCAGGCCGCGCAGGTGATGACCCCGGCGCCGCGCACCATCACCGCCGATCAGTTGGCCGAGGCCGCGCTGGCGCAGATGCAGGACCGCAAGATCACCTGCCTGTTCGTGGTCGATGACGGCCAGCCGCGCGGTATCCTGCATATCCATGACTGCCTGCGGGCGGGGATGGTTTAAGGCGATGCTGCGGTCACGCGTCGTGGCCTTGCTGAAGGTGCTGCTGCCGCTGGCGGCGCTGGCGCTGTTGTCGACGCTGTTCCTGCTGGCCCGCCAGCCGGGGGGCGATGGTGGGCTGCCTTATGCCGATGTGCGCCGCGATGCCATGCAGGGCGATGCCCAGATCCGCGGCCCGCATTTTTCCAGCGTCACCAGCGACGGCGCCATGGTGGCGCTGTCGGCTGAACAGGCCACGCCGGGGGCCGGGGGCGGCGCCGCGTCAGAGGTGGTGCTGAACTGGCAAAGCCCTGACGGGCTGTCGGCTGACCTGACCGCGCCTGCGGCACAGATGCGCGACGGCCTGATCGGGCTGACGGGCGGTGTGCGGATGCAGACCAGCAATGGCTGGCGGCTGGACAGCGACACGCTGTCGGCATCCACCGATCACAGCCTGATCACCGCCGATGGCGGGGTGCGGGGAACCGGGCCTTTGGGCCGGGTCGAGGCCGGCCAGATGCAGCTGCGCCGCGATGCCGATGGTCAGGCGGTTCTGGATTTAACCGGCGGCGTTCATTTGATATATCGCCCCTGAAACGAACCGGCGCCCGGCCTGCGGGTGCCCGCTGAAAGGACCGTTCATGTTCCGCGCCGCGCTGTTCTGTCTTGCCATCGCTGCCCCCTGTGCCCTGCCGGCTGCGGCCCAGACCACGGCGTTCGGCGCCATGACCGCCGACACCAAAGCGCCGGTGGACCTGTCCGCCGACAGCCTTCAGGTCGACCAGAAAACCGGCCATGCGGTGTTCAGCGGCAATGTGGTGATCGGGCAGGGCGACATGCGGCTTGGCGCGCAAAAGGTGGTGGTCGAATATGTCCCCGGTGACCGCCGCAAGATCGCCCGCCTGCACGCCAGCGGCAATGTGACGCTGGTCAGCGGCCCCGACGCCGCCGAGGCCGCCGAGGCCGTGTACGAGGTCGAAACCGGCATCATCACCCTGACCGGCGATGTGGTCATGGCGCAGGGCCAGAACGTGCTGTCGGGCAACCGCATGACCGTCGATCTGGCACAGGGCAGCGCGCGGGTCGATGGCCGGGTGCGCTCGGTCCTGCAACCGGGCGGCAACTGATGGGCGGGCTGCAACCGCCACTGGCGCAGGGGCTGTCGGTGCGGGGGATGCGCAAATCCTATCGCAGCCGGCTGGTGATTCGCGATGTCTCGCTGGACCTTGCCAGGGGCGAGGTGGTGGCCCTGATGGGGCCGAACGGGTCGGGCAAGACCACCTGTTTTTACGGCATTGCCGGGCTGGTGCGCCCGGATGCGGGGGTGGTGTCGATTGACGGGCAGAATGCCAGTAACCTGCCGATGTATCGCCGCGCGCAGATGGGCATCGGTTACCTGCCACAGGAAATGTCGATCTTTCGCGGCCTGACGGTGGAACAGAACATCATGGCCGTGCTGGAGGTCAGCACCCGCGATCGCCACCGCCGCAATGAACGGCTTGAGGAATTGCTGGGTGATTTTTCCATCGGCCACCTGCGCAACGCCCCGGCCATGGCCCTGTCGGGCGGCGAACGCCGCCGGGCCGAGATTGCGCGCTGTCTGGCCTCGGACCCGAAATACCTGCTGCTGGACGAACCCTTTGCCGGGGTCGACCCGATCGCCGTGGCCGAGATCCGCGAACTGGTCCATGACCTGAAATCGCGCGGCATCGGGGTGCTGATCACCGACCATAATGTGCGCGAGACATTGGGCATCGTCGACCGCGCCTATATCCTGCATGACGGCCATGTCATCAAGTCCGGCACCACGGCGGAAATCGTCGCTGATTCGCAGGTGCGTCAGGTTTATCTGGGCGACCAGTTCACGATGGGCTGACGCCCGTTGACAGTCGCGGCGCAATGTTCCCAAATGGTTATACGGCCCTGTTCCGGTGCGTCATCGGGGCGGGGGCGACACCTCTCTGACCGGCCCCTCGCCGGCACGGTGCGTGGGCCGATCGGGCAACCGAAAGGACATAAAATGCGCTATCAGATCAGCGGAAAACAGATCGACATCGGCGACGCCCTGACCAGTCACGTCAAAAGCGAACTGGATGAAACCATAGCCAAATACGCGCAGCGTCCGACCGACGCGACCGTCATCTTTTCCCGCGATGCGCACAAGTTCCTGTGCGAGGCGACCGTGCATCTGTCCACCGGCCTGACCGTTCAGGCCAAGGGACAAGCGACCGAGATTTACGCCGCCTTCGACGCCTGCCGCGAAAAGATGGACAAACAGCTGCGCCGTTACAAGCGGCGGCTGAAAGACCATCACAGCGACCGCAAGGCACCGGTTGAATATGGCGCCGCAGACATGTATGTGCTGCCCGCTGACGAGGATGCCTGGGAATCGCAGGATGGCGATTTGCAACCCATCATCATCGCGGAAATGGAAACCCGTGTGCCCACCCTGTCGGTGGGCGATGCGGTGATGCAAATGGAATTGGCCGGCGTCCCGCTGCTGGTCTTCCGCAACGAGAAACATGGCGGGGTCAATGTCGTGCATCGCCGTGAAGACGGCAATGTCGGCTGGATCGACCCCCGCAGTCTGAAATAAGCGCCGCAATCTTTGCGGCCGTTTGCCACGGTCGGTCAGCCCGGCCGTGGCGAGGGATAGCCGAAGATATGCAGATCAGCGATATTCTCAGCCACGGTGCCGTGCGCACCGTTTCGCAGATGTCCAGCAAGAAACGTATGTTGCAGGAACTGGCCGAAATGGCCCAGGCGCAATACGGGCTGGATGTCTCGGACACGCTGGATGCGTTGCAGGAACGCGAAAGCCTTGGGCCGACCGGGGTCGGTCATGGCGTGGCGCTGCCCCATGCCCGCCTGCATGGGCTGGATTCGGTGGTCGGGCTGTTCATCCGGCTGGACAAGCCGCTGGATTTCGACGCCGTGGACCGCCAGCCGGTCGACCTGATCTTCGCGCTGCTGGCCCCCAAAAGCGGCGGCGTCGATCACCTCAAGGCGCTGGCGCTGGTGTCGCGGACCTTGCGCGATGCGGAATTGCGCGAAAAGCTGCGGGCCAATACCGACCCCACGGCCCTTCATGCCGTGCTGACCACGGGGCAGGGGGTCAAGGCGGCCTGACAGGGCCATTCGCCTGACCCCGATACCGGCCTGAACCCAATGACGCGCTGGCGCGTTACCCCTGTGCCAACCACAGCGACAAGGGGGATGTCATGGCCAAAGAACCGCTTGATCATGCACATGAAACCGGCGATGGCCGGGTGCGCAACTATACCGAACAGGACCGTCAGGACGGCACCCACCCCGCCGTTGACGAACTGACCAAACGCCCGCATGAGCGGGGCGAAGGCAATCGCAAAATGCAGGAATATCTGCGCATTGATCGCGGCGACAAGGCCTGATCCGGCGCGCGCGGGGGGCCGCGCCTGCCCGCTCAGGTCGGGAAAACGACGCAAAAGGGGCGGTCTGAACCGCCCCTTCTTGTCTCTCATCCGGTGTGGGCGCCGTTTCAGGCCCGCACCAGCGCCTCGTAATTGTCCGAAATCTTGCGGGTGATTTCCCCCACGGTAAAGGTGAAATCACCGATCTGGCCGACCGGCGTGACCTCGGCTGCGGTGCCGGTCAGGAAGCATTCGTCGAAATCGGCCAGTTCCTCGGGCAGGATGCGGCGTTCGATGACTTCAAGCCCCATTTCGCGCGCCATGGCGATAACGGTCTGGCGGGTGATGCCGTTCAGAATCGCGTCCGCGATGGGGGTGTGGATAACGCCGTCCTTCAGGAAAAAGATGTTGGCGCCGGTCGCCTCGGCCACATAGCCGCGCCAGTCCATGAACAGCGCGTCGGAACAGCCCTTGGCCTCGGCGGCGTGTTTGGACATGGTGCAGATCATATACAGCCCCGCCGCCTTGGCCTGCGAGGGGATGGTTTCGGGGCTGGGGCGCTTCCATTTGCTGATGTCCAGCTTGGCGCCCTGCCATTTGGCATCGCCGTAATAGGCGCCCCATTCCCAGGCCGCGACGGCCATGCGCACCGGGTTACGCTTGGCCGAAACGCCCATATCCTCGCCCGAGCCGCGCCACGCCACCACGCGGACATAGGCGTCCTCGAACCCGTTGGCCGCCAGCACTGCGCGCTTGGCCTCTTCAATCTGGTCGACGCTATAGGGCAGCGGCATGTCCAGCATCGCCGCCGAATCAATCAGGCGCTGGGAATGTTCGCGCGATTTGAAGATCTTGCCGGCGTAACACCGCTCGCCCTCGAAGACGCTGCTGGCGTAATGCAGGGCATGGGTCAGGATGTGGACATTGGCATCGCGCCAGTCCACCAGCCTGCCATCCATCCAGATCTTGCCGTCGCGGTCATCATATGCGCCTGCCATCTGCGCCTCCTTGTGTTTCAGATTGTTGCGCGTCCTGCCTGCTGTTGATACAGAAAGTTGCGTAACTTGGCTTTTCGGCTATCAATCCATTCTTGGAAAGTCAATAACTCTGCCATAGTAACGGTGCAAAGCCGCAGAAAGGAATCCGCATGGCCGTCCCCCGCCCGAACCTGCCGACTGGTGAAAGCCTGCTGTTCCTGACCGACGATCAGCTGCGCCGCGGGATCGAGGCGATGTTCTTTGCCTATCGCGCCTTCACCGCCGACCCCGATGCGATCTTGCAGGAACTGGGTTACGGCCGCGCCCATCACCGCGCGCTGCATTTCATCCACCGTGATCCCGGCCTGACCGTGACCACCCTGCTGTCGGTGCTGGGGGTGACCAAGCAATCGCTGAACCGCGTGCTGCGCGCCCTGATCGAGGACGGGCTGGTCGACAGCCGCGTCGGGCGCCGCGACCGGCGCGAGCGTGAATTGCGCCTGACCGAAAAAGGCGACGCATTGGAACGCCGCCTGTCCGAGGCGCAGCGCGCGCGGATGCGCGCCGCCTATCGCAGCGCCGGTCCGCAGGCCGTCGCCGGCTTCCGGCAAGTGCTGGAAGCGATGATGGACCCCGAGATGCGGCGGCAGTATCAGGCAATGAAGGACTTGCCCGAAATCAGCTGACGGACCCGCCATGACTGACCCCGCCGCCTCTGACACCGACATTCCGGGCACCCCCGGCCCCGCACCCGCCGACAGCGTTGCGGAAAGCGCCAGCCACCTGCTGGTGGTCGATGACGACGAACGCATCCGCGCGTTGCTGGGCAAATTCCTGACCCGCCACGGCTATATGGTGACCAGTGCGCGCGATGCGGCACAGGCCCGGCGCTTGCTGTCGGGGCTGGCCTTTGACCTGATCGTGCTGGACGTCATGATGCCCGGCGAGGATGGCTTCAGCCTGACCCGCGATCTGCGCCAGCGCATCGACACCCCGATTCTGCTGCTGACCGCGCGTGGCGAAACCGGTGACCGGATCGAAGGGCTGGAAAGCGGCGCCGACGATTACCTGCCCAAGCCCTTTGAACCGCGCGAACTGCTGCTGCGCATCGCGGCCATCCTGCGCCGGGTGCCCCAGCCCGACCCGATCGGGCCAAAATACCTCAGCCTTGGGGCCATGCGCTATGACACCAGCAAGGGCGAGCTGTGGCAGGGCGATACCCCCCTGCGCCTGACCGGAACCGAGGCCGCATTGCTGCGCCGACTGGCCGAAACCGCAGGCGAGCCCGTCAGCCGTCTGGCCCTGATCGAGCATCTGGGCCGGGGCGGCGATGATGGTGGCGACCAGTCAGAACGCGCCATCGACGTTCAGATCACCCGCCTGCGCCGCAAGATCGAACCCGACCCGCGCGAACCGCGATTCCTGCAAACCGTTCGTGGCGCCGGCTATATGCTGATGCCGGAATAAACGCCCCGAAAGGGCTGCCGCTGCCCCCAGCCTTGCAACCCTGACGGCCCGCAAAATATTCACCAGCCACCAGCCACCAGCCACCAGCCACCAGCCACCAGCCACCAGCCACCAGCCACCAGCCACCGCGCGATGTCCTAACCGTCCCGATCTTTACATGGCCTGCCCCCGTTCCTGTTGCGTTAACACTGCGCCCACATCCGGGGTTTACGCCATCACCGGTTAAAATCAGGTAAACCGCTGCACATTTTTTCAAAAACTTTCAGCTTGGCCCAAATATCCTCGGCTGGGTGAATGGCCGCAGGCCAGAGGGAGGGCAGAAAGCCCTCCCTTCCCTTCCCCATAAAAAAACCGGATGCGCGTGAACGCATCCGGTCGGTTCGGGTCAACCGTAATCGCCCGATCAGGCGAAACGGCCGTGGCAATGTTTGAACTTCAGCCCGGATCCACAGGGGCAGGGGTCGTTGCGCGACGGGTTGCCCCAGGTCGTGGGGTCGTTTTCGTCAAACCCCGCCACACGGCCCGTGGCTTCGCCGCCTTCGGCCTCTTCATGTTCGGGCTGCATGGCGGCCTGGGTGGCCTGTTGCTGCGCCTGATACTGGCGCATCATGTCCTCGCGCTCCTCGTCGGTCAGCGGGCGGATCTGCGCCAGACGCTGGGTGACATCACCGCGCAGGCTGTCCAGCAGGTTTTCGAACAGCTGGAACGCCTCGGTCTTGTATTCCGACAGCGGGTCGCGTTGGGCATAGCCGCGGAAACCGACGACGCTGCGCAGATGTTCCAGCGTCACCAGATGCTCGCGCCATTTCTGGTCGATCATCTGCAACAGAACCTGCTTTTCGATCTGGCGCATGTTTTCGGGGCCGAAAGCCTGTGCCTTGTCGGCCATGTATTTATCCGTGGCTTCTTCCAGCCGTTCGCGCAGGACATCCTGATCGACGCCATCCTCGGCGGCCCAGTCGTCCATCGGCAGGATCATGTTCAGCCGGTCGGCCACGGCCTGTTTGGCGCCATCCGTATCCCATTGTTCGGCATAGGTCTTAGGCGGCATATACTGGTCGACCAGATCGTCGATGACTTGCAGGCGCATGTCGCGGGCGACCTCTTCGACCTCGTCGGAATCCATGATCTCGCGGCGCTGGCTGAAAACCGCCTTGCGCTGGTCATTCATCACATCGTCGAATTTCAGCAACTGCTTGCGGATGTCAAAATTGCGGCCCTCGACCTTGGCCTGCGCGCGTTCCAGCGACTTGTTGACCCAAGGGTGAACGATGGCCTCGCCTTCCTTCATCCCCAGCCTGGACAGCACCGCGTCCAGCCGGTCCGAGCCAAAGATCCGCATCAGGTCGTCTTCCAGCGACAGGAAGAACAGCGACCGCCCCGGATCGCCCTGACGGCCGGATCGCCCGCGCAACTGGTTGTCGATGCGGCGGCTTTCGTGGCGTTCAGTGGCCAGAACGAACAAACCGCCCGCGTCCAGAACGCGCTGTTTTTCGTCGGCATGTTCGGCCTCGATCCGCTGGCGCAGGGCGTCGGGGTCGGCCTCGGGGTCGGCGGCCAGCGCCTCCATCACCTTCATCTCGACATTGCCGCCAAGCTGAATATCGGTGCCGCGCCCGGCCATGTTGGTGGCGATGGTCACCGCCCCAAGCTTGCCGGCATCCGCGACGATCTGGGCCTCGGCCTCGTGCTGGCGGGCGTTCAGGACGTTATGGGGAATGCCCGCCTGCGTCAGCATGGCCGAAAGCATCTCGGATTTTTCGATGCTGGTGGTGCCGACCAGCATCGGCTGGCCCTTGGCGTGGGCCTCCTGGATGGCCTCCAGCACGGCCTGATACTTCTCGGCCGCGCTGCGATAGACGCGGTCATGTTCGTCGATGCGTTGGATCGGGCGGTTGGTTGGCACCTCGACCACACCCAGCTTATAGATCTCGGCGAATTCCTCGGCCTCGGTGGCGGCGGTGCCGGTCATGCCCGACAGCGTGTCGTAAAGGCGGAAATAGTTCTGGAACGTGACCGAGGCCAGCGTCACGTTTTCGGGCTGGATCTCGACATTTTCCTTGGCCTCTATGGCCTGATGCAGCCCGTCTGACAGGCGGCGACCGGCCATCATCCGACCGGTGAATTCGTCGATCAGCACCACTTCGCCATCCTTGACGATATAGTTCTGGTCGCGGTGGAACAGCTTATGCGCCCGCAGTGCCTGATTGGCGTGATGCACGATGGTGGTGCTTTCGGGGTCATACAGGGTCTGCCCCTCGGGCAGGATGCCGGCCTCGGACAGGCGCTGTTCCAGAACCTCGTTGCCCTCTTCGGTGAAGGTGGCGTTGCGGGTTTTTTCGTCGACCTTGTAATGCGCCTCGGTCAGGTCGGGCATGAAGGCATCCAGCGTGCGATACAGCTCGCTCCGGTCCTGCGAGGGGCCGGAAATGATCAGCGGGGTCCGGGCCTCGTCGATCAGGATGCTGTCGACCTCGTCGACGATGGCAAAGAAATGGTCGCGCTGGACCATTTCCTCAATGCTGCCCTTCATATTGTCGCGCAGATAATCGAACCCCAGTTCGTTATTTGTCGCATAGGTGACATCGGCGGCATAGGCGTCGCGCTTTTCCGCGTCGGGCTGTTGCGGATAGACGACCCCGGTGGTCATTCCCAGCGCGGCAAAGACCTTGCTCATCCATTCGGCGTCGCGCTTGGCCAGATAGTCGTTGACCGTGACCACATGCACGCCGCGCCCGGCCAGCGCGTTCAGATAGGCGGGGAAGGTGGCGACAAGGGTCTTGCCCTCGCCGGTTTTCATTTCCGCGATATTGCCCTGATGCAGAAAGATGCCGCCCATCAGCTGGGTGTCAAAGGCCCGCAGCCCCAGCGCCCGGCGCGCAGCCTCGCGACAGTTGGCAAAGGCTTCGGGCAACAGCTTGTCCAGGCTTTCGCCGCCTTGGGCGCGCTGTTGCAGTTCGCGCGTTTTGGCGATCAGCTCGTCATCGGTTTTCGACTGATAGTCGGGTTCAAGCGCGTTGATCTGCGCCACAAGCGGGCGGGTCGCCTTGATTTTGCGGTCATTGGGGGTGCCAAAAACCTTTTTCGCCAGTTTACCAAATCCAAGCATAGAGCATCCCAAACAAAGGCGGTCGCGTTCTGGTGAAAGCGCGTGGTCGTCGGGCCACTTGCCCGAACCGTCCGCCTTGCCTATCAAAAGCCTGAAGATATGGGGCGGGCGCGCCTTTCCGGTTGGGCCGGATGTATGCCTCGCCCGCCAGACTGTCAACGCTTGCACCCTGTCACGACGCCGTGGCCGGGCCGACATACAGGACCGATCATGCTGAAATCGCTGCTTTCCGCCACTGCCTTTGGTGCCCTTCTGGCGCTGCCTGCCATGGCGCAGGATGCCGGAACGGTCGTTGCCACCGTGAATGGCGAAAACATCACCCTTGGCCAGATGCTGTTGATGAAGGACGGCATGGGCGAACAGGCCGCGAACCTGCCCGATCAGGCGCTGTGGGACATGCTGCTGGACCAGCTGACCCGTCAGGCCGCGGTTGCGCAGCAGGGTGAAAAGCACATCACCGCGCGCGACACGGCCGCGATGCAGCTTGACCGCCGGGCGTATTTTTCCTCGACCGCGCTGGAAAAGGTGGCTGCCCCCGAACCCACCGAGGCCGAGGTCAAGGCCCTGTATGACCAGACCTTCACCGCCGATGCGCCGCAGACGGAATATCACGCCGCGCATATCCTGCTGGAAACCGAAGAGGCCGCAAAGGCCGTGCGGGCGCTGGCCGATAAGGGCGACGATTTCGCACAGCTTGCCCGCGAAAAATCGACCGGCCCGACCGGTCCGAATGGCGGCGATCTGGGCTGGTTCACCACCGACAGCATGGTCCGGGAATTTGGCGATGCCGTCGCGGCTATGAAACCGGGCGATATTTCAGGCCCGATCCAGACCCAGTTCGGCTGGCATGTGATCAAGCTGATGGACAGCCGCGCCAAAGAGGCCCCCAGGCTGGAAGAAATCCGCGACCAGCTGGTCATGCAGATCCGCCGCCAGCGCGTCGAGGCCGAGATCGAGAAACGGGTCAAGGATGCCGAGGTCAAAAAGACCCCCGACCTGTCGCCCGACCTGTTGCAGAAAACCGATCTGTTGGAGCAGTAAGATGGCCAAATCCGGCAAGAAGATCGAAAAGCTGAAAAAGCTGGAAAAGAAGATCAGGAAAATCGCCAAACGCGCCGAGGCCGCCGAAGCCGAGGCCAGCGCCGCCATCGCCGCCGCCCCTGCGGCCAAATCGGACAGCGCGGTCTCGCCGCTGGCGCCGGCGGGCTTTCCCGACCTGCCGGTTATTGACGGCGTGCGCTTCGCCAGTGCCGGGGTGGGGGTGAAATACAAAAATCGCACCGATGTGATGCTGGCGCATCTGGCACCGGGCACGGCGGTGGCGGGGGCGTTTACCCGGTCATCCACCCGCGCGGCCTGTGTTCTGGACTGTCAGGACAAGCTGAAAGGCCAGCAAAACACCAATCAGGGCGCGGCCATCGTGGTGAATTCGGGCAATGCCAATGCCTTTACCGGCGCGCGCGGTCAGCAATCGGTCGATGCCATCTGCGCCGCCGCCGCTGCCGCGCTGAACGTGCCGGCGGGGCGGGTCTTCACCTCGTCCACCGGGGTGATCGGGGAACCGCTGCCCGATGACCGCATCACCGCGGCGCTGCCCGATATGGTGACCGCGCTGAACGCCGCCGGTATCGCGGATGCGGCGCGGGCGATCATGACCACCGACACCTTCCCCAAAGGCGCCAGCGCCGAGGTGCAGGGCGAGGGCGGCCCGATCCGCATTGCCGGGATCGCCAAAGGATCAGGGATGATCGCGCCCGATATGGCGACGATGCTGGTCTATATCTTCACCGATGCCACCATTCCGCCCGGCCTGTTGCAGCGGATGCTGTCGCGCCAGCTGGACGACACGTTCAACGCCATCACCGTGGACAGCGACACCTCGACCTCGGACGCGCTGATTCTGGCGGCCACGGGCACCTCGGCTGCCAGGCCGATCCGCGACATGCGGTCGAAACCGGGGCGCGATTTCGTCGCCGCCCTGCATGGGGTGATGCTGGATCTGGCGCAGCAGGTGGTGCGCGATGGCGAAGGCGCGACAAAATTCGTCGAGGTGCAGGTCACCGGCGCGGCCTCGGGCGGGGATGCGCACCGGGTGGCGATGGCGATTGCCAATTCGCCGCTGGTCAAGACCGCCATCGCCGGCGAGGACGCCAATTGGGGCCGCGTCGTTGCGGCGGTGGGCAAATCCGGCGCGAAAGCCGACCGTGACCTGCTGACCATCCGTTTTGGCGACATGGTGCTGGCCGAACAGGGCTGGCGGTCCCCCGATTATGACGAGGCCGCCGCCAGCGCCTATATGAAGGGCGACCATCTGGTCATCGGCGTCGATCTGGGGCTGGGGAAATTCGCCCGCACCGTATGGACCTGCGATCTGACCCACGGCTATATCGACATCAACGCCGATTACCGGTCGTAAGGGCAGGGTGATGAAAACCGTTCTGGTTGCCGCCGTGGCGCTGATCGACATCGACGGGCGCGTGCTGCTGGCGCAGCGCCCGCCCGGCAAATCCATGGCCGGTCTGTGGGAATTTCCTGGCGGCAAAATCGAGCCGGGCGAAACCCCCGAGGCCGCCCTGATCCGCGAACTGCACGAGGAACTGGGCATCGACACCTGGCAATCCTGTCTGGCGCCGCTGTCCTTTGCCAGCCACAGCTATGACGATTTCCACCTGCTGATGCCGCTTTATGCCTGCCGCCGCTGGGGTGGCACCCCGCACCCGCGCGAGGGGCAGACACTGGCATGGGCGCGGGTGTCCGAGCTGCGCAACTATCCCATGCCGCCCGCCGATCTGCCGCTGATCCCGGTGTTGCGCGATCTGCTTTGAAAAGCCGGGCTGGTATTTCAACAACAGGTTGTCTTGTTGAACCGCCTATGCGTTAATCAATGTGGAAGTCATGATTAGGGAGGAAGGATCATGATTCGAACCATCACCATCGGCAGTATCTCGATCCAGGGCGTGGTCGAGCGTCTGGCGGCCAACGGCCTGATGACCGTCCGCGTTGGCCAGCAGACCTTTACCGGCAAACCGGTGCCCCGCCCGGCCTGACCCAGCCCTGCCTGACCCGGACAGACCGGTTCGCCAGGCGGCTGACGCCACAGCATGAACGACAAAAGCGGTGCCTTGGGTGCCGCTTTTTTGTGGCCACCCGCAGGGCCGATGCCGCGTCAGCGCCCGCCCACCCGCAACAATGGTGCGATATGAAAAAGGCGCCCGAAGGCGCCCTTTCCCGTATCTTGCAACGGTCCGCGGGTTACAGCTTGCGCTGAACTTCCTCGCGCTCGAAAATTTCGATGACATCGCCGGGGCGGATATCGTCGTAATTTTCAAAGGCCATGCCGCATTCCTGACCGGACTGGACCTCTTTGACCTCGTCTTTGAAGCGTTTCAGCGTCTTCAGCGTGCCTTCGTGGATCACCACATCGTCGCGCAGCAGGCGCACGCCGGCGCTGCGGCGGGCAACGCCTTCGGTGACGATACAGCCCGCGACCTTGCCGACGCCGGTGACCTTGAACACCTCTTTGATCGAGGCATAGCCGATGAAATGCTCGCGCACCTCAGCCGACAGCAGGCCCGAGGCCGCCGCTTTGATGTCATCCACCAGATCGTAGATGATCGAGTAATAGCGGATCTCGACCCCTTTCTGGTTGGCGCTGTTGCGCGCCGGGGCGTTGGCCCGGACGTTAAAGCCGATGACCGGCGCCTGACTGGCCTCGGCCAGACCGATATCCGATTCGGTGATCGCGCCGACGCCGTAATGCAGCACGCGGACGCGCACCTCGTCATTGCCGATCTTTTCCAGCGCCTGAACGATGGCCTCGGCACTGCCCTGCACGTCGGCCTTCACCACCACCGGCAGTTCCGCGACATTCTGGTCAGCCTTGGCCTTGGCCAGCATCTGGTCCAGCGTGACGGCGGCACCGGCTGCGGCGCGTTTGTCCTTGGCGGCCTGTTCGCGGTAATCCGCGATCTCGCGGGCATGGGCCTCGGTGTCGACGACGTTCAGCACATCGCCGGCCTCGGGGGTGCCGTTCAGGCCCAGAACCTCGACCGGGACCGAGGGACCGGCCTCTTCGACGCGGTCGCCCTTGTCGTTGATCAGCGCCCGGACCTTGCCCCACTGTTCGCCCACGACAAAGATATCGCCGCGTTTCAGCGTGCCGTGCTGGACCAGAACCGTGGCGACGGGGCCGCGGCCCACATCCAGCTTGGCCTCGATCACCGCACCTTGCGCGGCGCGTTCGGGGTTGGCTTTCAGTTCCAGAATTTCGGCTTGCAGGGCGATGGCCTCAAGCAGGGCGTCAAGGCCCTTGCCGGTCTTGGCCGAAACCTCGACGTCCTGAACCTCGCCGGACATGGCCTCGACCACGATTTCGTGCTGCAACAGGTCGGTGCGCACCTTTTGCGGGTTCGCATCGGGCTTGTCACATTTGTTGATGGCGACGATCATCGGCACCTTGGCGGCCTTGGCGTGGTTGATCGCCTCGATGGTCTGCGGCATCACGGCGTCATCCGCCGCCACCACCAGCACCACGATATCGGTCACATTCGCCCCACGCGCCCGCATCGAGGTAAAGGCCGCGTGGCCCGGCGTGTCGAGGAAGGTCAGCACCGCCCCCGATTCCGTTTTCACCTGATAGGCACCGATATGCTGGGTGATGCCCCCGGCCTCGCCGGACACCACATTGGCGTGGCGAATGGCGTCCAGAAGGCTGGTCTTGCCGTGGTCCACATGGCCCATGATGGTGATGATCGGCGGGCGCGATTTCAGATCCTCGGGCTTGTCCTCGACCGTGTCGATGACCTGTTCCACGTCGGAATCGCTGACGCGCACGGCGTTATGGCCGAATTCGTCAATCACCAGCTCGGCAGTGTCGGCGTCGATGGATTGGTTCATCGACACCATCATGCCCATTTTCATCAGCGCCTTGACCACATCAGCCGCGCGTTCGGCCATGCGGTTGGCCAGTTCGCTGACCACGATGGTTTCCGGCAGCTGCACGTCGCGGGCCTGCTTTTCGGCCTTGTGACCGGCGCCGGTGGCTTTTTGCTTGGCGCGTTCCTGCTTGCGCTTCATCGCGGCAAGGCTGCGCTGGCGACCGCCTTCACCGTCGAAGGACTGGTTCACCGACAGCTTGCCACTGCGGCGACCGGCATCGCGCCCCCCGGCCTTGCCGCGCGAATCGCGGTCATCGGCGGGGCGGGCGTCGCGGTCGCGATCCGACTTGCGCGGGCCCGAGGCCGACACGCCCTTGGTTTCGGCGCGCGCAGCCGCGGCCTCGGCGGCGGCACGGTCCGCCGGGGTGGCGGCGCCGGGCGCGGCGGCGGGCTTGCGGATTTCTTCTTTCTTTTTGGCGCGCAGTTCGGCCTCGCGCTGTTTGCGGGCCTCTTCTTCTTCCTTGGCGCGCAGGGCCTCTTCGCGTTCGCGGTCCTCGCGTTCCTTGGCCTCGGCCTCGGCGCGGCGGCGTTCGCGCTCTTCCTCGCGGGCCTTTTCCTCGGCTTCGCGTGCGGCGGCTTCCTCGGCCTCGCGGGCCTTGGCGGCGGCCAGCGCCTTCAGCCGGCGCTCCATCTCGGCGTCCGAGATCCCGGCGGGGCGGCGCGATTTGTCGCCCACGGCCTTGGCCACGGCGGCGGCGCCGGGTGTGGCAGCGGTCCCGGCGGCAGGTTTGCTGCCCGGTTTGACCACGCGCTTGCGCTTGGTTTCGACAACCACACTTTTCGTCCGGCCGTGGCTAAAGCTTTGCTTTACCTGACCGGAACGGTTGCCACCAAGACCCAGGGGTTTTTTTCCGTCACTATCGCTCATCTGCGTCTTCAATCCTTTCCGGCGGCTTTCGCGCCGTCATGCCCGCGCAGACCCGTCAGTCTGTCGGCGTCCCTGATCAGTTTGTCGGTCAGGCCACTTGGCGCAAGCGCGCCGTGTATGGCATGATCGCGTCCGAAAGCCAAACCCATTTCCGCAGCGGTCAGGCAGCCGAACCAGCGGCCCCCCTGCGGCGTCCATAATTTGCCCTTGCCGCGCTCGGACCCGTCCGAGGCCTGCAACAGCACCCTGGCGCGTCCCTGCGCCAGCCAGTCCTTGACCTTTTCGAAACCCGCCACGGCATAGCCCGCCTTGCGTGCCAGCGACACCAGTTCGACCACGCGCCGGGCCAGACCGGCCTCGACCAGATCGGACAGGCCCTCGGGCGCCTTGACCGGGGCCTTGGCGCCGCGCGCAAACAGGCCCTTGGCGGCGGCCTTGTCGATGGCGGCGCGGTCAGCCGTCACCCAGACGCCGCGACCGGGCAGCTTTTCCGCCAGATCGGGCACAATCATGCCGTCCGGTCCGGCGACAAAGCGGATCAGCCCGTGTTTGGGCTGAACCTCGCCTGTCACCAGACAGCGGCGTTCGGCGACCTCGCGGTCCTTGACGCGACCCCCGCGACTCAAGGGCGATCCGGGGCGTTACACCCCGGCCTCCTCGGGGTTGGAGTCGTCTTCGGCCCCGGTTTCGGTGTCGTCATCGCCTTCCAGTTCGGTCGGATCGACCCAGCCCAGCATGACGCGGGCGGTCATCACCATGTCCTGCGCATCCTCAAGCGATACGCCAAACGGTTCCAGAATGCCGTCATCCTTGACGCGCTTGCCCTCGGCGGTGGTCCAGCCGCCGGCCAGTTCCCAGTCGGCACAGGTGGCGAAATCTTCCAGCGTCTTGACGCCGTCCTTTGCCAGCGCCTCGACCATTTGCGGGGTCAGCCCGTCAAAGCCGATCAGGCTGTCCTCGACCCCCAGCGCGCGCGCATTGTCCAGCGCGGCCTTGTTCGCGGCCTCCAGCACGTCGCGGGCGCGGGCCTGCAATTCATTGGCCGTGTCCTCGTCCACACCGTCGATGGACAACAGCTCGTCCACCTCGACATAGGCAACCTCGTCAAGGTTGGTAAAGCCCTCGGCCACCAGCAGTTGGGCAAAGAATTCGTCCAGATCCAGCTTGTCCATGAACAGTTGGGTGCGGGCGTTGAATTCGGCCTGACGGCGCTTGGATTCCTCTTCCTCGGTCAGGATGTCGATATCCAGACCGGTCAGCTGGCTGGCCAGACGCACGTTCTGGCCGCGACGACCGATGGCCAGCGACAGCTGTTCCTCGGGGACGACCACCTCGATCCGGGGGGCGTCTTCGTCAAAGACGACCTTGCTGACCTCGGCCGGTTGCAGGGCATTCACCAGGAAGGTGGCCTGATCTTCCGACCACGGGATGATGTCGATTTTCTCGCCCTGCAATTCGCCCACGACGGCCTGCACGCGGCTGCCGCGCATCCCGACACAGGCGCCGACCGGGTCGATGCTGTTGTCATAGCTGATCACGCCGATCTTGGCGCGCGAACCGGGGTCGCGGGCCACGGCCTTGATCTCGATAATGCCGTCATAGATTTCCGGCACTTCCATCTTGAACAGTTCGGCCATGAATTGCGGGTCGGTGCGCGACAAGAAGATCTGCGGGCCACGGGTTTCGCGGCGCACATCCTTGACATAGGCGCGGATGCGGTCGTTCGGGCGATAGCTTTCGCGCCCGATCTTTTCGTTGCGGCGCAGGATGGCCTCGCCAACCCCGACATCGACGATGATATTGCCGTATTCCTCGCGCTTGACGACACCGTTGATGATGCTGCCCTTGCGGTCCTTGAATTCCTCGAACTGGCGGTCACGCTCGGCTTCGCGGACCTTTTGCAGAATCACCTGCTTGGCCGATTGCGCGGCGATGCGGCCCAGTTCGACAGCCGGGACTTTTTCCTGAAACACGTCACCGACCTGCGGGCCGCCGGCGAAATCCTGCACGACCTCGCCCTCGCGCAGCCACTGCTTGGTGCCATCCGCGACCGGCTCGAAATAGGGCAGGGCGTCTTTGGCGGTGAATTCGGCCTGATAATTCTCGACCTCTTCATCGGGGACGACGGTGCGCAGGCGGGTAAAGGTGGCGTTGCCTGTCTTGCGGTCAATCTTGACGCGAATGTCCATTTCGGCGCCGTAACGCGACTTGGCGGCCCGGGCGAGGCTGTCCTCCATCGCCTCGATCACCAGACCGGGGTCGATCATCTTCTCGCGCGCGACAGCCTCGGCGGTCTGCAACAGTTCAAGCTGGTTGGCAGAGGTAATGGCCATCCACTCACTCCTTCTCGTCGGGGGCGTCGCCCGATTCGGTTATGATTTCGTCAAAGGCCGATTCGTCCATATCTGGCACGATGCCGGCCTCTTTTTTCTGTTTCAGCATTTCAGCGATCAGATCGTCGGTCAGCACCAGCTTGGCATCGGCCAGCCAGTCGAAATGCAGGCCGATGGTCTGGGTCTCGCCGCCTTCCTGAATATTCAGCAGCACCTCGTCGCCCTCGACCCCGGCCAGAACGCCCTTGAAGCGCTTGCGCCCGTCGATGGGCTGGGTGGTTTCCAGCCGCGCCTCGTATCCTTCGAAGGTGGCGAAATCCTTCAGCCGGGTCAGCGGGCGGTCGATGCCGGGGCTGGAAACCTCCAGCGTATAGGCCTCTTCGATCGGGTCCTCGACATCCAGCGTGGCGCTGACCATGGTCGAAATCTCGGCGCAGTCATCGACATTGATGCCGCCTTCGGGGCGGTCGGCCATGATCTGCAAAAGCGAGGTCCTGCCCCCCTGAAGGCGGACGCGGACCAGCTCATAGCCCATATCCTCGATCACCGGCAGGATGATCTCGGCAAGGCGCCGGTCGATGGCGGTCTTGGCGATCAGATCAAGCGACATGCGATTCCTTTCGGTTGGCGCCGCGCGGGGCGGACATGAAAAAACGGGCCTGCGCGGCCCGTTCTTTTTCATCCGGTGGGCTTTGGGTGTGGACCCCGCAGCGCCGCTGTTGCGCAAGATATAGGCCGAAATCGCGCGCAATGCAAGGGCGCTCAGCCCGGCTGACGCGCCTGCGGGTTGTCGCGCCAGACCCGCCAGTTCAGCGCCGCCGCGATGCACAGCCACAGCAGATAGGGCAACAGCATCCAGCCCGCGACGCTGTCCCGCCCGAACGCGACCACCACCAGCGCCGCAACCGTCACCCACAGCAGCGCCAGAACCGCCATCCCGGCGCCAAGTTGCCGGGCGCCGAAAAACACCGGCGTCCACAGCGTATTCAACGCGATCTGCAATGCCCACAGCGCCAGCGCCAACCCGGCATCGGGCAATGTCGCCAGGCGTGCCCCGGCCCATGCCAGCAGGATATAAATCGTGGTCCAGGCCACGGGGAATACCCATTTCGGCGGCGTGAAGGCGGGTTTTTTCAGCCCCTCATACCACACGCCGGGCTTGAAAATCGCCCCGGTGGCGGCGGCGGCCCCGCAAGCGGTCAGCAAAATCACGAACAGCATGGGTTATCCTTTCATCCGGTCACGGGTCATCCCATCAGGGGCCAGACCATCCGTGCGCTGCGATTGGTCAGGAAAATACCGCATCGCCCGCACCAGTTCCTCTGCGATGCCGGGTTCGGTCATCGCATGTCCGGCGCCCGGCACCATGCGCAGACTGGCACCGGGCCAGCCCTGCGCCAGATCCCAGGCCGATTGCGGCGGACAGACCATGTCGCAACGGCCTTGAACGATCACCGCCGGCAGATGGGTGATGCGCGGCAGATCGCGCAGCAACTGCCCCTCATCCAGAAAACAGCGGTTGTGGAAATAATGACATTCCAGCCGCGCAAAGGCGCGCGCGTAACCGGGCGGCACCGCCACCTGCCCGCGCCACTGAACCGAGGCCAGCGCGTTTTCCCACTGCACCCAGCTTTGCGCGGCCTCGGCCTCGGCCCGCGTATCGCCGCAAAACAGCCGCCGGTGATAGGCGGCGATGGGGGCGGCACGCTCGGGCGCCGACAGCGGCGCCAGAAATGCACGCCACAGATCGGGAAAGAACTGGCCCGCTGCCCCGCCATAAAACCAGTCCAGCTCGGCCTGCCGCGCCAGAAACACCCCGCGCAGCACCAGACCTGCGGCCCGTTCCGGGTGGGCCTGCGCGAAAGCCAGCGCCAGCGTCGCCCCCCAGCTGCCACCGAACAAAACCGCAGGCGGCAGGTCCAGCGCCGCGCAGATCTGCGCAATGTCATCAACCAGATGCGCGGTGGTGTTGGCGGTCACATCGGCCAGCGGCGTCGACTGGCCGCAGCCGCGCTGATCGAACATCACGATGCGCCAGCGCTCCGGGTCGAAAAAGCGCCGCATCAGCGGGCTGCACCCGCCACCGGGGCCGCCATGCAGAACGATCACCGGCTGGCCCTGCGGGTTGCCGGATTGCTCGACCATCAGCACATGGCCGTCGCCCACCGCCAGCCGCCGCCGGTCGAAAGGGGCGGTCGCGTCATGAAGCCGCGTGTCGCCCTGCGCGATTTGACCTGCATCCTTGTTCATGCCTGTTATATAGACCTGTCCAGACCCGCCCGCCAGCCGCCCGCAGCCGGCGCCCGGATTGCCCGCCCGACCCACGGCCCGCTGCGGCGTGGCCCCGACCCGTTGCTTTTTTGCCCGCACCCTGTTGGGCATCCACCATTGCGCCGCAAGCGGCATCATCCGATCATCAGGCCATGCCGCACGGCCCGCCGACCATATGCACAGACCGCAAGGACATCCCATGGACCAGACCCAGACCTCCAGCATCGACCCGGCCGAGATCGCCAAGTTCGAGGCCATGGCCGCCGAATGGTGGGACCCGCGCGGCAAGTTCAAGCCGCTGCACATGATGAACCCCATCCGGCTGGATTATGTCACCCGCCAGATCGCCGCCGAAACCGGGCGCGACCTGACCGCGCCAAAACCGTTCGCCGGGCTGCGCATCCTTGACATCGGCTGCGGCGGCGGCCTTTTGTCCGAACCCATGGCCCGGCTTGGCGCCGAGGTTACCGGTGCCGATGCCGCAGCGCGCAACATCGCCGTGGCCCGTATCCATGCCGAGCAATCCGGCCTCAGCATCGACTATCGCGCCACCACCGCCGAAGCCCTGGCCGAGGCCGGGATGAGCTTTGACGTCGTGCTGTGCCTTGAGGTGATCGAGCATGTCGCCGAGCCGCAGGCTTTCGTGCAGACCTGCCACGACCTGCTGCGACCGGGTGGGGTCATGATCTGTTCGACCCTGAACCGCACCGCCCGCAGTTTTGCCGCGGCCATCGTGGGCGCGGAATGGGTTATGCGCTGGCTGCCCAAGGGCACGCATGAATGGTCGCGTTTCATCACCCCTGACGAGCTGTATCACCTGTACAGCGCCGCCGGGCTGCGCCCGGTGGATCGCAAAGGGATGGTGTTCAACCCCATCAGCTGGGGCTGGTCCCTTTCGGATCGTGACCTGTCCGTCAACTATGTCATGACGTCGATCCGCCCCGACGCATCGTGAATGTGGCGGCCTTGGTCTGATGGCCCGCTGATGTCATCTGCACCTTCCTTTCCGAACCCCAAAGCCCGGTCCCGCAATATCGGCCGGGCGCATCCGGCAGGCGGGGACGATTCGGGTCCGGGGTTCAGACTGGCAGGGAAGTGTTAAGATCAGGTTGACACACGCCGAAAAATGGCACCGCCGCTTGAACTTATTCCGTCAGATCCAGCCGAAGGCGCAGTTCGCGCAGCACCGGCAGGGCGGTGCGGACGCGTTCGGTCCCGATATCACGCACGATTTCGGTCATCAGCGGGGTCAGGGCCGCCAGCGCCGCGTCGCGCGCATTGCGGCCCGCCGGACTGATCGAGACATTCTTGCGGCGCGCATCGTCCCAATCGGGGCGGATATGGACATAACCGGCCCATTCCAGCCTTGCCAGCGTGTTGCTCATGGCGCCGCGGGTGACGTGAAAAGCGCCGGCCAGCTCGGCAGGGCTGCGTTCGTCACCGACATGGGCCAGCAGGTTCAGCACCGAAAAATGCGAAATCTGCATCCCCTTGGGCAGCGCTTTTTGCAACAGGCCACGGGCCAGCTGCTCGGCGATCAGCAGCTCCGAGAACAGGCTGGCGGCCAGGGCATCAGGGGCCTGATCAGGGGCGGGGCGGGACGGCGTGGTCATGGCTAAGCCGTTGTGAAATCGCGGGTCTGGGACAAGGACGGGATATGCGACCGTGCCTTATTCACGGCTGCAAGGTCAAGATCCACCACCGTGACACCGGGCGCGTCCCCGGCATCGGCCAGCAAGTTGCCCCACGGGTCGACGGCCAGTGAATGCCCAAAGCTGCGGCGCGAGGGGTGTTTGCTGCCTTCTTTTTGGGCATGGCTGCCGGTTTGCGCGGCAGCCAGAACAAAGCAGCCGGTTTCAATCGCGCGGGCACGCAGCAGCACATGCCAATGCGCCCGCCCGGTATCGGGGTGAAACGCGGCAGGCACCACCAAAAGGGCGGCGCCGGCCTGCGCAAGGTTGCGATACAGATGCGGAAAGCGCAGATCGTAACAGATGCTTAAACCGACGGGGGCCGGACCATCGGCCAGCACTGCCCGGTCGCCGGGACGATAGCGCGCCGATTCGCGGATTGGCGCGCCGCCCGGCAGGTCCACGTCGAACATGTGGATCTTGTCATAACGCGCGGCGATGGCGCCATCAGGGGCGATCAGGAAGCCGCGATTGACAAAGGGCGCGCCGGGGCCGGGGTCATCGGCGCGCAGCAAAAGCGACCCGAGCGAGAGCCATACCCCCAGTCGTGCCGCATGTTCGCGCAGCGCAGCAAGGGTCGGGTCGCGTGCCTCGGGGACCAGTGTGCGGTCCATCACGCGGGCATCGGGCGATAACAGGTTCGTCGCCTCGGGCGTCAGAACCAGTGTCGCGCCGGCATCCGCTGCCTGTGCGACCATCGCCTGTGTGCGGGGCAGGTTGTCGGCGGCATCGTCCGAAACCGACAACTGGACCAGCGCGGCGCGCAATGACCCTGTGCCGGCCATCAACCGGCCAGCAGCGGCGTCAGCTTGCCCGCCCTGTCCAGCGCCATCAGGTCGTCGCAGCCGCCGATATGCCGCCCGCCGATAAAGATCTGCGGCACCGTGCGCCGACCCCCGGCGCGCTGGGTCATGGCAGAGCGCAAGTCGGGGTCGCGGGCCACGTCGATTTCGGTAAAGGGGGCATTTCTTGCGCGCAGCAGCGCCTTGGCGCGGATACAGAACGGGCAGGTGGGGGTGGTATAAATCTCGATCTTCGGCATCACGGCTTCCTGAATGTTTGTGCCGGTCTAACCGTCTTTGACCGCGCGTGCCAGCACCGCGACCGTGACCCGGGCCACCCCCGCCCGGCGCAGCGCGGCAGTGGCCGCCGCCATGGTCGCCCCCGATGCCATCACGTCATCGACAAGCACCACCTGCCGCCCCGCGATCTGGCCTGCGCTGCGGGGCGGGACCAGAAACGCATCCCTGAGGTTGTCATGCCGCTGTGCGCTGTTGGCATGGCCCTGTGGCGCGGTCGGACGGCGCCTGACCAGCGCCAGTGGCCGATGATCCAGCCCCAGCCGTGTGCTGATGATCTGTGCCACCAGTTCGGCCTGATTGTATTTGCGTTTCAGCAGCCGCCATGGATGCAACGGGATCGGCACGATGACACTGTCCGCTGGCAGCCCCCCCAGCCGGTCAGCCAGCCAGCCCCCCAGCACGGGCGCAAGGTCGGGGCGGTCGCCATGTTTCAGCGCCAGCACCATCCGGCGGGCCGCATCGTCATAGACCATGGCCGCCACAGCCGCATCCCATGGCGGCGGGGCGGCAAGACAGTCGTCGCAGCGCAGATCGGCACTGTCACCCCCCACGACGCCCCCCGCGCCGTCATCGGGCAAGGGCACACCGCAATACCCGCAGGCACAGCGCCTGATAAAAGGGGTTCGTGGCCAGCACTGCGCACACAGCGCGTTTTCCGTGGCGACCACGGTGCCGCAGCACGGACATTGTGCCGGATAGACAATCTGTAAGGCGGCTTTCATCAGCCCGTGGATCGGTATAGGAATCGAGCCCATGACAGCCCCTGCCCCCGTGAACACACCATTGATAGACCGCGACGCGGTCCTGCGGAACCGGGCGCGGGCCATGCGCCTTGGCCCGGTCGATTTCCTGCACCGAATCGCTTTCGATGAGGTTCAGTTTAGACTGGCAGAGATTAACCGAAGGTTTACGGACACCGCCATTATCAGCGGTTTTCCAGAAATCTGGTCCGGTTTTTTTCCCAGATCCCGTCAATTGCGCGATGACGAGGTGCTGGATCTGGCGCCGCAAAGCCTTGATCTGGTCATCCACGCCCTTGCCTTGCACGAAAACAACGACCCGGTCGGCCAGATGATCCAGTCGGCCCGTGCCCTGCGCCCCGATGGGTTGTTCATCGGCATCGCGCTGGGCGGCGAGACGCTGTCGGCGCTGCGGGATGCGCTGCGCCGGGCCGAGGCCGGGCTGACCGGCGGGCTGGCGCCGCGCCTGCTGCCCATGGCCGAGATCCGCGACTGGGGCGGGCTGCTGAACCGCGCCGGGCTGGCCTTGCCGGTGGCTGACCAGATCAGCCAGCAGGTCAGCTTTCGCGACCTGTTTCATCTGGGGCGGGAATTGCGCGCGATGGGGCAGGGCAATGCGCTGTCGGCGCGGCTGCGCCATTTCACCCGCCCTTCGGTCATGGCGCGCGCCGCGCAGATCATGGCGCACGATGCCGCCGACCCTGACGACCCCCGCCGCATCCGCACCGGTTTCGACCTGATCTTTCTGACCGGATGGGCCCCCGCTGAAAACCAACAAAAGCCGCTGCGCCCCGGAACGGCCAAGATGCCGCTGGCCGAGGCCTTGCGCCAGATGCAGGAAAAACATGAGCCATAACAGCCATTTGCCCCCCGGACACCCCACCATCGCCCCGCGCAAGGTCGGGGTGCTGATCGCCAATCTGGGCACGCCCGACAATTACGATTACTGGTCGATGCGCCGCTATCTGTCCGAATTCCTGTCGGACAGGCGCGTCATCGACCTGCCGCGATGGAAGTGGCAGCCGATCCTGCAAGGGATCATCCTGACCAGGCGCCCCTTCACCTCGGGGGCGAATTACAAGATGATCTGGAACCACGAGGCCGGCGAAAGCCCGCTGATGACCATCACCAAACAGCAAACCGCAGCGCTGGCGCAGGTTGCGCAGCAGCGCTGGGGCGACCGGGTGATGGTCGATTTCTGTATGCGCTATGGCAACCCCTCGACCGAGGCGGTACTGGACCGGATGGTCAGGGCCGGTTGCGACCGCATCGTGTTTCTGCCGCTGTATCCGCAATATGCGGGGGCGACCTCGGCCACGGCGAATGACCAGCTGTTCCGGGCGCTGATGACGCAGACATGGCAGCCGGCGGTGCGCACGGTGATGCCCTATTTCGACCGGCCCGATTATATCGCCGCGCTGGCCGATTCGGTGCGGCGCACGCTTGGCGACCGGCGTCCGCAAAAGCTGGTTGCCAGCTATCACGGGATGCCCAAACGCTATCTGATGCAGGGCGATCCCTATCACTGTCAGTGCCAGAAAACCACGCGGCTGCTGCGCGAGGCGCTGGGTTGGCCCGAGGACGCCATCGACACCACCTTCCAGTCGGTCTTTGGCCGCGAGGAATGGCTGCGCCCCTATACGGTTCAGCATGTGGCCGATCTGGCGCAGCGCGGCATGACCGATATTGCGGTGATTTCGCCCGCCTTTTCCGCCGATTGCATCGAAACTCTTGAGGAAATCAACGGCGAGATCCGCGAAGCCTTTGAACATGCCGGGGGGACCGATTTCATCTATATTCCCTGCCTGAATGACGATGCGGGGCATATCGCCATGCTGGCCGATCTGGTCGCGGATAACCTGTCGGGCTGGATCGACTGAGACAGAAAAAGGGGGCCGCGATGGCCCCCTTTGCTTTGGTTCCGCACGGGCTGGTCAGATGACCAGAACCTGCGTGCCGATCACGGTCAGGCCGAACAGTTCCTTGATATGTTCATTATACAGACCGATGCAGCCATTCGAGGATTTGCGCCCGATCTTGCGCGTGTCATGGGTGCCGTGGATGCGGTAATATTGCCATGACAGCCACAGGGCGTGGGTGCCAAGCGGGTTATCCGGGCCGGGGCCGACGAAATCGGGCCAGTCGGGGTTGCGTTTTTTCATCTCGGGGGTGGGGGACCAGCTGGGGCCTTCGACCTTTTTGATCACCTCGGTCCTGCCACGGCGGGTCAGATCCTCGGACACGGGGATCGAGGTCGGGTAAAGGCGGAACACCGATTCGTCTTCGGACCAGAAGGACAGCGCGCGCGAGGTCAGGTCGACCAGAATCGCGCCATTGGTCAGGTTGTCGAAATAAGGCCGCCAGTCCTGACGCCGAAAGCTGGAGATATTGCGCCGCTGGTCCTGCGTCTGGTCATATTGCACCATGCCCGCATCCGGGGTGGCGCCGCCGGCGGTGCCTTGCAGCGGCTGGCCGGTATAGGGGTCGTATTGCTGCGCCATCGCGGGCAGGGCCAAGCCCGCCGTGCCAAGCGCGGCGGCCGAGGTCAGGAATGCCCGGCGATGCAGCGCGGGCGCTTTGGGGGTGGTCATCGCTGTCTCCTTGCGTGGGGCCGTCTTGCGGGGCCGTTCACGCCACATATGCTCGAAATCCGATTTCTGCGTTACGCGCGGTGCGCACGAATCGCAAATCAAACTGATGTCATTGTAACGGGGCGTTGCCGTCATGTCGCAAAGTGATGCGCCCGTGCCACGTTCACGCATTCTTGGCTTTGATCCGCGCCCCGGACTTGGATATGGCTGCGACAAACGCCTGACGAGGGATAAAGAATGAAGTTCAAGGCAATCCTGCTGGTCGCACTGGTCGCGCTGTCGGCCTGTCAGACCCGGCCCCCGGTGCAGCTTGGCCCGGATGGGCAGCCGCTGCCCGTGGCCTACAAGATCACCCCGCGCGACGAGGCCGAGATTCCGGGCCGTGTGCTGGCCCAGATCAACCAGTTGCGCGCGGCGCAGGCGCTGGTGCCGATGGCGCTGAACCCGCAACTGGCCGCGGCGTCAACGGCGCATTCGCGCGATATGTCGGCACAGAACCGGGCATGGCATTTCGGCTCGGACGGGTCGTCGCCGCTGGACCGGGCGGCGCGCAATGGCTATTTCGGCCAGCTGGTCGGGGAAAATATCAGCGAAACCTATGAAAACGAAATCCAGACCCTGAATGCCTGGATGCAGACCCGCGACACCCGCGATGTCATCATGGACCCGACAGCAGTGAACCTTGGCATGGGCTGGTATCAGGAACCGTCGGGCAAGATCTGGTGGACGCTGCTGACCGGGTCGTGACCGGCGCGTCCCGAAGGCGGGTGACGCCCCTGCGCGGTGGCGCCCCCGCCTGATGTATCACAACAGCCCCGCCCCGCGCGGGGCTTTTTCATGACTGCCGGCAAACGAAACCCCGCGACCGGCGGGCGGACGCGGGGCGGTGTCGGGTTTGCGGTGCAAGACCTTAAGGGTTGATGACCACCGGCGTGCCGGGTCGCAGCATGGCGTAAATATCCTCGATCTCGTCATCGCTGACGGCAATGCAGCCAGCGGTCCAGTCCTTGCGGCGCTGGATCAGGCTGTTGCCTTCGGGGCCGCGACCATGGATGAAAATATCGCTGCCGGCATTGCGGCCCACCGCGGCGGCACGGGCCACGTCCTGCGCATTGGGATACGAGATCCCGACCGACAGGTGATAGCGGCTGTTGGGGTTGGTGCGGTCGATGAAATAAACCCCTTCCGGGGTGCGGCCATCGCCCTCGAACTGTTTGTGGCCCTGTGGCTGGTTGCCCAGGCTGACCTTGTATTTCTTAACCACCTTGTCGCCGCTGATCATATACATCCGGCGCTTGCTTTTATCGACCTGCACCTGGGTGATCGGCGGGCCGTCATATGTCTTGAACTTGCTGTCGCCGCAGGCCGTTACGCCCACCACCAGCATCATCGCCATTACGGCGCGCACTGCCCGAATCATCTCTGCCTCGTTTCAGGAATTGTTGTTTTTTTCTGCGTTACCACAAAGACGGCTTTGTCGCTAGGGACGGCGAAAGGCGGCGACGGTTTCGATATGCGCCGACCAGCGGAACTGATCGACGGCCTCGACCCAGTCCATCTGCCAGCCGCCATCAAGCAAGATCCTGGAATCGCGCGCGAAACTGACCGGGTCGCAGGACACCCAGGCCAGCCGCCGCAGGTCCGAAGCCGCGATCTGGCGGGCCTGCGCCTCGGCCCCGGTGCGGGGCGGGTCGATCACGATGGCGTCAAACCGCGCCAGCTCGTCAGGCAAAAGCGGGCGGCGGGCCAGATCGCGGGTTTCGGTGGTGACGCGGTGCAGGCCGCTGGCCTGACGCCAGCCCGCATCCAGCGCCGCCAGCGGGGCGGCCAGCCCCTCGACCGCGTGCACCGTGGCCTGCGCGGCCAGCGGCAGGGTAAAGGTGCCACAGCCCGCGAACAGGTCCACGACCCGCGTGGCATTGCCAATGGCGCGGCGCACCCCGTCCAGCAACGCGGCCTCGCCCTGCGGGGTGGCTTGCAGAAAGGCGCCGGGCGGCGGCACCACCTGCGCGGCGCCAAAGACCTGCACCGGCGGGCGACGGGTCAGGGGCGTGTCACCCCAGAACAGCCGCGCCCAATCCTGTTCGCGCGCCAGATCGGCCAGCGCCGCCAACAGGTCGGGCGTGCCCGGCTTGCCACCGCTGACCGCAAGGTCCAGCCCGGCGGGGCCGTGGTTGATGGTCACCGACATTTCCCCCTGACGCGAGCCGCCCATCACCGCCATCCGCCGCAGCGCCGGCAGTGCGGCGGTGATCCGGGGGTGCAGGACCAGACAATCGGCCAGATCGACGATCACCCCCGAGGCACGGGCGTGAAACCCCGCCAGCGCGCCTTTTTTCGTGCGCTTCAGCGACAGCACCGCCCGGCGACGGCTGCGCGGCGGCGAGCCATGCACCGCCGCCACCCGCGCCGCCTGATCCGCGATCCGCACCCCTTGCGCCGCCAGCGCGGTGTCGACCACGCCCGCTTTCCAGCCGGCAACGAAATCATCCGTGCCATGCATCAGCTGACACCCCCCGCAACTGCGGTAATGCGGGCAGGCGGCGCGGATGCGCTGCGGCGATGGCGTCACGATACGCGGCGCGGGCATCCGACCGTCGGTGATGTGGCCGGTGACCTCCTCTCCGGGCAGGGTCAGCGGCACCAGCACCCGCGCGCCCTGCGGCGTCAGCGCCACACCATCGCCGCGCCGGCCAAGGCGGTCGATGCGCAGCAGGGGCGCGGCGTCAGCGGTCTGTTGCGGGGTTTGTTGCGGGGGGGCTGGCGGGGTCGCTTGCGTCATCGTCTTCCGTTCCCAGGAATCCGCCGGACTGACGGTTCCAGTATCGTGCATACAGCCCGTTGCGGGCCAGCAATTCCTCATGTGTGCCCTGTTCGGCAATGCGCCCCTGATCCAGCACCACGATGCGGTCCAGCGCCGCGATGGTCGACAGCCGGTGCGCGATGGCCAGCACGGTCTTGCCCGCCATGACCCGGCCAAGCGCGGCGCTGATGGCGGCCTCGACCTCGCTGTCGAGGGCGCTGGTGGCCTCGTCCAGCACCAGAATCGGGGCGTCTTTCAGAAAGGCGCGGGCCAGTGCGATGCGCTGGCGCTGACCGCCCGACAGCCTGACCCCGCGTTCACCCAGATGCGCGTCATATCCGCAGCGCCCGGCATGGTCGCGCAGGCCAAGGATAAAGTCATGCGCCTCGGCGGCGCGGGCGGCGGCAAAGACCTGTTCGTCGCTGGCATCGGGGCGGCCATAGCGGATATTGTCGCGCGCCGATCGGTTGAACATCGCGGTTTCCTGCGTGACCATCGCGATCTGGCGGCGCAGGCTTTCCTGCGTCACGCCCCGGATGTCATGCCCGTCGATGCGGATGGCGCCGGTCCCGACATCGTAAAGCCGCAGCAACAGCGCCACCAGCGTCGATTTCCCCGCCCCCGAGGCCCCGACGATCCCCAGCTTTTCACCCGCAGCGACGGTCAGGCCAATATCGTGCAGCCCGCCGCCATCGCCGCCATAGCGAAAGCCCACATGGTCAAATTCCAGCGCCCCGCGCGCGGGTGGCAGGGCCTTCGCATCGGGGGCGTCGGTCAGGTCATGGGGCGGGGCCAGCGTGGTCATGCCGTCCTCGACCTCGCCAATGCTGCCCCACAGGCCCATCAGCGCCATTGAAACCCAGCCCGTCATCTGCGCCAGCCGCATGGCAATGGCCCCTGCGGCGGCAATGTCGCCGGCGGTGGCCTGACCCTGACGCCACAGCAGGATGGTGCTGCCGACCAGAATGATCGGCAAGACCCCCGCCACCATGGTCAGCGACAGCCGGAACCGGGTCGAGACGACGCCGAATTCCAGCGCGGCATCGCGAAACCCGGCCATGGCGGTCAGCGCGGACCGGTCCTCGTGATCGGCATGGCCGAACAGCTTGACCGTCTTGATATTGGTGATCGTATCCACGACATGCCCGGTCACCGCCGCCCGAGCCGAGGCCCGCCGCCGCGAACGTTGCCGCACCCGTGGCAGAAACGCCCGGATCAGCGCCAGATAGGCCGCCAGCCAGACCACCAGCGCCAGCGCGCCCCAGCCATTGACCGACAGCATGAACCCCGCCGCGCCAAGCACCGAGGCCAGCGCGAAGGTGACCACGTTCACCACTTCCGAGGCCACATCGGTCACCGCGCGGGCGGTCTGCATCTGTTTCTGGGCGATGCGCCCGGCGAAATCATTGTCGAAAAAGGTAACCGAATGCCCCATCGTCCAGCGATGCAGCCGCGACAGCACCAGTGGCAGCACATTCGGCCCGATGATCACATTGGAACTGGCCGTGGACAGGGCAAAGATCGCCGGGCGCAGCAGCAGAAAGAACAGCACGAACGCCGCCATGACCCAGCCGGCATCCTGTATCAGCCGGTCCGGCGTGGTCTGGGTGATTGCGTCCACCGCCGCCCCCAGCAGCACCGCCGAGGCCACATCCGCCGCGCCCCCAAGCGCCGAGGTCGCCGCCGCCACCCCCAGCCCGCCCCACGCGCCCCGCAACCCCCAGGCCATAAAGCGCATCAGGCTGCGCGGGGGCGGGCCGTTTGCCGGGGCAAAGGCGTCGATCATGCGGGAAAAGCGGGCGTGCAGCAGGCTCATCCCCGCGCCTCGCTGACGGTTTGGCGGGCGGTGGCGCACAGATCGGCCGGGGTCAGGGTAAAGCCAGACATTACCCACGCGTCTTCGGCGGCGCGCAGGGCGGCCCCCAAGGCCGGGCCATTCAGGTCGGGCAGGTCACGGGCGGCGATGGGCAAGGTCGACTGACCGGCCCGCACCAGAGCTTCGCGCCAGCCCGGCCCCGCCGCCAGCCCGCACAGAATGGCCGCGTCGCGCGCGACCGGGGCGGGCAGGGCATATCCGATGCGGTCCAGCGACCAGCCACCTTGCCGTGCGCGCGTCAACTGGTTCAGATGCCGGGCCTCGGCACGCGACAGGCGCAGACCAGTCACCGGCGCCGGGGCATCGGGCAGCAGCGCCGCCAGCCGTCGCGGCCAGTCGCCGCGATCGTCAATGGCCGCTTCCGTCGCGATCAGCGCCGCCAGCGCAGGCGCGTCGGCGCCGGGCAGGATGGCGGCCAACAGGCCCGCGCCCTGCATCAGCGCGACCGCCCCGGACGGGTCGGGGGCGGCCAGCAGCTTGCGCATCTCGGCGCCCACCCGCTCGCGCGAGAGGGTGGCAATGCCATCGCGATGGCGCGCGCAGGCCGCCAGCGCCGCCGCATCGGCCTGACCGGGCCGGCCATACCATGCGTGAAAGCGGAAAAACCGCAGGATGCGCAAGTAATCCTCGGTGATGCGCTGATCGGGGGCGCCGACAAAGCGCACCCGCTGCGCGCGCAGATCGGTCATCCCCCCCAGCGGGTCGATGACCTGACCGTCCGGCGTCATATACAGCGCGTTCATGGTAAAATCGCGCCGGGCCGCGTCCTCGGCCAGGTCGGTGGTAAAGCCGACCGTGGCGTGGCGGCCATCGGTGGCCAGATCGCGGCGCAGGGTGGTGACCTCGAATCCGGTGCCGTCGGCCATCACGGTGACGGTGCCATGGTCGATGCCGGTGGGGATGACCTGAAACCCGTCCTTGCCAAGCGCCTGCATCACCTGTTGGGGCAGGGCGTCGCTGCACAGGTCGATATCGCCCACACGCCGCCCCAGCAGTGAATCGCGCACACAGCCGCCCACCGCCCACAGCCTCCAGCCCCGCTGTGCAAAAGCCCCGGCCAGCCGGGTGAACCCGGCGCTGGACAGAAAGGCCGGGCGGTCAGTCATGCGCCAGCCTTTCGGCCAGCCCGAACAGCACCCGCGCGGTGGCACCCCACAGGTAATACGGCCCCATCGGCGCCACCCGATAGGCCCGCCAGTCGCCGCCCCAGCGCCGCCGCTCGATCCGATAGCGGTGGGGGTCGGTGACATGGGCGAAGGGCAGGGTAAAGACCTCGTCGACCTCGCCAGCCTCGGGAATGGGGGTGAAGGGGCCATGGATCAGGGCAATCACCGGGGTCATGGCAAAGCCGGTTACGGTGCGGTGCGGCGGCAGACAGCCCAGAACCTCGACCCTGTCGCGGGGCAGACCGACCTCTTCCTGCGCCTCGCGCAGGGCGGCGGCGGTGGCATCGGCATCGCCGGGATCCACCTTGCCGCCGGGCAGGGCGATCTGGCCGGGATGGTGGCGCAGGGCGCTGGACCGCTTGGTCAGGATCAGCCGCCCGTCATCGGCGTGAAACGCGGCCAACACCCCTGCCGGGCGCAGCCGTGCGGCAGGCGGGGTGACGTCGGGGTTCAGGTCGAAATCCGAACTGTCCGCCCCCGCCGCGGCCAGCGCCCCGGTCAGGCGGTCGCGCAGGGCGCTCACGCGTCCTCCGGCTGGTTGATGGGGGTGCCATCGGGGGTGATGGTGGCCTCGAACCCCAGTGATCGCGGGTCAAAGACATAATGCGCGCCGCAGAACTGGCAATCGGCGGTAACGGTGCCTTCGGCGGTGGTCATGTGGCCGATATCCTTTGCGGAATAGATCGACAGCGTGTTGCGCACCCGCTCGGCCGAGCAGGAGCAGCCAAAGCTGACCGCCTGCGGGTCGAACACGCGGGGCTGTTCCTCGTGGAACAGACGCAGCAGCAGCCGCGAGGGCGAAACTGTTGGGCCGATCAGCTCGATCTCCTCGACCGTGTCCAGCAGGGTGTTGGCGCGGGTCCAGTCTTCGGATTCGGCGCCTTGCAGGATATCGGCCGAGGCCACGATATCGTCGCGTGCGGCCTCGCCCGCCGGTGCCATCGCAGGCAGGGTTTGCAGCATGACCCCGCCCGCACGCCAGCCCTGCGCCCCGCCCGCCAGCCGCGACTGGCCATAGCTGAGGCTGAACCGCGTGGGCAATTGCTCGGACTGGGCGAAATAGGTCTGCGCACAGGCCGACAGCGACCCGCCCGCCAGCGGGGTGATGCCCTGATAAGGCAGGTTGCCAGTGCCCTGGTCGATCAGAATGGCGAAATAACCCTCGCCGATCTGGTCAAACGGGGCGTCGTGATCGGTCAGCCGTTCGGCGTCAAAGCTGGCCCAGGCGCGGATGCGCGCTGGCTGACCCTCGGCTGCGGGGGCGTAATAGTCGGCGGCGATGGTGCGGATGGCACCGGTGCCACGGACTTGCAGGCTCAGCTTCCAGCGCAGCTTGATGGTCGGGCCGATCAGCGCGGTCAGCAGCGCAATCTCGGCCACCAGCGCGGCAACCTGCGGCGGGTAGTCATGCCGCGACAGGATGTGATCGAGCACCCCATCCAGCCGCGCCACCCGGCCCCGGATGGCCGAGCGGTCAAGCTGGAACGGCAGGACGGTATCGTCCCAGTCGATCTGGTGCGTCATGGTCATGGCGGTCCTTTCGGAATGGTCCCTTGCGCGGATAACGGTTCCGCAAGATTTCCCCCAATATAGTCAGGCTGTCGTCCAGCCCAAGGGGCGGGCATTCGTCTAATCGGCCTTATCGGTATATTCCAGCAGCACAGCCGAAATATCATCCCCCCTTTCCCCCCCGGCAAAATTCGACAGCGACCATGACAGCGATTCCAGCATGTTCTGACCCCGCAGGAAGGCATTGGTCTGCATGATCGCTTTCAGCCCCTCTTCTCCCAACAGCCTGCCCTGCGGCGATTGCGTTTCGGTGATGCCATCCGACGCAATCAACAGCCGGTCACCCGGCGCAAGGTGAAAGGGAACCTCGTCATAAGTGGCGCTTTCGAAAACCCCGACGGGGATGCCGCCCTGACCGATCCGCTCGATCCTGCCGGTGCTGCGCTGGATCAGCGGGTGCGGGTGGCCGGCCTGCACAAGGCGGCCTTTGCCTGAAAGGAAATCAAGCTCGGCATAGACCATCGTCATATAGGCGTCTGTGCGCATCTCGGTCAGCAGCATGTGGTTGAAATACCCGACCAGTTCCGCCGGCGGGCGGGCATCATATAACCCCAGAGGCGTCATTTGCAGCGCCACGTTCTGATCGCCCGCGCCGTTCAGATAGGCCGCCAGCCGCGCCGTCAGCAGCGCCGCCGCCACCCCATGGCCGGATACGTCGATCGCATAAATCCCCACCCTGCGTCCGTCGATGGGAAAGAACCCGACCAGATCGCCCCCCACATGCCCGGCCGGTCGCAGCAGCAGCGAGATATCAAAGCCCCCCAGCCGCCCGCCATTTTGCCGCAGCAACCCCTCGTGCAGGCGCCGTGCGTCGTTCAGATCGCGTTCATGTTCGGCCTGAATGGCGCGCAACCGTTCCAGCGTCTGGGTCAGTTGCGCATTGCTGGCTGTCAGGTCCTCTTGCATCCGCAAGATCCGTTCCGCCGCCGACAGCCGGGCCAGCAATTCCGCAGACGAGACCGGCTTGCACAGAAAATCATCCGCACCGTTTTCAAGGCCGAACGCGATGTCTGACTTGTCGGTCTTGGAGGTCAGAAGGATGAAATAGCCATAGCCGCGCCGTGGCAGTCGCCGGAAGGCCGCACAGAATTCCGGCCCCGACATCCCCGGCATCATCCAGTCCGACAGGACGATGTCGGGCTCATCCTCGCGACAGATGCGCAGGGCTTCTGCCCCGCTTTCGGCCAGAATCACCTGATATCCGGCGCGGGTCAGCTGCATCGACAACACTTTGCGATGGGCCGGGCTGTCGTCGACAACCAGAACCCGCCGCTCGCGCAGCAGAAGCTTTTTTCCGAAGGGGCGATTCGTCATGTTCATGCCCCCGATCTATCAACAAGGCATGAACATCCGGTTAACGGCGGTGATTAACTTTTTGAAAATCTTTGCCTGTTAAGCTGACGGAAAGAAGCGATTCGAAAGGGCATGGAGAATGATCGAATGGCAGCGCCTTGAGGAACTGCGCGATGATGTCGGTGAGGAGGAGATTGACGGGGTGATCGACCTTTTCCTGGCCGAGATCCGGCAGGCATTGCCGGGACTGGCGCAGTCTGACGCGCACGGACGGGTGGCCCTTCTGCACAGCATGAAGGGTTCGGCGCGCAATATCGGCCTTTATGGGTTTGCGCGGATTTGTGACGATGAAGAGCGACGCATTCTGGAAACCGGCCTGCCGGCGGTTTCGGATGCCGATATCGCCGCTGCGTTTGCGCAGGCCGATGACCAATTGCATGACGGCCTGCCGCAATTCGTGGCGCGGGATCGGGTTGGCTGATGCCTCAGATCAGGAATTCGGCCAGAACCTCGTCACGGGTGATGTCGCGGAACGCAAAACCGGCCTTGTCCAGCTTGGCGGTCAGGGCCGCCAGATTGGCCGGGTCTGTGGTTTCGATACCAATCAGGACAGTGCCGAAATTGCGGGCCGATTTCTTGAGGTATTCGAACCGGGCGATATCATCCTCGGGGCCAAGCATTTCCAGAAAATCGCGCAATGCGCCGGGGCGCTGGGGCATCCGCAGGATAAAGTATTTCTTCAGTCCGGCAAAGCGTTGGGCGCGTTCTTTGACCTCGGGCAGGCGCTCGAAATCGAAATTCCCGCCCGAGCAGATACAGACCACCCGCTTGCCCGCCAGATCGGGAAGGTCACGCAGCGCGTCGATTGCCAGCGCGCCGGCAGGTTCCAGCACGATGCCTTCGGCGTTCAGCATTTCCAGCATGGTCAGGCACAGGCGGTCCTCGGGTGGGCGCATCACCTGGCTGGCATCGAACTGGCCAAGCTGGCGGAAGGGCAAATCCCCGATGCGGGCGACCGCCGCACCATCGACAAAGCTGTCGACCTTGGGCAGGGTCACCGGCTGGCCAGCCTGCAGCGCGGCCTTCAGGCTGGCCCCGCCCTCTGGCTCGGCAAAGATAAAGCGGGTTTTGGGGGCCAGCTGTTGCAGGTATCGCGTGACCCCGGCAGCCAGACCGCCGCCGCCAACCGGCAGCACCACCAGATCGGCGGGGGCGTCCATCTGATCCATCAGTTCCTTGCCGACGGTTGCCTGCCCTTCGATCACGTCGGATGCGTCAAAGGGGGACAGGAAGGTGGCCCCTGACTGTCTGGCATAATCCTGTGCGGCCGCCAGCGTTTGGTCGAAATAATCCCCGACCAGTCGGATCTGAATGGCATCGCCGCCAAAGCTGCGGGTTTTGTCGATCTTTTGCCCGGGTGTCGTCACCGGCATAAATATCGTGCCCTGCGCGCCGAAATGGCGGCAGGCATAGGCGACCCCTTGCGCGTGGTTTCCGGCGCTGGCGCAGACCACCTGTGCGTCACCCTGCGGCAGCTTGCGCATGGCATTGAACGCGCCGCGCAGCTTGTAGCTGCGCACCGGGGTCAGGTCCTCGCGCTTGAGCCAGATATCGGCGCCATAGCGATCGGACAGCAGCGCGTTGCGTTGCAGGGGCGTGGGGGCGAACAGGTCGCGCAGGGCGGTTTCCGCCTGGGTGACGGCATGGGTGAACTGGTCCATTTGCCGTGCTTGCCCTGAATGCGCGGCGCACGCAAGGTTTCGCGGATGCGGATGCGGATGCGGATGCGGATGCGGATGCGGATGCGGATGCGGATGCGGATGCGGATGCGGATGCGGATGCGGGCAGTGGCGCCACTGCGCGGTGAGTGACGACGGGCGCAAATCAGGGGCGCCGATGGTCCGGGATCATCCGTCCCGCCCTTGTGAGCGGCGGCGAAAGGCCATATTGCAGGGGCAAACGGATAAGGGGGCTGAACCAATGACCAACGCGCCGAAAAAAGTCGTGCTTGCCTATTCGGGCGGGCTGGACACCTCGATCATTCTGAAATGGCTGCAAACCGAATATGGTTGCGAGGTCATTACCTTTACCGCCGATCTGGGGCAGGGAGAGGAGTTGGAGCCCGCGCGCAAAAAGGCCGAGATGCTGGGGATCCGGCCCGAAAACATCCATATCGAGGATCTGCGCGAGGAATTCGTCCGCGATTTCGTCTTTCCGATGTTCCGTGCCAACGCGGTCTATGAGGGGCTGTATCTGCTGGGAACTTCGATTGCGCGACCGCTGATTTCCAAACGTCTGGTCGAGCTGGCGCATCAGCATGGCGCCGACGCGGTCGCCCATGGCGCCACCGGCAAGGGCAATGACCAGGTCCGGTTCGAGGTCGCGGCCTATGCGCTGGACCCGGCGATCAAGGTGATTGCGCCGTGGCGGGAATGGGATCTGACCTCGCGCACCAAGCTGATCGAATTTGCCGAGCAGAACCAGATCCCGATCGCCAAGGACAAGCGCGGCGAGGCACCTTTCAGCGTCGATGCCAACCTGCTGCACACCAGTTCCGAAGGCAAAGCGCTGGAAAACCCGGCCGAGGAAGCGCCGGAATATGTCTATCAGCGCACCGTCAGCCCCGAAGAGGCGCCCGATCAGCCCGAATATATCGAGGTCACGTTCGAAAAGGGCGACGCGGTGGCCATTGACGGCACGGCGATGTCGCCGGCCACCATCCTGACGCGGCTGAACGAATATGGCCGCAAGCACGGCATTGGCCGGCTGGATTTCGTCGAAAACCGTTTTGTCGGGATGAAATCGCGCGGCATCTACGAAACGCCGGGCGGCACCATCCTGCTGGAGGCCCATCGCGGCATCGAACAGATCACGCTGGACAGCGGCGCGGGGCACCTCAAGGACAGCCTGATGCCCCGCTATGCCGAGCTGATCTATAACGGCTTCTGGTTCAGCCCCGAGCGCGAGATGCTGCAAGCCCTGATCGACAAATCGCAGGAACATGTCACCGGCACCGTGCGGTTGAAACTTTACAAAGGGTCGGTCAACTGCGTGGGCCGCTGGTCGGATCATTCGCTTTACAGCGAGGCCCATGTCACCTTCGAGGATGACGCCGGCGCCTATGACCAGAAGGACGCGGCGGGCTTTATCAAGCTGAACGCCCTGCGGCTGAAGCTGATCGGCAACCGCAACGCCCGTGTGAAAGGCTGACGCCATGACCCAGCGCCTGACCGCCCGCATCGCCATCGTCACCGTGTCCGACCGCGCCGCACGGGGCGAATACGAGGATAAGGGCGGGCCGGGCGCCGAGGCATGGCTGCGCGACGTTGTGACCTCGCCCATCGAGGTCACCCGCCACATCGTCCCCGATGGTCGCGAAGGGCTGGCGGAACTGCTGCGGCAACTGGCCGATGGCGAGGGGGCGGACCTGATCCTGATCACCGGCGGCACCGGCCCCGCGCCGCGCGACCAGACGCCCGAGGCGGTGATGGACGTGATGGACAAGGAGCTGGCCGGTTTCGGAGAGGAAATGCGCCGCGCCTCGCTGGCCGAGGTGCCAACCGCCATCCTGTCGCGCCAGACGGCGGCAATCCGCGATGCCAGCCTGATGATCACCCTGCCGGGCAAACCATCTGCCATTGCCACCTGCCTGAACGCGGTATTCGCGGCGGTGCCCTATTGCCTTGACCTGATGGGCGCGGCGCGGATCGAAACCGACCCAGCCAGGATTGACGCCTTCCGGCCCAAGGGCAAGTGACCCGGCTTGCGACCGGCCTGTCAGGGCCGGCACACAGACCCCTTGACCGACCCTAATCGCGCACCAGCGGGCGCAGCAGCGATTGCAGGGTATAGACCAGAATCGCCAGCCCGATTGCCCCGATCAGCGCAACACCGGCCAGAACGATCACGTCGATGGGACCGCCAATGTCGCGCAGGCCGGAATCGGTGACATATTGCACGAAGACCACCGCAGCGATGGCGCCGAAGGGCATGGACAGTTGCGCCCACAGGAACTTGTGCCAGCTGATCGCCCGGTCGCGCATCAGCACATAAAGATACAGCACCGTGACCACCCCTGCGACGGCCAGCATGGTCCAGAACAGGCCGCGGCCAAAGATTTCCTCGAAGACGGCGATCAGTGTTTCAAAGCTCATCTCTTGCATGGGGGCCTCCTCAAGCCTTGCCGCGCAGCATGGCGTTATAGGTCGCTTTCAGGGCGATTTCCTTCATCAGCCAGGTGATCCACAGCTCTTCCAGCGGGGCGATCACGCCGGGGAACGAGGGGGTCAGGTCGTTGTTATAGTCGAATTCCACCAGCATCGCCCGGCCCACGCGGGTGATCAGCGGGCACGAGGTATAGCCGTCATAAACCGCGCTGCCCTGCTTCCCGGCGATGGCGGCGACCAGGTGATCCTCGACCACCGGCACCTGCCATTTGACGCTGGCGGCGGTCTTGCCCTTGGGGATGCCGGCGATGTCGCCAAGGGCGAACACCTCGGGATAGCGCAGATGGCGCAGGGTCTGCATATCGCATTCGACCCAGCCCTGATCGGTCCATTTATCGGCCCATGACAGGCCAGAGTCGCGGATCACCTGCGGCGCGCGCTGGGGCGGGATGACATGCAGGTAATCGTAATCCATCTCGACCTCGGTCGAGGTTTTGGCCTGCGTGACCGGGTCGGTTTCGGTGCGGGCAAAGCGGGCGCGTTTCTGGCCCGGTTCAACCGACAGCAGGGTGTGGTTCAGATGCGTGGCAATGCCGCGTTCGGCAAACAGCATCCGCACCTTTTCGGCCACGATCGGGACCGAGAACAACGCCCCCTGCGGCGCGGCATAATGCATTTCGTATTTGCCCTGCCCGACGCTGCGGCTGGCGATGTCCTCGATCAGGAAGGTGTGTTTCAGGGGCGCGCCCGCGCATTTCATCTCGGTCGCGGGGCGGGTGAACAGGCCGATGCCGCCGGTTTCGGTGAACTGCCGCGCCGCCTGCCAGGTTTTCGCGGCATAATCCGGCCCGGCATACAGCGCCCCGATCCCGTCCTTGCCGACCAGATCCAGCGAAAAGCCGGGAATGGCGTCGTGGTCCAGCACCAGTCCGGGGGCCACGATCAGAAAGTCGTAATTCAGCGTGCTGCCGCCGGTGCTGGCGACGGTGCGGGTTTCGGGGTCGATGGCGGCGGCAGCCTCGGGGATCAGGGTGACGCCCTTGGGCAGCCAGTCAGTGGTTTTCGACACCGTGTAAGAGGCCGGTTTCAGGCCCGCCGCGACCAGACTGAAGCCGGGCTGATAGAAATGCTGCGCGCGGGCATCCAGAATGGTTATCTGCGCGCCCTCCAGCCGGTCGACCAGGCGGTTGGCGATGGAGGTGCCCGCCGCCCCGGCACCGATAATGACGATCCGCGCCTTGGTGGCGATGCGTGCGGCACGCGCCGGTGTCAGGCTGGTCGCCGCCACGGCACCGCCCGCCGCCAGCCCCAGCATTCCCCGCCGGGTCAGATCAGGAACGCGAAAATTGCCCATGTTGGCCCCCCTTTATCTGGCAGCCATCTTGCGCGATTTCAGGCTTCACATGCAAGAAAAAGAATGGGCTGGCGCGAAGGGCCGGTCGTGGCATGAAAAAACCCGCGCCGGGGCGCGGGTTCGGTCGGTTATTGGGTTTGTCAGCCCTTGGCGATGGGCCTTACGCGGCGGCCTTGGCCTTTTCCACGATGGCGCCGAATGCCTCGGGCTCGTGCACGGCCAGATCGGCCAGAACCTTGCGGTCAACCTCGATCCCGGCCTTGGACAGGGCGTTGATGAAACGCGAATAGGTCATGTCGGCATCAATGGCGCGCACGGCGGCGTTGATACGCTGAATCCACAGCGCGCGGAAATTGCGCTTGCGGTTCTTGCGGTCGCGGGTGGCGTATTGGTTCGCCTTGTCGACAGCCTGGGTGGCCGTGCGGAAGTTGCGCGAACGGTTGCCGTAATAGCCTTTGGCCGCCTTCAGAACTTTCTTGTGGCGGGCGTGGGTCACCTTGCCGGATTTAACGCGGGACATATCTGGCTCTCCTTACCGGTCGTAGGGCATGTATTTCTTGACGATCTTCGCGTCCTGCTCGGACAGCACCGTGGTGCCGCGCGCATCGCGGATGAATTTCGTCGTGCGTTTGATCATGCCGTGGCGTTTGCCGGCCTGACCTGCCTTGACCTTGCCCGAAGCCGTCATCGAGAACCGCTTTTTCGCGGCTGCCTTGGTCTTCATCTTCGGCATTTTACTCTCCTTTACAGAAGTGAACGCGCGACTCGGCAATGCCAATCTGGCCGGCCGCGCGGGTGGAAGCGCACCCTATAGGGGGGTATGATGCGAAAAGCAACCCCTCAGAACATGTCCCAGCGGCTTTGCCCGGCGATCAGGCGTGCCCATGCCTCGGCAATGTCGGGGATGCGGAACGGGGTCGGGTCCAGCCACGCCCCGGCGGCCAGCGCCGCGATGCCCGCCACCAGCGCAATGGCCGCGCCCCGCGGCGGGCGCGTCTGGGCCAGCGCCACGATGGCCAGAATGACGGACAGCACCCCCAGTGCGGCACCGGCAACAAGCAGCAGGTCGGACATCACAGCCCCCTTTCTGGTTTATCTTAGGGCGGTTTATTCGGGATCGGTGCGATAGATCAACCGTTCGTCACAGGGGGCCACACGAATGATATTGGTGGTGCCGGGCACGTTAAAGGGCACCCCGGCCATGACGACGATCTGGTGGGTTTCATCGGCAAAGCCGAAATCGCGCGCGGCACGGGTGCCGTTGATCACCGCCTGTTTGAACCGTTCCAGCGCCGGGGTCAGCACGCAATGCGTCCCCCAGCTGAGGCACAGCCGCCGCAGCACATCGGGCACCGGCGACATTGCCAGAATCGGCGTGCGCGGCCGCTCGCGCGAGATCAGGCGCACGGTGGTGCCGGACTGGGTAAAGGCACAGATTGCGGCAATATCGGTGGTTTCCGCAATCTCGCGCGCGGCGGCGACGATGGCATCGGCCACGGTCTCGCGGTCGGCCTTGCGGCTGGATTCGATGATCTGGCGATAGGTCGGGTCGTTTTCGACCGACCGCGCCACGCTGTCCATGGTGCGCACCGCGTCAATCGGGTATTGCCCCGCCGCCGATTCCGCCGACAGCATGACCGCGTCCGCGCCCTCGTAAATGGCATTGGCCACGTCGCTGACCTCGGCCCGGGTCGGCATCGGGCTTTCGATCATGGATTCCAGCATCTGGGTCGCGACGATGACCGGCTTGGCGGCGGCGCGGCAGGCGCGCACCAGGCGCTTCTGGATCGGCGGCACAGAATGCACCGGCAGTTCCACCCCCAGATCGCCCCGCGCCACCATCACCCCGTCCGAAACCTTCAGGATGTCGGCAAAGGCGCGCACGGCAGCGGGTTTTTCGATCTTGGACAGAACGGCGGCGCGGCCTTTGGCCAGATTGCGGGCCTCGATCACGTCTTCGGGGCGCTGGACAAAAGACAGCGCCAGCCAGTCCACGCCCATATCGCAGGCGAATTCCAGATCCGAGCGGTCCTTGTCCGACAGCGCCGCCAGCGGCAGCACCACATCGGGGACGTTCACCCCCTTGCGGTCGGAAATCGTGCCGCCGACGGTGACGGTGCAATCGGCGTAATCGGCGCCGCAATCGCGGACCTTCAGCCGGATCTTGCCGTCATTGACCAACAGTTCCGCGCCCGGTTCCAGCGCGGCGAAAATCTCGGGGTGGGGCAGGTTCACGCGGTCGCCATTACCGGGCGCGTGGTCAAGGTCAAAGCGGAAGCTGTCACCTTCCTCAAGGTCATGCGCCCCCGATCCAAAGGTCCCCACGCGCAGCTTTGGCCCTTGCAGATCGGCCAGAATGGCGATGGGGCGTCCGGTTTCGGCCTCGATCTCGCGGATGATGCGGTGGCGTTCGCGCTGTTCGTCCTGTGTGCCATGGCTCATGTTCAGGCGGAACACGTCGGCACCGGCCTGAAACAGCGCGCGGATGGTGTCGCGGTCACTGGACGCGGGACCAAGCGTGGCCACGATCTTGATATTGCGATGACGCCTCATGCAGACCTCCCCTGCCTTTTGTCCGTTTCTCTATGCCGCAAACGGCTGTTAGCGGCAACTGGCGAAGCGTCGCGCCATGCGGTAATCAAGGCCCGCAAACGGGATGGGACAGCGATGACACAGGCTTTCACGATCAGCGGTGCGGACCGGCCCTCGCGCTGGCTGGTGACATGCGATCACGCCAGCAACCGGGTGCCGGGCTGGGTCGCGGGCGGCGATCTGGGCATTGCAGCGGTCGATATGGCCCGCCATATCGCGTGGGATGTCGGGGCGGCGGGGCTGGCGCGGGAACTGGCGCAGCGGCTGGATGCACCGGCGATTCTGTCAGATTTCTCGCGTCTGGTGATTGACCCCAACCGGGCCGAGGATGACCCCACCCTGATCATGCGGCTGTATGACGGCACCGTCATTCCGGCCAATCGCGCCATTACCCCCGACCAGCGGACCCAGCGTATCGCGCGGCTGTATCGCCCCTATCACGCGGCTTATGCGGCGCTGGCGGCGGCGCGGCCCGACCGGGCCATCTGTGCCATTCACAGCTTTACCCCCCGGTTGCGCGGGCGCGACCGGCGGCCATGGCAGGTCGGGGTGCTGTATTCGCATCGCGACGAACGGCTGGCGCTGCCGCTGATTCAGGCCTGCCGCGATGCGGGTTGGGTGACCGGCGATAACCAGCCCTATTCCGGGCATCTGGATGGCGATTCCATCGACCGCCACGCGCTGTCACAGCGCCGCCCCAATGTGCTGATCGAATTGCGCAACGACCTGATCGCGGATGCCGAAGGCCAGCGCGCATGGGCCGACCGGCTGGCCCCGGTGCTGGACCGGGTGCTTGCCGGGTCCGGGCTGTAGGCCCCGCCGGGGGCGGGCGGTATTGGGGGCGGGCGGTCTGGGGGTCAGGCAGCGTCCAGCATGTCGCGGATGGCCAGCGCACAGATGCGTGGGTGACACAGCGGCAGCATATGCCCGCCTGCGATTGTGGCCAGCGTGGTCTGCGGCACGATGCGGGCAAAGCCAGGCCCGTGATGTGCGGGGTCCAGCACCCGGTCGCCGCGCCCCCACAGCATCGTCACCGGACAGGCCAGCGACGGCAGATCCGCCTCCAGCGCGGCCATGTCGTGATTGACGACGCGCAGGTCGCGGGTTGCGCCCTCAATCATTTTTGGTTGCAGCGCCAGCACCCCGCCGCCGGTGGTCAGCAGGCCGGGCGGCACCGGGTCGGGGTGAAAAGCGCCGTGCAGCATGACCGGCGACGCCGCCAGCACGCCCGGCAGGTTCAGCGTATGAATCGCCGCCTTGCGCAGCGGCGGCCACGCCCCCAGCCGCCCGCTGAGGCGTGCCGCCCCGTGACGGAACGCGCGGCTGAGCGGCGCCAGCAGCACCAGCCCGCGCACCAGATCGGGCCGGTCCAGCGCCAGACGCAGCGCCACCGCCCCGCCAAGCGAATGCCCGACCACCACCACCGGCCCGGTCCCCAGCCGTTCCAGCAGCTGCGCGGCCAGCGCGGCCTGCGCCACCAGCGCCTCGGCGCCCCGCGGGGCGGGGTCGGAATGACCGGCGCCCCAGCGGTCATAGGCAATGATGCGGGCCTGCGGCAGCAGCGGCATCAGCGCGGAAAAATGGTTCAGCACCCCGCACAGCCCGTGGATCATCAGCACCGTGGGGGCCTGCGGTCCCGGTCCGGGGCGGTCCAGAACATGCAGCCGCCCGCCATCCAGCCGCATCTGCCGGCCAAGGGGCGGGCACAGCGCCCGCGCCGCCTGTCCGGCCAGCGCGCTGGCCCCGGCACTGGCGGCCAGCGTCAGCGCGGCTGTGCGTGGCAGGCTCACACCGCGGCCTTGCGCATTTCGTCCAGATAAATCTCGCGCAGGCGTTTGGCGACGGGGCCGGGTTTGCCATTGCCCACCGCGACGCCATCGACCCTGACCACCGGCATTACGAAGGACGAGGCCGAGGTATAGAACGCCTCGTCCGCGTCCTGTGCCTCGGCGATGGTGAAGGCGCGTTCCTCGACCGTCATCTGGGCCTCGGCGGCAAAGCGCAGCACGGCGGCGCGGGTGATGCCATGCAGGATGTCGTTGGACAGCGGCCGGGTGATGATGGTGCCGTTCCTGACGATATAGGTGTTGTTGCTGGTGCCTTCGGTGACCTTGCCGTCCTCGACCAGCCAGGCGTCATCGGCGCCCTGCGCCTTGGCCTGCATCTTGGCCAGCGACGGATACAGCAGCTGCACCGTCTTGATATCGCGGCGGTGCCAGCGCAGGTCGGGCAGGCTGATCACCGAAATGCCGGTTTCGGCATGGGGGTCGTTGACCAGCCCCGGCTTGTTCCAGCCATACAGCACCACGGTCGGCGGGGTGTCGCTGGGCGGAAAGACGAAATCGCGATCGCCCGCATTCCCGCGCGAGATTTGCAGATAGACCATGCCATCCCCGATGCCATCACGGGCGACGATCTGGCGGTGGGCCTCGAGATAGTCGTCATCGCTCAGCGGGTTCGGGATTTCCAGCGCCTCGAGCGAGCGTTTCAGCCGCACCATATGCCCGTCGAAATCGACCAGCTTGCCATCCAGCACGCTGACCACCTCGTACACGGCATCGGCCATCACGAAGCCCCGGTCAAAGACCGAGACGCAGGCCTCGGTATCGGGCAGATAGTCGCCATTCAGGTAAACGGTGCGGGTCATGGGGGCCTCTTGGGTTCGTGGGTTGATCGTGTTTCGGCCCCGCGGCGCGCAAGGTCAAGTCCCGTGGCCATGCTGCATCTGCAAATCAGACTTGCCGCAATTGCCGCAACATTTTAACACTGTGGCCGGATAGATTGAAACTTCGTTACCAAGAGGCGCCGATATGAGCTTTCGCACCCAACCCGCCGCACCTGCCCGCCTGAACCGCTGTCAGCTTTTCGGCCCCGGTTCGCGCCCCGCGATTTTCGGCAAGATGGCCGCCTCGGCGGCGGATGTCGTCAACCTCGACCTTGAGGATTCGGTCGCGCCCGATGACAAGGAACAGGCCCGCAAGAACGTCATCGAAGCCATTGGCGACATTGACTGGGGCAACAAGACGCTGTCGGTGCGTATCAACGGTCTGGACACGCCCTATTGGTATCGCGACGTGGTGGACCTGCTGGAAAATGCGTCCGAACGTCTGGACCAGATCATGATCCCCAAGGTCGGCAACGCGATGGATATCTATGCCGTCGACGCGCTGGTCAGCGCGGTCGAGGCCGCCAAGGGCCGGCAGAAGCGGCTGGGGCTTGAGGTGATCATCGAATCGGCCGCCGGCATCGCCCATGTCGAGGAAATCGCCGCCGCGAGCCCCCGCCTTCAGGCCATGAGCCTTGGCGCCGCCGATTTCGCCGCCAGCATGGGCATGGCGACCACCGGCATCGGCGGCACGCAGGAAAATTATTACATGGCGCATCAGGGTCAGAAATACTGGTCCGACCCGTGGCATTGGGCGCAATCGGCCATCGTCGCGGCCTGCCGGACGCATGGCGTGCTGCCGGTCGATGGGCCGTATGGCGATTTCAGCGATGCCGAAGGGTTCCGCGCGCAGGCGCTGCGGTCGGCCACGCTGGGGATGGTCGGGAAATGGGCGATCCATCCCAGCCAGGTGGCGCTGTCGAACGAGATCTTTTCGCCCTCCGAGGCCGCTGTGACCGAAGCCCGCGAAATTCTGGCAGCCATGGACGAGGCGCAGAAAACCGGGGCCGGGGCGACGGTATACAAAGGTCGACTGGTTGACATCGCATCGATTCGTCAGGCACAAGTGATCGTGCGTCAGGCAGAATTGATCAACGCCTGAGCAAAACGAATACCGCGGCGTCCGATCCGGGGAGGAGGGCGGACGCCACCAGCGGGAGGAGCGACAGGCCCTGCGCAAGCCGCGGGGCCTGTTTTGTTGACCCCGGCTTTTTGTCTGTCATGTGTATCGGTCTGGCGTCTGGCGCGGCTGTCTGGCCCCACATTCTGGCGCAATCGCGCTTGTGCCGCAGCGCCGCGCAGGGGGCGGTGTGGGATGGGTATTTGGGCAACGAAGAAGCCCGCCCGGCCCTGACCCCGCCCTTACCCCAGCGCGATCTGGCCGCGCGGGCGGCGCACACGGGGGGCGCCACGGGTGGCCAGAAAGAACCCCAGCGTCAGCGGCCCGACCCGGCCCACGAACATGATGGCGATGATCACCAGCTGGCCAAAGCCCGACAGCTGTCCTGTGTAATTGCGCGACAGGCCTACGGTGCCGAAGGCCGAGGCGACCTCGAAGGCGACATCCATGAAATCGCCGTCATGGCTGGACACCACCAGGAACACCCCGCCAAAGCAGATCAGCACGGTGATGGCGACGATGGCGGTGGCTTTCAGCATGTCCTCGGTGCAGATCGAGCGGCCAAAGACCGCGATTTCGGTCTGGCGGCGAAAGAAGGCCACGGTGGCCAGCAGCATGACCACAAAAGTCGTGACCTTGATCCCGCCCGCGGTCGAGGTCGGCCCGCCCCCGATCAGCATCAGCGAGATGAACATCAGCGAGGTCGAATCGTGCAGCGCCCCGATATCGGTGGTGTTGAACCCCGCCGTTCGCGTGGTCACGCCCTGAAACCACGCCACCAGCCAGCGCTGCCATGCGGCATCGAACTGACCCAGCGTGCCGGGGTTGTTCCATTCCAGCGCCGCGAACATCACCACCGACCACGGGATCAGCACCGCCGTTCCCAGCAGCATGACCTTGGTGTTCAGCGACCAGTGCCGGGGTTTGCGCTGGCGGGCGACCTCGCGCAGGGTAGCGTAACCCAGCCCGCCCATGATGAACAGCGCCGGGATGACAAGGTTGATGGGCAGGTCGGTGGCAAAACTGACCAGCCCGTCGGAATAGGTTGAAAAGCCCGCATTGTTGAAGGCGGAAACCGAATGGAAGGCGGCCTCCCACAGGCCCTGTGCCAGCCCGGCGCGGGCAATGAAAGAGGGCGCGATCAGCGCCGCGCCGATCAGTTCACAGATCAGCGCGATGCGGATAATGGCGCGCACCAGATCGGACAGGCGGAACAGATGCGGCTGGTTCAGATCCTCGCGCAGATACAGATGCGAGGTCAGCCCCACCGGCAGCCCCAGCGAGGCCGCGACCATGACCGCAAAGCTCATCAGGCCCAGACCGCCAAGCTGGATCAGCAGGGCGATGACCGCCTGTCCCAGGTGGGTGAAATCGGCGCCCGTATCCAGCACCACCAGCCCGGTCACCGTGATCGCAGATGTGGCAGTGAACAGCGCGTCGATAAACCCGATGGGCCGGGTCGCGCAAAACGGCGTCATCAGCGCCAGCGCGCCGATGATGATCACGGTTGCGTAAAGCAGCGCCAGCACCGCTGGCGGCGGCAGGCGGCGCCACCCCAGCCGCAGCTTGCGCCGGCCAGGCCGGGGCAGACCGCGCCGCATCACAGCGAATCGCCAAAGCGGCGCAGTTCGGGGCGCTTGCCAAGGATCAGCAGCTTGTCATCCTCGGCCAGGGTCAGGGTGGGGTCGGTGATGGCCAGAAACTCGGTCCCGCGCATGACGCCAAGGGCGCGCAGCCCCTGTGACGGCAGCTCCAGCTGCGGGATGCTGCGCCCGGCCAGTGCCGGGGGCACGGCGATATGCACGACGCTGAAACCATTGCCCAGACTGACGTAATCCTGCACCACCGGGTTGTTCATCACCTGCGCGATATGGCGGCCCATTTCATGTTCGGGCAGCAGCACCCGGTCCACCCCCAGCTTGGTCAGGATGCGGTGATGGGTGCGGCTGCTGGCCTTGACCCAGATTTCGGGCACCCCCAGCAGGCGGGCATTCATCGTCGCCAGCAGCGAGGCCTCGATGCTGTCACCGATGGCGATCAGCACCATGTCGTAACGGTCCAGCCCGACCTCGCGCAGGGCGGTTTCGTCCGAGGCGTCCAGAATGGCGGTTTCCGACAGCTGGTCGACATATTGGCTGACCCGGCGGGCATCGCTGTCGATCCCCAGAACGCGGTTGCCGATGCGCTGCAATTCGGTCGCCACGGTGCCGCCAAACGCCCCCAGACCGATGGTGGCGAAGGACTTGCCTTTGCGGGTCATTGCCGCCCCCCTTTGATTCGTCAGCGATGCTGCCACAGCCGCCCGACGGTTGGCAATCGTGCCGTCGCGGCGGCGCAGCGACGGGTGGCTGGTGGCTGGTGGCGCGCGGGGGGCTTACGCGCCCGACAGCGTGGCGCGGGCCAGCGTCACCAGCGTGTCGCCATAGCGGCGCTGGTCGGTCTGGACCAGCCCGCGCGGCAGGATCGGGGGGCGGTTATCCTCGACCATCACGGTGGCGCCGTCCGCGACCCAGTTGCCGTCCAGCGCCGATGCCAGCGCGGCCTCGGCCAGACCGGTGCCATAGGGCGGGTCCAGCAGGATCAGGTCATAGCCCGCGCCCCGGTTCGGCCCCAGCCGCGTGGCATCGCGGCGCCAGACATCGGTGCTGCCCATGGCGCGGGCCTTTTCGATATTGCTGCGCAGCAAGGCCCGCGCGGTGGCCCCGTCATCGACAAAGGCCACCCGCGCCGCGCCGCGCGACAGGGCCTCAAGCCCCAGCGCGCCGGTGCCGGCGAACAGGTCCAGCACGCGCGCCCCCCCCAGCCGCAGGCCGTGGGCATTGACCAGCAGGTTAAAGATCGCCTCGCGCACGCGGTCGGTGGTGGGGCGCAGATGCGCCTGCGCGTCGCCCTGACCCAGATCGGCCAGTTTCAGGCCGCGCAGACTGCCGCCGACGATCCTCATAGCAGGTCTTTGACCTGAACCGCCTGCGCCACCGCGTCGGGGCTGGGGCTGCGGCCCGCGTCGATCAGGCGCTTGCCGACCATATAGGCGCGGGCGTCGTTCAGCGCGTCCACCGCCAGCAACCGGTCGCCGCCGAAATACCAGACGCTGCCGCCATGCGCCGCCCCGTCCGGCGCGGGCCGGGTGACGATGCGGTCATAGCCGTCATTGAGGCCCGCGATTTGCAGCTTGGCGTCGAACTGATCCGACCAGAACCACGGTTTGGGGGCGTAATCGGCGCCCTGACCCAGCATCCCGGCGGCCACGCATTCGGCCATGTCGATGGCATTGCCGACGCTTTCCAGCCGCACCCGGCGACCCTGCCACGGGAAGCTGGCGCAATCGCCCGCCGCCCAGATCGCCGGGTCAGCGGTGGCGCCGCGCGGGTCGGTGGCGATGCCGTTGTCGACTTCCAGCCCCGCGGCCTCGGCCAGGGCGGTGCGGGGGGTGACGCCGATGCCGGTGACGACCGCGTCGGCGGGCAGGATGCGGCCATCGGCCAGTTCCACCCCCTCGGCGCGGGTGCTGCCGGTGATGCGGGTGATGGCGGTGCCTTCAAGGATGGTCACGCCATGGGCGCGGTGCAGCTCGCGGATCAGGTCCGCCGTTTCGGGTGCGGCGACGCGGCCAAGGATGCGGGGCGCGGCCTCGATCAGGGTCACGGCCATGCCCAGTTTGCGGGCCACGGCAGCGGCCTCGAGCCCGATATAGCCGCCGCCGATCACCACAAGTTGACCGCCTTCGCGCAGCGCGGGGCGCAATGCGTCGACATCGGCCAGATCGCGGATGGTGAAAACGCCGGGCAAATGGCCGCCAATGGCCTGCGGCAGGCGGCGCGGTTCGGCCCCGGTGGTCAGCGCCAGCCGGTCATAGGCGACCTGACCCCGGTCGGTATGCAGCACCCGCGCGGCGCGGTCGATGGCCTGAACGGTTTCGCCCCGGCGCAGGGTAATGCCGTTTTCCGCCCACCAGTCGGCCCCGCGCAATTCCAGCCTGTCCTGCCCCATTTGCCCCAAAAGATAGGCTTTGGACAGCGGCGGGCGCTGATAGGGGGCGGCGGGTTCCGCGCCGATAATGGTGATGGGGGCGGTGTCGCCCAATGCGCGCAGCTTTGCCGCCAGCGATGCCGCAGCCTGCCCCGCGCCGATGATGACCGTTCCGTTCATGTGATGTCCTTGTTGATCTGGCGCAGGATTAGCCGCCGGTCACCGGCGATGCAACGCGCCGATCAGTCGCGGCGAAAGGGCGACAGGGTGGCCAGAAGGTCGATATCCTCGCCCACGGCCTGTGCCTCCTGTGTCAGGTAAGCGTCGATGGCGGCGTGAAAGCCCGGCTCGGCCAGCCAGTGCAGCGACCATGTCCGGGCGGGCAGGTATCCGCGGGCCAGTTTGTGTTCGCCCTGCGCGCCGGCCTCGACCCGCGCCTTGCCATGGGCGATCGCCCAATCCACCGCGCGGTGATAGCACATCTCGAAATGCAGGAACGGATGGTCCTGCACACAGCCCCAGTAACGGCCATACAGCGCATCCGGCCCGATGAAATTCAGCGCCCCCGCCACCGGCTGGCCATCGCCATCCTGCGCCCAGATCAGCAGGATGTCGTCGCGCATGGTGTCGTGGATGCGGTCAAAGAAGGCGCGGGTCAGATAGGGGCGGCCCCATTTGCGGCTGCCGGTGTCCTGATAAAAGCGCCAGAACGCGTCCCAGTGCTGCGGGCGGATCTGGTCGCCGGTCAGGTCGCTGATGCGCCCGCCAAACCCCTGCGCGCGGGCGCGTTCCTTGCGGATGGCCTTGCGCTTGCGCGAGGACAGGCCCGACAGGAAATCGTCGAAATCGGCATAGCCGTTATTGTGCCAGTGAAATTGCTGGCTGACGCGGGGCAGGAACCCGGCGGCGCGGCCCTGTTCGGCCTCGGCTTCGGTGCAAAAGGTGATATGCGCGCCCGACAGGCCCGATTGCCGCGCGACCTGTTGCATCGCCGCCAGCAGCGCCGCACGCACCGCCGCATCGTCGGACAGCAGGCGGCGCCCGGTCGCCGGGGTAAAGGGCACCGCGCCTTGCAGCTTGGGGTAATAATCGCCGCCCGCGCGGGCAAAGGCATCGGCCCATGCGTGGTCAAAGATATATTCGCCCTGACTGTGGGTTTTCAGATAAAGCGGCGCCACCCCGACCAGCGCCCCGTCCCGCCGCGCCAGCAGATGCGCGGGGTGCCAGCCGGTCCCCTCACCGACCGAGCCGGATTGCTCCAGCGCCGCCAGAAAACGGTGGCTGGTAAACGGGTCGGGACCGGCCAGCGCATCCCATTGCGCGGCGGGCAGGGCGGTGATGTCGGACAGGATGCTGACGGTGATCTGTGGCGCGTTCATCCCGCCAAGATAGGCGGGATGGCGATAAATGCCAGAGCTGCGGCGCTTAGGCGCGATAGCCCTCGAAGGTAATGTTATCGGCGGTCTTGCGGGCCTCGGCCTCGGCCTCGGGGCTGCGGATGGTCCAGCACAGAATGGCCGCCCCCTGCGCCTTTAGCCGGGCCAGACGCGGATTCGACAGATCGGTATGCTGATGCGACACGAAACATGCCCCCGCCGCGTCATAGCCGCCAATTTCGGCCAGCGCGGCACGGTCGGCGACGTCCAGCATGGGCCAGTCATCCTCGGGGAAGGCGCAGGTGGTCAGGCCGCTGGCAATGCCGGGGGCTGTGGCGTGAAAGGCGGCCATGGTGTGGGGGTTGAACGACATCACCGCCACCGGCCCGTCATAGGCGGCCAGTGCCCCGGCCACGCGGTCATGCAGGGTGCCGATATTGGGGCCAAGGCGGCCATCCTGATCCTTGATCTCGATCAGCAGCGGCACCTGCCCGCCGACCAGCCGCAACAGGTCGTCCAGCGTCGGGATGGTTTCGTCGCTGCCATCCAGCCGGGTCTGGGTCAGGTCGGACAGGTCCATGTCTGCGACGAAATCCTCGGCCCCGGCAAGGCGTTGCAGGTCGTAATCGTGAAACACGATCGGGGTGCCGCAGGCGGCGTGCTGGATGTCCAGCTCGATCCCGTAACCGGCCTGAATGGCGGCGCGAAAGGCCGCCATGCTGTTTTCGGGCACGCCCGCGCCATGCAGGCCGCGATGGGCGATGGGGCGGCGCAGGAAACCGGGATGCAGCAGGGTCATGGCCTGACCTCGAAAATGGCCTCGATCTCGACCGCGACGCCGCGCGGCAGGGCGGGGGCGCTGACGGCGGCGCGGGCGTGGCGACCGGCATCGCCAAAGACCTGCACCATCAGGTCGGAACAGCCGTTGATCACCTCGGGCTGGTCGGTGAAATCGGGGGTGGAATTGACGAACCCGGTCAGCTTGACGACCCGCACCAGACGGTCCAGTTCCCCATCCAGCGCCTTGCGCAACTGCGCGATCAGCGCCAGCCCGCAGGTCCGCGCCGCATCCGCGCCCTGTTCGACCGTCAGGTCCGCCCCCAGCCGACCCCGGATCAGCCCATCCGGCCCGGCCGATATCTGGCCCGAGACATGGACAAGGTTCCCGGTCAGCACGAAGGGCACATAATTGGCCGCAGGGGCGGGGGCATCGGGCAGGGTAATGCCCAGTTCGGTCAGGCGTGCGGTGATGCTCATGCGCGGTCCTTTCGGGGTTGTCCCCCGATCCTAGCGCGCCCGTCCCCCCCTGACCAGAGCCGACCCCGCAATGCAGGCCTGTGCCGCGTAATAGGTGGTCAGAACCACGGGCTGGGCCAGCAGGGCGGCCAGTCCGGGCTGGTCGCCGGGCGGGAAAAGACCGGCAAAAACCGTCAGCGGCGCGGCAAAGCGGTCCAGCGCCAGCACCGTGTCGCTGATCAGGAACAGCATCGCCCCCGCCGCCGCCAGCCCGGCCCCCGGCACCGGATTCCGGCGCGCGCGGCCCACCGCCTGCGCCGCCATCAGCGCCAGCACCCCGGCATAGGCCACAACCGGCAGGCCCATTCCGGCAGGCAGGCCCGGCCACAAAGCGGCGATGATCGCCACCCCCAACACGCCCGCCCCCAGCGCAGCCCATGCATCGGGCAGCAACCGCGTATCGTGCGAAAACGCCCGGATATAGGCCAGATGCGCCACGAAAAAGCAGGCCAGACCGGGCAGGAACAGATCCTGCGGCAGCATCAAAAACGCATCCCCCGCTGCCGAGGCCGCCAGCCCCAGCGCCACCGCGCGGGCATAGGCCCCCGGTCGCGGCCAGACCATCCCCAGCAGCACCAGCGTCGCCGTGGGTTTGGTCAGCCAGTGCAGCACGTCCAGCCCCAGCGCGGCGGCCAACGTGGCGGTGACGGCCAACAGGGCGAAAGCCAGCTTCATGCCACCAGCGCCTCGGCCCGTTTCAGGTCCACGCTGACCAACTGGCTGACGCCCTGTTCGACCATTGTCACCCCGAACAGGCGGTCCATCCGCGCCATGGTCACAGCGTGGTGGGTGATGATCAGAAAGCGGGTTTCGGTGCGGCGGGTCATTTCGTCCAGCAGGTCGCAGAAGCGGCTGACATTGGCGTCATCCAGCGGCGCGTCGACCTCGTCCAGCACACAGATCGGGGCGGGGTTGGCCAGAAAGACGGCAAAGATCAGCGCCAGCGCGGTCAGCGTCTGTTCGCCACCCGACAACAGCGACAGCGTGGCCAGCTTCTTGCCCGGCGGCTGGCACATGATCTCCAGCCCGGCCTCCAGCGGGTCGTCGGATTCGACCAGCACCAGACGCGCCTCGCCGCCGCCGAACAGATGCGTGAACAGGGTGCGGAAATTGTCGTTCACGGTGTCGAACGCGGCCAGCAACCGTTCGCGCCCCTCGCGGTTCAGCGCCCCGATACCGCCGCGCAGCTTGGCGATGGCCTTTTCCAGATCGGCCTTGTCGCCGGCCAGCGTGTCGCGTTCGCTTTCCAGCGCGGCCTTGTCGTCATCGGCACGCAGGTTGACCGCGCCAAGCCCGTCGCGCTGGGCGCGCAGGCGGGCGATTTCGGTGTCCAGCGCGTCAATGCCGGGCAGGTCGGCGGGCGCCGTGTCCAGCCGCGCCAACAGGGTGTCCGGCGTCAGCCCGTCCTGTTCGTGAATGCGCAGGCGGGCGGTGGTTTCGGCCTCTTGCGCGGCCTGGGCGCGGGCCTCGCGGGCGGCGCGGGCCTCGCGCGCGTCGGATGCGGCGCGTTCGGCATCGCGTTCGGCCATCTGCGCCGCGCGCAGGGCGTCATTGCCCTGTGCCAAGGCGGCGCGGGCGCGGTCCAGCCGCCGGGTCGCCGCCGCCTCGGCCCCCGACAGGGCGTCGCGCTGGGCCGCCAGACGTCCGGGTTCGGCCTGCGCGGCCTGCAATTCGGCCTGCGTGCCGTCCTGCCGCGCGGCCAGTTCCGCCGCCCGCGTGCCCGCCTGTTCCAGCCGCAGCCGCCAGCCCGATTCCTCTCGGGTGATCTCTTGCAGGCGCTTGATGCGGGCATTGCCCTCGCGTCGCAATTCGTCCAGCGCGGACCGCCGCGACAGGGTGGCGATGCGCGCGGCCTCGACCCCGGTGCGGGCGTTTTCGACCGCCGCCTGTGCCGCCGCCCGGTCGGGCAGATCGGTCAGCGCGCGTTCGGCCTGTATCAGCCGCGCGCGGGCATCCCCGGCATCGGCCTTGTGACGCGCCAGTTCTGCCCTGGCCGATTCTGCCCGCGCCCGCGCCATCGAGACATCCGATTCCGCCCGTGTCGCCGCGCGGGCAGCGTCTGACAGGGCGCGTTCGGCCTCGCGACGGGCATCGCGCGCGGCCTTTTCACCGGCGCTGGCCTGTGCCAGTGCGGCGCGGGCGCCGTCATGCGCGGTCGCGGCCTGCTGTGCCTGTGCCTGCGCGGTTTCAGCCTGCGCGCGGATGCGGGCCAGTTCATTCACCTTTTGCAGATGCATCGCGGCCGAGGACGCGGCCTGACCCGCCGGCACCGCCAGCCCGTCCCAGCGCCACAGATCGCCTGCCGCTGTGACCAGCCGCTGACCGGGGCGCAGCGCCGCCTGCAAAGCCGCACCGGTCGCGCGGTCGGGGACGATGCCGATCTGCGCCAGCCGCCGGGCCAGTTCGGCGGGCGCGCGGACCTGCGCCGCCAGCGGTGCCGCCCCCTGTGGCAGCGGCTGACGCGGGTCGTAATCGGGCAGTGCGCGCCAGCCATGGCCATCGGCGCTGACCCCCAGCCGCAGATCATCGCCAAGCGCCGCGCCCAAAGCGGCCTCGAAGCCGCGGGTGACGTGGACCGCGTCCAGAATCGCCTGACCATCGGCGCGGCCCCGGTCCACCAGCCGTTGCAGCGCCGCCTGTTCCGAGGCCAGCGCGTTCGCCTCGCCCTCGGCGGCGGATCGGGTGCTGCGGGCCTCGGCCTCGGTGGTTTCGGCCTGCGCGCGGGCCTGTTCGGCCTGAACCAGCGCCGCCTCGCTGGCCTCGGCTGCGGCGCTGGCCCTGGCCTGCGCGGCCTCGGCCTGTGTCAGTGCATCGCCGGCCTGCGCGCCGGTCGCCTCGGCCTGCGCGACGGTTTGGGCGGCCGTTTCAGCGGCCTGTTCGGCGCGGTCGGCCATCTTGCGCAGATCGGCGGCCAGACGTTCGGCGGATTGGTGGCGCGCGGCCAGACGGGCCGATTCATCGGTCAGCTCGGTCAGCTTGTTTTCCACCAGCCGCAGGGCCTCGGCGGCCTCGTCCGCGGCGGTTTGCGCGATGTCCAGCCGGTCTTCGTGGCCGTCGCCGGTCTTGTCCAGTTCGGTGCGTTCCCAGACCAGCCGGTCGATCACCTCGCGCGCGTCGCGGTCCAGCGCGGCCTCGCGGCTTGCGTCGCGGTCCAGTTGCGCCAGCCGCGCGGTCAGGTTGTCGATCGCGGTCTTGGCGCGGGCCTCGGCGGCGTCCAGCGCCTCGCGTTCCAGCGTGGCGCGTGACAAAACGGCGCTGGCGATCTGTTCCTCTTCGTGCAGCGGCGGCAGGGCGGTTTCCGCCGCCCCACGGCTGGCGGCGGCCTTGCGCGCGGCGGTTTCGGCGCTGGCGGTCAGGGCGGTGGCATCGGTCAGGGCGGCCTGCGCGGCGTCGCGGGCGGCTGCGGCCTCGGACCAGTGGCGAAACAGCAATGCGTCCTCGGCCCGGCGCAGCGCGGCGCCGATTTCGCGATAGCGGGCGGCGGCACGGGCCTGACGCGCCAGCGCGGCGGCCTGGGTGGACAGCTGGTCCAGCGTGTCATCGACCCGCGTCAGGTTCTGTTCGGCGCTGTTCAGCTTCAGCTCGGCCTCGTGGCGGCGCTGATACAGGCCGCTGATGCCTGCGGCCTCTTCGAGAATGCGCCGGCGCGCGCGGGGTTTGGCGTTGATCAGCTCGCTGATCTGGCCCTGCCGCACCAGCGCCGGGGAATGCGCCCCGGTCGAGGCGTCGGCAAACAGCATCTGGACATCGCGGGCGCGGACCTCTTTGCCGTTGATGCGGTATGCGCTGCCGGCGTCGCGGGTGATGCGGCGGCTGATTTCCAGCGCGTCGCTGTCGTTAAACCCCGCCGGGGCAAGGCGGTTGGCGTTGTCGATCCCCAGCGTGACCTCGGCATGGGCCCGCGCGCCGCGCTGGCTGGTGCCGGCAAAGATCACGTCCTCCATCCCCTCGCCCCGCATGGCGGTGGGGCGGTTTTCGCCCATGACCCAGCGCAGCGCCTCAAGCAGGTTGGATTTGCCGCAGCCATTCGGCCCGACCACCCCGGTCAGCCCCTCGTGGATGGTCAGGTCGGTGGGGTCAACAAAGCTTTTGAAGCCGTTCAGGCGCAGGCGGTCGAATCGCACTTTGGGGTCCGTTTTCCGAAAGGTGGTGGAATACTGCGGTCCTAGCCGCCCGCAAGTCAATCAAGAAGCCACAAGATATGGGTGGCCGATGGGCGGGGTATACAAAGGAAGGTGTTGGGATGGTGCCGGCGGCTGTCAGGGTGCGGCGACCGGCCCCGCCGGTGCGCGCGCCTGTCGCGGCAAATCCGTCCCGCCTTGTGGAAAAACCTTGCCGGGCGATTGCGCCATCCGCCGCAAGCGGGCATTTTCGCCGCATGGTTCCTGCCCTTGTCATCATCCTGTTCTTTCAACTTGCCGGCGAAGTTACCTCGCGCGGTTTGGGGCTGCCGGTGCCCGGTCCGGTGATCGGGCTGTTGCTGCTGGTGGCGGGCTGCGCCATGCGCCCCGCGCTGGCCGAGCGTCTGCGCCCGGTCGTGCAGATGCTGTTGTCGCATCTGTCGCTGTTTTTCGTGCCCGCCGGGGTCGGCGTGGTGGCGCAATTCGGGGTGCTGCGCGAAAACGGGCTGGCGCTGGGGGTGGCGATTATGGTGTCGACGGTTGCGGCGATTGTCGCCGGGGCACTGGCCTTCAGCGCGGTGGCGCGGCTGACCAAGGGGGGCGAGGATGAATGAAGCCGCCCTGATCTGGAGCTATCTTGCACAGACCCCGCTGCTGTGGCTGGTGCTGACGCTGGCGGGGTTCTGGCTGGGGGATTGGCTGTTTCGCTGGTCGGGCGGGCGCAGTTGGGTCAACCCGGTGCTGATCGCGACGGTGCTGCTTGGCGGGCTGCTGCTGATCACCGGCACCCGTTATCAGACCTATTTCGAGGGTGCGCAATTCGTTCATTTCATGCTGGGACCGGCGACCGTGGCGCTGGGGCTGCCGCTGTATGACAATTGGGCGCGGGTGCGCAAATCGGCGCTTCCGTTGGTGGCGGGACTGGTCGCAGGTTCGGTCACGGCGGTGATCAGCGCGCTGGCCATCGCCCATGCGCTGGGGGCGGGGCCTGCGGTGCTGGCCTCGCTGGCGCCGAAATCGACCACCGCGCCCGTGGCCATCGGCATCGCGCAATCGCTGGGGGGCGAGCCGACACTGGCCGCCGTGATGGTCATTGTCACCGGCATTTGCGGCGCGGTGATCGCGGCCCCCCTGCTGGACCTGATCGGGGTTTTCGACCCCCGCGCACGCGGCCTTGCCACCGGCACCGCCGCACATGGCATCGGCACCGCCCGCGCCTTTCAGGCCGGTCCGACCCAAGGCATCTTTGCCGGGCTTGGCATGGGCCTGAACGCGGTGCTGACCGCGTTGCTGGCACCGCTGGTGTTAAAGCTGTTCCTGTGACGGCCTGTCGGCTGTCAGCCCACGCCCTTTGCCCGCACCACCCCTTGGTGTCATCCGTTCCCCCTGTTGGTTCATTTTCTGTCCAGTCCTCTTTACCTGTTCTTTCACACTTACCCCGCCCCCACCTGCCGTCCCATCCCGTGATGGTCGGGTCTGCGGGGGCCGGGTGCGCTGCCCTGCACCCGGCCCCCCGACACGCCCCCCCGACAGGCCGCCAGCCCAGGCTGCGCGCCATATCATCGGGGCTTGTGTCCCTTGGCCCTGTTTGCCGCACAAACCCTAAGATCCGGTAAACAGACAGCCGGTTTTTCGACCTGATTACCTTGAATTTTACCGATTACAGAAAGCTCTGCGGGTCGATATCGACTGTCAGGCGCAGGTTGCGGGGCGGGGTGAAATTGGCCAGCCAGTCGCTGATCGCGCGCTGGATCGGGGCCTGACGCGGTGCCCGGATCAGCATCCGCACCCGGTGCCGCCCCCGCACCCGCGCAATGGGCGCCGGGGCCGGGCCGAACAGGTCGCAACCCGCGTCGCGCAGGGGCTGTGCCGCCATTGCCAGTTGCCGCGCGGCATCGCTGACCACGCCAGGGTCGGGATGCGACAGCACCACCCCGGCCAGCCGCCCGAACGGCGGCATCCCGACAGATTGCCGACCGGCGGCCTCGGCGTTCCAGAACCCTTCGTCGTCGCCGGCCAGAATGGCGCGGATCACCGGATGTTCGGGCTGATAGGTCTGAAGCAGGGCCTCGCCCTGTGTGCCGCTGGCCCGTCCCGCCCGGCCAGCGACCTGACGCATCAGCTGAAACGAGCGCTCGGCTGCGCGCAGATCGGCCCCTTGCAGCCCCAGATCGGCGTCGATCACCCCGACCAGCGTCAGCGCCGGGAAATTGTGGCCCTTGGCGACGATCTGGGTGCCGATAATGATGTCGCATTCCCCCGCCGCGATGGCCGCGATGCTGTCTTTCAGCGCCCGCGCGCTGCCGAACAGGTCCGAGGACAGGATGCTGGTGCGTGCATCCGGGAACAGCTCTGCGACCTCTTCGGCCAGCCGTTCGACACCGGGGCCGACCGGGGCCAGCCTGCCCTCGGCGCCGCAGGACGGGCAGGCGGTGGGGATGGGTTTGGTCTCGCCGCATTGGTGGCAGACAAGGCGGTTCTGAAAGCGGTGTTCCACCATGCGCGCATCGCAGTGATCACAGCCGATCTGCTGGCCACAGGCGCGGCAGACCGTCACCGGGGCATAGCCGCGCCGGTTCAGAAACAGCAGCGATTGCTCGCCCTTTGCCATCCGGTCCCGCACCGCCCCGGCCAGCGAAGGCGAGATCCAGCGCCCCGCTGGCATATCCTCGGCGCGCAGGTCGATGGTGGCCATATCCGGCAGGTCGGTGCGGCCAAAGCGGCTGGTCAGGTCCAGCCTTGCATATTTGCCGCTTGAGGCGTTGACCCAGCTTTCCAGACTGGGCGTGGCCGAGGCCAGCACCACCTGCGCCCCGTTCAGCGAGGCCCGCAGCACCGCCATGTCGCGGGCATTGTAACAGACGCCGTCATCCTGCTTATAGCTGCTGTCATGTTCCTCATCGACGACGATCAGACCAAGGTCGCGAAACGGCAGGAACAGCGCCGAGCGTGCGCCCACCACCAGCCCGACCTGACCCTGACCGGCCATGTGCCACAGGCGGCGGCGCTCGGACCTTGTGATGCCGCTGTGCCATTCGCCGGGGCGGGCGCCAAAGCGGGCCTCGACCCGGTCCAGAAATTCGGCGGACAGGGCGATTTCGGGCAACAGAACCAGCGCCTGACGGCCCGCGCGCAGGCATTCGGCCACGGCCTCCAGATAGACCTCGGTCTTGCCGGACCCGGTGACGCCGCGCAGCAGGGTGGTGCCGTAATGGCCGCTGCGCAGGGCGGCGCGCAGGCTGTCCGCGGCGGCGGCCTGATCGGCGGTCAGGGCCTTGCCGGGGCGGTCGGGGTTCAGCGACGGATAGGGCAGGTCGCGCGGGGCTTCGGCCTCGGACAGGGTGCCGCAGGCGACCAGCCCCGCGACCACGCTGGCCGACACGCCCGCCAGCGCCGCCAGCTCGGACGGGGCGAAGCTGGCGCCGTCATGTGCGTCAAGCACCCGCATCACCGCCTGACGGGGCGTGGTCAGGCGCTGCGGGTCCGGTCCGGTGCGGCGGACCACGCGGCGCGCGGCGGCGGGCTTGTCCAGATCCGGGGCGCGGGTGGCCATCCGCAGCATCGCGGGCAGCGGGGTCAGCGTGTAATCGGCGGCGCGGTGCAGAAATTCGACCATGGGCGGGGTCAGGGCGGGGGCCTCGGTCAGGCGGGCGATGGGGCGCAGCCTGGCGCTGTCGAACCCGCCAAGCCCCGGCCCGGTGACCAGCCCCAGCACCCGGCGCGGCCCCAGTGGCGCCACCACCAGCGTGCCGCTGTCCACCCCGCCCTGTGGTGCCAGATAATCCAGCGTGCCGACAGGTTCGGTCGTCAGAACCGCGATGCGGCTGCCTTGGGGGAAATGTGCGGGCGTCATGGCAAAAACATGGGGCGCGGTAACCGGATGTTAAGGGTTTGGCGATAGAACGGATCCCATAAGGTGTCGTCAAAGGGAAGGGAAAGGGCCATGTTCACGACGCTGGGTGTCATTGTCATGCTGTTGCTGATGCCGTGCTTTGCGCTGTCGCCTGGCCTGACCGCCTTTGTGGTCTGGCATCGGCAGGATCGGGCCGATGGCGGGCCGCGCCAAGGTCTTTCACCGGGGGGCGATCCGGTTTATGACAGGCGCAAACACAAACCCCCGTGGAGAGCGCCGTTATGAAGTTTTTCGTCGATACCGCCGATACTGCCGCCATCAAGGAACTGAACGACCTTGGGATGGTCGATGGGGTGACCACCAACCCCTCGCTGATCCTCAAGTCGGGCCGCGACATTGCCGAGGTGACGCGCGAAATCTGCGCGATGGTCGAAGGTCCGGTCTCGGCCGAGGTGGTGGCGGAAAACGCCGATGACATGATCCGCGAGGGTAAGCATCTGGCACAGATCGCGCCCAATATCACCGTCAAGGTGCCGCTGACCTGGGACGGGCTGAAGGCGTGCAAGGTGCTGTCCTCGGAAGGGCATATGGTCAATGTGACGTTGTGCTTCAGCGCCGCGCAGGCAATTCTGGCCGCCAAGGCCGGGGCGACCTTTATCAGCCCGTTCATTGGCCGGCTGGATGACGTGAACCTGGACGGGATGCAGTTGATCGAGGATATTCGCCAGATCTATGACAATTACGGTTTTGACACGCAGGTGCTGGCGGCGTCGATCCGGTCGGTGAACCACATCACCGATTGCGCGCTGGTCGGGGCTGACGTGATCACCGCGCCGCCCGCCGTCATCAAAGCGATGGCGAACCATGTGCTTACCGACAAGGGGCTGGCACAGTTCAATGCCGATTGGGCGAAAACCGGCCAGAAGATCGGCTGATGGGCCTCGATTCCGCCCTGCGTGACCGGCTGTTGGCCGACCCCGCCGCAATCCTTGAGGACCGCGAGGTCATGCGCGCGCTGATCGACGCGCGCGAGGCCGGTCTGGGCGGGAATGTGGTCGATATCCGCGGTCGCGCGATGGAGGCGCTGGAGGCGCGTCTGGACCGGCTGGAAGCCGCGCATGAGACCGTGATCTCGGCGGCATATGACAACCAGTCCGGGACGGCGGTGATCCACCGCGCCATCCTTGCCATGCTGGAACCGGCGGATTTCGCCGGTTTCATCGACGCGCTTGAGGTCAATGTCGCCCCGATCCTGCGGGTCGAAACCCTGCGTCTGGTGATGGAATCGGCCATGCCGTCCAAAGAACCGGGTATGGGGCACGCGCTGGCGGTTGTGCCGGTCGGCACGGTGGCGCGGATGCTGGCGGATGGCCGGCGGATGCTGGCCAGCCCGGATGTGTCGCTGCGCCCGGTCAGCGACGTCACCCGCCCCCTGCACGAAGATCCCAGCGCGCCGATCCGGTCCGAGGCCCTGATCCCGCTGGATCTGGGACAGGGCAGCCGCCCGGCCATGTTATTGATGGGGTCCGCCGAGGCAGGGCGCTTTACCCCGGCGCAAGGGACCGATCTGTTGCGCTTTTTCGGACAGGTGCTGCGGCTGGTGGTGATGGGCTGGATGCGGGACTGAACAGCGGGATGTGACCATGTCGGAAACGGGCGATCAGCGGGGCAAGGCGGCAGGGCAGGCCGGTGCCACGCCGCGCGCGCCCGATCGGCCTTGCCGCCCCGACTGCGCATCCGGGGACGGCCAGCACGCAGCGGCAGCACAGTTGGGCGCGGCCAGCCCACCGGTCGGGCGCGGCACAGGTGCCATCGGGGTGCGGACGGCCGGTGCGGATGCTGGCGCGGCCAGCCAAACGGATGCGGCGTCGGGGGCAGGGCTGGAACCGATGCCGTCCATCGCCGCTGATGCCGCTGCCCCATCGCCTGAACGGGTCGGGCAGGGTGCCGGGAATTGTGTGACAGATCAGGCGGCGGCGCTTCAATCACAAGTTGATGACAAACCGATGCCGCCAGCGGCGCGGCCTGCGGACATGACGGGTGATGTGGCCGCAGGCCATGACGCTGCGCAACGGACCGGCGTGGAATCGGCGGGCGCGGAACAGGCAGGCGCGGAACAGGCAGGCGGGGTTTTCGGGCCGTGGCTGGCGCCGGTGATGGGGGATGCGCTGATCCGCTGGCTGGATCACCAGTCCGGCACCCGCGACCGGTCGGATCACACGATCACGGCCTATCGGTCTGACCTGGTGGCGTTTTTGCGGTTTTTGGGCGAATATGAGGGGCGCGCCGCGACGCCGGCCAATCTGGCCACGTTGCGCCAGCCGCAGATGCGCGCCTTTGCCGCGGCGGCGCGGGGGGACGGGCTGTCGGCGCGGTCGGTGGCGCGGCGGATCTCGGCGGTGCGGTCGTTCCTGCGCTGGATCTCGGACCGCGAGGGCTATGACCTGTCGGCGGCCTTGGCGGCGCGCAGCCCGAAATATACCCGCAGCCTGCCGCGTCCGCTGGCCCCGGATCAGGCGCGCGCGCTGCTGGATCAGGCGGCGGTGCAGCACCCGACGCCCTGGGTCGCCGCCCGCGACGTGGCGGCGCTGACGCTGATCTATGGCAGCGGGCTGCGCATTTCCGAGGCGCTGGCCCTGAATGGCCGCGACTGGCCGATGGGCGACAGCCTGCGCATCACCGGCAAGGGCAGCAAGCAGCGCGTGGTGCCGGTGCTGCCGGTGGCGCGGGCGGCGATTGCGCAATATCTGCGGCTGTGCCCGTGGGTGTCGGGACCGGACGATCCGCTGTTTCGCGGGGTGCGGGGCGGGCAACTGGCGACCTCGGTTCTGGATGCTGCGGTGGTGTTGCTGCGGCAGGGGCTGGGGCTGCCATCCAGCGCCACGCCGCACGCCCTGCGGCACAGTTTCGCGACGCATCTGCTGGCCGCTGGCGGCGATCTGCGCACCATTCAGGAGCTGTTGGGTCATGCCAGCCTGTCCACGACGCAGGTTTACACCGGCGTTGACGACGCCCATCTGATGGCGGTTTACCGCGCGGCCCATCCGCGCCGCTGATCGGGCCTTCCCTTGGGCGGGGCGGGTCGCTATAAGAAACCGGATTCCCCCGAAAACGCAGTCACGCCCGCCCGGCAGACCCAGTTTTCCGGCCCCGGACCCCCGGCGGCCCGCGCAGGGGACATGCGATTCGCGCGTCCCCGCCGGACGCCCACTGACAGGAGACGCCCATGAGCAAACCCTTGATGGCCAAAGCCACCGCCGTCTGGCTGATTGACAACACCACGCTGAGCTTCAAGCAGATCGCTGATTTCTGCGGGATGCACGAATTGGAGATTCAGGGCATTGCCGATGGCGATGTGGCTGCCGGGGTCAAGGGGTTCGATCCGGTCGGGTCGAACCAGCTGGACGCGGCCGAGATCAGGCGCGCCGAGGAAGACCCGCGCTATAAGCTGAAGCTGAAGCACAACCCCGCCGCCGAGGGCGAGGAAAAACGCCGCGGCCCGCGTTACACCCCGCTGTCCAAGCGTCAGGACCGCCCGGCGGCGATCTTGTGGCTGGTCAAGTTCCACCCCGAACTGGCCGACAGCCAGATCGGCAAGCTGGTTGGCACCACCAAGCCCACCATTCAGGCCATCCGCGAACGCACCCACTGGAACATCCAGAACATCACCCCGATCGACCCGGTCGCCCTTGGCCTGTGCCGCCAGACCGAGCTGGATTCCGCCGTTCAGAAAGCCGCCAAGAAACGCGCCGCCGACGGCGTGATGACCGATGACGAGCGTCGCAAGCTGGTCTCGACCGAGGCGTCGCTGGCGATGCCGGACGAACCGCGCCTGCCCAGTTCGATGCAGGGGCTTGAGAATTTCACCCTGACCCGTGACGAGGACAAGCCCAAGCCCGAGGCGGAACTGGACGCCGACAGCTTCTTCAACCTGCCGGGTGACAGCGACGAAGATGACGACAAGTGATCATCGGGGCGCCTTCGGGCGCCCCTTTTGCATTCCGGCTTTGCGCGCCTTGGTCGCGGATCGGGCGGCTTGGATCAGCGCCCGAACACCACGCTGGCCGGGATTTCGTAGCGTTCATCCCCGATATTGACGATGCTTAAATCGCCGCGCTGTTCGACGGTCATCCCGTCGCGGGCCAGCGGTCGGCCCTGTTCGAACCGGATCTGACGCTGACCGCCGCCGGGCTTGTCAAAGCTGACCACCGCACTGCCATTGCCCCCGCGCGTGACCTGATAGGCGCAGTCGCGGGTCAGCATCCCCAGCCGGACCGAGCAGGGCAGATGCCCCCCGGCGCTGTTGGTGGTCGCGCTGGCCGCGCCGTCCGGCCGCGGTTTCGGAGCGGTCGAGGTCGTCAGCCCGCCCACAGGCCGCGCCGCGCTGTCCGTTGTCGCCGGTTGTGTGCTGTCCGTGCCCACAGACCCGGCGCTTTGCGATGTGCTGGTCTGTGGCGCGGTGTCGGTCTGGGCCGGGGCATCGCTGCGCACAAGGTAATAGCCCACGGTCCAGCCGCTGACCGGCGCAGTGCCGGTGGTGGTCACGCGGCACCATTGCCGCCCCTCGGCGGTTTCGCAGCCGCCATTGCGCAGGATGGCGCCGTTCTGGACCGTGGTCACCACCTGCGCCCCGGTCGAGGGTTCGGCGCGGATATTCAGCACATTGTCGATCCCGGTCACCCGCCAGTCGCCGCGTGCCGGGCTGGCCTTGCCGGTGCCATCCCCCACAGGGGTTGCAGGCGCGGCGGACGTGGTGCTGTCTGCTGCGGTTGTGCCGCTGCCGGTTGCCGTGGCGGCGGTGGGCGACGCGTCGGGCTGGTCATTGGTGACATGGACATCCAGCGTGTAATCCGCCCGCGCATCGGCCTGTGCGGCATTGCGCATCAGATAGGTCTGGATGGTATAGCGCCCGTCGGCAGGCAGCGTCAGGTCGGCATAGCTGCCCGAGGTCGCGCCGGTAAACAGCGCATCGGCCTGACCGGGGCGGTCGCCGGGGGCATAGACACTGAAATAGGCCGAACTGTTCGAGGTTTTCATCGTCACCCGCAACCGCTGACCCTTGGTCGCGGTCAGCCCGTATTCCACCGTGTCGTAACCGCCGACCGTGCCGAACACGCTGGTGGCGGTCTGGCTGCCGGGAATCTGAAGGGTTTCAACGCGGGTGGCGGCCCCGGCCATGCTGGCGCCGGTAACCGTCAGGGCCGCCGCGATGGCGGCGCTGCACATCAGTTTGCGAAACATGCTCGACCTCGGTTCTTGTGACTGGGTTCTTTATGCTGTGGCCGGCCCCGGCTGCGGCGCGGGGCTGGCCGTTGGTGACGGGGTCAGATCGGGGGTCAGATCGACAGGCAGATATATTTCATTTCCAGATAATCCTCGATCCCGTGGCGCGAGCCTTCGCGGCCAAGGCCCGATTGCTTGACCCCGCCAAAAGGCGCCACCTCGGTCGAGATGATGCCGGTATTGACGCCGACAATGCCGTATTCCAGCGCCTCTTGCACGCGGGTGATGCGGCCCACATCGCGGGCATAGAAATAGCAGGCCAGCCCGAAAATCGTGTCATTGGCGTGGCGGATCGCCTCGGCCTCGTCGTTGAAACAAAACAGCGGGGCGACGGGACCAAAGGTTTCCTCTTGCGCGACTTTCATCTGCTGGGTCACGCCGGTCAGCACCGTGGGCTGGAAAAAGGTGCCGTCATTGCCGATGCGCTGACCGCCGGTCATCACCTTGCCGCCGCCGTCCAGCACGTCCTGAATATGTTCCTGCACCTTGTCGACCGCATCGGCATTGATCAGCGGCCCGGTGGTCACGCCGTCATCCAGCCCGTCACCGACGCGCAGCTTGTCCACCGCCGCCGCCAGCTTTTCGGCAAAGGCGTCATAGACCCCGGCCTGCACATAAATGCGGTTGGCGCAGACGCAGGTCTGGCCGTTATTGCGGAATTTCGAGGCCATCGCCCCCTCGACCGCCTTGTCCAGATCGGCATCGTCGAACACGATGAAGGGCGCGTTGCCCCCCAGTTCCATGCTGCATTTCAGCACCTGATCGGCGGCCTGACGCAGTAGGATGCGCCCGACCTCGGTGCTGCCGGTAAAGGTCAGCTTGCGCACGGCAGGGTTTTCGCAGAATTCCTTGCCGATATCCGAGCTGCGCGAACTGGTGACGACGCTGAAAATCCCCTTGGGCAGGCCCGCGCGTTCCCCCAGCACCGCCAGCGCCAGCGCCGACAGCGGGGTTTCGGCGGCGGGGCGGCCAACAAAGCCACAGCCCACCGCCAGCGCCGGGCCACATTTGCGGGTGATCATCGCGTTGGGGAAATTCCACGGCGTGATGCTGGCGACCACGCCGATGGGCTGGCGGATGACGGTCAGGCGCTTGTCGGCCATGTGGCCGGGGATGGTTTCGCCATAGACGCGCTTGGCCTCTTCGCCGAACCATTCGATGAAGCTGGCACCATAAGCGACCTCGCCCCTGGCCTCGGTCAGCGGCTTGCCCATCTCGGCGGTCAGGATGGTGGCCAGATCGTCCTGATTGTCCATCATCAGGTCGAACCATTTGCGCATGATATTGGCGCGTTCCTTGGCCGGGCGCGCGGCCCAGTCGCGCATGGCGTCCTGTGCGGCGGTAATCGCGCGGGCGGCATCGTCGCGGCCCATATCAGCAACCTTGGCGATGACATCGCCGCGCGCCGGGTTGACCACGTCGAAGGTGGCGCCATCGGCGGCCCCGACCCATTCGCCGGCGATATAGGCGCGGGTTTCCAGCAGCGACGGATCGCGAAGGCGGGTTTTCAGGTCGGTGGTGGTCATCGGGCGCTCCTCTGTTCCGGGTTGGGGACAGATCATCACGCGCGGGGCCGCGTGTCCAGCACTGCCCACAGGGCCTGAGGTTTTCGTGATTGAACCAATGGCGCGCCCGCCGCGTTGCCCCGCCGTAACCGATCCGAAAGGACGTGGAAGTGGAGTGTTTGTAATGCGTAATCTGTTTATCCCCGCCATCGCCGGTGCCATGACCCTTGCGGGGGCCGCCAGCGCCGAAACCATGGCCACCGCCGGCACCGACCTGAACCTGCGCGCCGGTCCCGGTGTGCAGCACCCGGTTACCGGCACCATCAAAGGCGGCGATCAGGTCAGCGTTGCCGGCTGTATCGAAAGCGCCAACTGGTGCGAGGTGACTTATAACGACCAGCACGGTTGGGCCTATGGCGACTATCTGACCGCGAAGGTCGGTGAAAAGATCGAGCCGCTTTACCCCAACCGCACCGAAATCAAGGTGCCGGTGATCGAATATAACGCCCCTGCCGCGACCGGTGGCAACAAGGGTCAGGACGCGGCTGTCGGCGGTCTTGGCGGTGCCGCCATGGGCGCGCTGATCGGCGGCCCGGTCGGGGCCGTGGCGGGCGCGGCCATCGGCGGCGCGGCAGGCGGTGCAGCCGACCCCGCCCCCGAGGTCAGGACCTATATCGAGGCCAACCCGCAGGCCCCCATCCTGCTGGATGGCGAGGTCGTCCTTGGCGCCGGTGTTCCCGACACCGTGACCCTGTATGACATCCCCGATCAGCCGACCTACAAATATGTCACCATCAACGGCCAGCCGGTTCTGGTGAACCCCGATGATCGCAAGATCGTCTATATCTATCGCTGACCGGGTCTGAACCTGTCCAGACAGGGGGCGGCGCGCGGCGTCGCCCCTTTCATATGCGCGGGCCGTAAAACTGTTGCCAGCAGGGTTGCAGATCGCCGGGCGCCGGTTGCGCGGCATGAACCGCCCGCGCGATGGCGCGTGCCAGCACACAGGCCGCCACATGCCCCAGCCGGAAAAGCGCCAGCGGATCGGCGGCAACCGCCCCGGTTGCGGCGGCAAAGACCAGATCGCCATCCATCGGGCTGTGCGACGGGATCAGCGCCCGCGCCATGCCATCATGGGCCGCCACCGCCATTCGCGTCGCCTGCGCCTTGTCCAGCCGCGCATCGGTGGCAACGATGGCAATGGTCGTGGCCGCGCCGACGGGCTTTTCGGGCAGTGGTTCCCACCCGGCCAGCGATTCTGGCGACGGCCCCAGACCGCCAAATTCGGCACCCATCTCGAACGGGGCGGCGTGGAAATGGCCGTTGCGGTCACAGGCCCGCCCCAGCGCATTGACCACCACCACGGCGCCCACGGTGATGCCGCAATCCATTACCGCGCTGGCCGACCCCAGACCGCCCTTCAGCGACCCGGTCATCGCCCCGCATCCCGCCCCGGCGCTGCCAATGGCGAAATCCGCGCCTGCGGCATCCAGCGCCCGCGCGCCAAGGTCGCGATAGGGGTTTGCCGCCCATTCCTTGTCGCCGCCATTCAGCAGGTCAAAGACGATGGCACCGGGCACGATCGGCACCCGCGCCGCGCCCACGGCAAAGCCCCGCCCGCGACGGTGCAGACCGTCGACCACCCCGGAACAGGCCTCCAGCCCAAAGGCGCTGCCGCCCGATAAAACCAGCGCATCAACCCCGGCCACGGTCTTGTCCGGGGCCAGCAGATCGGTCTCGCGCGTGCCGGGGGCGCCGCCCATGACGTGAACGCCACAGGTCAGGGGCGCATCGCCCACCAGAACGGTGACACCCGATTTTAATGCCGGATCGGCCGCATTGCCGACGGACAGCCCCGCAATATCGGTGATCAGGTTGCGCGGTCCCGGTCTCATCGCCTGCCATCCCCCCTCGCTTCTGTCTGAAATACCTCGGGGTCCGGGGCAGCGCCCCGGTCCGCGCCCGCCCCCGGCACCCAGCCATCAGGGATGCGCGGCGTCGCCGCCAACAGGCTGCGGGTGTAATCCGCCGCCGGCGCGGCCATGACGCGTTCGGTGGGGCCGCCCTCGACGATCCGGCCCTTGCGCATCACCAGCACACGGTCGGTCACCGCGCGCACCACCGACAGGTCATGGCTGATAAACAGATAGGCCAGCGCATGTTCGTCGCGCAGCCGCGCCAGCAGGTCCAGCACCTGCGCGCGCACCCGCACGTCCAGCGCGCTGACCGGTTCGTCCAGCACGATCAGGCGCGGGCGGATGATCAGCGCGCGGGCAATGGCGATGCGCTGGCGCTGGCCACCCGAAAACTGGTGGATATAGCGGCGCATATGGCCCGGCTCGATCCCGACCTCGGCCAGCGCGGCGGCCACGCGGTCGCGCCAGTCTGCGGGGCGGCCGGTCAGGTGGAACGGCTCGGCCAGCAGGCGCTCGACCCGCCAGCGGGGGTCGAAACTGCCGAACGGGTCCTGAAACACCACCTGAACCTTGGCGCGCTGTTCAGGCGGCATGGCGGGATGCACGGGCTGGCCGTCCAGCTCGATCCGCCCGGCCTGCAACGGGTCCAGCCCCAGGATCGCGCGCATCAGCGTCGATTTCCCGCAGCCCGATTCCCCGACCAGACCGACGCTTTCACCATCGGCAATGTCGAAACTGACCCCATCCACCGCCCGCAGCACCGGATGTGGCGCCAGCAGGGTCGGGCGCGGCATCAGATATTCCCGCACCGCGCCCTTCACCCGCAGGATCGGGGTGTCGTCGGGGCGGGCGCTGGCCACCGGGGGCACATGGCGGGCGGCCTGAAACAGCTGGCGGGTATAGGGGTGGGACTGGGTGCGAAACAGCGGCTCGGTCGCGCCCTGTTCGACGATGGCGCCATCCTTCATCACCGCCACCCGGTCCGCGACCCCGGCCACGACGCCAAGGTCATGGGTGATCAGCAACAGCGCCATATCGCCATCGCGCACCAGATCGCGCAGCAGCGCCAGCACCCCGGCCTGCGTGGTCACGTCCAGCGCGGTGGTGGGTTCGTCCGCGATCAGCACATCGGGATGCCCGGCAATGGCCATGGCGATGGCAACGCGCTGGCGCTGGCCGCCCGACAATTCATGCGGAAACAGCCCCAGCGCAAAGCGCGGCGCGGTCAGGCCGACTCGGTCCAGCTTTTCCCGCGCCCGGATCAGCGCCGTGCCGCGATCCATGCCGTGATGCAGGATCAGGGTTTCGGCCACCTGATCGCCAATGCTCATCAGCGGGTTCAGCGCGCTCATCGGTTCCTGAAAGATCATCGCGATGCGGCGGCCCCGGACGCGGTTCATGGCGTCCTCGGGCAGGGATAACAGATCGCCCCCCTCGAAGATCACCTGCCCGGCGGCGCGGGCGCGATGGGGCAAAAGCCCCATCACCGCCAGCGCGGTCATCGACTTGCCCGAGCCGCTTTCCCCGACCAGCCCGGTGATCTGGCCGCGATGCAGGTCCAGCCCGACATCGCGCAGGATCGCGCGGTCAGCGATGCGCACCGACAGGTCGCGCATGGACAGCAGCGGCGCGGTCATGGCAGCACCTCAAGCCGGGGGTCCAGCGCGTCGCGCAGGCTGTCGCCCAACAGGTTCAGCCCCAGCACGGTCAGGGTGATGCACAGCCCCGGCACGATGGCGACATGCGGGGCAAGGGTGACAAAGGTCTGCGCCTCGGCCAGCATCCGGCCCCAGCTTGGGGTCGGCGGCTGCGCGCCAAGCCCGACATAGGACAGCCCGGCCTCGGCCAGAATGCCAAGGCTGAACTGGATGGTGCCCTGCACGATCAGCAGGTTGGCGATATTGGGCAGGACATGTTCGACGCTGATGCGGGCGCGGCCCTTGCCTGCCACCCGCGCCGCGCGGATGTAATCCAGCACCCAGACCGGCAGCGCCCCGCCACGGGTGACACGGGCGAAAACCGGGATGTTGAAAATGCCGATGGCAATGATGGCATTGGTGGCCGAGGGGCCGAATACGGCGGTGATCAGGATCGCGATCACCAGCGAGGGGAAGGCAAAGATCAGGTCATTGCCGCGCATGATTGCCTCGTCCAGCCAGCCGCCGTGGCTGGCCGCCGCCAACAGCCCCAGCGGCACGCCGATGCCCATGCCGATGCCCACCGCCACCAGCGCCACCGCGATCGAGACCCGCGCCCCTTCCATCACCATCGACAGCAGGTCGCGCCCCAGCTGGTCGGTTCCCAGCCAATGCCCGCCCGAGGGCGCTTGCAGCCGCGCGGCAATGTCCAGCGCGGCGGTGTCATGGGGCGTCCAGACCAGCGACACCAGCGCCGCCAGAACCGCAAGCCCCGCCAGCGCGGCGCCAAGAACCGTTGGCCACCTCATTTCGCGCGCAGCCTTGGGTCGACCAGCGCATACAGCAGGTCGGTCAGGAAGGTGACAAGGATCACCGCCGCCACCAGCACCAGCACCGCCGATTGCACCACGATCAGGTCGCGCTGGGTGATGGCCTGAAAGATCAGACGTCCCAGTCCGGGCAGGTAAAACACGTTTTCGATGATGATCGCCCCGGCCAGCAGAAAGGAAAATTGCAGCCCCATGATGGTCAGCACCGGGATCAGCGCATTGCGCAGCGCGTGCCGCCGCAGCGCCTGACCGCGCGACAGCCCCTTGGCGCGGGCAGTGCGGATATAGTCCTGATCCAGCGTGTCGACCAGCGCCGAGCGCAGCACCCGCGACAGGATCGCCGCCTGTGGCAGCGCCAGCGCGATGGCCGGCAGGATCAGCGCCCGCAGCGCGGCCAGCGGTTGTGACCAGCCCGGAAAGCCGCCCGCGGGCAGCCAGTGCAGCCGCACCGCAAAGACCAGCACCAGCAGCATCGCGAACCAGAAATTCGGCAGCGCGATGCCGATCTGGGCCAGCCCCATCACCCCCCGGTCCCCGGCCCGCCCGCGATGGGTGGCGGCGAACATGCCCACCGGAAAGGCGATCAGCGCCGCCAGCGCCAGCGCCATCAGCGCCAGCGGCAGCGAGACCTGCATCCGTTGGGTGATCATCGTCGCGATGTCGGATTTATAGGTAAAGCTGGTGCCGAAATCGCCGGTCAGCACCGCCCCGGCCCATTGCAGGTATCGCAGCGGCAGGGGCTGATCCAGCCCCATCTGTTCGCGCAGCGCCGCCAGCGTATCGGGCTGCGCCCCGGTTCCCAGCATGAAACTGGCCGGGTCGCCGGGGACCAGCTCGACCACCGAAAAGATCAGGGCCGAGGCCACGGCAAGGCTGAGGCACAGCGAAACAAGGCGGCGGGTGGCGTAATGCAGCATGGCGCGGACGCTAAACCGCGGGCGGCAGCGGGTAAAGGGCGCAATGCCTGTGCCGCCCTGCGCGCGGATGGGGGGTGCAGGGGTATTTGGGCAACGAAGAAGGCCGGGCGGGCCGCGCAGGGGTCACACTTGCAGCCGTCCGACCAGCGGCACGTCGTCCTGTGCGGTGACGTTGTGGCGTTCGATCATGCGGTGCACATGCGGGTCGCCCGCGCCGCGATGCAGGGCGTTCAGCGCCTGTGTAACCCCGCTGTCCGATTTGGTGCGGCGCAGGTTGTGGCGCACATATTCGTCCCATGTCGCGATGTGATAGGATTCCGACCATAATTCCGGCTGTTCCAGATCGCGCAGCAGCGCCCAGTTGCGTGCCCCGTCGCGGCGGCGGATCTGGCGGCGCTGGCGCATCAGGTCCAGAAACCGGGGCACGTCCTGTTTGTCGATGACGTAATCGACCATGATAAAGATCGGGCCGGACCGGCCGCGCAGGTCCAGTTGCAGCGGCGGTTCGCGAAAGCGGTTGGCGGGGTCCAGATCCAGCGTGCCGAATTCCGGGGCGCGGAACCAGATGCCGATGAACGCGCCCGTCAGCAGCAGCGCCGCCGCCGCCGCCAGCGCGTTGTGCCAGCCATGGCTGCTGGCGACGCTGCCCCAGGCCCATGACCCCGCCGCCATGCCGCCGAACACCGCCGTCTGATACAGCGCCAGCGCGCGGGCGACGACCCAGCGCGGGGTGGACAGTTGCACGGTGACGTTGAACAGCGACAGCGCCAGCACCCAGCTGGTGCCGGCAGGCAGGATTGCCAGCGCGTGCAGCCACATCGAATTGGTAAAGGCCAGCAGCAGCGTGGCCAGCGCAAAGCCCACAAAGGCCAGCTGCACCACGGTTTCATTGCTGAATCGGTCGCGCAGCGGCGGGTTCAGCGCCGCGCCGATAATCGCGCCGATCCCGTAACAGCCCATCAGGATGCCGAAGAACAGCGACCCGCCCTCGGGGTGGGATTTCGCCACCAGCGGCAGCAGCGACAGGATCGCGATCGAGGCAAAGCCGAACAGCGCCCCGCGCGCCAGCACCCGCATCAGGTTGGGCGACAGCGCGACATAGCGCAGCCCGGCGGACAGGGCGGGGACGAATGGCTCGGGCTTGGTGGGGGCGGGGTCGGGATGCGGGCGCCAGCGGGTCAGCGCCGCCAGCAGCGGGATATAGCTGGCGGCATTGACCGCAAAGGCCGCCGCCGCGCCAAAGGCGGCGGTGATGATGCCGCCCGCCGCCGGACCGACGCTGCGCATCATGTTGAAACCCACCGCATTCAGCGTCACCGCCGCAGGCAGGTCGCCGCGCGGCACCAGATCGCGCATACTGGCCTGCCATGGCGGGTTATGCAGCGCCTGTCCCAGACCGATCAGAAAGGTGAACCCCAACAGCGCCCATGGCGTCAGCACCCCGGCCCATGCCGCCAGTGCCAGCGCGACGGACACCACCGCCATGCCGCCCTGCGCGATCAGCATCAGCTTGCGGCGGTCGAAAATATCGGCCAGCGCACCCGAGACCAGCGCGAACACCATCACCGGCAGTGTGTTCGACGCCTGCACCAGCGCGATCAGCGTGGCCGAGCTGGTCAGCTGGGTCATCAGCCATGCCGCGCCGACCGCCTGAACCATGGCGCCGAAATTGGACATCAGCGTGGCCGACCACAGCAGCCGGAATTCGGCATGGCGCAGTGGAACAAGGGGCGAGGGGCGATTGGGCAAGGGGGCCTCGACGGGGTGGTGCGCGGTCAGGTTAGGCCCGTGGCCCGGCCTGCGCAAGGCGGCGCTCAGACCCCCAGCCGGTCGCGCAGCGCATACCAGCCCATCCCCGCCACCAGCAGCGGCCAGCGCAGGCTTTGCCCGCCCGGAAACGCAGCCGAGGGCAGTGCCGCCATGGTGTCGAACCCGTCGGCCTGTCCCAGAACCGCCTGCGCCATCTGCCGCCCCGCCAGCGTTGCCAGCGCAACGCCATGGCCGGAAAAGCCGCTGGCCGACAGGCAGTTCGGCGCGGGCCGGGCAAAGCAGGGCAGGCGGTTCATGGTGATGGCCAGCGTGCCGCCCCAGGCATGGGTCAGGCGCACGCCTTTCAGCGCCGGATAGACCTGTTCCAGCGGCTTGCGCACCTTGGCGGCGATGTCGCGCGGGAAACGATAGCTGACGTTTTCGCCGCCGCCAAAGATCAGCCGGTCGCCATCCATGCGCCAGTAATTGACCACAAAGCGGGTGTCGTGAACGGCAATATTGTCGCGCAGCACCAGCGCGGCGCGCGGACCCAGTGGTTCCGTCACCGCGATGAAATTGTTGATCGGCATCACCCGCGCCGCGACATGGCCGTTCAGTTGCCCCAGATAACCATTCGCCGCCAGCAGCACATGATCACAGGTCACGCGGGCCTGTTCGGTCTGCACCACGGTTTTTTCCGTGGCGCTGTGGGCGTGGCTGATGTGATGCACCCACGCGTTTTCATACAGCCTTGCGCCCGCCTGCGCGGCCAGACGGCCCATCCCCAGCGCAAGGTTCAGCGGGTGCAGGTGGCCGGCGCCGTGGTCGACCTCGCCGCCGCAATACAGCGGTGACGGCACGATCTGGCGAAAGCTGTCCGCGTCATGCGGCACCATCTGGTCATAGCCGTAATCGCGCGCCAGCAGGTCGGCCATGCGGCGGGCGTGGTCCAGTTCTGCCGGTTTCAGGAAGGCATGGGCAATGCCGGGGTGGAAGGGCACGCCCGATTGCGCGGCCAGATCGCGGACCAGCGCCTTGGCATCCTGCGCCATATCCCACAGCGCGCGGCTGCGTTCGGGGCCGACCATCCGGGCCAGTTCGTCGACCTCCAGCCGCTGGCCGGAACCGACCTGACCGCCATTGCGCCCCGAGGCGCCAAAGCCGATGCGATGCGCCTCGATCAGGGCGACATCCACGCCGGCCCGCGCCAGATGCAGCGCCGCCGACAGCCCGGTATAGCCGCCGCCGATGACGACGACATCGGCGCGGACCTCGCCGCGCAGGGCCAGCGTGTCGGGCGCGGTGTCGCGGGTCTCGGCATACCAGCCCGGCGGATAGGCGCCGCGGCGGTCATTGGCAAACAGCAGGTTCATACGTTCAGCAACAGATGTTCGCGTTCCCATGGGCTGATGACTTGCAGAAATTCCTTGTATTCGTTGCGCTTGACCGATTCATAGACATCCATGAAATCGCTGCCCATCACCTGACGCATGGGGTCGCTTTCGGCCATCAGGTCCAGCGCGTCACCAAGGTTATAGGGAAGCTCATCCGCTGACATATACGCATCGCCAAGGCATTCGGCGCGGGGCGGTTCGGCCTCGGTCAGGCCCAGATAGCCGCAGGCCAGCGACGCCGCCAGCCCCAGATAGGGGTTGCAATCCATCCCCGCCAGCCGGTTTTCCACCCGCCGCGCATCGGGACCGGAAATCGGCACCCTGAGGCCGGTGGTGCGGTTGTCGCGCCCCCATTCAAGGTTGATCGGCGCGGCGAAATCCGGGACATAGCGACGATAGCTGTTCACATAAGGCGCCAGAAAGGCGACAGCGGCGGGCAGGTGGCGCTGCATCCCGCCGATGAAATGCAGGAAGGCGTGGGTTTCGCCGCCCCGGTCATCGGAAAAGATATTCTGCCCGCTTTCCAGATCCACGACCGAGTGGTGAACATGCATGGCGCTGCCCGGCTCGCCCTCGATCGGTTTGGCCATGAAGGTGGCGAAACAGTCATGGCGCAGGGCGGCCTCGCGGATCAGGCGCTTGAAGTAAAAGATCTGGTCCGCCAGATGCACCGGGTCGCCGTGGTTGAGGTTGATTTCCACCTGACCGGCGCCGCCCTCTTGCAGGATGCCGTCGATCTCGAAACCCTGCGCCTCGGCAAAGTCGTAAATATCGTCGATGACCTTGCCGTATTCATCCACCGCCGACATGGAATAGGCCTGTTTGGCCGCCGCGCGGCGGCCGGTGCGGCCCATTGGCGGCTCGATCGGCTGGTTGGGGTCGATATTGCGGGCGACCAGAAAAAACTCCATCTCCGGGGCGACGATGGGGCGCCAGCCGCGCGCCTGATACAGACCGACCACGCGTTTGAGGACATTGCGCGGCGCGATGGGCACCGGGTTGCCCTGCTGGTCCATGACGTCGTGGATGACCTGCACCGTGTAATCGGCGGTCCATGGCGCGGCGGTGGCGGTGGAAAAATCCGGGGTCAGGATCATGTCGGGTTCGGTAAACGCGCCCGAGGGGTTATCGGCCCATTCGCCGGTAATGGTTTGCAGGAAAATCGAGTTGGGCAGGTAAAACCGTTCCTGCCGGGCGAATTTCGACGCCGGCATCGCCTTTCCACGCGCCACGCCGGCGATGTCGGCCACGATGCATTCGACCTCGTCCAGCCGCACCCCCTCGACGTAATCGCGGGCGGCCTGCGGGGCCTTGCTCAGCCAGTCGGGGGTCATGCGGCACCTGTGCGGGGTTGTTTGAAAAAGCGTTCGATCATGTCGGCTACGGCCTGTGATTCATTGCCCGCCCCCATGCGTGCGGTCGCGGTGTCCAGCAGGTCCTGCGGCACATTTCCCCTGGCGCGGTGTTCGATCAGCCCGGCAATGAAGGCATCGTCGAATTCCGGGTGGGCCTGCACGGTAAAGGCGCGGTCGCCGTAAACCAGCGCGGCGTTTTCGCAAAACCCGTTGCTGCCGCAAATGCGGGCATCAGCGGGGCGGGTGTGGACCTGATCCTGATGCCAGGCGTTCATGCGGATATGCTGACCGCCGAAATCGTAATCCTGCGTGCCGACCGCCCATCCGCCGGGATGCTTGATGACCGTGCCGCCAAGGGCCTGCGCGATGATCTGGTGGCCAAAGCAGATCCCCACCATCGGCACCCCGGCGTCATAGGCGCGGCGGATGAAATCCTGAAGCGGCGGAATGAAAGGGTGGTCTTCATAGACACCGTGCCGCGATCCGGTGATCAGCCAGCCATCGGCATCATGCACATCGGCGGGAAAGTCCATCGCCTCGACGTGATAACGGTCAAAGCTGAACCCGCGACCGGCCAGCAGGCGGGTGAACATATCGTCGTAATCGCCCATCGCGTCGCGCATCATCTCGGGCGATTGGCCGCATTTCAGGATTCCGATCCGCATCGGGGCCTCGTGTTGTGACATAGGGGCAGGCTATGCCGCGGCGGGGGGCGCGGCAAGGGGTCGCGCGTCTGGTCGGGCGCGCGCGTCCGGGGGGCGCATCAGGGCGCGGTCGGTTGGGGGCTGGTGTTTTCGGGCGGGCGGGCTAACCTGCCGGTCGCGCAACTGACCACAGAGGACCCCATGCCCGGCCTGCACCCCCATATCGACCCCGACGGACTGAGCGAATTTTCCGTCGTCTTCACCGACCGTTCGCTGAACCATATGTCGCAGAAATTCCAGACCGTGATGCGCGACATCTCGGGGATGCTGCGGCAGGTTTACGGCGCCGATGCGGTGGCGCTGGTGCCCGGTGGCGGCAGCTATGCGATGGAGGCCGTCGCCCGCCAGTTCGGGCGCGATGCCCATGCGCTGATCCTGCGCAATGGCTGGTTCAGTTTCCGCTGGTCGCAGATCTTCGAGGCCGGCGGCTTTGCCCGTGACACCACCGTTGTGATGGCGCGTCCACAGGGCAATGCGCCCCAGCCCGCCTATGCCCCGCCCCCGATTACCGAGGTGGTCGCCAAGATCCACGAGACCCGCCCCGATGTGGTTTTTGCGCCGCATGTCGAAACCGCCGCCGGGCTGATCCTGCCTGATGATTACATCGCCGCGATGGCGGATGCCGCGCATCAGGTGGGTGCGCTGATGGTGCTGGACTGCATCGCCTCGGGCGCGGTGTGGGTGGATATGCGCGACAGCGGGGTTGATGTGCTGATCTCGGCGCCGCAAAAGGGGTGGTCGGCCGCGCCATCTGCGGGGATGGTGATGCTGTCGGCCCGCGCGCTGGACCGGCTGGAGGCCACGACAAGCGACAGCTTCGCGCTGGATTTGAAGAAATGGCGCGCGATCATGGCCGCTTACGAGGATGGCGGCCACGCCTATCACGCCACCATGCCGACCGACGCGCTGGTCGGGCTGCGCGATGCCATGGTCCAGACCCGCGATTTCGGGTTTGACCGCGCCAAAGCTGCGCAATGGCAGTTGGGCGATGCGGTGCGGGCGCTGCTGGCGGACAGGGGCGTGCGTTCGGTCGCGGCGGATGGCTTTGCCGCGCCGGGGGTTGTGGTCAGCTATACCGACGATGCCGATATCCGGTCCGGCGCGGCCTTTGCCCGGCAGGGGATGCAGATCGCCGCCGGGGTGCCGCTGCGTGTGGGCGAACCCGATGGGTTCAGCACCTTCCGGCTTGGCCTGTTCGGTCTGGACAAGCTGGCCGATCCTGGGGCCACGCTGGACCGGCTGCGCCCGGTTCTGGACGCGGTGCTGGCACCCGCCTGACCGCGCGGGGTGGAACGAAAAACGCCGCGGCGGCAATGCGCTGCGGCGTTCTGTCGGGTGCGGGTCTGCGCGGATCAGGCGCGGCTGACCAGCCGCACGATCAGCAGCAGGATCACCGCCCCCAGCGTGGCATAGATGATCGCGCCAAGCACAGAACCGGCGCCGCCGATCACCAGACCCATGGCCGGGAACAGCACCCCGGCGATGACCGCACCCAGAATGCCGATGACGATATTCATCAGCACGCCCTGGCCGTGGCCGCGCACGATCTGGCCGGCCAGCCAGCCGGCAACCGCGCCGATGATCAGGGTGATAATAAGGGAAGTAACGCTTATCATGATGGAACCTCGTTAACCGCCACCGTGGCAACATGCCTGTGGTCTGATTCCCATAACGATCACGAAAACCTCGCGGTTCCATGACGTTCGCGTTGTTTGCCTTTTGGCAACAGGTGCGGGGGCGAAAGGCTTTTTCGGGCGCGCAGCGGGCTTGACGCAAGCCTGTCCACGGCGTTTGTGAAGGGGATATGTCAGTCCTGCGGTTCCTTGCCCTTGGGTCCGCAGGCTTGATGCTGCTTTTGTCCCGCAAGGTGCCTGCCAGTGCCTGCGGATGTACCGAGGATGAATGATCATGCGTTTTGCTGCCCCCCTGCTGCTGGCCGCCGCCCTTGGGCTGACGGCCTGTGCGCCCGCCCCGGCGCCCCAGTCCCCCGCCCCGGCCGCCGTGCCTGCGGTGTATCAGAAGCGGGTCGATACCGGACCCAATGGCGAGGCGGTCGATATTCCCACCGTCAACCCCGCCTATCTGAATGAACGCAATGCCCGCCAGCGCGTCAGCTATAACGGTCCCGAAGGCCCTGGCACCATCGTCGTCGACCCCTATGCGCGGTTCCTGTATCATGTTTTGCCGGGCGGTCAGGCGATGCGCTATGGCATCTCGGTGGGCAAGGCGGGCAAGGGGTTTGCCGGGTCCGGCTCGATCCGGCGCAAGGCGGCGTGGCCCAGCTGGACCCCGACCGCCAATATGGTGCGCAACAACCCGGAACTGTATGGCCCGGTCAAGGGCGGGCTGAAAGGCGGGCTGGACAACCCGCTGGGGTCGCGCGCGCTGTACCTGTATAAGGGCGGTCGCGACACGATGTATCGCATCCATGGCACCATGGACCCGTCCTCGATCGGCAAGGCGACCTCGGCTGGCTGTATCCGGCTGTTCAACCAGGACATCATGGACCTGTTCGAAGAGGTCCCGCTGGGAACCCGCGTCGTGGTGCGCAGCGAATCGCAAAGCCGCGCGCTGGAAGGGGCGCTGGTGTCGACCCCCGATGGATACCTGATCCCGGCGGGTCAGGAACAGGTCATCGCCGCGAACTGATCGGGCGGGCGCCCGCGACCGGTGCCCATCCGCGCCCATCTGACGCCCCGGTCCATGCTGGCCGGGGCGTTTGTCATCACCCCCCTTCACATTGGCGTTGCGCCGCTTGGCCCGGACCCGCCGCTGTCATATAATGATTTGCGAATATGGTGGAGGAACCCATGCTGCCCAAATCCCTGACCCGCCTTCTGGCCGCGCCGCTGACCGCGCTGTCGCTGCTGGCCGCGCCCGCGCTGGCCCAACCCGTCACCGAGGCCCAGCATCAGGCGCTGCTGCGCGCGCTTGAGGATGAATATCTGGCGCAGGCGACCTATCTGGCGGTGATCCAGCGCTATGGCGTTCAGCGCCCATTTGCCAATATCCTGCGCGCCGAACAGACCCATGCCGCGATGGTGGCCGGTCTGTTGCGCGCGGCGGGGCGGGCGGTGCCGGAAAACCCCTATCTGGCGGGCAAGCCGGTGCCGGGGTTTCCGGCCTCGGAATCGGCGGCCTGTCAGGCCGGTGTTACGGCCGAAATCGCCAATATCCGCCTGTATGATCGTGAATTGCTGCCGGTGATGCGCGGCCATGATCAGGCGACGGCGGTGCTGACCAGGCTGCGCAACGATTCCGAACAGCGCCACCTGCCGGCCTTTCAGCGCTGTGCGCAGGGTGGCCGGACCGGTGGTCAGGGCATGGGACGCGGCGGCGGGCAGGGGCGTGGCCGGATGTGACCGGTGCCGATGGAGGTTTCCCCGCCGGGCGCCGGCTGATAAAACAGCCCCAACCCGCCGGAGCCACCATGACCCGCCGCCCGATGCCCACCCCGATGATCCGCAAGCTGGCGATCCCCAGACTGGCCACCCGCGCCCTGTCGGCCTGTTTGCTGTCCGGCCTGCTGACCACCGCCGCCCCCGCGCGCGAGGTGGTCGACGCGCGGCTGGGGCTGGCGCCTGTCACCCAGACCAGCGACCGCCGCTGCACCGATGACGGCGCGGTGTGTATCGGGCTGGACAGTTACGTCACCGATGTCTGCCGCGCCATCGAACGCAACGCGACGGAAAACGGGCTGGACCCGCATTTTCTGGCCCGTCTGCTGTGGAAGGAAAGCCTGTTCGAACCCGGCGCCATCAGCCCGGTCGGCGCACAGGGGATTGCGCAATTCATGCCCGGCACCGCGCGGATGGTGGGGCTGGACGACCCGTTCAACCCGGCCAAGGCGATCGGGGCCTCGGCCCGGTATCTGGCGGCGCTGACGCGGGGACTTGGCAATATCGGGCTGGCCGCCGTCGCCTATAACGGTGGCGAGGCCCGCGCCGCGCGCTTTATCGGCGGGTCCGAGGTGCTGCCATATGAAACCCAGGATTATGTCGAGGCCATCACCGGCCACAACGCCTGGGCGTGGCGCGACAACCCGCCCGGCGCTGACAAGCTGGACCTGCGGTTGCAGGGCGATGCGCCCTTTGCCAGCGCCTGCACCGAACTGGCCGGCAAGCGCGAGCTGCGCGAATTCCGCAGCGAACCCAAGGTCATGCCGTGGGGGGTGATCGTGGCCTCGCACCCGTCGCGGGCCGGGGCGCAGCGGCTGGCCAACCGGGTGCGGCCCCTGCTGCGCGGCAAGCCGCTGTCGCTGGTGCCGCGGCGGATGAATGGCAACCCGCGCCGGGTGTTCACGGCGCAGGTGGGCTATGATTCCAAATCCGCCGCGATCCGGTTTTGTAACCAGATGAAAACGCTTGGCGGGCGCTGCATCGTGCTGAAGAACTGAGGCTTAATCCGCCCAATGCACCCCGGTCAGGTCATTGGCCTGTGTCGGCGCGTTTTCCCACAGCCCGCGCAGCCGCGCATCCGCAACCCCGGTCTTGGCCAGCTGGAACAGGAAGGCATTGACGGCATCATCCGCGATCATCTGTTGCGCCTGTTTCAGCAGGCCAGATCGCACTGCGGCATTGGTTTCCACCCGCAACCGGTCGATCAGCGCCACGAATTCCGGCTTGGCATAGTGGAAATAATAATCCGGTCGGGCATAGATATCTATGTCCATCGGTTCGGTATGGCTGACGATGGTCAGGTCGAAATCACCGCCCCTGAACACGGTTTCCAACCATTGCGCCCATTCCATATTGGTGATCCGGGTGTCGATGCCCACCGCGCGCAGCTGCGCGGCCACGATCTCGCCGCCGCGGCGGGCATAGGGGGCGGGCGGCAGGGCCAGCCGCAGCACCGGCTTGTCCACGCCCGATTCCGCCAACAGCCTGCGCGCCAGCGCCGTGTCAAAGGCGGACTGGCCGGTCAGGTCGATATAGTCGGGGTGATGGGGCGCGAAATGGCTGCCGATGGGCGTGCCATAGCCGAACATGGCACCGTCGATAATGTCCTTGCGGTTGATGGCATGGGAAATCGCCTGACGCAGTTTCAGGTTATCCAGCGGCGCGCGCGCGTTGTTCATCGCCAGAATCGTCTCGCCCTCGGTGGTGCCGGTGATGACCTGAAAGCGCGGGTCGGCCTTCAGCTGCATCAGGGTTTCGGGCGCGGGATAGTTCGGAAACGCATCCACATCGCCCGCCATGATCGCCGAAAACGCCGCTGTCGGGTCGCTGATAAAGCGGAAACTGGCCGAACGCAGCGCCGGTTTGCGGCCCCAATAGCCGTCAAACGCCGTCAGCGTCACCCGGTCGCCCTGACGCCATTCGTCAAAGCGGAACGGCCCGGTGCCGATGGGGCGGGTGGCGTTGGTGTCGGCGCTGGCGGGGTCAACCATCACTGCGTCGCCCCAGGCCATCTTGAACGGCAACGCCCCGTCCGGGGCCGACAGGGTGATGCGCACGGTCAGCGGGTCGATGGCCTCGACCCGTTCAATGCCCTCGAACAGGGCTTTCTGGGCGTTTGTGCTGTCCGCGGCCCGCGCCCGGTCAAGGCTGAACACCACGTCCGAGGCGTCGAAACTGGCGCCGTCATGAAAGCGGATGTCGGGGTGCAGATGGAAGGTATAGACCTTGCCGCCCCCGTCCACGTCCCAGCCGGATGCCAGCGCCGGGGCAATGCTGCCATCGGCGGCAAAGCGGGTCAGCCCCTCGAAGATATTGGCGTAAACCACCTCGTCCGTGGCGGCGGCGGCACCGGCGGTCGGGTCCAGATTGGGCGGTTCCAGCACCATGCCGATGGTGATCGAATCGCGCGCGGCCCATGCAGGCGCGGCCAGCGCAGCCAGCATCGCGGCGGTGGTCAGCAATTTGCGCATCTGGCGCCCCCCCTTGCCAAGGATTTATGCAGTCCCCGGCATATTTGGGCAAAGGCCGCGCAACATCAAGCGCTTCGGTCAGTGGTTTTGCGCAGGGCCTGCTGTGCCACGCCGGCCAGCAACAGCCAAAGCGATGTGACGATCAGCCCCCAATTGGCCCAGCTTTGCGGGTGGAAATCGACCCATGCCGCCCATCCGGCAAAGCCAACCCAGGCCATCGCCACCGGCAGCGACAGCGCCCGCCAGCGCCGGGTGCGCACCGGGTGGATGAATTTCAGATTGGTGAACATGGCGATGGTCAGCGCCACCACGATTGCCAGCACCACCCAGAAATCGGGGCGCACCGCGAACAGCACCAGCACCACCATATTCCAGCAGGCGGGAAAGCCCGCAAAGGAATTGTCGCGGGTTTTCATCCGCGTATCCGCGAAATAGACCACGCTGCCATAGACGATGGCAATGATCGCGATCCAGCCGGTCCAGCCCGGCAACAGCCCGGATTTGAACAGCGCATAGGCCGGGATGAACACATAGGTCAGATAGTCGATGATCAGATCCATCAGCACGCCGTCATAGGCGGGCCAGTTCTGCTTGACGTCGTATTTGCGCGCCAGCGGGCCATCGACCCCATCCACGACCAGCGCCACGACCAGCCACAGAAACATCAGTGACCAGCGTTCCTCGACCGCGGCCAGCATGGCCAGCATCGACAGCACGGCACCGGTGGCGGTCAGCAGATGGACGGACAGGGCTTTGACACGAATATTCATGGGGCCTTTTCTCATTCAAGCGGGGGTGGTGCAATGGTCGGGCAGGTGCAAAAGCGGCAAAGCCGGGCTAAAAGCAAGGGAAATCAGGCGAACGGGGGCGATATGGCGGGTATTGGGCTGGAACGGATGGTGCTGCGGGCCGTGGCCGGGGCAGGTGCGGTTCTGGGGCTTGTCGTGCTGGCGCTTGCGTTTGCGGGCGCGTGGGGTGGGGCGCAGGCGGGTGGTGCGGCATCGGGTCGCGACCGGGCGGGGGCGTTCGATTATTACGTCCTGGCGCTGTCATGGTCGCCGTCATGGTGCCGCGATACCGGCGATGGCCGTGGCGCGGCGCAATGCGCCGCCGGGCGCAAAACCGATTTCGTGCTTCACGGGCTGTGGCCGCAATATGAACGCGGCTGGCCGCGCGACTGTGCCACGGCGGAACGCGACCCCTCGCGGCGGGACAGTCAGGCGATGGCCGATATCATGGGCTCGGGCGGGCTGGCCTGGTATCAGTGGAAAAAGCACGGGCGCTGTTCCGGCCTGTCGGGGCCGGGCTATTACGCGGCGATGCGGGCGGCGTGGCAGGGGCTGGTCCTGCCGCCGGTTTTCGTCGATCTGCCGCGCGATATCCGCATTCCGCCCGCTGTGATCGAGGACGCCTTTATCGAGGCCAACCCCGCCCTGACCCGGAACGGCATTACCGTGACCTGTGACGGGCCTGACCTGCAAGAGGTGCGCATCTGCCTGACCCGCGACTTGCAGCCCCGCGACTGCGCCCCGGATGCGCGGCGCGACTGTGCCTTGCCTGCGGTGCTGATGCAGCAGGTCCGCTGACCGCCGGACCGGGGCGCTGCCCCGGACCCCGGGGTATTTTCCCAACGAAGAAGCCGCCCCCATCCGTGGCAAGGGGCGGCGCGGAAGGCCGGTTCAGGGGGCGATGTTCAGCACGATCTTGCCGATATGCTGGCTGCTTTCCATGTGACGGTGGGCCTGCGCGGCCTGTGACAGGTCGTATTCGCTGTCGATCAGCACCCTGATCGCCCCGGCCTCGATCAGCGGCCAGAGGTGGCTGTGCAACTGACGGGCGATCGCGGCCTTGGCGGCGTCGCTTTGCGGGCGCAGGGTCGAGCCGGTGATGGTCAGCCGTCGCGTCATCACCGGGGCAAAGTTGATCTGGGCCTTGGGTCCGCCAAGAAAGGCGATCATCACCAGCCGCCCGTCATCGGCCAGCGCTTTCAGGTTGCGTTTGATGTAATCGCCCCCGACCATGTCAAGGATCAGGTCGGCACCGCCCTGCGCCTGAAGGATGTCCTCGAAGGCGCTGTCGCGGTAATTGATCGCCGTGGCCCCAAGCGCCGTGCAGGCGGCGCATTTTTCCGCGCTGCCCGCCGTGGCCCAGACGCGGGCGCCAAGGGCGCGGGCGATCTGGATGGCCATGGTGCCGATGCCGGACGACCCGCCATGAACCAGAAACCGTTCGCCCGCCTGCAAGCCGCCGCGCATGACCACGTTCGACCAGACGGTAAACGCGGTTTCGCACAGCGCCGCCGCCTGGGCCATCGACAGCCCGCGCGGGATGGGCAGGGCGTGATCGGCGGGGCAGGTGACATATTCGGCATAGCCGCCACCGGGCAGCAGCGCGCAGACCTGATCGCCGGGCTGCCAGCGCGTCACCCCGGCACCGGTCGCGACGATGGTGCCGGCGCCTTCAAGGCCGGGCAGGTCGCTGGCGCCGGGCGGCGGCGCATAGGCCCCGGCGCGTTGCAGGCAGTCGGGGCGGTTCACCCCGGCACAGGCCAGCCGGATCAGCACCTCGTCATGGCCGGGTGCGGGGGTGGGGCGGGTGGCTTCGCGCAGAACATCGGGCCCGCCGGGCTGGGTGATCTCGATCGCGCGCATCTGTGGCGGGGTGGTGGTGTCGGTCATGCGTCGGGGCCTTTCGCGGTCTGGGTGGCAGGTGCGGCGGTGGTGGCGCCGGGGGTGGCGGTGTCGCGCGGGGCGCGGACCCAGCCGGTGGCAAGCCCGGTCAGGGCGCTGACGCCCGGCAGCTTGCGCGCCGCGGCCTTGAGCTTTTCAAACCGCATCACACCGTCGATCCGGCGTTCGATAAAGTCGCGGCTGTCGCGGCGGTCATCGGACCCGTCGCCAAGCCAATACAGCACGCTGCTGCTGATCACCGCCGACAGGGTGGCGCGTTTGGTATACCAGTTCACGTCATCCGAGGCATCGCCAAGCCCGTCCCAGATTGCATCGGCGGTTTCCCACACAAGCCGCGCCGCCAGCGGCTGGTTCAGCGGCAGCGACAGCACCGCCGCGCCTGCGCGCACCAGATCGGGGTCGACCAGCGTCAGCCTGCGCCAGACGGCCTCGGCCACCTTGTCACGAAACCGGCCCTGCGGCGGGTTGACGGCCAGATCGGCGCGCAGCGCGGCATCGGCGCGGCGGTGATAGGCCGCCGCCAGATCGGCCCCGCCGCGCGGGAAATGCGCGTCAATGGCCGCCTGCGACAGGCCCAGATCGCGCGCCCCCGCCCGCAGCGCGGTATCGTTCATGCCATCGAAAGCGGCGTGGACCAGTGCCGCCTCAAGCAGCGCATCGCGGTCGTCGGACATGATTTCCCCCCTGGTTCTGGACAAAAGCGGTTCGGGTTGCTATGTGGACGCTTCCTGCACCCAACTGCAACTCTAACTTAGGAAGGTGGTGACAACCACATGCAGGTGAACGTTCGCGACAATAACGTCGAACAGGCCCTCCGCGCCCTGAAGAAAAAGCTTCAGCGTGAAGGTGTGTTTCGGGAAATGAAGCTGCGGCAGCATTTCGAGAAACCGTCGGTCAAGAAGGCCCGTGAAAAGGCCGAGGCCGTGCGCCGCGCCCGCAAGCTGGCCCGTAAAAAGGCACAGCGCGAAGGCGCGCTTTAAGCTGCGCGAAGGCGCCGTTTCTGACGCGCGACAGCAGTCTTTTTGAAAAACCCCCGCCGGTGCGGGGGTTTTTCTTTTGCAATGATAATCACCGGGCCAGCGGGTTTGGGGGTCAGTTGGCCGCCGGTTCGGTGGGCGCGGTGTCGGGTTTGTCCGCGGTGTCGGACGGCGCAGCATCGGCGGGCGATTCGGCAGGCGATTCGGCGGGTGCCTCAGCCGGGGCGGTCGCCGCGCCATTCTGTGCGGCGTCTGCGGCGCTGTCAGGCGATGCCTGCGCCGGGGTGGGTGCCGTGCCGGTCGTGGGTGTGCCAGCAGCGGCGGCATCGGTTGCGGGTGTGCCAGCAGCGGCGGCATCGGTTGCGGGGGCACCGGTCGCTTCGGCTTTGGCGGGCTGCGGGCAGGCCTGCGGGTCGACTTTCCATGCCAGATTATGCAGCGCGGTCAGTTCCAGAACCCCGTCGTAATCCTTGGAAAATTCGCCCACGGCTTCGGCCTGATCGGCCGAGATCGCCACCCAGATCGGGCTGTAGGGCGTGTCCGAGCCGACCGAAACCGCCTGCGCATTTTCCTGAAGCAGGGTCATCGCCTCGCCCTCGCCATCCAGCCACAGCACCTTGTCGCTGCCGCAGGGCTGAAAGCTGCTGACTTCGGGGCCATAGCTGTACATGCCGGTCAGGACCGGTCCGGCCTGCGCCAGGGCGGGGGCCATCAGGATGAAAGACGTCACAAGCAGATGTTTCATCGGGATCTCCTTTTCTGGGAACAGGATTGCCCGCCCCAGGCGGCAGGTCAAACCGGAAGCGCCGTGGTGCTGAACACGGTTTTGAGAGCAAAGCTGGACTGCATCTGCGCCACGCCGGGCAGGCGTGCCAGATGCTGGCGGTGGATGCGGGCGAAATCCTCGGCATCCTCGGCCACGACCTTCAGCAGATAATCGGCCGTCCCGGCCATCAGGTGGCATTCCATTACATCGGGGATGGCACGCACCGCGCGTTCAAAGCTGTCCAGCAGCTCTTCAGCCTGTCGCGACAGGGTGATTTCCACGAAAACCGTGATCGGGCGGGCAATGCGGCGCGGGTCCAGCAGGGCGACATAGGCGCGGATGAAGCCTTCGCGCTCCAGCCGTTCGACCCGGCGGTGGGTGGCGCTGGCCGACAGGTGGATGCGGGCGGACAGATCGGCATTGCTGATGCGGCCATCCTTTTGCAGAACGGCCAGAATGCGGCGATCGGTTGCGTCGATCTGGGGCAGGGCACAGGTTCCTTTCGTCTGTGGCGGTGATTTTCGAAGCATCTTGCTGAAATATGGACGCGGCGGGGCGGTTTAGGCAACACTTTGCGCAAAACCTCTGGCACGGATTGGAAAACACCATAACCAACAGGAGAGTTCAGATGAAAATCGGATGCCCGACCGAGGTCAAACCCCAGGAATACCGCGTCGGCCTGACCCCGGATGCCGCCCGCGAAGCCGTGGCCCATGGTCATCAGGTCATCGTTCAGGCCGGCGCTGGCGAGGGCGCGGGTTTCACTGATGACGCCTATACCGCCGCCGGGGCGCAGATCGCGCCCGATGCCGCGGCGGTCTTTGCGGATTCAGAGATGATCGTGAAGGTCAAGGAACCGCAAAGCGCCGAACGCGCCATGCTGCGCCGGGGGCAGCTTTTGTTCACCTATCTGCATCTGGCGCCCGACCCCGACCAGACCCGCGATCTGTTGGCATCGGGGGTGACGGCGGTGGCCTATGAGACGGTGACCGATGCGCGCGGGGGTCTGCCGCTGCTGGCCCCCATGTCCGAGGTCGCGGGCCGGCTGGCGCCGCAGGTGGGGTCATGGGCGCTGCAAAAGGCCAATGGCGGGCGTGGGGTGCTGATGGGCGGCGTGCCCGGCGTGCAGCCCGCCAATGTCGTGGTGATCGGCGGCGGCGTGGTCGGCACCGCAGCGGCGCGGGTGGCCGTGGGCATGGGGGCGAATGTTACCGTGCTGGACCGGTCGATCCCGCGCATGTCCTATCTGGACGATGTGTTCATGGGCCGGCTGACGACGCGATTCGCCAGTCAGGCCGCCGTGGCCGAGGTGATCACCACCGCCGATATGGTGATCGGCGCGGTGCTGATCCCCGGTGCCGCCGCGCCAAAGCTGGTGACGCAGGCGCAATTGTCGACCATGCCCGCCGGGTCGGTGGTGGTCGATGTCGCGATTGATCAGGGCGGCTGTTTCGAGACCTCGCGCGCGACCACGCATCAAGACCCGATCTATCAGGTGGATGGCGTGGTGCATTACTGCGTCGCCAATATGCCCGGCGCGGTGGCGCGCAGCGCGACCCAGGCGCTGTCGAATGCGACCATGCCGCTGATGCTGGCGCTGGCGGATAAGGGCTGGCGGCAGGCCATGCGCGAGGATGCGCATCTGATGGCCGGGCTGGCGGTGCATGAGGGGGTGCTGGCCTCGGCTCCGGTCGGGGCGGCGCTGGGGATTGACGCGGTCGCGCCAGATACCCTGTTGTGACGGTGGAAAGCAGGTCCAGAGGGGCGCTGCCCCTTGGGCCTGCGGCCCTTCACCCCGAGGTATTTGGAACAGAAGCGAGGCGGGGGCGGCATGAAGCAGGTGCGGCATGAAAAAGGCCCGCGCAGCGGCGGGCCTTTTGCGTTGGTGCGGCGCGATCAGAGGCCCGGACGGGTCGCCAGAAGGTCGCGGATCTGTGCCAGCAGTTCCTCTTGCGTGGGACCGGCGGGGGTGGCGGGCGCGGCCTCTTCCTTGCGGGTGGCGGCATCCTTGATGCGATTGACGCCCTTGACCAGCAGGAAGACCACGAAGGCGATGATCAGGAAGTTGATGATCGCCGAGGCAAAAGCGCCCCAGGCAAAGACCGCGGCACCGGCGTCACGGGCCTGTTGCAGGGTGGCGCCTTCGGGGACGCTGCCCTTCATCACGACATAGTGGTCGCTGAAATCGGTGCCGCCGGTGATCAGGCCGATAATGGGGTTGATGATGTCACCGACCAGCGAGGTCACGATGGCCGTGAACGCCGCGCCGATGATGATGCCGACGGCCATGTCCATGACATTGCCGCGGGCGATGAAGTCCTTGAACTCTTTAAGCATGAGATTACTCTTCTGAGTATGTCGATGCTGCATTGTTAACACAGGTTAATTGCGGCACCAATGCTGAAAAAGGTTGCCCATCCGTGCATCTGTCCGCTTTCCCCATTACCCGCCGCTGGCCGCCCCGGCGCCCCGATGTCATCCAGCTTTACACCCTGCCGACGCCGAACGGGGTCAAGGTCTCGATCCTGCTTGAGGAACTGAACCTGCCCTATGACGCGCATCGGGTGGATATTTCCGATGTCGTCGCTGACCAGATGACACCCGAATTCCTGTCGCTGGCGCCCAATAACAAGATCCCCGCCATCCTGGACCCGGATGGGCCGGGTGGTCAGCCGATGGGCTTGTGGGAATCGGGGGCGATCCTGATCTATCTGGCCGACAAGGCCGGGCGGTTCCTGCCCGCCGGTGGTGCGGCGCGTTACGAGGTGCTGCAATGGCTGATGTGGCAGATGGGCGGGGTCGGGCCGATCTTTGGTCAGTTGGGCTGGTTCCACCGCTTCAAGGGCGCCGAGATCGAGGATAAGCGCCCCCGCGACCGTTTCGTGGCCGAGGTGCGGCGTCTGCTGACGGTGCTGGACCGGCAATTGCAGGGACGCGACTGGATCTGTGGCGATTACAGCATTGCCGATATTGCCTGCGGCGGCTGGGTGCGCAACCTGCGCAGCGGCTATGATGCGGCACAGCTTGTCGGGCTGGACGATTTCCCCCGTGTCGCTGACTGGCAGGCGCGCTGGCTGGCACGGCCAGCGGTGCAGCGCGGGCTGGTGGTGGGTGCCGCCGCCTGAACAGGGGCGCCGGGGCTTGGACGGGCCGGCCCGGTGCCTGCGCCGCCGGGTCGTCAGTCGAGGGTCGGGAAGAACAGCCCCCTGGCCGAGGGGGTAAAGACCTCGACCCCGGTGGCGGTGACGCCAAGCGAATGTTCGAACTGGGCCGACAGCGACTTGTCGCGGGTCACGGCGGTCCATTCATCGGCCAGCACCTTGGTTTCGGGGCGGCCCAGATTGATCATCGGTTCGATGGTGAAGAACATCCCTTCCTCAAGCACCGGGCCCTTGCCGGGACGCCCGAAATGCAGCACATTGGGCGGGGCGTGAAAGACGCGCCCCAGCCCGTGACCGCAGAAATCGCGCACGACCGACATGCGGTGACCTTCGGCATATTCCTGAATGGCATGGCCGATATCGCCGAAGGTGGCGCCGGGGCGGACGACCTCGATCCCTTTCATCAGGGCGTCGTGGGTGACCTGGATCAGACGTTTGGCCTTTACGCTGGGTTTGCCGGCGACATACATGCGGCTGGTGTCGCCATACCAGCCATCGACGATGACGGTCACGTCGATGTTCAGAATATCGCCGTCTTTCAGCACCTTGTCGCCGGGAATGCCGTGGCAGACGACGTGGTTGACGCTGATGCAGCTGGCGTGCTGATAGCCGTGATAGCCGATGGTGGCACTGGTTGCGCCCGATTCCTCGACCCGGTTGCGAATGAAATCGTCCAACGCCCCGGTGGTGGTGCCGGGCTGGACCAATGGGCCGACCTCGTCAAGGATCTGCGCCGCCAAAGCCCCGGCCTTGTGCATTCCGGCAAAGTCCCCGGCCCCGTGGATGCGGATACCTTCTTTCGTCACTCGGCCATCGGTCATCGTGTTTCCTTTCCTGATTCCCGAGAGATAGCCCCCCATGCCCACTTGTTCCAGCCCCCCGGACGGGGGTAACCCTGTTGTCACAAGCTGCACGAGGGGCAACGCCATGCATTCCGACAACCCGACCGCCGCGATCCTTGTCATCGGTGACGAGATCCTCTCGGGGCGCACCCGCGAAGGGAACGCCCATTATCTGGCTGGAATCCTGACCGACCGGGGGTTCGACCTGCGCGAAATCCGCGTTGTGTCCGATGATCAGGACGCCATTGTCGCCGCCATCCGCGCGCTGGACAAAAGCCTTGGCGGGGCATGGGACCACCTGTTCACCAGCGGCGGAATCGGGCCGACGCATGATGACATCACTGCCGATGCCGTGGCGCTGGCCTTTGGCACCACGCTGGCGGAAAACCCGCAGGCGCGAGCGGCGATGCAGGCGCGCTATGACCGGCTGGGGGTGGAGCTGACGCCAAACCGCCTGCGCATGGCGCGGGTGCCGGTGGGGGCGCGGCTGATCGACAACCCGGTTTCGGCAGCGCCCGGCTTTGCCATCGGTCACACCTATGTGATGGCGGGGGTGCCCGAGGTGTTTCGCGCCATGGTCGACCAGGTCATGCCGGGGCTGAAGGCCGGGCGGCCCACGCACAGCCTGTCGGTCGAGGTGCCGCGCGGGGAATCTGACGTGGCCGAGGATCTGGCCGCCATTGCGGCGGAAAACCCGGATTTGTCGCTTGGTTCCTACCCGTTCATGCGCGAGGGTCGCTACGGCACCAATCTGGTGGTGCGCGGCCTTGATGCCGACCGGGTGGCGGCGGTGATGGCCGCGCTGAAAGAAAGGCTGAAACTGACATGACCGACCCGCTGCACCGTATTTTCGAGACCAGCTGGCCCGCCGCCGAATACCGCCAGATCGGCGGATTTCGCACAGGGCGCGGGGCCGGGGGCGGCTGGCGTGTGTCATCGGCCCATGCGGATGGGGCATGGCAGCCTGACCAGATCGCGCGGGTCGAGGCCGCGCATCAGGATTGGGGGCAAATGCCGCTGTTCCGGGTGGATGACGGTGACGGCAATCTGGCCGATGCGCTGGCGGCGCGGGGTTACACAGCCCATTCCCCCACCGTGATGCTGGCCGCGCCGGTTGAACCGCTGGCCGCGGTTCAGATCCCGGCCGTGACCTGTTTCGCGCTGTGGCCGCCCCTGGCAATTCAGCGCGACCTGTGGACCGAAAACGAGGTCGGCCCGGCCCGGCAGGCGGTGATGGATCGCGTGACCCTGCCCCGTGCGGCGCTGTTGGGGCGGACCAGTGACCGTGCCGCAGGGGTGGGTTTTGTCGCAGCCGATGGGCCGGTTGCCATGCTGCACGCCCTTGCGGTGCTGCCGGAATGGCGCCGGGCAGGGCTGGCGCGCTGGATGGTGCGCGGGGCGGCGCAATGGGCGCAGCAGCAGGGCGCGGCGCAACTGGTGCTGGCGGTTGAGCGCGGGAACGCCCCGGCGCTGGCACTTTATGATCATCTTGGTTTCGTCGAGCAATGGGGATACCGCTATTTCCGGCGCGGTGCGGATGCCGGATAAGGCTTGTGAAACCGTGACGGGTCGCGGCGCGTTGCGCTGACACCGTGCATCGGCCTTGCGGCGGCTTCACAGGCCCGGCAACCGCAGCGGGTGCGCGATATCTGGTTAGGAAAGGAAGCAACCGACCATGCAACATGCGATCTTTAACCGTCCCATTGGCGGGCTGGACCTGCCCGCAGGCCACGAACAGGCGATCTTTGGCATGGGCTGTTACTGGGGGGTCGAACGGCTGTTCTGGCAGCAGGAGGGCATCTGGTCGACCGAGGTTGGCTTTGCTGGCGGGACGGTTGCGAACCCCAGCTATGATCAGGTTTGCGGTGGCAAGACCGGCCATGCCGAGGTGGTGCGCATCGTTTTCGACCCCTCGATCATGTCGTATAATCATCTGCTTAAGCTGTTCTGGGATAACCACAACCCCACGCAGGGCAACCGGCAGGGCAATGATGTGGGCGATCAGTATCGTAGCGTGATCATGTATTTCAACGAACACCAGCGGGCCGAGGCCGAGGCGTCGAAAGTCGACTTTGGCAATCGTCTGGCGGTGGCCGGGTTCGACAAGATCACCACCCAGATCGTTCCCGCCGGCCCATTCTGGCCCGCGCATGAGGCGCATCAGCAATATCTGCACAAGATCCCCGACGGCTATTGCGGGCTGCGCGGCACGGGGGTAGAGGCCGCCATGCCCGAAAACCACGAGCCGATCTGACCCATGCCCACCTGGACCGCCCTGACCCATGCCCAAGGCCGCGCCGCCGCCGAAGCGTTGTGCACCCATGCCGAGGAAACCCTGCTGCCTGAACCCGTCGGCAGCGGCGTGTTCGAGATCGAGGATGGCAGCAATCGTTGGGAGGTGGGGCTGTATTTCACCGAAAACCCCGATGAGATCGCGCTGGCGTTGCTGGCCGCGGCCAACGGGGCCGAGCCATTCGTCATCAGCGAACTGCCCGAGGTCGATTGGGTCGCCCATGTCCGGCGCGAACTGACCCCCGTGCAGGCGGGGCGGTTCTTCGTTCACGGCAGTCACGATGCCGAAAATGTGCCTGACGGGGTGGAAGCCCTGTGTATCGAGGCCGCGATGGCCTTTGGCACCGGCCACCATAATACCACCAAAGGCTGCCTTGAGGCGCTGGAGGTGCTGATCGGTCAGGGCCAGCACCCGCATCGTGTGGCAGATATCGGCTGTGGCACGGCTGTGCTGGCGATGGCAGCGGCGCGCGTCTGTGGGGGCATCGTGCTGGCCAGCGACATCGACCCCGTTGCCGTGGATACGGCCCGGGCCAATGTTCTGGCCAATGGGCTGGACGGGCGGGTCGAGTGTGTTGAAGCCGCCGGTTTTGACCACCCGCTGCTGGAACGCAACGCGCCTTATGACCTGATTTTTGCCAATATCCTGATGCAGCCGCTGGTCGATCTGGCGGCGGATATGGCGCGTTATACCGCCGCGGGGGGCAAGGTGATCCTGTCGGGCATTCTGACCGGGCAGGCGGCGCAGGTCATCGCCGCCTATGAATCGCAGGGGTTTGCGCTGGAACGGCGTGCCGATCTGGGCGAGTGGAGCGCGCTGACCATGGCCCGCGGCTGATCGCGGGCGCCCGCCAGCGATCACCGCCGACAGACAGTGCCACAGGCCCGTCAGCCAGACGGCCAGATGCCGCCACCCCATTCTGATCCGAATCACGTTCATAGCGGCCAGACTGGCCGCAAATCCCTAAGATCCTGTTAAGCCGCATGAAAAAACCGCCCGCAGCCAATGGCCGGGGCGGTTTTTTGCGGGGGCGCGTCAGTCAGACCTCGCGCGCCACGCGGTCGATATCGCAACGCGACAAGCCGATATCGGTCAGTTCGCGATCGCTGAGCCGCGCCAGCGCAACCCGCGTCTGCCGGGCTTTCTGCCAATGCCGCAGCGCAGCAAAAGCGCGCGCGGGAAATGTGAAATGCAACGCGGGCACAGCCGCGCGAGAGCTGTCGAAAAACGACATGATACACCTGTTTGTGAAATGCCCATCTGTTGGGCGAATTGCGGAATTGCTGTGCATGTTAGCGGAAAATACCGCGATTTGCCACGAACAGCTTGGCAGATCTGGGTTGCGCCTGACGCATGGCGCGGCCTGTCTGTCAACGACAGCGCATAACTGTGAACGAGCAAACCCAAGGCAAGAAAATTATGCCGCGCCGCAGAAAGGCGACAGAAACCTGTCCGCGACGCGGGGTCAGTCGGCGCTTTGCTGTTCGCCCCAGTCGCCAAGCGCCGCCTGCCACAGCGCCATGGCCGCCACCGCCGCCGTGTCGGCGCGCAGGATGCGCGGCCCCAGACTGGCGCGGATCACGAAATCCTGATCCGACAGGAAACGCCGTTCCGCCGCTGAAAACCCACCTTCGGGACCGATCAGAATCGCCCACGGCCCGCGCGGCAGCCCGGCAAGCGAGTTCGCGACCCCGGCTGCGGCCTCGTCCGGCCACAGGATGCGGCGGCTGCGGTCCCAGCCGTCCAGCAGGCGCGACAAGGGCTGTGCGGCCCCAACCACGGGGACGAAAGTGCCGCCGCATTGTTCCGCCGCCTCGACCGCATGGGCCTGAAGCCGGTCCTGACGCACGCGTTCGGCATTGGTGTGGTCGGTGATGGCGGGCAGGATGCGCGCGGCGCCCATCTCGGCGGCTTTTTCGACGATGAAATCGGTGCGCGCCTTCTTGATCGGGGCGAAGATCAGCCACAGATCCGGCGGCATCCGCTGGGGGGCCACCTGTGTCAGACAGGTCAGCGCCCCGCCGCGTTTCGAGACCTGGTCGATCCGCGCCGACCACGCGCCGTCGCGGCCGTTGAACAGCTGAACCAGATCGCCCGGTTGCTGGCGCATGACGCCCGACAGGTAATGCGCCTGTGCCGCGCCAAGCGGCACGGCTTGCCCATCGGACAGCGGATGATCTAGGTAAAGACGGATTTTTCCCATAGCGGGGCGCAGAATATGCAAGCCAAGGACGGAATGCCAGATCACACCGCCGCGCCGGGCGCGAAAACCGCCGCGAATGGGCGGGTGGCCGATGCCCCGGCGCAGAACTGGGTCGATCTGTACGCCCCGCCCGCATGGCGCCCGCTGCTGCGCATGAGCCGCGCCGACAGGCCCATCGGGACGTGGCTTTTGCTGTTGCCCTGCTGGTGGGGGCTGGGGCTGGCGATGATGGTCGACGGGCCGCAATGGCGCGATCTGTGGGTCGCGCTGGCCTGTGCCATCGGCGCCTTTGTGATGCGCGGTGCCGGTTGCACATGGAATGACATCACGGACCGCGACATCGACGCGCAGGTGGCGCGGACGCGGTCGCGGCCACTGCCCTCGGGGCAGGTAGGGCTGCGCGGGGCTTTTGGCTGGCTGGTGGCGCAGGCGCTGGCCGGGCTGGCGGTGCTGGTCACACTGGGACCGGCGGCGATGGTGCTGGGGCTGGCCAGCCTGCTGCCGGTGGCGATCTATCCCTTTGCCAAGCGCTTTACCTGGTGGCCGCAGGTGTTTCTGGGCATCGCCTTCAACTGGGGTGTGCTGCTGGCCTATGCCGCGCATCTGGGGCGGCTGGATGCGGCGCCGGTGCTGGCCTATCTGGCGGGCGTGGCGTGGACGGTGTTTTACGACACCATCTATGCCCATCAGGATGCCGAGGATGACGCCCTGATCGGGGTGAAATCCACCGCGCGGCTGTTTGGGGCGCATAGCCCGCGCATCCTGCGGGCGTTTGCGGTGCTGGCGGTGGGGCTGCTGGGGCTGGCGGTGGCGCTGGTGCCGCCGGGCAATGCGGCGGCGGCGCTGGTTGCGGGGCTGGCGGTGGCGGGGTTCGCGGCGCATCTGTTCAACCAGCTGCGCCAGTTCGACCCCGCTGATACCGCTGCCTGCCTGCGCCTGTTCCGGTCGAACCGCGATGCCGGGCTGATCGTGGCGCTGTTACTTGCCGTGGCGGGGCTGCTGTGATTTGCTGTGCCGCGTGGCGCTGACGGGTGCCGCAGCCGACCCAACCGCCCGAAAGGTGCGCCTGATGAGCAACCCCCCATCCCCGCAGCGCCGGCCCGGCGCGGTTCTGGCCCGGCTTGCCGTGCTGGCGGGGGCGGGCGGTCTGTGCTGGCTGGCCGCGCAGCAGGCCGCCAACCTGATTGAACAGCGCACCGCGCAGGATGCCACGCAGGCGCTGGCGCAATCGGGGCAGGACTGGGTTCAGGTTCAGGCCGACGGGCTGCGGCTGCGGCTGTCGGGCACCGCCCCGGACGAGGTGGCCCGCTTTCGCGCCCGCAACCGGGTCGAGGCGGTGATCGACCCCACCCGCGTCGTGGACGAGATGACCGTGCGCCCGCGCCAATACCTTGCCCCGCCCGATTTCCGGGTCGAGATGCTGCGCAATGATGACATGATTTCGCTGATCGGGCTGGTGCCTGCCGAAACCGACCGCCGCGCGGTGCTGGACCGGCTGCGCCGCGAGGCTGGCGCGTCCGAGGTTACCGACCTGCTGGAGGCCGCCGATTATGCTATTCCCCGGCGCTGGTCCCCGGCCTTCGATTTCGGGCTACGCGCGGCGGCGATGGCGCGGCGGGCCAAGGTGACGATCCTGGACGGGTCGGTCACCGTCACCGCCATTACCGACAGCGCCGCGCAAAAGGCCCGGCTTGAGGCCGCGCTGCGCCGGGCCAAACCCGATGGCGTCGGGCTGGTCACCGATATTTCCGCCCCGCGCCCGGTGATCGCGCCCTTTACGCTGCGGCTGGTCAAGGATGCCGGGGGGCTGCATTTCGATGCCTGTTCCGCCGACAGCGACGCCGCGCGCGACCGCATTCTGGCCGCTGCCGCGCAGGCGGGGGTGACGGGTCAGCCGGTCTGCACGGTCGGGCTTGGGGCGCCGACGACGCAATGGGCGACCGGTGCCGTGGCCGCGATCCGGGCGCTGGCGGCGCTGGGGGCGGGGTCGGTCACGATCTCGGACGCGGATGTGGCCTTGCAGGCCCCGGCCAGCGTTGCGCAGGCCCAACTGGACGAGGTCGCCGCCCGGCTGGAAACCGCGCTGCCGGCCATCTTTACCCTGAAGGCCGAACGCGAGGCCGCAGGCCCTGCCGGACCAGCCGAATTCACCGCCCGCATTGGCCGCGACGACCTGTTGCAACTGCGCGGGCGGGTGCCGGATGCGCGGATGCGCGACGTGGTGGTCAGCATGGCGCAAACACGTTTCGGCAAGGTCGATGACGCGCTGCGGGTCGATGACACCGTGCCCCCCGGCTGGACGCTGCGCATCATTGCCGCGCTTGAGGCGATGGACGGCCTGCGCGAAGGCGGGATCGAGGTGACCCCGGCGCTGATCCGCATTTCCGGTGTTTCGGGCAGCCGCACGGCCAGCGATCAGGTGGCGACGCGGCTGGCACAGCGGCTGGGGGCGGGGGCCGATTACCAGCTGGCGATCCGCTATGACCCGCGTCTGGACCCGGCGATGGGGCTGCCCGACGGGGCGCAATGCGTCGACCGCCTGAACAAGGCCATGGCCGGGGCCGAGATTGGGTTCGAGCCGAACAAGGCCCGCATCTCCGGCGATACCGCACCGCTGATGGCGGCGCTGGAAAAGGCGATGGCGGATTGCGACGTTTTCCGCATCGAAATCGGTGGCCACACCGATTCCCAGGGCCCCGAGGATTTCAACCAGAAACTGTCCCATGACCGGGCGCTGGCGGTGCGCGCGGCGATGGAAAAGGCCGGTATCCCGGTGGCGCTGATCCGGGCTGCGGGCTATGGCGAAAGCCAGCCCATCGCTGATAACGACACCGAGGCCGGGCGCGAGGCCAACCGCCGCATCGCCTTTACCCTGCTGTCCGACATGCCGGTGCAGGCCGGGCCACAGCCCGCCGCCGATGTGGTCGCGGGCGTGACCGCCGAACCCGCACAGCCGCGCGTGCCTGCCCCGGCGCAGGTTGCCCCGGCGACCGATCTGGCGGTGCCCTTTGCGCCGGTGCTGCTGCCCGGACAGATGCCGCCGCAAATTGCCGCCGGTGGTGCCATCACCCGCCCCGAAGCCGATGCCAGCGCGCCGTTCGGCCTGCCCGATCAGGTGCCGGTCCATGCCGCAGGCGCCGACACGCCGCGCCCCGAACCCCGCCCGGCCACCCCCGGCGCGGCCAGCCCAAAGGATTGACATGAATCGCGAACAGTTCATCCTCGCCACGGCGATCATCCTATTCGCGGCCTTCGTTCTGGGCTGGTTCGCCAGTTGGCTGATCCACCGCCTGACCCGGCCCACCCGCGCCGATATGGGCGAACTGGACCGCATGGCGCAGCTGCTGCATGACGCCGAAGAGGCGCGCGATCAGGCGGTCATGGACCTTGAAACCCGCGAGGCGGAGCTGATCGGCCAGCTTTCCGAGACCGAGGCAGAGTTGCGCATTGCCATGGACGGTCTGCGCGACAGCCGGTCCGAGATTGAGGAACTGCGCGATTACATCGAAAAGAAGCTGGCCCGCAGCAAGGGGTAAGGCCGCGCATCTGTGACAGGTGGCCATGGGCGCGGGCTGACCGGGATGCGCGTGCGCAATCAGGCCCGCGCGTTTGCGGGGTGTCCGGCCTGTGCGCTGATCGGGCAGGGCTGCCTTGCCTGTGGGGTTAGGGCCTGAAACGGGCCGGGGGTGATCCGGCATCGTCAGCCCGCGCCGCTGTGGGGCAGGCATTGGCGTGGGGTGTCGCATCCGCGGCTTTTCGCGCGACAGGGTGGGGCTGTCAGCGGGGGCGTGGCGTAAACGACGCCGAGGCCAGATTATCCGGCATCTTGGTCCGCGCGATTGCGTCGATGGGACCGCTGCTGGCTGTCGGTCGGGCCAATGCGCCCGTCAGCGCTCGCGACTATGTTGGTTAACAGCGCCGACGGGGCCGGCTTGGGGCGAGTTGGCTGTCAGCCCACCCGATTGTCACGGTGGGGCGTCATGTGGTGCAGGGATTGGATGGCGATGCTGGCGCCCTGCAACTGCGGTGACGGGGCGGGGTTCAGCGCGTGGTGGCCTGACCGCGCCCCTGCCGCAAGGGTTGCGCACCGGGCTGGTCCCGGCAGGTATTTATGACAGAAGCGAGGCCTGCAGGCCCCGCGCCCCCACCGGTGCCGCGTGACCTGCCGGAGGGTTGCAGCGGCTATTGTCCGGCGGGGTCTGCGGGTGGGGTGACGGCGGTTGCGTTGGTTGCGGGGGTGGTCTGGGGGGTGGCCTCGGTCTCAAGGCGGTTGTCGTCCCATTCGCCGCTGGCCACCTGCCCGGTGGCATAGCGCATCACCCCCTGACCCTGACGCTTTCCGGCCTTGAAATGGCCTTCATACACGTCGCCATTGGCATAATGCGCGGTGCCCTTGCCGTCGATTTCACCCGCGGACCAGCCGCCCTCGTAGCGGAAGCCCTGCGGCGTGGTCAGGACGCCCTGACCGTCGCGCTGGCCGTCGCTGAAGCTGCCGTCATAGGTGGTGCCATCGGCATAGGTGGCGACGCCCTGACCGTGGCGCTGGCCGTCATGCCAGTCCCCTTCGTAGCGATAGCCGTCGGGATAGGTCATCACCCCTTTGCCTTCGTTGCGGGCATCGGCAAAGCCGCCCTGATAGGTGACGCCATTGGCATAGGTGGCGCGGCCCTGACCGGCGATCACCCCGGCCTTCCAGTCGCCGTCATAGCCCGAGCCATCGGCATAGGTGATCTTGCCGCTGCCGTCGGGCAGGTCGTTTTTCAACGCGCCCTCATAGGTGGAACCGTCGGGATAGGCGATGCGGCCCTGACCTTCCATCCGGCCCTCGACCCAGTCGCCGGTATAGACATAGCCGTCGCTGCCGGTGAACGTGCCCTTGCCGTGGCGTTTGTCGGCGCGGAATTGGCCGTCATAGACATCGCCATTGGCATAGGTGGCGCGGCCGGTGCCGCTGCGCTGGCCGTTCTTCATCTGGCCCTCATAGCTGTCACCCGAGGCCTGTGTCAGCTTGCCGCTGCCGTTCATCTGCCCCGCCGCCCACACGCCGTCATAGACCAGCCCGTCGGGCATGGTCAGCACGCCCTTGCCCGCGCGCAGCCCGGCCAGCATTCCGCCCTGATAGACCGAGCCATCGGGATAGGTGATGCGCCCCTGACCTTCCTTGGCCCCGTTCACCCAGTCGCCGTCATAGCGATAGCCGTTGGGCTGCGTCAGCAGGCCCTTGCCGTGATGCATGGCCTTGACGAAGTCGCCCTGATAGCGGCTGCCATTGGCATATTCGGCAACGCCCTGCCCGGTGATCTCGCCGCCCTTCCAGTCGCCCTGATAGGTGCTGCCATCGGCATAGGTGATCTTGCCGGTGCCATCGGGTTTGCCGTCGTTGAACTGGCCCTGATAGGTGCTGCCATCTGGGAAGGTCGCGGTGCCCTGTCCGGTGATCTGGCCATCGACCCAGTCGCCGTCATAGCGATAACCGTTGGGCAGCGCATAGCTGCCGCGCCCGTGCTGCACGCCATTGCGGAAGGTGCCTTCATAGACGCCGCCATCGTCATATTGCTTGGTCACGACCTGTGCGGTCGCGGCCTGTGCCAGCGCCAGCGCGGCCGTGACCGCCCAAATCGAGTTCCGCGACGCCATGCCCGCCCTCCGTTTCGGGGGCCGGTTCATCCGGCCCGTCCCGGCCTGTTCTAGCGGATGCGGCGCAGGCGCGCAAAGGTGGTGTTGGTCGCGGCGCGCGGCGGCTTTTCCTTGGGCGCGGGCTGGCTTACAACCGGGGCAACAGGAATGGAGGGTCGTGGATGACCGATCAGTTTCGTCTGACAATCGCGCAGTTGAACGCCACGGTGGGCGATCTGCCGGGAAATGCCGAAAAGGCCTTTGCGGCATGGCAGCAGGGGCGTGACGCCGGGGCCCGGATGGTGGCCCTGCCCGAGATGTTCCTGACCGGATACCAGACCCAGGATCTGGTGCTGAAACCGGCTTTTCTGGAGGATTGCGTTGCCGCCATCAACGCCCTGGCCGCGCGTGTCGCGGATGGCCCGGCGCTTGGCATTGGCGGCCCGTGGCCCGAAGCGGGCAAGCTGTATAACGCCTACTTCGTCTTGCAGGGCGGCAAGGTGGCGGCGCGGGTGCTGAAGCACGAATTGCCGCACAAGCAGCTTTTCGACGAATTGCGCCTGTTCGATCCCGGCCCGGTCAGCGGGCCTTATGCCATCGGCCCGGTCCGCATCGGCAGTCCGATCTGCGAGGATGCGTGGTGGCCCGAAGTTACCGAAACACTGGCCGAAACCGGGGCCGAGATCTTGCTGGTGCCCAATGGCAGCCCCTATCACCGCGAAAAGCTGGACCTGCGGATGGGGCATATGGTGGCGCGGGTGGTCGAATCGGACCTGCCGCTGGTGTATCTGAACATGGTCGGCGGGCAGGACGATCAGGTCTATGACGGGGCCAGTTTCGTGCTGAACCCCGGCCCGGATGGCGGTGCCGAAAAGGTCGTCCAGCTGGCCCCGTTCAAGGACGCCATCGCGCATCTGGATTTCACCCGCAGGCCGGATGGCTGGCGTTGCGCCAGCGGTCAGATGGCGCGTCAGCCCGATGCGTGGGAACAGGATTATCAGGCCATTTGCATGGGTCTGGGGGATTATCTGCGCAAATCGGGCTTCTCGAAGGTGGTGCTGGGGTTGTCGGGGGGGATTGATTCCGCGCTGGTCGCGGTGATCGCCGCCGATGTGCTGGGGCCGGAAAACGTGCGCTGCGTGCGGATGCCTTCGGAATACAGCTCGCAAGGGTCGCTGGACGATGCGGCGGAACTGGTGCGGCGTCTGGGCTGCCGGATGGACACGGTCCCGATCGAGGCCCCGCGTCACGCCGTCGGCGCGGCCCTTGCCGATGTGATGGCCGGCACCACGCCCGACACGACCGAAGAAAACATCCAGTCCCGCCTGCGCGGCCTGATCCTGATGGCGATTTCCAACAAGTTCGGGGAAATGCTGCTGACCACGGGCAATAAATCTGAGGTCGCAGTGGGTTACGCCACCATTTACGGCGACATGGCGGGGGGGTATAACCCACTGAAGGATCTGTATAAAACCCGCGTGTTCCAGACCTGTCGCTGGCGCAACGAAAACCACCGCGACTGGATGCGCGGCCCCAAAGGCGCGGTCATCCCGCAACAGATCATCGACAAACCCCCCAGCGCCGAGCTGCGCCCCGATCAGAAGGATCAGGATTCGCTGCCCCCTTACGAAGTGCTGGACGCGATCCTTGAGGGGCTGGTGGAAAAGGATCTGGGCATCCGCGATCTGGTGGCGCAGGGCTTTGATGTCGAGACGGTGCAGAAGGTGGAAAAGCTGCTCTATTTCAGCGAGTGGAAGCGCTATCAGGCGGCACCGGGACCGCGCGTGTCGCCGCGCGCCTTCTGGCTGGACCGGCGTTACCCGCTGGTGAACCGCTGGCGCGACGAACCCTGAGGGCGCGCTTGCGTGCCGGGCGGCTGGGGGCTTGGTCTGGCAGTCGGCGCCTTTGGTGACCTGATGCGGGAGGTGATACCCGCAAAACTGCGAACATATCCCCCCGACCAGATGACCGGGGGCGTGCGCGGCCACGCTTCTTCGTTGGTCAAATACCCAACAGGGCGCGTCAGCCCTGCGGCGCGGTTGCGGGGGCGCGTGACCGGCGGCTTTCGTCGCGCCAAGCTGCGCTGTGCGGTCCGGGACGGGGCAGGTGGCTACGTTGCGGCGGCATGAATGGCGGTCGGCCCCGCGTCAGGGGCGGGCGGTTTTCCGTGGGGGTTTCATACCCCCACACCCGCGGTTCTTTGTGGGGGTTTCACACCCCCACACCCCCGTGGGATATTTGTGCCAAGATGAAGCGGAAGCCGGGTTTTTCCGGGGGAAAGGGCAGCGGGGCATTGCCCGACGGGCCGGGCTTGGGTAAAGCGGTGAAAACGGGGCCAAGGGGGACTGCGCCATGAGTGACGATCCGAAAACGCTGGTATCCACCGACTGGCTGGCGGCGCATCTGGACGATCCCGACCTGCGCATTATCGACGGCAGTTGCCACATGGCAGGCAGCGGTCGCGACGCGCGCGCCGAATACGAGGCCGCGCATATTCCGGGTGCGCGGTTTTTCGACATCGACGCCATCAGCGACCCGCGCAGCACCCTGCCGCATATGGCCCCCCCGCCCGAGATGTTCATCAGCCGGATGCGCGCAATGGGTGTGGGCGACGGGCATCAGGTGGTGATCTATGACAATTCAGACCTGCATTCGGCGGCGCGGGTGTGGTGGACCTTTCGCCTGATGGGCAAGACCGATGTCGCGGTTCTGGATGGCGGGCTGGCCAAGTGGCAGGCCGAGGGCCGCCCGGTCGAGGATATGCCCCCGATCACCCGCGACCGGCATATGACGGTTCAGCGGCAGGCCGCGCTGGTGCGCGATGTCACGCAGGTGGCGGCGGCGTCCAAGCTGGGGGATCATCAGATCGTTGACGCCCGCAGTGCCGAACGCTTTCGTGGCGAGGTTCCCGAACCGCGCGAGGGGTTGCGCTGTGGCCATATTCCCGGGTCGCGCAACCTGCCTTTCGGGCAGCTTTACAACGCCGATGGCACGATGAAATCGCCCGACGCCCTGCGCGCCGCGTTTCAGGGGGCCGGGGTCGACCTGGACCAGCCTGTCATCACCACCTGCGGGTCGGGGGTGACGGCGGCCAGCCTGTTTCTGGCGCTGGACCTGATCGGGCATCGCAACAATTCGCTCTATGACGGCTCGTGGTCGGAATGGGGCATGTATAACGACCTGAAAATCGCAACCGGAGACGCATGATGCTGTCCAACCTGACGCCGCAGCCCGCCGACAAGATTCTGGAACTGATGGGCCAGTACCGCGCCGATACCCGGCAAGGCAAGATCGACCTTGGGGTCGGGGTTTACAAGGATGCCACCGGCCATACCCCGGTGATGCGCGCGGTCAAGGCAGCGGAAAAGAAGATCTGGGAAAGCCAGGACAGCAAGTCCTATACCGCGCTGGCCGGCGAGGCCGATTACCGCGACGCCCTGTCCGGGCTGATCCTGGGTGATGCGCTGGATGCGGGGCGCGTGGCCTCGGCGGCGACGGTGGGGGGCACGGGGGCGGTGCGTCAGGCGCTGGAACTGGCGCGCATGGCGAACCCCGATGTGACCGTGCATGTCAGCAACCCGACATGGCCGAACCACATCTCGATCATCAAATTCATGGGTCTGCCGCTGGCGGAATACCGTTACTTTGACGCCGAAACCCGCGGCGTCGATTTCGAGGGGATGAAAGCCGATATCGCCAAGGCGAAACAGGGCGATCTGGTGCTGTTGCATGGCTGCTGTCACAACCCCACCGGTGCCAACCTGACGCTGGATCAATGGGCCGAGGTCGCGGATCTGCTGGAACAGACCGGCGCCATGCCGCTGATCGACCTTGCCTATCAGGGCTTCGGCGACGGGCTGGAGGAAGACGCCGCCGCCACCCGCCTGATCGTCAGCCGCATCCCCGAGACGCTGATTGCGGCCTCGTGCAGCAAGAATTTCGGCATCTATCGTGAACGCACCGGGCTGTTGATCGCGCAGGGTGCCGATGGCGCGGCGCGCGATCTGGCGCAGGGGTCGCTGGCGTTTCTGAACCGCCAGACCTATTCCTTCCCGCCCGATCATGGCGCCCGCATCGTTGCCACCATCCTGAACGACGCCGCGCTGGCCGCTGACTGGAAAGCGGAACTGGAAGAGGTGCGTCAGGGGATGCTGAAGCTGCGCGAACAACTGGCCAGCGAATTGCGCAACCTGTCGGGCAGCGACCGGTTCGATTTCATCGCGCAGCATCGCGGCATGTTCTCGCGGTTGGGGACCACGCCGGACAAGGTGCAAAAGCTGAAGGACGATTTCGCCATCTATATGGTGGGCGATTCGCGGCTGAATATTGCCGGTCTGAACGCCGAAACCGTGCCGGTTCTGGCCCGCGCCATTATCGACGCCGGGATCTGACGCCGATATTGGCAATATGACAAAGGCCGGGGATCGCGCCCCGGCCTTTTGCGTTTGCGCCGCCCGTTTGGGGTCAGCGCGCGGCCGTCAGCGCGCCGGGCAAAGCGGCGGCCAGCGCGTCCAGTTCGGCATCGGGGCCACAACTGATGCGGATGCAGCGGTTCATCGGGGCCACGCCGGGCATCCGCACGAAGATGTCGCGCTTTTCCAGTTCGTCCAGCACGCGCCGTGCGAAGGCACCGTCGCCGCCACAATCGACCGCGACGAAATTGGTGGCCGAGGGCAGCGCCACCAGCCCGTTATCGGCGGCAATGGCGTTGATGCGGTTGCGGGCGGCCTCGACCTGCGCGCGGATGTGACCCAGCCAGTCCTGATCGGCCAGCGCCGCCAGCGCGCCGCGCTGACCGATCAGGTTCAGGCCGAAATGGTTACGGATGCGGTCGAACCCGGCGATCAGGTCAGGATGGGCGATGGCATATCCCACCCGCGCCCCCGCCATGCCATAGGCCTTGGAAAAGGTGCGCAGGCGAATGACGCGCGGGTCGGTTGCCGGAATATGGGCCTGCGCCGCGTCCGGGGCGAATTCGGCATAGGCCTCGTCCAGCACCAGCAGGCTGTTTTCGGGCAGGCGGTCGCGCATGGCGGCGATGCGGTGGCCTTCCAGCCACGACCCCATCGGGTTGTCGGGATTGGCGATATAGACCAGCCGCGCCCCCACCTGCGCGGCCTTGGCGGTCAGGGCCTCGGGGTCTTCGGCATCGTGGTTATAAGGCACGGTATGCAGCACCCCGCCGAACCCCGCGACGTGATAGTTAAAGGTCGGATAGGCCCCCGCCGATGTCACCACCGCATCGCCCGGCGCCACCATCAGCCGCACCAGCAGCCCCAGCAGGCCGTCGATCCCCTCGCCCACCAGCACCGATTCGGGGGCGATGCCGTGATGGGCGGCCAGCGCGTGGCGCAGGTCATAACTGTCGGGATCGGCGTATTTCCAGACCTCGGTCGCGGCCTGCTGCATCGCGGCCAGTGCGGCGGGCGACGGGCCAAAGCCGTTTTCATTCGCGCCAAGCCGGGCGACAAAGGGCTGGCCGCGACGGCGTTGCAGGGTTTCCGGCCCGGTGAATGGCACCGTGGCTGGCAGCGAAGCGGGCAGGGGGGCGAAATCGGGTATCTTCATGGCCCCGACAAAGCCTATTCCGCCCGCCCGCGCAAGACGCCTTAGCGCCGGGTCGACCGCAGCGGCGGCTGGGTCGGGGTCGTGTCCTCGCCGGCCATGATGCGGCGGTCCTGATCCAGTTCCAGCCAGATCGCGTTGACCACCGCAAACAGCGCCGCCAGCGGCAGACCCAGCATCCATGCAAAATACCACATAGCGTTTCCTTTCCCTTAATAGCCGTGGCCATCATCGGGGGCGGCTTCGACCTTGCCCCACAGCACGCGATAGACCCATGCGGTATAGGCCAGGATCAGCGGTAAAAAGATGATGCTGGCCACCAGCATGATAAACAGCGTCAGATGCGAGGACGAGGCGTCCCACACCGTCAGCGAACTGTCCGGCGCGGTGTTGGACGGCAGGATGAACGGAAACATCGTCAGCCCCACGGACGAGATCATGCCGAAAATCGCCAGTTTCGACCACATCAGTGGCAACAGGTCGGACGGGCGGCGCAGCGCGCGCATCAGCAGCAGCAGCCCCAGCACCGCCATGACCGGCGCAATCGCGATCCACGGACGTTCGGCATAGGCGGTCAGCCAGCTGCCATCATGGATGACCTGCGACAACAGCGGGTTTGACGGGCCTTCCGGGGTCGGGGCGGCGGCCAGATGAAAGCCGCGCACCCCCAGCGCCAGCCACAGCCCCGCCAGCGCGTAACCGGCCAGCGCCACGGCGGCGGTGATGACCCCAAGCCGGCGGGCGCGGTCCTGAACCGGGCCGGTGGCCTTCAGCACCAGCCATGCACAGCCATGCGCCAGCAGCAGCGCCAGCGACACCACCCCGCACAGCACGGCAAAGGGGCGGAACAGACCCAGCAGCTTCATCGCGCCGGTCTGGTCATAGATGGGCATCAGGTCCACGGTCAGGTGAAACGGCACCCCCAGCAGGACATTGCCCACCGCGACGCCAAAGACCAGCGCCGGCACCGCCCCAGAATAGCACAGCACCCAGTCCCAGCGTTCCCGCCAGCCCGCATCGGGGCGCTTGCTGCGGAACTTGAACGCCACCGGCCGCAGGATCAGCGCCGACAGGATCAGGAACATCGCCAGGTAAAAGCCCGAAAAGCTGACCGCGTAAAGCGGGGGCCAGGCGGCAAAGATTGCGCCGCCGCCAAGGATGAACCAGACTTGGTTACCTTCCCATACCGGGGCGACGGTGTCGATGGTCTGGCGCCGCTCCGGGTCGGTGCGCGCCACAAAGGGCAACAGCGCGCCGACCCCAAGGTCGAACCCGTCGGTCAGCGCAAAGGCGATCAGCAACACCCCCAGCAGCAGCCACCAGATGACGCGCAGGACATCGAACGAGATCAGTTCATGCAGGATCATGACGGTTACTCCGCAGGCTGGATGGGTTGCAGGCGGCTGCGATGGCTGGCCAGCCAGTCATCGGTCAGGGTGACGTCATCCTGCGGGCCTTTGGCGATGGCGCGCAGCATCAGCCGGATTTCGATGACGAACAGCACGGTATAGAAGGCGGCGAAACCGGCGATGGTGGCCAGCAATTCACCCACCGACAGGTGGCTGACCGACAGCGCGGTCGGCAGCACCCCGTCCACCGTCCATGGCTGGCGGCCAAGTTCGGCCACGATCCAGCCCATTTCGGCGGCGATCCACGGCAGCGGAATGGCCGCCACCGCCAGCATCAGCGCCCCGCGCGGGTATTTCATCCCCTTAAACGAGGTCCGCAGGAAGAAATACCCCATCAGCGCGATCAGCCCGAACCCGATGGCCACCATGATGCGGAAGCCCCAGAAGATCGGCAGCACCGGCGGCACCGTATCGGCGGCGGCCATGGCGATCTGTTCGTCCGAGGCCTGACGCGGGTCGTCCAGATAGGTTTTCAGCAACAGCGCATAGCCCAGATCGTCGGAATGTTCCTCGAATCGCTGTTTCAGCTCTTCGGGGCTGTTTTCACGCTGGGTGCGGATCTCCATCAGGGCGTCATAGGCGACGATGCCACGGCGGATGCGGTCCTCGGCCTGTTCGACCAGCGGGCCGATGCCCTGAATCTGCTCGGTCAGGCTGCGGGTGCCGATCAGCCCCATGACATAGGGGATGTGGATGGCATAATGGGTTTCGCGCGCCGCCCGGTCGGGCCAGCCGATGGCGGTAAAGCTGGCGGGGGCGGGTTCGGTCTCCCACATGGCTTCGATGGCGGCCAGTTTCATCTTCTGGTTATGGCTGGTCTCGTATCCCGATTCGTCCCCCAGCACGACCACCGACAGCGCCGCCGCCAGCCCAAAGGCCGAGGCCACGGCGATCGACCGCCGCGCCAGTTCGGTATGCCGCCCCTTCAGCAGATACCACGCCGACACCCCCAGAACAAAGGCCGCGGCGGTGACATAGCCGGCGCTGACGGTATGGACGAATTTCGCCTGTGCGACCGGGTTGAACAGCACCTCGGCAAAGGAATCCATCTCCATCCGCATGGTCATGGGGTTGAAGGTGGCGCCGACCGGGTTTTGCATCCAGCCATTCGCGATCAGAATCCACAGTGCCGAGAAATTCGACCCGATGGCCACCAGCCAGCCCACCACCGCGTGCGCCCGCGCCGACATGCGGTCCCAGCCAAAGAACCACAGCCCGACAAAGGTCGCCTCGAGGAAAAAGGCCATCAGCCCTTCCAGCGCCAGCGGGGCGCCGAAAATGTCACCGACATAATGGCTGTAATAGGACCAGTTCATCCCGAACTGGAATTCCATCACCACCCCGGTGGCGACGCCCATGACAAAGTTGATGCCGAACAGCGTGCCCCAGAACTTGGTCATCTGGCGCCAGATCGGGCGCCCCGTCATCACATAGACGGTTTCCATGATCGCCACGACGATGGACAGGCCAAGCGTCAGGGGCACGAACAGAAAATGGTAAAGCGCGGTCATCGCAAACTGGATGCGTGACAGCTCGACAATTCCCAGATCCATGTCAGCTTCCTTTCTTCGCGGGTGCGGTTGGTCGCGGGATGGCCAGCGTTAACATATCGCTTAACCTATATGTATCAGCCGATCAGACCAATCCCTTTCGGCGCGACGATGCGACGCAAGCAGGATGGCACAGGCCGGCAGGGCGGTGCGCAGATTGGCCAGAACGCGGCGGGCGGTGGCGGGGTCCAGCCCCTCGGTCGGTTCGTCCAGCAACAGGATATCGGGGCGGCGTAGCAGGGCGCGCGCCAGCGCCAGACGGCGGGCCTGCCCCCCCGACAGACCGGCGCCGCCATCCCCCAGCATCCGGTCCGGCCCGCCGGCCAGATCGTCAAGGCAGGTTACGGCCAGCACCTGTTCCAGCCGTGCGCGGTCGGCCTGCGGGTCGGCAAGGCGCAGGTTGTCGGCCACGCTGCCCGCGATCAGGGCGCTGCGCTGGGGCAGCAGGGTCAGGTGCTGGCGCAGCGCGGGCTGCGGCCAGTCGCGCAGGTCGCGGCCAAGCACCAGCACCCGCCCCGCCAGCGGTGCCGCCAGCCCGGCAGCCACATGCAGCAACGACGATTTCCCCGCTCCGCTGTGCCCGGTCAGCGCGACGGTCTGGCCGGGGGCAAGCCGCAAGGACAGGCCGCTGACCAGCACCCGTCCCGTCTGGCCCTGCGCGACGCTGACACCATCCAGCCACAGCGCCGGGGCATCAGGCGCGGCGCTGGCAGGTGTGGGGGAAACAAGCGTGCGTGAAGCAGGCGCAGCGGTCCCCGATGGGGCCGAGGCATCCGCAGCCCCGGCAGGCCCGTGGGGAAGCGGTGTGGGTGAGGCAGGAACAGGCGCAACGGGTGCGGGCGCAGGCGCAGGGGCCAGCGGTGGCGGGGGCAGGGCGGTTCCGTCCTGTGGCGCGGCGTCCAGCGCGGGCGCGACGCGGGCGGCGGCATCGCGCAGCGCGCCCCATTCGGCCAGCGCCCGGCGCAGCGGCGCGGTGATTTCCTCGACCGCCAGCGCGGTCAGCAGGGCCGCCCCGGCCAGCCCGGCGCTGATCTGGCCCGCCGCCACCGCCTGCGCGGCCAGCACCAGCGCGCCCGACAGGCTGATCGCGGTGGTGGCTGACAAGATGGCACCGGCCAGACGCTCGGCCCGGTCCAGACCCGCGGCGGCGTGGCGGCGGCGGGTCTCGGCCCCGGTGACCAGATGCAGGCGGCGCGACAACTGGCCATAGACCGCAAGGTCGGCGCGGGCGCGGATCACGTCCAGCAGCCGCGATTCAAAGCGCCGCGCCGCGGCGGCCTCGGCCCGTGCGGCGGCGGCGCCGGGGCGGGCCAGCGCCATGGCCAGCGCCGCGCCCGCCAGATGGCTGCCGATGATCCAGACCGCCAGCGGGGTCGTGGTCAGCCAGACCAGCCCCGCCGCCACCAGCGCCAGCGCCGCCCCCCCGGTCAGCAGCGGCAGCACCACCCGCAGCGGCAGCGCGTCCAGCCGGTCGCTGTCGCGCAAAATCGCCGCCAGCACCGGCCCGCGCCGCAGATGCGCCAGCGTGGCAAAGGGCGCGGCGGCCCAATGGCGCAGCATTGCCAGCCGCAACCCGGCGGTGGCGCGCAGCGTGGCGTCATGGCTGGCCAGCCGTTCGCCATAGCGACCGGCAGTGCGGATAATCGCCAGCCCGCGCACCCCCGCCGCCGGGGCAAACACGTCAAAGGCCAGCCCGGCGCCGATCAGCCCCGCCAGTGATGCGGCGGTGATGAACCAGCCCGACAGCGCCAGCAGCCCGGTCCCGGCCAGCGCCACCACCAGCATCGCCAGCCCGGCCCGGACGAAACCGCCGCGATGGCCGCGCCACATCACCCGCCAGATGCGCAGCAGGGGTGTCAGTGACGGGCGGGGATGTGCGTGGCGCCCATCGGGGCGGGGCGCGGCACCGCCGGTGGCGGCGGGTGCCGCAATTGTGCTGCCGGGGCTGGTGACAGCCTGAGGGGGCGTGCGTGACGCGGTGGCGGCGGGCGGCGTTGCAGGGCCGGGCGCGGCCTGAAGCGGCCCGGAAACAGGTGTCTGGCGGGGCGGCGTTGCAGGCCGGGGGGGCGGCAGGGGGCGGCTGCTCATGTGCTGACCTCGACCCGGCGTCCCAGCGCGGCGGCAAGCCGGCGGTCATGGGTGGCCACGATCAGCCCGGTGCCGCGCGCCTTCAGCGCCAGCAGGCCACGCGTCACGGCGCGGGCGCTGTCGGCATCCAGATCGGCGGTCGGTTCGTCCGCCAACAGCCAGTCAGGCCCGGCCAGAACCGCGCGGGCCAGCGTGATGCGGCGGGCCTCGCCGCCCGACAGGCCCGCGCCGGTTTCCCCAAGCCGTGTCGCGCGGCCATCCGGCAGGGCGGCGACCACCGCATCGGCCTGTGCCAGGGCCAGCGCATCGGCGGGGTCGCGGCCCTCGGCCAGCAGGTTGGCACGCAGGCTGGCATCCAGAAAATGCACCTGCTGCGGCATCCATCCCAGCCGCGCACGCCAACTGTCGGCATTGCCCGGACCCAGCACCTGACCGCCGATCAGCACCTGACCGGCATCGGGGGGTTCCAGCCCCGCCAGCAGGTGCAGCAGCGTGGTCTTGCCGCCGCCGCTGGGGGCAACCAGCGCCACCGCATCGCCGGGGGCAAGGTCCAGATCGGGCAGTGCCAGCCCGTGATGGCGCAGACCGCGCGTGGCAATCGCCGCCGGTCGCGGCAGCGGCGCGGTGCCTTGCGGCAGCGCGGGCGCCAGCGGGGGCAGGGGCGCGGATGCGGGCGCCAGCGTGGTTGTCAGCTCGGCCGCAAGGGCGCGGGCGCTGGCGCGGTCATGCCATGCCGCCGACAGGTCGCGCAGCGGGCGAAAGAATTCCGGCACCAGCAGCAGCACAAAGATCGCCTGAAACGGCGTCAGCGGCCCGCCCCAGGTGCCAAAGCTGATCTGCCCCAGCACCGAAAACCCGCACCACACCGCCATCATCGCCACCCCCAGCGCCGAGAACAGCTCAAGCACGGTCGAGGACAGGAAGGCGATCCGCAAAACCGCCATGCTGCGGGCCCGCAAATCGTCCGAGCGCGCGGCGAAATCGCGTTCCAGCCGCCCCTCGGCCCCCAGCAGGCGCATATCGGTCAGCGCCCCCAGACGGTCGGCCAGCAGGGCATTCAGGCTGCCCATGCGGTCCAGCTGGCGGGCGCTGGCATGTTCCGCCGCCATGCCGATCAGCGCCATGAAAACCGGGATCAGCGGCCCCGCCAGCACCAGCACCAACAGCGGCACCCAGCCGATAAACGCCGCAATGGCAGCGATCAGGACCGGCACCACCGCAACCCGCGCCTGCGCCGGCGCATAGCGGGTGACATAAGGTGCCAGCAGCGCCAGTTTCGGCCCCGCCAGCGCCACGCTGGCCCCGGTGCCGCTGACCGGGCCGGTGGCGGTGGCAAAGCCCCGCGCCAGACGTGCCCGCAGACCGGCAATCAGCGCATCGGCGGCGCGAAAGCCCACGCCCTCGGCCAGCAGGTTCAGCCCCGCCCGCGCCAGCCCCAGCGCCAGCAAAAGCCCGGCACAGGTCAGCGGCGATAACGGCCAGTCAGCGGCGGCCTGACCGCGCAGCATCGCATCCAGCGCCAGCGCCAGCAGCGCCGCCATCGGCAGCCAGACCAGCGCCGCCAGCACCGACAGCGCCGCCGCCACGCGCAACCGCCCGGCCTGTGGCCGGGTCAGGGGGGTCAGCGGATTTTTGCGCGTTTCGGACATGGGCGCGGCATAGTCCTGCCGGGTCAGGGGGTAAAAGCGCGATTTCGTGAGATGGCCGTGCGCGGCGGGCGGCGGGCCCTGTCCTTGCTGGCCAGCGCGCGCCCCGACGCGGCAAAGCGACGCGGGGTGCGCGCGATGGCGGCCTCAGAACGTCTTGAAGGTAATGGTGGTCAGGGTGCGGTTGATGCCGGCGATGTCGAACAGGTGCTGGTTCAGGAACAGCCCGGCATCCTGATCTTCGGGGATGTAAACCTTGGCCAGCAGGTCATATTCCCCCGAGGTGGAATACAGTTCCGACGCGACCTCGCGGTCATAGATCTGATCTGCGACGGCATAGGTCTGTCCGGGCTGGCAGCGGATCTGGACGAAAACGGGACGCATGGGATACCTCGCGATGGCGCTGCCCGGACCCTAGCGCGCAGGCCCGCCCGTGGTCCAGACCCGGCGCGCATAACCGCCCCAAAAGCGCCACATCAGCAGCAGCGCCGCCGCGCACAGCCCGATCAGCAGCCCGGCCCACAGGCCCGCCGCCCCCATCCCGAGCGGAAAGGCCAGCACATAGCCCGCCCCCAGACCCACCGGCCAATAGCTAAGCAACCCGATCAGCATCGGAATCCGGGTGTCCTGAACCCCGCGCAACAGGCCCATGACCACGCATTGCAGCCCGTCCGCGAACTGAAACGCCGCCGCCCAGATCATCAGCCCGACGGCTATGGTCAAAATCGCCCCGGCCTGCGGATTGTCGAAATCCAGATACAGCCGCACGATATCGGCCGAGAAAACCACGAAAACCGCCGCCGAAATGGCCGAAAACACCAGCGAGATCGCCAGCACCGTCAGCGCCGCATCGCGCAGCCCCGGACGGTCGCCGCGGCCCTGCGCCTGCCCCACCCGCACGGTCGCGGCATTGGCCAGCCCCAGATGCACCATGAACGCGACCGAGGCCACCTGAAGCGCAATCCCATGCGCGGCCAGTTCCAGCGTGCCGATCCAGCCCATCATGAAATTGACGCCGACAAACATGCCGACCTCGGCCACCAGGGTCATGCCGACGGGCAGGCCCATGAACAGGATCTCGCGGAAGGCCGGCCAGTCAGGGCGCCAGAACCGGGCAAACAACTGAAAATGCCGCGTCGCCGGCAGCCATGTGACGTAAATGGCCATCACCGCCAGTTGCAGGAACTGAACCGCGATGCTGGCCAGTGCGGCGCCGCGCACGCCCATCTCGGGGGCGCCCAGATTGCCGAAAATCAGCACCCAGTTCAGCGCCACGTTCAGGGGCAGCCCCAGAACCGTGACCCACAACGCGAATTGCGTGCGTTCCATCGAGGCCAGGAAATTGTTCAGCGTCATCCCCCACAGCATCGCAAACACGCCGAAACAGGCGATGCGCAGGTAATCCTGCGCCAGCGCGGCCAACAGCGGTTCCTGCCCCAGCGCCAGCATGATCGGTTCCGAAAACCACATCACCGGCAGCACCAGCACCGTATGCAGCGCCCCCAGCCACAGCGTCATGCGGGTGGCGCGGCGCATCTCGGTCTCGTCGCCACGGGTCAGCGCCGCCGCCAGCCGCCCCATCACCCCGATGGCATAGCCCGACCCCAGCATGAACAGGATAAACTGAAGCGAGGTCGCCAGAACCAGCGCGGCCAGCGCCTCGACCCCATACCAGCCGACCATCACCGTGTCGCCAACGCCAATGGCCATGCGTGCAAGATGCCCGCCGATCAGCGGCAGGCCAAGCGACAGGGTCGCGATCAGATGGGGGCGGAAGCGTGCTGTCATTTGCCAGCGATAATCGGTGCCGCTAACAAGGGCAAGCCCAACTGTTTTCCTTCGGCATGTTCCCCCCACCAAGAAAAAGCGCCGCTTTCCTGCCTCGCTTCTGTCCCAAATACCTCGGGGTGAGGGCCGCAGGCCCGAGGGGCAGCGCCCCTGACCGTGGCGGCAGCGCGCGGGGGTGGGCCGGATGGGTATTTGGGCAACGAAGAAGCCCGCCGGGACGGGGGTCAGTCCAGTCTGGGGGGCAGGGTCAGGCCGCGCAGCACCTCGGCTGCGGGCATGGCGCGTTTGCCCTGACGCTGTGCCTCAAGCACGGTAATCGCGCCTTCGCCGCAGGCGATGGTAAAGCCGTCCAGCACCTGCCCCGCCGCGCCGGTTCCCCCGGCCAGGGTCGATCGGATCAGCTTGACCCGTTCGCCCGCGATGTCGCACCACGCGCCGGGAAAGGGTGACAGGCCACGGATCTGGCGGTCGATCTGGGTTGCGGGGCGGGTCCAGTCGATGCGGGCCTCGGCCTTGTCGATCTTGGCGGCATAGGTGACGCCGGTTTCGGGCTGGGGCGTGGCGGGCAGGGGCAGGCGGTCCAGCGTGTCGGTGATCAGATCGGCGCCCATCTGCGCCAGCCGGTCATGCAGGTCGCCGGTGGTGTCGGTGGCGGCGATGGGGGTGCGGGCCTCGGCCAGAACGGGGCCGGTGTCCAGCCCGGCCTCCATCTGCATGATTGCCACGCCGGTTTCGGCATCGCCCGCCATGACCGCGCGGTGGATCGGCGCGGCACCGCGCCAGCGCGGCAGGATTGAGGCATGGATATTCAGGCATCCCAGCCGGGGCGCGTCCAGCACCGCCTGCGGCAGGATCAGCCCATAGGCCACGACCACCGCGATATCGGCCCCCAGCGCTGCCAGTTCGGCCTGATCGGCGGGGTCGCGCAGGCGGGCAGGGGTGCGCACCGGCAGGCCCAAGGCCCCGGCCGCGGCGTGAACCGGAGTCGGGCGCGGTTTCTTGCCGCGTCCCGCCGCGCGCGGGGGCTGGGAATAGACCGCGACGATGTCGTGCCGTGCGGCCAGCGCCCGCAGCGCCGGGACCGAGAAATCGGGCGTGCCCATGAAGATGATGCGCATTCTGGCCTTCCTGATCTGTGTGGCGGTCGGGTGGCTTGTGCGGCGGTCAGCGGCGGGTCAGTTTCTGCGATTTGGCGACCAGCATCTTGCGCCGCAGCGGCGACAGGTGGTCGACATAGACCTTGCCGTTCAGATGGTCGATCTGGTGCTGAACCGAGGTCGCCCACAGGCCGACGAAATCGCGGTCCTCGACCTGCCCCTGATCGTTGAGGAAACGCACCGTCACCGCGCGCGGGCGGGTGATAGGGGCGAACACGCCGGGCAGGTTGGGGCTGGCCTCGTCATGGCTGCGCAGTTTGACCGAAGCGTGCAGGATTTCCGGGTTGGCCATGCGCACGGCCTGACCGCGCTTGTCCGAGGCATCGACCACGGCCAGCCGCTGCATGATGCCGATCTGGGGGGCGGCAAGGCCGACGCCGGGCATGGCCTCCATCGTGTCGATCATGTCGTCCCAGATCATCCGTGTGGTTTCGGTCACCGCGCTGACCGGGTCGGCGGGCATGTGCAGCCGGCGGTCGGTATAGGGGATGAAGGGGCGGACGGTCATATGGTATGCGATTTCTCGCGCGCGCGGTCGCGCTTCAGCTTGACCATCTTGCGGGTGATCATCTGGCGTTTCATCGCGGACAGGTGGTCGATGAACAAAACCCCGTTCAGGTGGTCCAGTTCATGTTGGGCGCAGGTGGCCCACAGATCGTCGAAATCCTGTTCGTGGGTTTTGCCATCCAGACCCAGCCAGCGCATTTTCACCTGTTTGGGGCGGGTGACGGGCGCGTATTGGTCGGGGATGGACAGACAGCCCTCGTCATAGGTGTTGGGGTCGTCGCTGGCCCAGATGATTTCGGGATTGACCAGCACCATCGGCTGACGCGGCGCATCGGGGTCGCGGGTGGCGTCCATGACGAAGACGCGCGACAGCACCCCGATCTGGGGGGCGGCAAGGCCGACGCCGGGGGCCTCGTACATGGTCGCCAGCATATCGGCGGCCAGGGTTTCGATATCGGGCGTGATCCGTGCGACGGGGTCGCAGGTCTTTTTCAGCCGCGGGTCGGGGTGGATCAGGATCGGGCGCAGGGTCATACCGATCATCTAGGCCAAGCGCCGCGCGGGTGCAACGGCCCGCATGAACGTGATTAAAACCGCCCGCAGCCCATGCAACGCCGCGCCCAACCCTGGGAAGGGACAAGACAGATGCGGGTGCATATGGCGGTGGGGCTGGTCGTTCTGGTGCGGATCACCGGCGCCGGTTTTTCCATGGGGCAGGCAGGACGAATGTGTCAGGATAACGATCTTTGCCCCGACCTCGGGGGTGGACAGGGTCCGGGCAATTATCCAGTCTGTGTGACCAGAAAAGCGCCCGCTGCCGATCCGGCACCGGTTGTCCCAATTGACAGGAGGTTCCATGTCCCGCCCCGATTTCGACGAAATCATTGACCGCACCGGCACGCATTGTTCGAAATGGGACGATATGCAGGCCGCCTATGGCGTTCCGGCGCAGGGGGGCATTTCCATGTGGGTGGCGGATATGGATTTCCGGCCCCCGCAGGCGGTTCAGGCGGCGTTGCAGGGGCTGCTGGACCACGGGATCTATGGCTATCCCGGCCATAACCAGCCCTATCTGGATGCCATTGGCTGGTGGATGGAAAACCGCCACGGCTGGCAGATCAGCCCGGACTGGATCTCGACCGTGCATGGGCTGGTCAATGGCACGGCGCTGGCGGTGGCGGCCTTTACCGAACCGGGGGATCGCGTCATTGTGATGACCCCGGTTTACCACGCTTTTGCCCGCATCATCCGCGCCGCCGGCCGCGAGGTGGCGGAATTTCCGCTGGCCGTGGCCGAAAATGGCCAATACCGGATGGATTGGGCAGGCTGGCAGTCGCTGCTGACCGGGCGCGAAAAGATGCTGATCCTGTGCAGCCCGCATAACCCCGGTGGCCGGGTCTGGTCGGGTGATGAATTGCGTCAGGTGGCCGATTTCTGCCGCGCGCATGATCTGGTGCTGGTCTCGGATGAAATTCACCACGATCTGGTGATGCCCGGCGCGCCGCGCCACACCCCGACGGCCATCGCGGCGCCCGATATCGCGGACCGGCTGGTGACGCTGACCTCGGCCACCAAGACCTTCAATATTGCCGGGGCGCATATCGGCAATGCGATTATCGCGGATGCGGCGCTGCGCAAGCGGTATCAGGCGCAGATGGCGGCGCTTGGGCTGTCGCCGGGGCTGTTCGGCCTGCCGATGGTGACGGCGGCCTATTCGCCGCAGGGGGCGGAATGGGTCGATGCGCTGGTCGATTATCTGGACGGCAACCGCCGCCTGTTCGACACGGCGGTGGCGGGCATTCCGGGTCTGCGGTCGATGGATTTGCAGGCGACCTATCTGGCATGGGTCGATTTCGCGCCCACCGGCATGACACCGCAGGAATTCACCGGTCGCGTTCAGGACCACGCCCGCATCGCCGCCAATCACGGCGACAGTTTCGGCACGGGCGGCGAAAGCTTTCTGCGGTTCAACCTTGCCACCCCCCGGTCGCGCGTGGCCGAGGCCGCACAGCGCCTGCAACAGGCCTTTGCCGATCTGCAATGAAAGGCGCGGCGCGGGGGTTTTCGATGCTGGTTCTGGTGGCGATCGGGTGGGCGGTCTGGCTGGCTGTGGCGCCCCAGCTTGGGGGGGCGGGCGATCCCGCGCCCTCGGTTCCGCCACAGGCCACGGCGCCGCTGGACGCCCCGATTGACCGTATTCTGGTTGAAAAAGCCGCGCGCCGCATGACGGTTTACCGGCGCGGTCAGGCGCTGAAGACCTATCACATCGCGCTGGGTTTCGCGCCGGACGGGCACAAGCGCCAGCAGGGCGATGGCCGCACCCCCGAGGGTTTTTACCGCATCGACCGCAAGAATGACCGCAGCGCCTATCACCTGTCGCTGGGGATCGACTATCCCCGCCGCGCCGACCGTCAGGATGCGCAGGCGCGCGGGGTCAGTCCGGGCGGCGATATTTTTATTCACGGCCAGCCCAATCAGGTGCAGATCGCGGATAACATGCGCATCAAAGGCGACTGGACCGCCGGCTGCGTGGCCATCAGCAATGGCGAGATGCGCGAACTGTTCCGCGTCACCCCCGTCGGCACCGAGGTCGAGATCAGGCCCTGAGGGCCGCCCCCGACGCGCCGCCTTTCCCCGCCAACGCCCGTCACGTTACCGCCCCGTCACGTTCCGCGTGGCTTGGCGCGCAGGGTGGGGTCGGCCTGTCGCGGGTCTTCGGGCCAGGGGTGGCGGGGGTAACGCCCGCGCATGTCCTTGCGCACATCGCCATAGGACGTGTCCCAAAAGCCCACGATATCGGTCGTGACCTGCACCGGCTTGTGCCCCGGCGACAGCAGGGTGATGCGCAGCGCTGTGCGGGCGCTGCCGACGGTGGGGTGGGTGGTGGTGCCGAACATCTCTTGCAGGCGGATCTCGATCGCCGGGGTTTCACCGTCATAGTCGATGGCCACGCGCCGCCCCAAAGGCGTGGTGAAATGCGCCGGGGCCAGCCGGTCCAGCATCTGCTGGCCGTCCCAGCCGATGCGGGCTTTCAGCGCCTCGGTCAGGTCCAGCCCGCGCAGATCGGCCTTGCTGCGGGCCTGTGTCAGCCATGGCAACAGCCAGTCCGGGTCGGCCAGCAGGCTGGCATCGTCGACCGGCGGCAAATCGTCGGGGAACAGCGCGATACGGGCGCGCAGCCGGGCCGCCGCGCGGGTCCATGGCAGGCCAATGTCGCGCAGCCCTTCAAAGGCGGCACGGGCGATGGCCTGCGGATCGGCGCTGTCATCATGGCGATCCGACAGCACCAGCGCCCCCAGCCGTTCCTGCCTGCGGGTCAGCACCCGGCCATCGCGCCGCGACCACAGACAGACGGTGGCCGGGGCAATGCGGTCCGTGAACAGATCGCGCAGTTCGGGTTCGGTCACCGTCGCGGCCATGCGGATGCGGGCCTCGCGCCCGGCGCCGTCCAGATCGGTGGCCACGATCCACGCCGCCGCCGCCATCGGGTCGCCATCGGGCAGCACCGCGCCGCGCCCGCCCGACAAAAGGTAACGCGGGCTGTCCTGCCCCCGCCGCGCCCCGAGCCGGTCGGGATAGGCCAGCGCCGCCATCGCCCCCGGCGACAGCGCCTGTGGCAGCCCCGTGGCCGTGGTCGTGGCTGTGGCGGGGGTAAGGCGGCGCAGGCGCGCGGCCTCGGCCCGGATGCGGTCCAGCGTGGGGCGGTGCAGGTCATGCGGGTAACGCGCGGCAAAGGCGCGGGGGTCGCGCAGGGCTGCCAGCCGCAGCGACAGGTCCACCGGGGCGCCGCGCAGCGGATCGCGATCGGCCATCAGCGCCGCCAGTTCTGCCGCCGCAGGCCCCGCCACGGCCAGCATATGCGCCAGCCGGGGGTGGGTCGGCAGCGCGGCCAGATCGCGCCCATGCGGGGTGATGCGGCCCGCCGCGTCCAGCGCGCCAAGGTCGGTCAGCAGGGCGCGGGCCTCGGCCAGGGCAGCCTCGGGCGGGGGGGTCAGAAAGGCCAGATCGCCCGCATCCGCCCCCCATTGCGCCAGTTCCAGCGCCAGCCCGGTCAGGTCGGCGCTGGCGATTTCGGGCGGGGCAAAGGCGGGCATCGCGCCTTCTTCGGCCCGCGCCCACAGGCGATAGCACACCCCCGGCGCAACCCGACCCGCGCGGCCCCGGCGCTGTTCGGCCTCGGCCCGGCTGGCGCGTTCGGTGATCAGCCGCGACATGCCGCTGGCCGGGTCGAACCGCGCCCGCCGCGCCCGCCCGGCATCGACCACCACCCGCACATCCGGGATCGTCAGCGAGGTTTCCGCGATCGAGGTCGCCAGCACCACCCGCCGCCGCGCCCCCGCCGCCGCCGGGGCCAGCGCGGCGCGTTGGGCCTTGATGTCCATCGCCCCGAACAGCGGGAAAATATCGGCCTCCAGCCGCAGCGCGGCGGCGGTGCGGCGGATCTCGGCCTCGCCGGGCAGAAAGGCCAGCACGGTGCCGCCGGGGTCTTGGGCGGTCTGGTCAAAGGCCTGTTCGATCAGCCGCGCCATTTCGGGGGCCAGACGTGCCTGCGCGGGCAGGGGGCGGTCCAGCCAGCGGGTCTGGACCGGGAAGGCGCGGCCCTGCGATTGCACGATGGGGGCACCGCCCAGCAGGGCCGCAACCGGCGCGGCATCCAGCGTGGCCGACATCACCAGCAGCGCCAGATCGGGGCGCAGCGCGGCGCGGGCCTCGGCCAGCAGGGCAAGGCCCAGATCGGCGTTCAGGCTGCGTTCGTGAAATTCGTCGAAAATCACACAGCCGATGCCGGTCAGTTCCGGGTCGGACTGGATCATCCGGGTCAGGATGCCCTCGGTCACGACCTCGATCCGGGTGCCGGGGGTGGATTCGCCCCGCATCCGGTAACCGACACGCTGGCCCGGCGCCTCCCCCAGCTGTGCGGCCAGCCGTTCGGCGGCGGCGCGGGCGGCAAGGCGGCGCGGTTCCAACATGACGATCCGGCCCGCGATCTGGTCCATCAGCGCCAGCGGCACGCGGGTGGTCTTGCCCGCGCCCGGCGGCGCGACCAGCACCGCACGCCCGGCCTGCGCCAGCGTGGCGCACAGCGTCGGCAGAACCGCGTCGATGGGTAAGGCGTTGGGGTCAGGTGTCGGTGCCATGCTGCCTTATGCCGCAAGCCCGCCGCGCGGGCCAGATGGCGGGGCTGTAAATCGGTCGGGGGGCGCCCTATCTTGACGCCAGGGATTCGAAAGGAAAGCCATGGGTTTGTTCGATTTCGCCGAAGACGCGCTGGCCGGTGTGGGCTTGGGCGACCCGGTGCTGCGGCTGGGGGTGACCGGGCTGTCGCGGGCGGGCAAGACGGTGTTTATCACCTCGCTTGTGGCCAATCTGCTGGACCGGGGCCGGATGCACGCCCTGCGTGCTGCCGCCGATGGCACCATTACGGCGGCATGGCTGCAACCCCAGCCCGACGACACGGTGCCGCGCTTTGATTACGAACGCCACCTTGCCGCGATGACCGGACCCAACCCGCACTGGCCCGATGGCACCCGCCATGTCAGCCAGCTGCGCCTGTCGCTGCGGCTGCAACCGCGCGGCCTGTTGTCGGGGCTGCGCGGTCCGCGTGTCGTGCATCTGGATATCGTCGATTATCCGGGCGAGTGGCTGCTGGACCTGCGGCTGATGGATAAAAGCTTTGCCGAATGGTCGGCCGAGGTGATCGGGCGCATGGCAGGCCGCCCGCTGGCCGATGCCTATCTGTCACAGGTGGCGGCGCTGCCCGATGACGCAGCTTTTGACGAACCCACGGCACAGCGGCTGGCCAGCGCCTATACCGCGCATCTGTCCGCCGCACGCGAGGCCGGGTGGTCCGACTGTACGCCGGGGCGGTTCCTGCTGCCGGGCGAGATGGCCGGATCGCCCGCGCTGACCTTTGCCCCGATGCTGCCGCCCGCGGGAAAATCCGGCCTGTATCGGGAAATGTCGCGGCGCTTTGAATCCTATAAATCCCGCGTCGTGCGGCCCTTCTTTCGCGACCATTTCGCCCGCATCGACCGGCAGGTGGTGCTGATGGATGTGCTGGGGGCCATCCATAACGGCCCGCAGGCGGTCGAGGATATGCGCCGCGCGATGGCCGATATTCTGACCGCCTTTCGCCCCGGTCGCGCCGGCTGGCTGGCACAGCTTCTGGGAACCCGGCGGGTGGAACGCATCATGTTTGCCGCGACCAAGGCCGACCACTTGCACCATGTCCAGCACGGGCGGCTGACCGCCATCCTGACCGCCCTGCTGCGCGAGGCACGCGACCGCGCCGATTTTTCCGGCGCCCGGACCGAGGCGCTGTCCATCGCCGCCCTTCGCGCCTCGACCGAGGAAATGATCACCCAGGATGGCCAGGACCTGCCCGCCGTGCGCGGGCGGCTGATGGATGGGCGTCTGGCGGCGTTCTTTCCCGGTGAACTGCCCGCCGATCCTGCGGCGCTGCTGGCCCCGGCGCGGGACGGGGCACAGCACTGGCTGGATGGCGACTACGCGGTGATGAATTTCGCCCCCGCGCCGCTGACCCTGAAACCCGGCGACGGGCCGCCCCATATCCGCCTTGACCGCGCCGCCGAGTTCCTGATCGGAGACCGCCTGTGAGCAACGACACACCGCGCCGCCCCGGCCCGGTGCTGGTCGAATTCGACCAGCCCGCGGCCACCGACCGCCGCCCCGACCCGCATCTGTCCGAAAGGCCGGGCCAGACCCCGTCCCCCGCCGATGCCCCGCCAGTCGGTGACACGCCCGACATGCTGCCCCGCCCCCGCACGATGGAGATGGTGACACGGCTGGTGTCGCGCCCGCCATCGCGGCTGACGCGGCTGTTCATCAATGCCGGGGTGGCGCTGTTGACCTTTCTGCTGTCGGTGGCGGCGCTGTCCTTTATCAGCGACCTGATGACGCGCTATCCGCTGTTGGGCTGGGTTGGCGTGGGGCTGTTCGGGCTGTTCACGCTGGCCGCGCTGGGGATGGCGCTGCGCGAATACCGGGCATGGGCGCGCTTTGGCCGCATCGACGCGATCAACCGCCGCGCCGGGGCGGCGCTGGCCGATGACGACGTGCAGGCCGCCCGCGCGGTGGCAAAATCGCTGGATGCGCTTTACGCCAAACGCGCTGAGATGGGCTGGGGCCGCGCCCGTCTGGCGGAACATCTTGCGGATTCTTATGACGCGCGCGCGCTGTTGTCGGCGGCCGAAGCCGACCTTTTATCGCCGCTGGATCAGGCCGCCCGCCGCGAGGTCGAGGCCGCCGCCCGCACCGTCGCCGCCGCCACGGCGCTGATCCCGCTGGCACTGGCGGATGTGGCTGCGGCGCTGGCGGCCAATCTGCGGATGATCCGGCGCATTGCCGAAATCTATGGCGGGCGGGCCGGGGCTGTGGGCGGCTGGCGGCTGGCGCGAACGGTGATGGCGCATCTGATCGCCACCGGCGCGGTGGCGGCGGGCGATGACCTGATCCACACCATGGCCGGTGGCGGCGCGCTGGCCAAGATCAGCCGCCGCTTTGGCGAGGGCGTGGTGAATGGCGCGCTGACCGCCCGCGTCGGCATCGCCGCGATGGAGGTCTGCCGCCCGATGCCCTTCATCCAGCAGCCACGGCCCAAGGTCACCAACCTGACCTCGCGCGCGCTGAAAGGGTTGTTCGGGCAGGACTGATCGCGCGCGATGATGGCGCGGCAAGGGGGCGCCCGCGCCCCCTCTGACCCGTGCCGGGTCATTCACCCCCGGAGGTATTTTCAACAGAAGCGAGGCGACCGGCGTGGGTTTCTTCGTTGCCCAAATACCCATTCCGGGGCCGCAGGCAAAGCTGGTGCATGGGAAAGGGCGACCGCATGGCCGCCCTTTCGTCATTCTGACAGGGTCTTCGCCGGTTGCATGGCGGCCAGTTGGGCCAGCGCCCCGTCAAGCCGGGCCAGATCGTCATCCAGCGCGGTCAGCTTGGCGCGGGTTTCTGCGATCACCTCGGGTTCGGCATTTTCGACGAAGCGCGGGTTGGACAGGCGTTTGTCCAGACCGTCGCGGTCCTTTTGTGCCTTGGTCCGGGCCTTTTGCAGCCGGGCGGTTTCGGCGGCCACGTCGATGACATCCCCGATCGGCAGGGCAAAGCTGGCACCGGGGGTGGCAACGGCGATCATGCCCTTGCCCGCCGCGCCATCGGCTGGGGCGGTGACGCGGGCCAGACGTTCGATCAGCGGGGCGTTGGCGGCCAGCGCGGCGCGGGCGGCATCATCGGCCTGCGTCACGATCAGGTCCAGTTTCGCGCCCGCCGGCACCCCCATCTGCGCGCGGGCCGAGCGGATGTTTTCGATCAGCGCGATCACCCAGTTCATTTCGCGGTCAGCATCGGCGTCGATCAGTTCGGCGCCATATTCCGGCCAGTCGCCATGCACCAGCATAGTGCTGCGGTCGCCGGTCAGTGCCCACAATTCCTCGGTGATGAAGGGCATGATCGGGTGCAGCAGGGTATAGGTCTGATCCAGCACCCAGCCCATCGTGGCGCGGGTTTCACCGGCATATTCGCCGTCAAACAGCGGCTTGGCGAATTCGACATACCAGTCGCACAGCTTGCCCCATGTAAAGGCATAAAGCGCGTCTGCGGCCTCGTTGAAGCGATAGGCGGTCAGGGCCTCGTCCACGGTCTGGCGGATGCGGGCGACCTCTCCGATGATCCAGCGGTTCACGGTGTGGCGCGGGGTTGGGCGGGCGCCGCCGCCGCGCACGCCGTTCATTTCGGCAAAGCGGGTGGCGTTCCAGATCTTGGTGCCGAAATTGCGGAAGCCCTCGACATGGCGCGGCCCCAGTTTCGGGTCGCGCCCCATCGCCGCCATCGAGGTCAGCGTCATGCGCAGCGCATCCGCGCCATATTCGTCGATCAGCGTCAGCGGGTCGATGACATTGCCCTTGGATTTGGACATTTTCGCGCCTTTTTCGTCGCGCACCAGCCCGTGGACATAAACCGTGTGGAAGGGCACCTGATCGACCACGGCCAGCTGCATCATCATCATCCGGGCCACCCAGAAGAAGATGATGTCAAAGCCCGTCACCAGCACATCTGTGGGGAAATAGCGCGCCAGTTCCGGCGTCTGTTCCGGCCAGCCAAGCGTGCCGATCGGCCACAGACCGCTGCTGAACCATGTGTCCAGCACATCGGGGTCGCGCCACACCGGATAGACCAGCCGCGTCGGGTCCTGATTGACGGCATAATCGGCCAGCGCTGCGGCCAGCATATGTTCGGCGGCGTCACGATCCGCGACCTCGACCACGCGCATGGCGTGCAGGGGGGCGGGCAGGTTGGCGATGTCGTCGCGGAAGCGGTCGATGACGGCATCAAAGCTGGCGGCGCAATGGTGGTAATCGCCCTTGTTGACCAGATGGTCCCTGGTCAGCAGGGACAGGATCTCGACCTCGTCCAGCGCGTTGTCGCCTTCGTCATCGACAAAGGTTCGGGTTTCCAGATCCAGACCATACCAGACCGGGATCTGATGCCCCCACCACAGCTGGCGCGAGATGGTCCAGGGTTCGATATTTTCCAGCCAGTGGAAATAGACCTTTTCATGCTGTTCGGGCAGGATTTTGGTGCGCCCGTCGCGCACGGCGTCAATGGCGGGCTGCACGATTTTCGCGGTGTCGACGAACCACTGATCGGTCAGCATCGGCTCGATCACCACGCCCGAGCGGTCGCCAAAGGGCTGCATGATCGGCTTGCTTTCGACGACCGGGCGGCGTTCCAGATGCTCGGCCCCGGTGGCCTCGTCGATTTCCTTGTGCAGACAGGTGACGGCCAGCCCTTCGGCGGTGATGGCGTCGATCACTGCCTTGCGGGCCTCGAACCGGTCGAGGCCGCGCAATTCCTCGGGGACGAGGTTGACGCCCGAGACATCGCCCACATCCGCCCCACGCGCGGCAGCCGAGGCGATCTCGGCGCTTTCGGCATAGGACAGCCCGTCGCTGCGCATCCGCGCCTTGCCATCCATCAGCGCGTAAAGCGGGATGTTGTTGCGGATTGCCACGCCGTAATCGTTGAAATCATGCGCGCCGGTGATTTTCACCGCGCCCGAACCGAAATCCGGGTCGGGGTATTCGTCGGTGATGATCGGGATCAGGCGGCGGTGTTCGCGTGGGCCGACGGGAATTTCCACCAGCTTGCCGACGATGGGCGCATAACGCGCATCGCCCGGATGCACCGCCACCGCGCCATCACCCAGCATGGTTTCGGGGCGTGTGGTGGCGATGCTGATATAGTCGCGGACCTCGCGCAGGGTGACATTGCCGTCCGCGTCGCGTTCGACATATTCATAGGTCTCGCGTTCGCCGGTTTCGGGATTGGCGGCCAGCGGGTATTTGAAATGCCACATATGGCCGGCGGTTTCGCGGTTCTCGACCTCCAGATCGGAAATCGCGGTTTCGAAATGCGGGTCCCAGTTGACCAGACGCTTGCCGCGATAGATCAGGCCCTTGTCGAACATTTCGGAAAAGACCTTCAGCACCGCGTCGGGGAAGTTGCCCGACATGGTAAAGGCGTTGCGCGACCAGTCGGCGCTGGCCCCCAGCCGCCTGAGCTGATGGATGATCGTATCGCCGGACTGTTCCTTCCACGCCCAGACTTTTTCAATGAACGCATCGCGGCCGATTTCCTGCCGGGTGGGTTCGCCATTGGCGGCCATCTGGCGTTCCACCACCATCTGCGTGGCAATGCCCGCGTGGTCCTGACCCGGCTGCCACAGCGTGTCAAAACCGCGCATCCGGTGCCAGCGCACCAGAATGTCCTGCAAGGTGTTGTTCAGCGCGTGCCCGATATGCAGGCTGCCGGTGACGTTGGGCGGCGGGATGACCACGCTGAAAGCGTCCTTGCCGGGCCTGGCATTCGCCCCGGCGGCAAAGGCATTGGCGTCCTGCCACTGCGCGGCAATGCGCGCCTCGGCGGTGGTGGCGTCGAAACTTTTGTCCATCGGCATCGCGGTCATCCTGTGCTTGCTTGGATAACCGTTTAGAACAGGCGCGGGCAAAGGCCAAGCCGCCCGCGCCGACGCTTAATCCGGCCTGGGGCCGACAATGGCAAAGGTGGCGCCTTGCGGGTCCTGGGCCACCACGATCAGCGCCGGGCCGGGAACCTCGGACGGGCCGGCCAGCACGGTGCCGCCCTGATCGGTGATGACCTGATGCGCGCGTGCCACGTCATCGACCCCGAAATAGGGCAGCCAGAAGGGCGCAGGCGCATCCCCCAGCCCCATCATGCCGCCAATATCGCTGCCGTTGTGGCGGAAAAGCTGGTAACGGCCCTGTTCGCCCATATCCAGCGCATCGCCCGCACCCCAGCCGAACAGGTCGGCATAGAAGCGGAACCCGGCCTGCGGGTCGCGCGACATCAGTTCCAGCCAGTTGCCGTGACCGGCCCTGTTCTGGTCCCATGCGCCGGTTTCATCGGTGGCGTCATCGGCGGGCGTGCCCATCGGCGTGGCGTGCAGCACCCCGAATACCGCGCCCTGCGGGTCGGCCAGCACGGCAAAGCGCCCCGTGCCCGGCACATCGGTGGGCGCCGTCAGCACCTGCCCGCCCGAGGCCGCCGTGCTGCCCGCCGCGATGTCAGTGTCATCCACGGCCACATAAACCAGCCAGTTGGGCGGCGTGCCCGCAGGGCAGTTGTCCAGCGACATCACCCCGGCCACCATCACCCCGTCGCGCTGCGCCAGCCGGTAATCAAAGCCGACATTGCCCGATGTCGTGAACTGCCAGCCAAGCAGCCGGCCATAGAAGGATTTTGCGGCATCCGCATCGCTGGTCGACAATTCGAACCAGATCGGCTGGCCGTGTCGGGTCATGGTGTTTCCTCCTGCCGGGTTGGGGCGCGTGGGGTGATCATGCGGCTGACAGGTAACATCGCGATGACGCCCTAGACCGCGCGGTCCAGCTTGGTCGCCAGATGGATCAGGCTTTCGGAACAGCGCACGCCGGGAATGTGGCCGATCTGGTCCAGCACCTGATCCAGCCGCTCGGTCGAGGGGGCGCTGACCAGCAGCAACAGGTCCACGCGCCCGCTGGTGGAATGGATGCGCTCGACCTCCGGGATGGCGCGCAGACGCGACAGGATGGCGGGCTGTGCGCGCGGCTCAATCGTCAGCAAAACGCTGGTGCGGATGCGTCCGGCGCTGGCCCCGGCCCCCAGCCGCAGGGTGTAACCGGCAATGGTGCCGCTGGTTTCCAGCCGTTCCAGCCGCGCCTGAAGGGTCGACCGCGCCACTTTCAGCCGCCGCGCCAGCACCGCCAGCGACAGCCGCGCGTCCTGTGACAATTGCGTCAGAATCGCGCGGTCCAGATCATCCATCCCGATACCTTTCACTTTAACCGGATATTCGTCATTTTAACCACACTCAGGCACAAATCCACCATTTTCATCGGTGATTTCGGAACCCATACGGCGCAATCTGGTTGCACGACAAAGCGCCAACAGGACACCCCGAACAGGAGGCATCTGCCGCATGGGACACGCCCGCACTGTCTGGAAGAACCCGACCCAGATCATTACCGACATGGCCCCGGAAAACCCGGTCATGGTCTTTGCCCCCACTGTTTTGCAGGACACAGCGCGGGCCTTTGTCGCGGGCTTTCCGGGGCTGGTGACCTATGCGGTGAAATCGAACCCGGACGAGGCGGTGATCCAGAACCTTGTCGCGGCGGGGATCAGCGGCTTTGACGTGGCCTCGCCAGCGGAAATCGACCTGATCGGGCGGCTGGCGCCGCAGGCCGCGCGCCATTACCACAACCCGGTGCGGTCGCGGTCGGAAATCGACCACGCCCGGCAGGCCGGTGTCACCAGCTATTCCGTCGACAGCCTGACCGAACTGGACAAGCTGATCGGCCATATCCCCGACGGGTCCGAGATCTCGCCCCGGTTCAAGCTGCCGGTGCTGGGGGCTGCCTATGATTTCGGCTCGAAATTCGGCGCCTCGCCGGAACTGGCGGCGCAACTGCTCAAACGCGTGGCGGATGCGGGCTATGCCGCCTCGCTGACCTTCCACCCGGGCACCCAATGCGTCGACCCCGGCGCGTGGGAAACCTATATCCGCACCGCGCGCGAGATTTGCGACATGGCTGGTCTTCGCGCCGGGCGGCTGAATGTCGGCGGCGGCTTCCCCTCGCATCGCGTGACCGGGGTGGTGCCGGATATACAGGCGATTTTCGACCTGATCGGCCAGACCGCAGCCGAGGCGTTCGACGGCGCCCCCCCGGCGCTGGTCTGCGAACCGGGGCGTGGGCTGTGCGCCGACGCGTTTTCGCTGATCACCCGCGTCAAGGCGGTGCGGGACGGGGAAAACGTCTTTCTGAACGACGGCGTCTATGGCGGGCTGACCGAATTGCCGATCATCGGCAACCTGTCGAGGATCGAGGTCATCACCCCCCAGGGCACCCCCCGCAGCGACGAGATCACCCCCCGCGCGGTGTTCGGCCCGACCTGCGATTCGGTCGACCGCCTGCCCGGTGACATCGACCTGCCCTCAGATATCGCCGAAGGGGATTACGTCATCTTTCACGGCGCGGGTGCCTATTCCACCGTGACCAACACGCGCTTTAACGGTTTTGGCCAGATGCGCATGGTGACCGCACAGGCGCTGCACTGACCGTCAGGCCGCCGGGGGGCTGTCTGCCCCCCAATTGGCTGCGCCAATTTCCCCCCGAAGGTATTTCTGACAAAAGCGAGGCCGGTCAGCGGCGCTGTCATCCTCGCCCCTGTTCCAAATACCTTGCGGGGGTGAAGGCGCATCGCGCCGAGGGGGCCGCACAGGCCCCCTGACGGGGCCTGGGCCTCAGATCAGGCCGGCATGGTCCAGCGCCGCGTCGATGCGGTCGCAGACGGACCGGGTCGCGGGCAGCAGCGGCAGACGCACCCGGTTTTCGCACAGGCCAAGCCGCGACATGGCGTATTTGGCACCGGCAACGCCGGGTTCCAGGAAGATCGCGATATGCAGCGGCATCAGCCGGTCCTGCAAGTCCAGCGCGCGGGTCCAGTCGCCGTCCAGCGTGGCCTGCTGGAATTGCGCGCACAGTTTCGGGGCCACATTGGCGGTCACGCTGATACAGCCTGTGCCGCCCTGCGCGTTGAACCCCAGCGCGGTGCCGTCCTCGCCGGACAGCTGGCAAAAGCCGGTGCCGCAGGTGATGCGCTGTTGGCTGACGCGTTCCAGCTTGCCGGTGGCGTCCTTGACGCCGATGATGCGGGGCAGTTTCGCCAGCTCGCCCATGGTTTCGGGCGTCATGTCGATGACCGAACGGCCGGGGATGTTATAGATGATGATCGGCAGGTCGCTGGCATCATGCAGCGCGGTGTAATGCGCGATCAGCCCGGCTTGGGTGGGTTTGTTGTAATAGGGCGTCACCACCAGCGCGGCATCGGCGCCGACCTCTTGTGCGTGGCGGATCAGGCCGATGCCTTCGCGGGTGCTGTTGGACCCGGCCCCGGCGATAACCGGGATGCGCCCGGCGGTGATGCGGACGACCTCTTCCACGACTTTGCGGTGTTCGTCATGGGTCAGGGTGGGGCTTTCGCCGGTGGTGCCGACCGGCACCAGCCCGTGGCTGCCCTGATCAATGTGCCATTCCACCAGCTTTTCCAGCGTGCCCAGATCCAGATCGCCATCCGCGGTGAATGGCGTGATAAGGGCAGGGATCGACCCTTTGAACATGACACACTCCTGAAACAAATCTGTGCCGTGACTTCCTACGCCGCCCCGGCCCGCTTGCCAAGGATGTGAGTTGATCCCCGGCCCGCAACAGGCCAGATATTCGCCCATGATGTATCCTTTGCGCCGCAGATTTCGCCGTTTTTCGCTGATGCTGGCCCTTGCGCTGGCACCGGCCCTGCCTGCCGGGGCCGAAAGCGCCGTGGCGCTGCGCGATGCGCTGGCGGCTGCGGGGCGGGGCGACTGGGTGGCGGCGCAACAGGCGGCGGCGCGTTCGGGGGCGCTGGCGCAGGCGGTGCTGACATGGCGGCAATTGCGGGCGGGGCAGGGCGATTTCGACGCCTATCGCGGCTTTCTGGCCGCCCATCCCGACTGGCCCGATGCCGACACCCTGCGCCGTCAGGCCGAGCCGCTGATGCCCGCAACCCTGCCACCCGAGGCGGTGATCGCGTGGTTTCGCACCGACCCGCCGCGCACGCTGGCCGGCGAGGCGGCGCTGGTTGCCGCGCTGCAACGGTCGAACCCGCCCGCCGCCGATATAGAGATCGGGCGTTTCTGGCGCACGACCGTGCTGACCGGGGCGGACGAGCTGGCCTTTCTGGCCAGCCATCGCGCGGCGCTGGCCGATGATCATGCCGCGCGCATGGATTACCTGCTGGCCGAGGGCGAATGGCAGGCGGCCGAGCGTTTGCTGCCGCTGTTGCCGTGGAAGGATCACGCGCTGGCCGAAGCCCGGATTGCCCTTCAGGCCGGGCGTGCCGGGGTGGATGACATGATCCTGTCGCTGCCCGACGACCTGCGCGCCGATCCGGGGCTGGCGCTGGACCGGTTCCGCTGGCGGCTGCGGGCAAAGCTGCATGATCCGGCGCGGGATCTGATGCTGGAACAATCCGGGTCGGCGCAGGCCCTGCTGCGCCCCGACGCATGGGCGCAGGCGCGGGTCGATTACGCCCGCGCAGCCCTGCGCCGGGGCGATTGGGCGCTGGCGCGGCGGCTGGCGGCGAACCATTTCCTGCCGTCTGACAACCGCCATTACGCCGATCTGGAATGGCTGGCGGGCTATGCCGCGCTGCGGGCGGGCGACAGCGACACGGCGCTGGATCATTTTGCGCATCTCGAAACCGTGGTTGGCGGTCCGATCAGCACGGCGCGGTCGCTGTATTGGCAGGCCCGCGCCTTGCAGGCCGCCGGCAATGACGCGGCGGCCCGTGACGATTACCGCGCCGCCGCGCGCCATCAGGCGACCTATTACGGCCAGCTTGCGGCGGAAAAGATCGGGGCGCCGATGGACCCGGCGCTGGCGCTGGCGGGGCGCGGCGATGACAGCCTGCCCGACTGGCGCGGCAGCACGCTGCGTGACGATCGGCGCTGGCAGGCGGCGCTGTGGCTGATCGCGGCGGGCGAGGCTGACCTGGCACAGCGCTTTGCCCTGCGCATTGCGCAGGACGCCCCGGCCGCGGACATTATCCGCATGGCCCGGCTGATGATCGAGGCCCGCCAGACCCATCACGGCCTGCGTCTGGCCAAGCTGGCAGCGCAGAAGGGGGCGGTGTTCCCGGCGGCTTATTTCCCGCTGACGGGGCTGGAAAAGACCGCGCTGGGGGTGCCGCCGGAACTGGTCATGGCGATTTCGCGTCAGGAATCGGAATTCAACCCCCGCGCCGGCAGCCGGGTCGGCGCGCAGGGGCTGATGCAGCTGATGCCCGGCACCGCCCGGCAGGTGGCGACGCGTCTGGGGGTGGCCTATGACCCGCTGTTGCTGGGGTCGGACGCGGCCTATAACGCGCGGCTGGGGGCGGCTTATCTGGCGGGGTTGCGCGACCGTTTCGGGCCGTCGGTGGCGCTGGTGGCGGCGGGCTATAACGCCGGGCCGGGGCGGCCGATGCGCTGGCTGTATGATTTCGGTGATCTGCGCCGCGATGCCGACCCGGTGGACTGGGTCGAGATGATCCCCTTTGACGAAACCCGCAATTACGTCATGCGCGTGGCCGAGGCCTTGCCCGTCTATCGCGCCCGTATAGCCGGGCACCCGGTGGCCTTCACCCCGACCCGCGACCTGACCGGTGATGGTATTATTCCACCGCCGCCCAAGGCCCGCCAGACCCTGCCGCAGACCCTGACCGACAGCCGCCCGCCGCCGCGCCGGGGTGACCCGCTGTCACCGGCGGCGGCGGCGTTTGACGATGTCGCGCCACGGGTGATCGGGCCGGTCACGACCTCGGGGCGGCCACCCGCGCGCGCCACAAGGTAAACAGCCCGGCCCCGGCAGCAATGGCACCGCCAATCACCACATGCGGGGCCAGCCGGTCCCCGAACAGCGCCACGCCGATGGCGCTGGCAAAGACAAGCTGGGTATAGGCAAAGGGTTGCAGGACGGATGCGGGGGCCATCTCGTAGGCGCGGATCAGCAGAAAATGCGACAGCGCCGAGGTCACGCACAGCGCCGCCATCCACAGCCAGTCGCCGGGGGCCAGCGGCTGCCAGTGCCAGATGCCGATGGCGGTAATCGCCACCGCGCCAGAGATGCCGGTCCAGAAAAAGCTGACCACCGCCGGATCGTCGCGCGACACCAGCCGCGTCAGCAGCCCATAGGTCGCAAACATCAGCGCCGCGCCAAGCGGCAGCAGCGCCGCCCCCGAAAACAGCCCCGATCCCGGTTGCAGCACGATCAGGATGCCGCAAAACCCGGCGCCGATGGCCAGCCAGCGCCGCCAGCCCACGCGTTCCCCCAGAACCGGGCCGGACAGGGCGGCGATCAGCAACGGATAGATGGTGAATATGGCATGGGTGTTGACCAGCCCCAGTTGCACAAAGGCCGCCACCATCAGCAGGATTTCCCCCACCAGCAGCAGGCCGCGCGCGACCTGAAGCACGGGCCGCCGCGCCCGCAGCCCGCGCGCCAGCCCGCCCGGCATCCGCATCACCAGAACGGTGCAGAACATCGCAAAGAACCAATAGCGGATCATGGTGATCAGCAGCGGCGAATAGGTGCTGGCAAGCTGGCGCGACAGGCCGTCCTGAATGGCAAAGATCAGGCTGACCAGAACCATCAGCGCAATCGCCGGGCCGGGCCGGTCGGTGGCGGGGCGGGCCTGTGGCGGCGGCACGGCAGGGGGCTGTGCCGCGGGCGCGGTCAGCACCGGGGCGGCAGGCGTGGCCGGGTCGGGGGGCGCGCCGGGGGACACGCTGGTGGGCGGGGGCGGTTGCGGCGACATGGTGGGCCTGCCTGATCGGGGTTGCCAGACCTGTCTGCCCGACGCACCGGGGACGGGGCAAGCCCGAACGCAGCCCGACCGGGGCGCCGCGCCGGGGGCGCCGGGGGCCTCCGGCGGGGATATTTGGGCCAAGCTGAAGCGGGGGCGGTCAGCGGCAAAGCGGGCTTTTGCGGGGCCGCCGCGGCAGGCGTCCCCGGTCCCGTGGTCAGTCGCGGGTGCGGATCAGCCTGGAAAAGCGGTCGAACAGTTCCGCATTCGCCGCCACCAGCGCGCCGGATTCGACCGGGTTCTGTTCGGGGTGGATCGCCTCGACAAAGCCGCCGGCCTCTTTCACCATCAGGATGCCTGCGGCCACGTCCCAGGATTTGATGCCGCGTTCCCAATACCCTTCGTAGCGGCCCGCCGCGACATAGGCCAGATCCAGCGCGGCAGAGCCAAAGCGGCGCACTCCGGCGGTTTCGGGCATCAGCCGGGCAAGGTCTTTCAACGTGGCGGGCAGGGTGCCGCGCCCGCCAAAAGGCACGCCGGTGGCAAAGATCGATTCGATCATCCGCGACCGGGCCGAGACCCGGATGCGGGTGTCATTCATGAATGCGCCACCGCCTTTTTCGGCGGTGTAAAGTTCATCCTTGGCGGCGTCGAAAATGACAGCGGCGACGATTTCGCCCTTGTGTTCCAGCGCGATGCTGACCGCCCAATGCGGCAGGCCGTGCAGAAAATTGGTGGTGCCGTCCAGCGGATCGACGATCCAGCGGCGGGTGGGGTCTTCGCCTGCTTCCTCGCCGGTTTCCTCGCCGATCCAGCCATAGGTCGGGCGGGCGCCGCGCAGTTCGGTCTTGATGATGCGTTCGGCCTCGCGGTCGGCGCGGCTGACGAAATCACCGGCGCCCTTGACGCTGACCTGAAGGTTCTCGACCTCGCGGAAATCCTTGACGAGGCTGCGGCCCGCCTTGCGCGCGGCCTTGATCATGATGTTAAGATTGGCGCTTGCCATTTGCGTGAATCCTTTTGGGGTTGGCCCGTCATAGGCCGGATGCGCGCGATTGCCAAGCCATGCAGGCCCCCGACCCGGCCATGGCGGGGGCGCCGGTCAGCCGCGCATCAGGCGCATCGGCTCGGTCCGGGCAAGACGCAGGATATGGGCCATGTAAGGCAGCGCCAGATCGTCGTCGCGCATCGCCGCGTAAAGCCGCCGCACCACGCCCCCCGGTCCCAGCGGCAGCACCGCCAGTTCCGGGTCTGTGGCGGTTTCGCGCAGCACCCAGTCCGGCATCACCGCGACGCCACGACCGCCAGCCACCAGCATCAGCGCAATCCGGGTCATTTCGACCTGGCGGATGGCGGCGGGTTCGACACCGGCGGGGGTCAGGAAATGGGCAAACACGTCCAGCCGGCTGCGCTCGACCGGATAGGTGATCAGGGTCTGATCCGCCAGATCGGCAGGCTCGGCATAGCCTTTGGCAACCAGCGGATGCGTCGCCGGCACCACCAGCATCGGGGCATAGTCGAACAGCGGATGAAAGGTCACACCGGCCAGCTTTTCCGGGTCAGAGGAGATCACAAGATCGACCTCTTCACGGGTCAGCGCCGCCAGCGCGCCGGTGGTAAAGCTGGTGCGGATGTCGATATCGACATCGGGCCATGCATGGCGGAACGGGTCCAGCACCGGCATCAGCCAGTCAAAGCAATGGTGACAGTCCAGCGCGATATGCAGCCGCCCGGCGCGGCCCATCTCGACATCGCGGAACTCGGCCTCGGTGGCCTCGACCAGCGGCAGCACGGCCTCGGCCAGCCGCAACAGGCGCAGCCCGGCGGCGGACAGGCGCATCGGCTTGGACCGGCGGACGAACAGCTCGACCCCGGCCTGTTCCTCAAGCGCCTTGATCTGATGGCTCAGCGCCGACTGGGTAATGTGCAGCACATCCGCCGCGCGCCCCAGCCCGCCCTGTTCATGGATGGCGCGCACGGTGCGCAAATGGCGCAATTCGAGGTTCATGTTGAGGCAGGCTCATTACAATGATGCAGATTATGAGTTTGTCTCACGTCCGGGGGCATGGCACAAGATGGTCAAAAGAAAGGAATCGCCATGTCCACCCCCTCGGTCAGCTTCGAGTTCTTCCCGCCCAAGACGCTGGATGCGTCGTTCCGGCTGTGGGACACGATGCGCGCGCTGGCCCCGCTGGACCCGCGCTTTGTTTCCGTCACCTATGGCGCCGGCGGCACCACCCGGCAACTGACCCACGAGGCGGTGACCACGATCGGCAAGAATTACGGCGTGCCGGTGGCCGCCCACCTGACCTGCGTCGAGGCCACCCGCGCCGACACGCTGGACATCGTCGACGCCTATGCCAGGGCCGGGGTGCGCGAAATCGTCGCCCTGCGCGGCGATGCGCCCAAGGGGCAGGACCGCTTTACCCCGCATCCCGACGGGTTCTCCAGCTCGGTCGATCTGATCGCGGCCATCGCGGCGCGGGGGGATTTCACCATCCATTGCGGCGCCTATCCTGAACCGCATCCCGACAGCGCCGATACAGCCGCCGATGTGGCCTGGCTGAAACGCAAGGTCGATGCAGGCGCCAGCAGCGCGATCACCCAGTTCTTTTTCGACGCCGACACGTTTTTCCGCTTTCGCGATGCCTGCGCGGCCAGCGGCATTACCGCGCCGATCCTGCCCGGCATCCTGCCGATCCAAAGCTGGAAGGGCGCCAAAAGCTTTGCCGCGATGTGCGGCACCAGCGTCCCGCAATGGGCGCATGACGCGTTCGGGACCAGCGACGACCACGCCGCCTTGGCCGCCGATATCGCCACCGACCTGTGCGAAAAGCTGATCGCGGGCGGGGTGGGGCATCTGCATTTCTATACGCTGAACCGCCCCGAACTGACCGCCGAGGTCTGCCGCCGGCTGGGGGTGGTGGCACAGCCGGCCGCCGCGTAACCCCAGCTTCGCGGCCGTGCGCGTTTGCCGGGCCGTATTCAGGTATTTATGACAGAAGCGAGGCAGGCGGCGTCATCGCCCCTGCCTTTGCCTTGTCGCCTCGCTTCTGTGCCAAATACCTTCGGGGGGAAATTGGCGCAGCCAATTGGGGGGCAGACAGCCCCCTGACTGCCTGATGATGGCGTCCTGATAATGGCGTCCTGATAATGGCGGCCTGAAGATGGCGGGCGTGCGTTGTTCAGCGGGCGTTGCGGTCGCTGGCGATTTCGGCCCCTTCGCGGACGCCTTCCTCTTCATCGGCGCAGCCATAGGTCGCCCATTTCACATCGGGTTCAGGCCGCGGAATTTCATCCTGTTGCCAGGCCAGATGCAGATGCGCCTTGGCGATGAAATTCCCGGTGATCGGCGCGGTCAGGAACAGGAAGATCGAGATCAGCAATTCGTGCCAGGTAAACACCCCGTGGAACAGATAGAAATTCAGCATCGAGGCGATCAGGACGCTGCCCACCCCCAGCGTCGCGGCCTTGGTGGGCGCGTGCAGACGGGTCATCGGGTCGGGCAGTTTGACCAGCCCAAAAGACCCGACCAGCCCGAAAATCCCGCTGACGACCAGCAGCAGGGCAATGCCGATTTCGGCCACGCTTCCCAGCAGCGGCCATTCCTGCGCCGGAATGGTGCGGGCGGCGGCGTCGGTGGCGGTTTTGGCGGCCAGTGCGATGGTCAGCATCTCGTCTTGGTCCCTTATTCGATAATGTCGCCGCGCAGGATGAATTTGGCATAGGCCACGGTCGACACGAAACCGACCATGGCAAACAGCATCGAGGCCTCGAAATAGATCGAGGTGCCTTCTTTCATCCCGAACAGTGACAGCAGCGCGATCATGTTGATGGCCATGGTGTCCAGCGCCAGCACCCGGTCGCCCACGCCGGGGGCAAAGACCACGCGATACAGGTTGAACAGCAGCCCCAGCCCGAAACAGCCAAGCGCGAACATCAGGGCGATGTCGATCAGCGCAAGATCGGTCATTCGAAAATCTCCAGCAGGCGGGCCTCGTAGCGGGTCTTGATGTCGTTCAGCACCGCCTCGGGGTCGGGTGCGTGCAGGCAATGCACCAGCAGATAGCGCCCGTCCTCGGACAGGTCGGATGACACGGTGCCGGGGGTCAGGGTGATGGTGCCGGCCAGCACGGTGATCGCCTCGGGGCTGGTCAGGCGCAGCGGCACGGTCAGCCAGCAGGGTTGCAGCCTGCGGTTGGGCACGAACAGCACGATTTTCGCCACCGCGATATTGGCGACGATAATGTCATACAGCACGATCAGGATATAGCGCAGGATCTTGCCCACCCCGTGGATGCGGGCGCGGTCGGGCCAGTAGGGCGCGGTAATGGCCGGGATCACCACGCCAAGGAACACGGCAAAGACCAGCGATCCCCAGGCAAAGCGGTTGACCAGCATCATCCAGATCAGGATCAGCAGGGCTGACAGGAACGGGTGCGGAAACAGGCGGCGGATCATCGCGTGCCCTCCGGGTTTTGCAGAACGGCGCGGATATAGGCGGCGGGCTGGTGCAACTGGGCCGCGGTGGCATCGGCCAGCCGCATCGCGGGGCCGGCCAGCACGGTCAGTGCCACCATCCCGGCGATCAGCGCGCCGGTGGCGACAAAGGTCAGCGCCGGTGCCGGGGCGTCGGACAGGTCCTGAATAACCTCGTCAGGTTCGACCTTGGCGGGGATGGTCTTGGGCTTGTCCGCTTTGGGGTCGGCCCCGGTTTCGTCCTTGGGGCGGTTGGCGGCTTGCAGGGCATAGGGGCGCCAGAACACCGCCGACCCGGCCCGCGCCAGCCCGACAATCGCAATGACCGAGGTTGCCAGAATGGTGCCCCAGATCCACGCCCACCACGCCGCATCGCGGGTGGCGTCAAGGATCAGCAGCTTGCCGATAAAGCCCGACAGCGGCGGCAGCCCGGCAATGCCGATGGCGGCGGCAAAGAACATCGCCGCGATCAGGCCGTTATTGGCGATCAGGGGGCGCAGTTCCAGCCACAGGTTGCCATTGCGCCGCGCGCCGACCAGATCGGCCACAAGGAACAGCGCCCCGGCGGCCAGCGTCGAATGGATCATGTAATACACCGCCGCCGCCGTGGCCTGCGGGGTGAATTGCGCCGCCGCGATCATCAGCGTCCCGACCGAGCCAACCGCCGCAAAGGCCGCCAGCCGCCCCAGATGACGCGAGCCAAGGATGCCGAACTGTCCCAGCGCCAGCGTGACCAGCGCGGCGGGCAACAGCAGGTCGGTGGCAAGGGTCTCGACCACGGTGTCCTGCGGAAAAACCAGCGTGAAAAAGCGGATGATGGCATAGACCCCGACCTTGGTCATGATCGCGAACAGCGCCGCCACCGGGCCGGGCGCATTGGCATAGGTCGAGGGCAGCCAGAAATGCAGCGGCACCAGCGCCGCCTTGACCGCAAAGACCAGCATCAGAAGGATTGCCCCCACGCGCAGCAGGCTGGTATCCTGCGCCGGCATCTGTGCGACGCGGTCGGCCATATCGGCCATGTTCAGCGTGCCGGTCACCGCATACAGCACCCCCAGCGCGGCCAGAAACAGCGTCGACCCGGCCAGGTTATAGACCACATATTGCACACCCGCGCGCAGGCGCATTTCGCCGCCGCCATGGATCATCAGGCCGTAACTGGCGATCAGCAGCACCTCGAAGAACACGAACAGGTTAAAGGCGTCGCCGGTCAGGAAGGCCCCGCAGATGCCCATCAGCTGGAACTGCCACAGCGCGTGGAAATGCCAGCCCTTGCGATCCCAGCCCGAGCCAAAGGCATAAAGCTGGACCGCCAGCGCCAGCGCCGATGTCAGCATGATCATGATCGCCGCCAGCCGGTCCAGCATCAGCACGATGCCAAAGGGCGCGGGCCAGTTGCCAAGGCGATAGACATGCACCTGCCCATCGCTGGCGATCACGTTCAGCATCACCGCGATACCGACCAGCGCCACGGTTCCGGCGATGGAAAACACCCGCTGCAACAGCAGGTCGTGGCGCATCCACAGGATGATCAGCGGCGCCAGCAGCGCGGGCAGGATGACAGGGGCGATGATCCAGTGATTCATGCGTCTTGTTCCGCGTTCGGGTCGGTGTTTGCGGGGTCCAGCTCGTCCCGGCGGGGGGGATAGCGGTCGCCGCGTGGCATGTTGATGCGGTCGTCGCCGCCCTCGATAAAGGCGCCAAGCGCCATCAGCACCACCACGGCGGTCATGCCAAAGCTGATGACGATGGCCGTCAGCACCAGCGCCTGCGGCAGCGGGTCGGTATAGCTGTCGGCACCTGACAGCACCGGCGGCTGGTTCAGCACCAGCCGGCCGCTGACGAACAGGAACATGTTGATGGCATAGGACAGCATGGTCATGCCAAGCACCACGGCAAAGCTGCGGCGGCGCAGGATCAGATAGACACCGGCGGCGGCCATCGCCCCGATTGCGCTTGCGACAAGCAGTTCCATCAGCGGTCCTCCGGCGGCATCTGGTTGGACCGGCGCGGGTCCATGTCCATCGGTTCGATATTCACGGTCTCGCCCGCGCGGCGCGCGATCCGCGACAGTGAATTCAGCGCCAGCATCACCGCGCCCACGACGCACAGGAACACCCCAAGGTCAAAGCCCATGGCGGTGGCCAGCTCGAACGGTTCGATCAACGGCAGGTCGACATAGCCGAAGGCGCTGGTCAGGAAGGGGGTTTCGGTCAGCCACGCCCCCAGCCCGGTCACCGCCGCCGCGACCACCCCCAGCCCGATCATGGCGTGGTATTGCAGCTTCTGGCGTTCCTGCGCCCATGCAAAGCCCGAGGCCATGTATTGCATCAGCAGCGCGATCGACACCACCAACCCGGCGATAAAGCCGCCGCCCGGCGCGTTATGGCCGCGCAGGAAGATATAGATGCCCACCACCAGCGTGATCGGCAACAGCATCCGCGTTGCCACCACCAGCATCAGCGGGTGGCGGTTGCCGGCGCGTTTCTGGTCATGGACCCAGTTCGCCAGCGTGCGGCTGGACCGCCCCTCCAGCAGGGTCTGGGTCAGGGCAAAGATGGTCAGCGCGGCGATCCCCAGCACGATGATCTCGCCAAAGGTATCATAGCCGCGGAAATCGACCAGAATCACGTTCACCACGTTATCGCCGCCGCCAAGGTCGTGGCTGTTGGCCAGCATGTAATCGCTGATCGTCGGAAAGGCGAAATCGCGGCGCATAATGGCATAGGCCAGCCCGCCAAACCCCAGCCCGGTCAGCGTCGCGATCAGCGCATCCAGCCCGCGCTTGGTGTCGCGGCTTTCGACATGGGTGTGTTTGGGCAGAAAGTTCAGCGCCAGCAGCAACAGCATGACGGTCACGACCTCGACGCTGATCTGGGTCAGCGCCAGGTCGGGCGCGGACAGATAGACAAACGCCCCCGACACCATCAGCCCGACAATCCCGATCAGCACCAGCGCCATCAGCCGGTGACGGTGGAACGCCACCATACAGCCCGTCGCCACCAGCATCAGCAGCCAGCCCACCAGCGGCACCGGCTGGATGTCCAGCATGTCGCGGGTGGCGCCGCCGATATGGCCGGTCCCCCAGGCGATGCTGCCCGCGGCCAGCGCGGTCATACAGAACGCCGCCAGCGCGCGGGCCATCGACCCGTTGGTAATGCGCTGGGTCACGATCCGCGACAGCCGCACGAATTGCCCCACGACCCAGTCAAACAGGGTCTTGGCGGCGGGCACATGCAGCGCGGTCCAGACGGTGTTCAGCCACGGCCACAGGGCCGCCGCCAGCGCGCCGCCAAGGATCGCCACAATCGACATTTTCAGCGCCGGGGTCACGCCGTGCCACAGGCTGATATGCGGGTGCGGGTGGCCCTGCGTGACCGCAGCCGAGGCCGCCTCGACCAGCCAGCCGGTCATCAGGTTGGGCATCAGCCCGATTAGCACCACAAGCACCGTCAGGACCGCAGGCGAGGCCCACAGCCCGATGCCGGGGTCATGCGGGGCGTGCGGGTAATCGTCGCGCACCGGCCCGGTAAAGGTCGCAAAGATGAAGCGCAGCGAATAGGCGACCGAAAACAGCGCCCCCAGCGTCGCCGCTGCCGACAGCACCCAGCCATTGCCAAGCCAGGGGGTGTGGGACACTTCCTCAAGCATCATTTCCTTGGACAGAAAGCCGTTCAGCGGCGGGAAACCGGCCATCGACAGCGCCGCCACCGTGCCGATCAGGAAAGTGATCGGCATCAGTTTGCGCAACCCGCCAAGGCGGGCGATGGACCGGGTTCCGGCCTCGTGATCGACAATGCCTGCGGTCATGAACAGCGCCGCCTTGAAGGTGGCGTGGTTGATGATGTGGAACACGGCGGCGATGGCGGCGGCCTCGGTGCCAAAGCCAAGCAGCATGGTGATCAGCCCCAGATGGCTGACGGTGGAAAAGGCCAGCAGGCCCTTCAGGTCGTCCTTGAACAGCCCGATCACCGCGCCGGTCACCATGGTGATCAGCCCCGTTGTCGCCACCAGATAGAACCATTCCGGCGTGCCTGACAGCACCGGCCACAGCCGCGCCATCAGAAACAGCCCGGCCTTTACCATCGTGGCGCTGTGCAGATAGGCCGACACCGGCGTCGGCGCGGCCATGGCGTGGGGCAGCCAGAAATGGAACGGAAACTGCGCCGATTTGGTAAAGGCGCCGATCAGGATCAGCACCAGCGCCGGCAGATATAACGGGCTGGCCTGAATGGCGTCCTTGTGGTGCAGGATCTCGCTGATCTGAAAGCTGCCGGCGATCTGGCCAAGGATCATCATCCCCGCGATCATCGCCAGCCCGCCCATGCCGGTCACGGTCAGCGCCATGCGTGCGCCCTGACGCCCCTCGGGCAGGTGCTTCCAATAGCCGATCAGCAGGAAGGACGACAGCGAGGTCAGTTCCCAGAAGATCAGCAAAAGCAGGATGTTGTCGGACAAAACAATGCCCACCATCGCGCCCTGAAACAGCATCAGATAGGTCAGAAACTGGCCGGCCGGATCGTCCTTGGACAGGTAATGCCGGCCATACAGAATGACCAGCAGCCCGATCCCCAGAATCAGCGTGCCAAACAGCAGCCCCAGCCCGTCAATGCGGAAACTGGCCGCCAGCCCGATCTGGGGCAGCCAGTTGAAAGAGGCCTCGACCGGGGTGCCGGCCATCACGTCGGGGATGTGCAGCAACAGCCCCAGCAGCGCGACCAGCGTTGCCGTGCCACAGGAAATCGCGGCGACATCGCGGCCCGAACGGATCAGCAATCCCGGCAACAGCGCGCCGATGAATGGCAAAAGGGCGATCAGGGCAGGGGACATGGGTTCTCCTGTCGGGTCGAGGGGTCATAGCTGTGTTGCGGCTGACGCCGCAGGTGTCAAGCAGATGACGGCACCAGCGCGATTGGTTCTGGCCGATGTTCGCGTTTCGTGCTAACGGTTGCGAAAACAGGGGGCAGAATGCGTGTATTGGGCATAGATCCGGGCCTGCGGAACATGGGCTGGGGGGTGATCGCGGTCGACGGGCCGCGCCTGCGACATATTGCCAATGGCATCGTCCATTCCGACACCGGCGATCTGGGGGTGCGGCTGTTGCAGCTGTATCGCGGCCTGCGGGCGGTGATCGCGCAACATGCGCCCACGGCGGCGGCGGTCGAACAGACCTTTGTCAACAAGGACGCGGTCGGCACGCTGAAACTGGGGCAGGCGCGCGGCATCGCCCTGCTGGCCCCGGCCGAGGCCGGGCTGGCCATTGGTGAATATGCCCCCAACGCGGTCAAAAAGGCGGTGGTCGGTGTCGGCCACGCCGCCAAGCAACAGGTCGAACATATGGTGCGGTTTCAACTGCCCGGCGTCGAACTGGCCGGGCCGGATGCGGCGGATGCGCTGGCCATCGCCATTTGCCACGCCCACCACCTGCAATCGCAGGGGCTGCGCATCAAGGTGGCGTCATGATCGGGCGTATCGCCGGGGTGATCCTGCATCGCGCGCCCGATCATGTGCTGATCGACGTGCGCGGGGTGGGTTATATCGTGCATGTGTCCGAACGCACGGCGGCGGGCCTGCCGCCGGTCGGGCAGGCGGCGGCGCTGTATACCGACCTGCTGGTGCGCGAGGATCTGTTGCAGCTGTTCGGCTTTCCGACGCTGCTGGAAAAGGAATGGCACCGGCTGCTGACCGGGGTGCAGGGGATCGGGGCCAAGGCCTCGCTGGCGGTGCTGGGGACGCTGGGGGCCGATGGTCTGGCCCGCGCGATCGCGCTGGGTGACTGGTCGGCGGTGCGCAAGGCGCCCGGCGTCGGCCCGAAACTGGCGCAGCGGGTGGTGCTGGAACTGAAGGACAAGGCGCCCGCCGTCATGGCGATGGGCGGGGCGCTGACCGTTGACCCCGGCATTGCCCCCGATGCGGTGGTCGATGCCGCGCCCGCCGCGCCCGCCGCCAAAACCGCGCCGCCCCCCGCCGCGCCGCAGGTCTCGGCCGAGGCGCTGTCGGCGCTGACCAATCTGGGCTATGCCCCGTCCGAGGCCGCACAGGCCGTCGCCACCGCGCAGGCGCAGGAACCGCAGGCTGGCACATCGGCGTTGATCCGTGCGGCGCTGCGCCTGCTGGCGCCCAAGGATTGACGAAAAGGGGGCGCGCGATGCCGGGCAATGTGAAAACCTTTATCCTGATGGCGGCGATGACCGCCCTGCTGATGGTGATCGGCTGGCTGGCCGGTGGCTGGGGCGGCGCGATCTTTGCGCTGGTCATTGCCGGGGCGGGGAATGTCTGGGCGTGGTGGAACAGCGACAAGGCCATGCTGCGCCAGCAAAACGCGGTGCCGGTGTCGCGCGAAAACGCCCCGGAACTGGTCGATCTGGTGGCCGGTCTGGCCCGGAACGCCAACCTGCCGATCCCTGCGGTTTATGTGCTGCAAACCGACCAGCCCAATGCCTTTGCCACCGGGCGCAACCCCGAAAACGCCGCCGTCGCGGTCACGCAGGGGCTGATGCAGATCCTGAACCGCGACGAACTGGCCGGGGTGATCGCGCATGAACTGGCCCATATCCGCCACCGCGACACGCTGACCATGACCGTGGCCGCGACCATGGCGGGGGCGGTGGCGATGGCCGGGAACATGCTGGTCTTTACCGGCGGGCGCGATGGGCGCGGCGGCGGTATCGGCGGCATTCTGGCGATGATCCTTGCGCCTTTGGCGGCGGGGATGGTGCAAATGGCCATCTCGCGCGCGCGGGAATACGAGGCCGACCGCATCGGCGCACAGATCAGCGGCCAGCCGCTGGCCCTGGCATCGGCGCTGACGAAAATCGCCCATGCGGCGGGGCGGGTGGTGAACCTGCCTGCCGAACGCAACCCGGCTTCGGCCAGCATGTTCATCATCAACCCGCTGCACGGGCTGCGGATGGACGGGCTGTTCCAGACCCACCCGTCGACCGAATCGCGCATTGCCCGCCTGCGCCAGATGGCCACCCAATGACCCAGCCCGACCCCACGCTGCGCCCCGACCCGATGCCCGAGGACGGGCAGGACCGCGCCCTGCGCCCCCAGCAACTGGGGGAATTCATCGGTCAGGCCGAGGCCCGCGCCAACCTGCGCGTGTTTATCGAAAGCGCCCGGATGCGCGGTCAGGCCATGGACCACACGCTGTTTCACGGCCCCCCCGGTCTTGGCAAAACCACGCTGGCCCAGATCATGGCGCGGGAACTGGGGGTGAATTTCAAGATGACATCCGGCCCGGTTCTGGCCCGTGCCGGCGATCTGGCCGCGATCCTGACCAACCTTGAGGCGCGCGACGTTCTGTTCATCGACGAAATCCACCGCATGAACCCCTCCGTCGAAGAGGTGCTTTACCCCGCGATGGAGGATTACGAGTTGGACCTTGTCATCGGTGAAGGCCCCGCCGCCCGCACCGTGCGGATCGAGCTTCAGCCCTTCACGCTGGTCGGCGCCACCACCCGGCTGGGGCTGCTGACCACGCCGCTGCGTGACCGGTTCGGCATTCCGACGCGGCTGCAATTCTATACCATCCCGGAACTTGACCAGATCGTCACCCGTGGCGCGCGGCTGATGGGTGTGCCCTCTGACCCCGAGGGCACGCTGGAAATCGCCCGCCGCGCCCGTGGCACGCCGCGTATCGCCGGGCGGCTGCTGCGCCGCGTGGTCGATTTCGCGCTGGTCGAGGGCGATGGCCGGCTGACCCGCGCCATTGCCGACAGAGCCCTGACCCGGCTGGGGGTCGACGATCTGGGGCTGGACGGGGCCGACCGGCGTTACCTGTCGATGATGGCCGACCATTACGGCGGCGGCCCGGTGGGCGTCGAAACCCTGTCCGCCGCCCTGTCCGAAAGCCGCGATGCCCTTGAAGAGGTGATCGAGCCTTACCTGCTGCAACAGGGCCTGATCCAGCGCACCCCGCGTGGCCGGATGCTGGCGTCAAGGGCGTGGCGGCATCTGGGGCTGGACGCGCCGCAATCGCCGCAAACCACCCTGTTCGAGGATTAGGTCCAAAGGCCCCCGCCGCGCCGTGTGGGCGCAGGCAGTGTCAGGGCGCCGGAATCAGCGCGCAGGGGTCAGGGCGTCAGGCCCTCGGGGTCGGGCAGGCCGTTGACCCGCGCGGCGGCGGTCAGGGTATTGGCCAGCAGGCAGGCAATCGTCATCGGCCCGACACCGCCCGGCACCGGCGTGATCGCCCCGGCGACCTGAACGGCGGCGTTGAAATCGACATCGCCCACCAGACCGTCATCGGTGCGGTTGATGCCCACGTCGATCACGGTCGCACCGGGCTTGACCCAGTCGCCCTGCACGAAATGCGGTCGCCCGACCGCGGCCACGACAATATCGGCGCGGCGGCACAGATCGGGCAGGTCGCGCGTGCGGCTGTGGGCCACCGTGACCGTGGCGCTGTCGCGCAGCAAAAGCTGTGCCATCGGTTTGCCGACGATATTGCTGCGCCCGATCACCACGGCGTCCTTGCCCGACAGGCTGCCAAGCTGATCGCGCAGCATCATCAGGCACCCCAGCGGTGTGCAGGGCACCATCGCCTTTTGCCCGGTCGCCAGCCGCCCGGCATTCAGCACGGTAAAGCCGTCCACGTCCTTTTCCACGGCAATCGCGTCGATCACCGCGTCCTCGTCCAGATGCGCGGGCAGGGGCAGCTGAACCAGAATGCCATGCACCGCCGGGTCGGCATTCAGCCGCGCGATCAGCGCCAGCAGATCGGACTGGGTGGTCTGCGCCGGCAGCTTATGCTCGAAACTTGTCATCCCGACCTCGCGGGTCATCTTGCCCTTGGACCGGACATAGACCTGACTGGCCGGGTCTTCGCCCACCAGCACCACCGCCAGACCGGGGGTGATGCCGTGATCGCGGGCCATCGCGGCAACGCCGTCGGCGATGCGGGCACGCAGGCGGGCGGCAAAGGCCTTGCCGTCAATCAGGGTCGCTGTCATGGGTCAGTCCTTTCAGATGCCGGTCTTCCTGCGCGATGAAATGGTCCATCATCCTGCGCCACAGCGCCTCGGCCAGCGCCGGGTCAAGCCCGTGCTGCCCGGCCAGCCGCCGCGCATTGGCGGCAACCTGTTCGACGCGGCTGTCGATACGGGCCGGCAGGCCGTCGCGCGCCTTGATGCGGGCGGCGCGGTCGATCAGCCGGCTGCGATAGGCCAGCAGGGCGATCAGCCGCTCGTCCAGCGCGTCAATCGCGCCGCGCAATGCGGCCATATCGGCCAAGTCCTCGGGCTGGGGCAGGGGGTCCTCGCTCATGGCGGCATCCATGCCCCGGCGCATCGCCGCTGGCAAGCCCCGTTGCGCCCCCGCCCCCTGTTGCGCAATTGCCGCAGCGGCATCGGCAAAATACCGCCCATCACGGAACCCCGTGACGAATCGCGTGTTGACTGATGCAATCGCGGAAACAGCCCGCGAAGAAAGAAGGAGTTGAGAGATGAGCGTAGCAGGACTGGTCATCAACCTTGGGTTCGCCCTTGGTCTGGCGGTCGGCGCGGCGTTGCTTCTGGTGATCTGATGCTGGAAACGACGAACGCAAGACCGCGAAAATGAAACCCCCGGCCAGATGACCGGGGGTTTTTTCATGCGCGGCTGCGCGTCTTCGTTGCGCAAATACCCAATGCGGCGGGTCAGCCCTGCGGCGCGGGGGCGGGGGCAGGCCCGGCAGTTTTGGTTGCGCCAACCTGTGGCAGGGAACTGGACGGGGTGTCATCATCGCCGCCAAGCTCTTCGCCGCGGATGACCTTGCCGATCTCTTCCCCGGTCAGGGTCTCATATTCCAGCAAGCCCTTGGCCAGACGCTCGAACTCGGTCTCTTTTTCCAGCAAGATCCGCCGCGCTTCCTGATAGCCATCTTCGATCAGGTCGCGGACCTCTTGTTCGATCAGCTCTTTCGTCGAGGCCGAGACCGAGAACCCGCCGGTATTCCCGGAATAGCCCTCATGCGCCTCGGCGTAATCGACGGCGCCGACCTTGTCGGACATGCCCCAGCGCATCACCATCGCGCGCGCCAGCTGGCTGGCCTGCTGAATATCGCCTGCCGGACCGTTCGAGACGCCCTCTTCACCGTATTTGATGATCTCGGCGGCTTTGCCGGCCATGGTCATGGCGATTTTCTGCTTGGCCTCGTCCTTGTGGTAATTCAGGCGGTCCATCTCGGGCAGGGACACCACCATCCCCAGCGCACCGCCACGCGGAATGATCGTGGCCTTGTAAACCGGGTCGCATTTGGGCAGCGACAGGCCGACAATGGCGTGACCGGCCTCGTGATAGGCGGTTTTTTCCTTTTGCTCGGGGGTCAGCACCAGCGACCGGCGTTCCACACCCAGCATCACCTTGTCCTTGGCATTTTCGAAATCGGCCATGCTGACGAAACGGCGGCCGATGCGCGCGGCCATCAGCGCGGCCTCGTTCACCAGGTTCATCAGATCGGCACCCGAAAAGCCCGGCGTGCCGCGCGCGATCAGGCGCAGGTCGACATCGGGACCGACCGGCACCTTGCGGGCATGAACGCCAAGGATCTTTTCGCGGCCCTTGATGTCGGGGGTGCCGACATGGATCTGGCGGTCGAAACGACCGGGGCGCAGCAGCGCCGGGTCCAGAACGTCCTTGCGGTTGGTGGCGGCGATGATGATCACGCCCTCATTGGCGTCAAAGCCGTCCATTTCCACCAGCAACTGGTTCAGCGTCTGTTCCCGCTCGTCATTGCCGCCGCCGATGCCGACGCCACGGGCGCGGCCCACGGCGTCGATTTCGTCGATGAACACGATGCAGGGGGCGCTTTTCTTGGCCTGTTCGAACATGTCGCGCACGCGCGAGGCGCCGACACCCACGAACATTTCCACGAAATCCGAGCCAGAGATGGTAAAGAACGGCACCCCGGCTTCGCCCGCGATGGCGCGCGCCAGCAGGGTTTTCCCGGTGCCCGGCGGGCCGACCAACAGCGCGCCTTTGGGGATTTTCCCGCCAAGGCGGCTGAATTTCTGCGGGTTGCGCAGGAATTCGACGATCTCTTCCAGTTCTTCCTTGGCCTCGTCGATGCCGGCAACATCGTCAAAGGTGACGCGGCCATTCTTTTCGGTCAGCAGCTTGGCCTTGGATTTGCCAAACCCCATCGCCCCGCCTTTGCCGCCGCCCTGCATCCGGTTCATGAAGAAGATCCAGACACCGATCAGCAGGATAAAGGGCAGCCACACCCCCAGCAGCGACATAAAGCCGGATTGCTGCTGTTTCTCGACCTTGACCTCGACACCCTTGTCGATCAGGCGGTTGGCGATTTCCTCGCCCTGCGGGCGGACCGTGGCATATTGCGTGCCGTCCTTGGTCTTGAAGACGATATCCTCGCCGTCGATGGTGGCGGTGGCGATCTGGTCCTTGTCCAGACGCCCGATAAAGTCGGAATAGCTGATCTGGCGGCTGTTCATCCCCCCGGCGCCTTCGCCGAACAGGTTGAACAGGGCAAGGATCATCAGGAACAGAACGACCCAGAAGGCAATATTGCGCGCGTTGCCCAAAACAGGCTCCTTTGCGGGAAAACGAGTGTTGTGCTGAAAATAAGGATTTAGCCCGCGTGTTCAATGCACCGCGAACATCGCGGTGAAATCGTGCCGGTCGCGCAGCGGTTGCGGGCGCAGGGCGTGGCCGTCGATCAAGGGCGCGGCGATCAGCGCCCGCCCCTGCCAGATCGCGGGCAGGGCGGCGGCCTGATCGCGGTCAAACCCGGCGCCGCGCCAGTCCAGACCGGGCAGGGGCGCATGGCCAAGCGCGCCCCAGTGTTGGCCCGCGGGCAGGTCCGGCACCCGCCAGCGTTCGTCCCACGTCCCGCCGGTCACGGTCGGGCTGCGCCCTGCGGCGGCGGGTTCGCGGTGGATCAGCAGGGTCGCGCCGCGCGGGTCCAGCAGCGCCCCGGCCAGCGTCGCGCGCCGCCCAAGTGCGAAGGCGGACAGGGCATGGGCGGTCTGGCTTTCGCGCGGGGCATAACCCGCCCCGGTCACCCAGCGCACCGCCGCCAGCAAGACGCGGCGGCGGGTTTCGGGCGGGGCCGCCTGCATCAGCGCCGCAGGCAGGTGCAGCGCGCCCTGCGCGGCCTGTGCCTGACGCGCCCATTCGCCCGCCATCAGGTCCAGCGCCGCGCGCGCCTGCGCCAACAGACGCGCCGATTGCGCCAGCGCCGCCGTGTCCAGCCCCAGCGCGGCCAGCGCCTGCCGGATGCGGGCGCGGTCAAAGCCGGGGTCGTCATTGCTGGGGTCGTCGACCCAGCCGATGCCGCGCCCGCGCAGCCAGTCGCGCAGTTCCGCCCGCCCCACCGCCAGCATCGGGCGCAGCCACAGCATGTCCTGCGCCTGCCGGGCACCGGCCATCGCGGCCAACCCGTCCAGCCCGGCCCCGCGGGACAGGCGCATCAGCAGGGTTTCGGCCAGATCGTCCTGCGTATGCCCCAACAGCACCGCCGCCAGCCCGCGCCCGCGCGCCCATTGCGACAACAGGCGCAGCCGCGCCTGCCGGGCCTGCGCCATCACATTGCCCGCGCCGTGGTCGCGCCATGTCAGGATGTCGTGGTCCAGCCCCAGCGCGCGGGCGGCATCCCCCGCCTGCCGGGCCTCGGCCGCCGATTCGGGGCGCAGGGCGTGATCGACCGTGGCGACCGCCAAGGCGCGCCCGCGCGACCGCGCCCATTCGGCGGCGATCTGCATCAGCGCGGTGGAATCGCCGCCCCCCGACAGGGCCACCCCCAGCGCCCCGGCGGGCGGCGCCAGCCGGTCCAGCGCGGCCCAGACCGCAAGTGCCGGATCGGTGGCCGCCGGATCAGTGCCCATCGGGGGCGTAAAGGTCGGCCTCGCCCTCGGGGTCCTGATCGGTGGCGGCGGGGTCAGTCGCGGCATCGGTTTCGGCGGGGGGGTCGGCGGGGCTGTCCCCGCCCGCCGCACCAAGGCAGGACTGAGCGGCGATCAGGTCATCGGCCTCGGCGGCTTCGGGCTGGTCGGGGAAATGCGCCGGAATATCCAGCAGCGTCAGGCAGGCGGCATCGGTATCGCCGCGCTGATGCAGGGCGCGGGCCACGCCAAGCAGCGATTTGGCGGCAAACGCCCCCTTGGGTTCGGCGGCATAGGCGGTCAGCCAGGCCTCGGCGGCGGCGTCGGGCCGGTCGCTGCGATCCAGCGCCACGCCTTGCAGATACAGCGCCTGCGCGGTCAGCGCCCCACCGGCGTGACGGTGCGCCAGGGCGGCAAACAGCGCCGCCGCCTGAGCGTATTCACCCCGGTCAAAGGCGGCGCGGGCGGTGTCGAAAGCGGCCTGTTCGGCCTCGGACGCGGCACCGGCATGGGCCTGCGGGGCGGTGTCGATGAGTGCCGTGCTGCCATCCGGGGCGCCGGTCAGATCGCCAAGATTGCATTCGGGTTCCAGCTCGCACAGGCGGAATTCGATGTCGCCCATGCGGCGTTGCGCCTGTTCCAGCGCCTGTTCCAGCGCGTTGCGGCGTTCCTCGACCGCGGCGGTCAGGGCGGTGACGCGGGCCTCCATCGCGTTCAGGCGGTCCAGCGCGGTATCGCCCCCGGCCTGCGCAAAACCCGACGGACCCGAGCGCAGGATCTGGCTGCGCAGCCGCGCCAGATCGCCCGAAACCTGCGCCAGATCGGCCTGAAGCGCGGCCAGCGTGGCGCGATCGGCGGGCGACAGGGCGGGCTGATCGCCGCTATCTGCCGGCGTGGCGGCGGGCAGGTCGGGCATCGCGCGCGGTGTCTGGGCCAGCGCGCCGCTGGCGGCCAGCAGGGTCAGCACCGCAAACCGGGTCAGGGCGCCGCGCATCAGATCATCCCCGCCGGGTGCAGGGTGGTGACCGCGCGGCGGTTGGCGGCGTGGCAGGCCTCGGTCGCGCAGGCCTGAAGCGGGCGTTCCTTGCCAAAGCTGACGGTGCGCAGCCGGTCAGGGTCAACGCCATGCGCAATCAGGTAATCCTGAACCGAACTGGCCCGGCGCGCGCCAAGCGACAGGTTGTATTCGCGGGTGCCGTTTTCGGCGGCGTGCCCTTCGATCACCGCGCGCCAGTTGGGATTGCCGGTCAGCCAGTCCGCCTGCCGGGCCAGCACCGCGCGGGCCTGCGGGGTCAGGTTGGCGTCATCGGTGGGAAACAGCACCGTGTCGCCTGCCTGCGCGCGGAATTGGGCCGCCATCGCCGCGCCGGGCTGTTGCGGGATCAGCCGCGCGCCCGGCGACCGGGGCGGGCGGGTCGCATCCGCGAACGGGTCGCTGATTCGGGGCGCCTTGGCCGGGGGGGTGGCACAGGCCCCCAGCGCTACCACCGCGGCCAGTGCCAGAAAGGGGGCCAGCCCCCGCAGGGGGTGCCGTGGCAGCAGGGGGGCGGTTTTCCGCATTTTGGTCCTTTCCGGTGCCCTTATGGCAGAACTGGCCCCATGTGGGGTCCGAGGCATCGCTTTCCATCGCTACGGGACGCATATTTCGCCCGGTAATGTCAACCGAGTGCAGCCTTGGCTGACCGCCTTCGCCGGGGGTGTCGCGGGTGAACATCACCACCCGCCCGTTGGGCGCCCATGTCGGCCCCTCGTCCAGATGCGATTCGGTCAGCAGTCGCTCGGCCGAGCCATCTGGCCGCATGATGCCGATGTGGAAACGCGCGCCGATCTGTTTGGTAAAGGCGATCAGATCGCCCTTTGGCGACCAGACCGGCGTGCCATAGCGGCCCTGACCAAAGCTGATGCGCCGCGCATCGCTGCCATCCGCCGCCATGACGTAAAGCTGCGGCGTCCCCGAGCGGTCGGATTCGAACACGATGCGCTGGCCATCGGGCGCATAATCGGGCGAGGTGTTGATGAACGGGCTGTCGGTCAGCGCCCGCGCCACGCCGCTGGTGGCGTCGATCTGCCAGATATCGGTATTGCCGCCGCTTTCGCGGGCATAGACGATCCAGCGCCCATCGGGCGAAAAGCGCGGCGCAAAGGCCATGGCGCGCGGGTCGCGGGTCACCGGATGGGCGGTGACACTTGCCAGATCCAGCAGCATCACCTGCGGCGAGCCGGATTCGAAGCTGGTAAACAACAGCTTGCGGCCATCGGGGGAAAAGGCCGGTGCCAGCACCAGCTGCGTGCCATCGGTCAGCCATTTCACGTTCTGGCCGTCCGAATCCATCATGCCGATGCGCTTTTGCCGGTCCTGACGCGGCCCGGTTTCGCCCACAAAGGCGATGCGGCTGTCGAAATAGGGCGCCTCGCCGGTCAGCCGGGTATAGACCTGATCGGCCACCTTATGCGCGGTGCGGCGCCAGTCGGCGCGCGGGGCGGTGAATTGCATCCCGTCGCCAAGCGGGCGGTCGGCAAAGATGTCGAACAGCCGGAACCGCACCGTCACCGTATCGCCCGAGACCCGGACCGCGCCGGTCACCAGCGCCTCGGCCTGAACGGCCTTCCAGTCGTCATAGACGACGGGGGCGTCGAAATCGCTGGCGCCTTCGGGCATCTGGCCCTCGGGCATCTGGGTGAACAGGTCGGTGCCGGTCAGGTCGCGCGCGATCAGCTGGGTCAGTGGCCCGGTCAGGTCCGCCGCGCCGCCGCTGTCCTGAAACGGGGCGACCGCCAGACGGGTCGGTTCGGCCACGCCATCGGTGATTTCGATGCGCAGCGCACCGGACGCCGCCCCCGGCGTTTCCGGGCCAGAGGCCGGCCGGGTGGCCGCATCGGGCGCGGCCCCGGTGCTGACCTGCGCCTGCGCGGGGCCGGTCGCGGCCAGCGCGGCTGCGGCCATCAGCAACACAGTCAGGAACGCACGAAGGGCCATGGACCTATCCTAACCTGTTCAACGGATGATGTCGCCCTGATCGGGGGTGAAATCCAGAATGACATTCTTCCAGCGGTCATATTTATCCGCCGGCAGCGGATAGCCGTCATAGGCGCAGCGCAGGATCGCCCGCCGCGCCACGTCAAAGGCCTGTTGCGCCGATTCGTCGGTGCCACCGGTATGGCCCATCAGCCGGATGCTGTCCGCGATCGGCTGGGCCTGCGGGGTCATGCGCAGGCGTATGGTCACCGTGGTCTGCGCCGCCTCGCGCGACAGGGCGGTGACGTTCCAGCATTCATTCACCGCATCGCGGAACGCGGCCAGATCCTCGGGGGTCATCGGGGTCGATTCCAGGGCCGGTTCAGGCGCGGTTTCGGTTTGGGGCTCCGGTGTCGGGATGGCTTGGGTCAGGGCCTGCGTCAGGGCGTCGTCGGGGGTGTCCTCGGGCGTTTCGCCAAAGGCGTCATACAGCGCGTCGGTCAGCGCATCCTGCGGCACGCCCTCGCCACGGTAACGGTTTTCGTCGCCCGGTTCGGCCTGCGGGTCGGCGGCGGCCAGATCATCGCCAGGCGGCTGGTCCGGGCTTTGCATCGCGGCGGCCTCGCGTGCGGCCTGTTCCGCGATGGACTGGGCAAGTTCGTCAGCACGGCGCAGTTCGTCCAGACGCTGGTCCTCGGCCCGTTGTGCCTGTTCCAGACGTTCTTGCTCCAGCCGTTCCTGCGCCAGCCGCTCGCGTTCGCGGCGCTGATCCTCAAGCCGCTGGTCCTCAAGCGCCTGCCGGCGTTCCTCGGCGCGGCGGCGGGCGGCCTCTTCGGCGCGCTGGCGTTCCTCGGCGCGGCGCTGTTCTTCGGCCAGACGTTCCTGTTCCAGCCGTTCGCGTTCGCGCCGTTCCGCTGCCAGCCGTTGCTGTTCCCGCTGTTCTTCCTCGCGGCGCGCGGCCTCGGCCTGACGGCGTTCCTGTTCCTGACGCGCGGCTTCGGCCTGTTCCTGCCGTTCGGCCTCGGCTTGTTGCCGGGCCTCCTCGGCGGCCTGACGGCGGGCGGCGACGGCCTCGGCCAGCCCCTCGGGGCGGCGGTTGGGCAAGGGCGAGGCCTCCAGCGCCAGCGCCGAACGCGGGTCGGGCTGGGGCGCGGGGGCCGGGGCCTCGGGCGCGGGCAGGGGCGTCAGCGCCTGCGGCGATTCAGGCTGCGCGGGCGTTTCCGGGGCGGTTGACGGTTGCGGGGTGTCCGGCACTTGCGGCGGCGTGGTGATGGCGGGGGCCTCGGTCGTGGCGGCGACCGGCGCGCGCGGCGCCAGATCGCTGAGGTCGGGCTGGGGTTCAGGCGCGGGCTGCGGGGCGTCCAAAGCTGCGCGCGCGGGGCGCGGGTCGGGCGGCGCGGCACTGGCGGGGCGGGTGGCCGGGGCATCATCCGCGGGGGCGGCGGTGCTGTCGGGGGCCTGTGTTTGCGGCACCGTCACCGGGCCGGCCCCGCGCGAGGCGGCGGCAAAGTCGCGAAACTGCGATTCCGACATGGTTTCGACGCCGATTGTCGTCAGGTCCGGCGCGGCCTGCGGGCGGAACAGGGCGCCGCCGAAAATGGCGGCGACGATCAGCGCCAGATGGCTGACGCCGGAAATCCAGGTGCCGATGCGTTCCGCGCGGTCCTCGGTCACGTCAGCCGTTCCCGCCGCGCATCGTCGGCCCGCCGGCATCCGTCACCAGCACGATATTGGAAAACCCCGCCGCGTTCAGCGCGCCCATCACCTGCATCACCCGGCCATAGGCAACGCTGCCATCGGCGCGCAGAAAGATGCGCGCCCCCTCGCGCGCGTCGGCCAGCGGGCGCAGGCGGTCGATCAGCGCGCCTTCGGGCACGGCCTCGTCCATCAGCATCAGCGGCCCATCGGCGGGAACCGAGACGGTCAGCGGTTCCTGCGGATCGGCGGGGACCGAATCGGCGGCGGTCTTGGGCAGCTCCAGCGGCACCCCAACGGTCAGCAGCGGCGCCGCGACCATAAAGATGATCAGCAGCACCAGCATCACGTCGACAAAGGGCGTGACGTTGATTTCGGCCATCGGGCGGTGGCGGCGGGCGCGGCCCTTGCGCGGTTGGCGGGCGGTCGGGGCGGGCATGGTCAGTCCTGCCCCAGCTGCCGCGACAGGATGGTCGAGAATTCGTCGGCAAAGGCCTCTTGCCCGGCGCTGATGCGGTCCAGATCACCTGAAAGCTTGTTGTAAAAGATCACCGCCGGGATGGCGGCCAGCAGGCCAAGCGCGGTGGCGACCAGCGCCTCGGCAATGCCGGGGGCGACGACGGCAAGGCTGGTGTTCTGGGTCATGGCGATGCCCTCGAACGCGGTCTTGATGCCCCAGACGGTGCCGAACAGGCCGATAAAGGGCGCGGTTGCACCGACGGTGGCCAGAAAGCCAAGCCCGTTATTCATCCGGTCATATTCGCGCCCGATGGCCACGTTCATCGCCCGGTCGATGCGCGACTGCGCGCCGGGGATCAGATCGCCCGAATCGTCATGGCTGCGGCGCCATTCGGTCATGCCAGCGGCAAAGATGCGTTCCGACGCGCCGGACGGGGTTTCCCCGATGCGGTCATACAGATCGTCCAGCGGCTGGCCCGACCAGAAGGCGCGGTCAAAGCGCGCGGCCTCGCGCCGGGCGGCGGCGAATGTGATCAGCTTGCGGATGATGATTGCCCAGGCCCAGAACGAGGCCAGAATCAGCAGCACCATCACCAGCTTGACGGTCAGCGTGGCCTGCATGAACAGCGCCACCAGCGAAAAATCCATCGCCTGCGCCTGATCGACCATATGTTCCATACCCGTTAGCCCCGTCATCGCGGTTAAAGTCGGGCCTGTTTAGCAGGGCCTGACGCCATGTTCACCGGGAAAAGCGAACACAAAACTGTCAGTCTGTCGCTGTTGTCATGCCCCGGTCGCCCCCAATGCCGCCGGCAGGCGCACCGGCCGCATATTCGGACCCAGCGCGGCCAGCGTGACGCGGGCGGTGAACAGCACGGCATCGCCGCGCCGCACCTGTTGGTCGACGATGATGCTGGCGGGGCGGATCTGCGCGGGCGCGGTGGTGACGGTCAGCAGATCGTCGAAACGGGCGGGCGACAGGTAATCGGCCTCGACCCGGCGCACGACAAAGACGGTGCCGGTTTCGGCCTTCATCCGGGACTGGTCAATGCCCAGATCGCGCACCCATTCCGTGCGGGCGCGTTCGATAAAGCGCAGGTAATTGGCGTAATAGACGATGCCCGCAAGGTCGGTATCTTCGTAATAGACGCGGATCTGGATCTGGTGGGTCATGATGTGGGCCTTTGCGTGGGCGGGGGCGCTGCCCCCATCGGCTGCGCCGATTCCCCCGAGGTATTTCAGACAGAAGCGAGGCAGTCAGCGGCCAAGACGCGCCGCCAGTCGCAGGGCGTGGCTGGGATCGGTCGCGGCGGCGGGCAGGGTCGGGTCATAGGCGGCGCGGATCAGTGCGGCCAGATCGGCCGAGGGGGTGATGTCGCGCGCAAAGCTGAGGGCGGCGCGCATGGTCAGGGCCTCGGCCAGCTCGGCGGGGTGGGCATCGCGCAGGGCGCCACCCATGCGGATGAAGGCAAAGCAGGCACGGATGCCGCCCGATGCGTCAAAGCGGAAAATACGGTATTGATCGGCATCCTGCGCCGCCAGCCGCTGTGGCAGATCGGTTTGACCCGTCAGGCGGTCCAGATCGGGGATGCCGGATAATTCGTCCCAGTCGGCACAGAAAAACAGCATCAGGTTCGCGCCGCTGTCCGGGTCGGTCTCGGCCAGCGGATGCCCGGCATGGGCAAATCCCGCCCGGATCGCGGTGCGGAAGATATCAAGGCTGTCATCGGCCAGCCCAAAGATCACCGGCGTGACGGGCCGGTTCCAGCGGGCGCACAGAAAGCTGCCATCGGGGCGGGTGAAAAGCGGGGTGATTTCGTCAGCGGTCATCATGCCCGTTATCTGGCACGGTGGGGGCGGCTTGCAAAGATGCGCCGGACGCGGTCTGGATCGCGGCGGTGATAAAATCGTCTTTGGCGCGGGCAGAGATGTTCACACCCGCGCCGCCAGCTTTTGTTTCAACGCCTGCCAGTCCAGCCGCAGCAGCGAATCACGGCGCAAGGCGTTGCGAAAAGGCAGATGCTTTTCGATCTGTTCACAGCCATCCGACAAGACATGTGAATGGACATCCAGCTTTGGGCTGCGCAGCGTCCGATGTTGATGCCAGTCCGGCTGGCGCATCCTCGGACGTAACCAAGGCGCAGATGTTGCGGCAGATACGCTTGCGCGTCAGCGGCATCCGGCATGAAAGGGCATATCGATAACCGGTTTCGCGGCCAGACCCGGCACCGATATGCAGCCTGATGGTGCAGGATAAAATCTGGCAGCCCCGCCGCAGTCCGGCCTGCGTGCAGGGAAAACTGATCCGGCCCATCGGGGCAAGCGGAGACGGTCTGGATCATGCCCGTCCCGACGCCGCCGACGGGCGGGTGTGCTGCACCATACCGCGCGTCTTCGTTGATCAAATACCCCGCGGGGGTGAATGGCCCGGCACGGGCCAGAGGGGGCGCGAACGCCCCCTTGATGCCGTGTCAGACCAGATTGGCCTCGGTGGCGGCGCGCAATTCATCCTCGGTGACGCCATCGGCCAGTTCGACGACTTTCAGCCCGCCTTCGACCACGTCCAGCACCCCCAGATTGGTGATGATGCGGTCCACCACGCCGGTGCCGGTCAGCGGCAGGGTGCATTCCTTCAGTACCTTGGATTCGCCGTGCTTGTTGGTGTGATCCATGACCACCACCACGCGCCCGACGCCCGCGACCAGATCCATTGCGCCGCCCATGCCCTTGACCAGCTTGCCGGGGATCATCCAGTTGGCCAGATCGCCGTTTTCGGCCACCTCCATCGCGCCCAGAATCGCCATGGCGATCTTGCCGCCACGGATCATGGCAAAGCTGGTGGCGCTGTCGAAATAGGCCGAATGCGGCAGTTCGGTAATGGTCTGTTTGCCGGCATTGATCAGGTCGGCATCGACCTTGTCCTCGGTCGGGAAGGGACCGATACCCAGCATCCCGTTTTCCGATTGCAGGGTGACGTGAACCCCCTCGGGGATATAGTTCGCGACCAGCGTCGGAATCCCGATGCCAAGGTTGACATACATCCCGTCCTTCAGCTCGCGCGCGGCGCGGGCGGCCATCTGGTTGCGGTTCCAGCCCTTGATTGCGTCAGCCATGATCAACCCTCCCGCACGGTGCGCTGTTCGATGCGCTTTTCATGTTCGCCCTGAATGATCCGGTGAACGTAAATCCCCGGCAGGTGAATGTGATCGGGGTCCAGCGCCCCGGCGGGGACGATTTCCTCGACCTCGACGACGCAGACCTTGCCGCAGGTCGCGGCAGGGACGTTAAAGTTGCGGGCCGTCTTGCGGAAAATCAGGTTGCCGGTTTCGTCCGCTTTCCAGGCCTTGACGATGGCCAGATCGGTCACGATGCCGCGTTCCAGAATATAGGTTTCGCCGTCGAAATCCTTGTGTTCCTTGCCCTCGGCAATCACGGTGCCGACGCCGGTTTTGGTATAGAAACCGGGAATGCCGGCGCCCCCGGCGCGCATTCGCTCGGCCAGCGTGCCTTGCGGGTTGAACTCCAGCTCCAGCTCGCCGGACAGGTATTGGCGCATGAACTCGGCGTTTTCACCGACATAGGACGATTGCATCTTTTTGATCTGTTTGGAATCCAGCAACATCCCCAGCCCGAACCCGTCGACCCCGCAATTATTCGACGCGATGGTCAGGTCCTTCGTGCCCGCCTTGTGGATGGCGTCGATCAACAGCTCGGGTATGCCGCACAGGCCAAAGCCGCCCGCCGCGATCGACATGCCGTCGCGCAGCAGGCCGTCCAGCGCCTCGGCTGCGTTGGCGTAAACTTTCTTCATCTCTCTCCCCCCGGATTGTCACCTGCGCGAAACTGTGCCGCGCAGGTGACGTGGTGTCAATGCAGCCGCAGCATGGCCGCCACGGGCGGTGCCGCGCCCGCCTGCCGGGTCAATAGCCGACCGTGGCCGCGTCGGGGCGGCGCGGGTCCGAGGCCCCCAGCAGCGCGCCGCTTTCGGGGTCGCGCATGACCGACTGGGTCGAACCCATGACCTCTTTCAGGACCACGTTATGCCCCTTGGCCTGCAAGGCGCGGATGGTGTCCAGACTGATACCCTCCTCGACCCGCAGTTCCTCGGGCAGCCACTGGTGATGGATGCGCGGGGCGGTGCTGGCCTCGGCCACATTCATGCCGTGGTCGATCATGTTCATGATCACTTGCAGCACGGTGGTGATGATGCGCGCCCCGCCGGGCGAGCCGGTGACAAGCCAGACCTGACCGTCCTTCTTGACGATGGTCGGCGTCATCGAGGACAGCGGCCGCTTGCCCGCCTCGACCGCGTTGGCATCGCCGCCAATCAGGCCATAGCCGTTGGGAACGCCGGGCTTGGCGGAAAAATCGTCCATTTCGTTGTTCATCAACACGCCCGTGCCCTCGGCCACCAGACCCGAGCCATAGGAAAAGTTGATGGTATAGGTGTTTGACACCGCGTTGCCGTCCTTGTCCACGATCGAGAAATGCGTGGTCTGGTCCGATTCGTAGGGCGCCAGATCGGCGGGTTTGATCTGTTCGGACGGGGTGGCGAAACTGGCGCTGATTTTGGCGCGGGTGTCCTCGGCGTATTTCTTGGACATCAGTTCCGACACCGGCACATCGACGAAATCCGGGTCACCCAGAAATTCCGACCGGTCGGCATAGGCATATTTCATCGCCTCGGCCATCAGGTGGATGGTTTCCGACGAATTCGCCCCCAGCGCGCCAATGGGATAGCCCTCAAGCGTGTTCAGGATCTGCACCAGATGCACCCCCCCGGACGAGGGCGGCGGCATCGAGACCACCTCATAACCGCGATAGGTGCCGCTGACCGGTTTGCGCTCGATGGCCTGATAGGCGGCCATATCCTCGGGGGTGATGGCGCCGCCCGCATCCGTCACGGATGTGGCGATGGCTTGCGCGACCTCGCCTTTGTAAAACCCGTCCGGGCCTTCCGCCGCGATCTTTTTCAGCGTTTTCGCCAGATCGGCCTGCACCAGCGTGTCGCCGGGCTGATACAGTTCGCCACCCTCTTTATAGAAAATCTTCGCCGCCGAGGGATAGCGCGTCAGCCGGTCCTTCAGCCCCTCAAGGCTGTCGGCCAGATCGGGGGTCACGGTGATGCCCTTTTCGGCCAGTTCAATCGCCGGGGCGATCACGTCGGCCCAGTCCATGCTGCCGTATTTGTCCAGCACCAGCTTCATGCCCGCAACCGTGCCCGGCACACCCGCAGCGGCGCCGGTAAAGCGCGACTTGTCGCTGTCGGCCTCGCCCTTGTCGTCAAGGAACATGTCGCGATGGGCGGCTTTGGGGGCCATTTCGCGGTAATCAATGGCGTGGGTTTCGCCGGTTTTGGCATCATGGACCAGCATGAAGCCGCCGCCGCCAAGGTTGCCCGCGCGCGGCAGGGTCACGGCCAGCGCAAAGGCCACGGCGACCCCGGCATCGACGGCATTGCCGCCCTTGGCCAGAATATCGCGCCCGATTTCCGCCGCGATACGTTCCTGCGCCGACACGATGCCGTTCCTGGCCCAAACCGGATGGATACGATCCATCCCCGAATAAATGGCCTCTTGCGCCTGCACGGGCAGGGCCGTGGCTGCCGCCAGCGTCAGGGCGGCTGCCCCGGTGCGGCGGATGGTGGTCAAAAGCGACATCGCAACCTCCTGTTCATAATGTTTGCGGCGTCACGTTAACCATGGGTGACGAAAGGTCAAATCCCGACAGGCCCGCACCGGCGCCCTTCCGCGCCCGCCCCCACCGCTGCGCGTCCGGGAAGCCGCGCAGCGGCGGTTCGCGGCCACCCCCGCCATCGGTGCCGCGCCAGGGCGTGGCCGGATGTGGCGCGGCGGTCTGCCCCCCGCGGGCGACGCCGCGCGGGGCCTGTCATCCGAAAGCCCATGCTATCCCTGCTGCCTGCCCGATTCAGGGGCCGTTCGGGCGTTTCAGATCACCCACCGCCCGCCATTGCGTCGGTATGGGCTGAATACCTGCTGGGGATGCCGCAATGCGCCAAAGCGCCGCCTGTCAGCGCCGCCCGGTTGAAAGCGATCCGTCCCGCGCGAACACGGTTTGCACCCCGTGGATGTGACACCGGCACACGCCGCCGCCCGCCCTGCATTACCGGGTGCCAGGACTTGCCGCCACGCTGGCCGTTCCCGCATTGCGCGCGCTTTGTGGGACACAGCCCGCCACTGCGGGGGCAGGGCGGCGCGTTGCGCTGGCCCGCGCACATCGGTCATGGCTGCGCCGGGCACCGGGTCTGGCCGCATGGCCGACAAACCGGCGCGCGCGGCTTTGCCTGTTGAACCGCCCGTACCGGTCGGGCTGACATCGGGACATGCACCGACCGGGTATGCGGCCCGCCACCTGTTGCAAGGGGGCACGCACAGCGGGGTGATCCGTCACCGATCAGCCTGCCACTTCGCAGCTGCGATATGGCGGCGGGCAGGGCGTCCCCGCAACAACGATCAGGCGTCGGCTTCCCGCAGCGGCAAGTTCCCCGGCGGTCGCAAACTGCGCCGACCGCCAGAAGGGCGCGTGCTGTCCGTCCCTGCACCCGACATACGCAAGGGTTTGCGCGACAGGCGCCGGTCATCAGTGCCGTGAAGAAACCGCGCGGGGGGCGGCGCGGTCGGGTGATGGGGCTGGTTGCGCCGTTATTCTTCGCTGACGGCGGCCTTGGGGTCAGCCGCGTCTGTGGTGGTTTTCTTGCTGGCGGCTTTCTTTGCAGGGGCCTTTTTCGCCGTTGATGTCTTGCCCGCCCCCGCTTTGCCCGTCACCGCCTTGGCAGCCCCCGCCTTGGCCGTTGTCGCCTTGGCGGTGGTCGCCTTGGTCGCGGTTTTGGCCGTGGCTTTCTTTGCCGCGGGCTTTTTCGCCGCTGGTTTCCTGGCGGCGGCTTTCTTGCCCGGCTTTTTGGCCTGCTTGGCGGTGATCAGTTCCAGCGCCTGTTCCAGCGTAATGTCCTGCGGCTCGACATCGCGGGGCAGGGTCGCGTTAACCTTTTCCCACTTCACATAAGGACCATAGCGCCCGTTCATCACCGCAATTTTGCCGCCTTCCGTGTGGTCGCCCAGTTCCTTCAGCGGGGCCGCCGCTGCGGCGCGCCCACGGGTGGGCTTGGCGGCCAGAACCTCGACCGCGCGGTTCATGCCGATGGTAAAGACCTCGTCGATATCGGGCAGGTTGGCATATTTGCTGCCATGCTTGACATAGGGGCCATAGCGGCCAATCCCGGCCTCGACCAGCACGCCATCCTCGGGGTGATCGCCAATCGGGCGCGGCAGTGCCAGCAGCGACAGCGCCCGCGCAAGGTCGACCTGCTGCGGGTCCCAGCCCTTGGGGACAGATGCGCGCGGCGGTTTGGGCTGATCCGCGGTTGCCTCGCCCCGCTGAACATAGGGGCCGAAGCGGCCGTTTTTCAGGCTGATCTCATCGCCCTGATCGGTGCCCAGAATACGGTCGCCCAAGGCGGCCTCGTCGCCCGGCGCCGACAGCGGACGGGTAAAACGGCATTCGGGATAGTTCGAACAGCCAATGAACGCCCCGCCCGACCGCGCGGTTTTCAGGTTCAGCCGCCCCTTGTGACACAGCGGGCATTCGCGCGGATCGCCACCATCGGCGCGCGGCGGATACAGATGCGGGGCCAGCGCGTCGTCAATGGCGTCCAGAACCTCGCTGATGCGCAGCTCGGATGTGCCATCCAGCGCGGCGCGGAAATCGCGCCAGAACCTGCCCAGAACCTCGCGCCAGATGCGGTCACCGGCGCTGATTTCGTCCAGCTCGGTCTCCATGTCGGCGGTGAAGTCATAGCTGACATAGCGTGGGAAATACTTGACCAGAAACGCCGTGACCAGACGGCCTTTATCCTGCGGAATCAGCCGGTTCTTGTCCTTGGCAACATAATCGCGGTCCTGGATGGTGGTCACGATGCTGGCATAGGTCGAGGGCCGGCCGATGCCCAGTTCCTCCATCCGCTTGACCAGCGTGGCCTCGGTATAGCGGGGCGGGGCTTGGGTGAAATGCTGACGCCCCAGTGCGCGGGCGTCGGGGTCCATCACCGCGCTGGCGGTGACGGCCAGATCGCCGCTGCTGTCCTCGGTCACGGAATCGCTGCCATCCTTGTCCGAGGCTTTGGCGAATTCGCTGGTAAAGGCCCCGCGCACCAGCATCGCCGCCTCGCCTTCCGCGATGGCGGGCAGGCGGGCGCTGTCCTCGGCCTCGTCATCGTCGCGGCCCTGATCGTAAACCTTCAGGAAGCCGTCAAACAGCATCACCTGCCCGGTCGCGCGCAGGCCGACCTGTTCGTCGGGGCTGGCGATTTCGACCGTGGTGCGTTCCATCCGCGCGGCCTCCATCTGGCTGGCGATGCTGCGCTTCCAGATCAGGTCATAAAGCTTGCGCTGGTCGTCGGCGCTGATTTTCAGCCGGTCCGGCGACAGCGACATATCGGTCGGGCGAATACATTCATGCGCCTCTTGCGCGTTTTTCGCCTTGTTTTTGTACATGCGCGGCGATTTGGGCAGATACGCCTCTCCGAACCGGGCCTTGATGGCATCGCGCGCGGCCATCACCGCCTCGGGCGCCATGTCGATGCCATCGGTTCGCATATAGGTGATGTGACCGGCCTCATACAGGCGCTGTGCCGCCGACATGCAGGCCCGCGCGCCCATGCCCAGTTTGCGGCTGGCCTCCTGTTGCAGGGTCGAGGTCATGAAGGGCGGCCACGGGTTGCGGCTGGCCGGTTTCGCGGCCACCGACGCGACCGACAGGCTGCGCGAGGTCACGGCGGCCACGGCCATCTGCGCCTGCTGGCTGGTGGCCAGATCAAAGCGTTCCAGCCGGTCGCCGGCAAGGCTGACCAGTTGTGCATCGTATTCCTTACCCTCGGGCGTGGCCAGACGGGCGTGAACAGACCAGTATTCGCGGGGTTTGAAGGCCTCGACCTCCATCTCGCGGTCGACGATCAGGCGCAGGCAGACCGATTGCACCCGCCCCGCCGATTTCGCGCCCGGCAGCTTGCGCCACAGCACCGGCGACAGGTTGAAGCCGACCAGATAATCCAGCGCGCGGCGGGCCAGATAGGCATCGACCAGCGGCTGGTCGATCTGGCGTGGATTGGCCATGGCCTGGGTCACGGCGGTTTTGGTGATGGCGTTGAAGGTGACGCGGCTGACCGTCTTGCCGCCCTTTTTCAGCACCGGTTGCAGGGCCTCAAGCAGGTGCCATGAAATCGCCTCGCCCTCGCGGTCGGGGTCGGTGGCCAGAATCAGTTCATCATCATCGGCCAGCGCATCCTTGATAGCCTTGACGTGTTTTTTGGAATCGCTGGCGATTTCCCATTTCATGTCGAAATCATGGTCGGGATCGACGCTGCCATCCTTGGGGGGCAGGTCGCGCACATGGCCGAAGCTGGCCAGAACGGTGTAATCGTCCCCCAGATATTTGTTGATCGTCTTGGCCTTGGCCGGAGATTCGACGACGACGACAGCCATATTGTTTCCTTCACCAGATCTGGGCGCGGAACATGGGGGCGCAATCGCGGGCTGTCAACGGCCCGCACCGCGACCGACCGGTTCGGCCAGCGCCACCCGTCCCCCTGCGGAACGGGTGATGCGGCCATCCAGTTCCAGATCCAGCAGCGCCGCCAGCCCCTGCGCGGGCGACAGCGACAGATCGCGCAGCAGGCTGTCCTCTTCTATGGGTGAGGGGGAAAGCCGCGACAGGATGGTGTCATGCAGGCAGCCATCCTGCGGCGCCCCGCCGCCCTTGCCCTGCGCCACATCCGGGGCGCGCGGGGTTGCCGTCGTTACCGCGGCGGCCCCGGATGGCGCAGGGGGCAGGGCATCACCGGCGGGGGGTGCGTCAGTGCCACAGGATAAGGGCGCGCTGGTGGTGACAGACGGTGCGGCGGTGGCGGGCCGTTTCGCGGCATCTGTGGTGGCCACGGCGTCAGCTGGGGCTGGCTGTGGATGCACCCCCATTTCAGCCAGCGAATCGATCACGTCCTGCGAATGGCGCACCAGCACCGCGCCATCACGGATCAGCGCATTGCATCCCGAGGCCCGCGCGTCCATCGGATGCCCCGGCACGGCCATCACCTCGCGCCCCTGATCCAGCGCCAGTTTCGCGGTGATCAGGCTGCCAGACCGTGCCGCGGCCTCGATCACCACGGTGGCGTGGGACAGGCCGGAAACGATGCGGTTGCGCGCCGGGAACAGCCGCGCCGCAGGTTCGGTGCCAAAGGCGTATTCGCTGACCACGGCACCCCCGGCCGCCACGATCTGCGCCGCCAGATCGGCGTGTTCGGCGGGATAGGTCCGGTCCAGACCGCAGGCCAGCACCGCAACCGTGCCACGGGTCAGGGCGGCGCGGTGGGCCTCGGCATCTATGCCGCGGGCCAGACCGGCTGTGACGACGAACCCGGCCTCGGACAGGCCGCGCGCCAGACCGCGCGCCATGCGCAGCCCCAGCGACGAGGCATTGCGCGCGCCGATCACCGCGATGGACGGGCGCAACAGCGCCGCAGGGTCGCCCATCACCCATAACAGCGGCGGCGCGTCGGACACCGCGCGCAGCAGAGGCGGATAAGACGGGCTGTCCCAGCGCAGCAGATGCGCCCCCATGCGCCGTCCCTTGCGCAATTCCGCCCTGGCCACGGCGGGCGGGCAGGGGGCATAGCCCTGTGCCCCGGCGGCGCGCGCCACCTGTGGCAGGGCCGCCAGCGCGGCGCCGGGGCTGCCATGTTCGGCCAGCAGCCGGTGAAAGGTCGCCGGTCCCACACGGCGGGACCGGATCAGGCGGAGCGCGTCCAGATCATCCCCTTCCGGGGGGGAAGGGGTAGGAGGGGAGCCGAAAGAAAACAATCTGGGAATCACCGCAACCTCCGCCTGACAGGTCCGGGTTTAACCCGGCAATTGTTAAGAAAAGGTTAGCAGCAGTGATTTTTTCCCTCAGGCCGCGGCGCCGCCCACGGTCAGGCCGCCGATCAGCAGCGTCGGCAGGCCCACGCCCACCGGCACCCACTGGCCCTGTTTGCCGCAATTGCCGATGCCGGGGTCCAGCGCCGGGTCATTGCCGATGGCGCGGATCTGTTTCAGCGCGCTGGCGCCGTCACCGATCAGGGTCGCGCCCCGGATCGGGTCGCCCACGACGCCGTTTTTCACCCGGTAAGCCTCGGTGCAGGAAAACACGAATTTGCCGTTGGTGATGTCGACCTGACCGCCGCCGAACCCGACCGCATAGATGCCGTCATCCAGCCCCGCCAGAATGGCCGAGGGGTCGTCGCCGCCGCCTTCCATGAAGGTATTGGTCATGCGCGGCATCGGCATATGGGCGAAACTTTCGCGCCGCCCGTTGCCGGTGGGCGCGACCCCCATCAGCCGTGCGTTCATCCGGTCCTGAAGATAGCCGACCAGAACCCCGTCCTTAATCAGCACGTTGCGGGCGGGGGGCGTGCCCTCGTCATCGACGCTGACGCTGCCGCGCCGGTCGGGGATGGTGCCGTCATCGACCACGGTCACGCCGGGGGCGGCGACGCGCTGGCCCAACAGCCCGGCAAAGGCGGAATGGCCCTTGCGGTTGAAATCCCCCTCCAGCCCGTGGCCCACGGCCTCGTGCAGCAGGATGCCGGGCCAGCCGGGGCCAAGCACCACATCCATCATCCCCGCCGGTGCCGGTTGGGCGCGCAGATTGACGCGGGCGATGCGCAGTGCCTCGCGCACAAGGCCCTGCCAGTGTTCGGGGGCGATCAGACCGTCCAGCCCGATGCGCCCGCCGCCCCCGGCATTGCCCGATTCGCGGCGGCTGTTATCCTCGACGATGACGGATACGCCGATGCGGGCCATCGGGCGGATGTCGGTGAACAGGCCGCCCTCGGGGCGCAGGATGGCGATTTCCTGAAGGCCGCTGGCGATGGTGGCGCTGACCTGCACCACGCGCGGGTCCAGATCGCGGGCAAAGGCGTCGATGTCGCGCAAAATGGCGACACGGGCGGCAAAGCTGATCCCGGATGCCGGATCGTCGGCACCATACAGCGCCGCGCCCGGCCCGGCCGGGGCCAGCGCCAGCGTGCCGCCGCCATCGCCCACCGCCAGCCGCGCGGTGTCGGCGGCGCGGGTCAGCGCGGCGTCGGAAATTTCGGTGGAATGGGCATATCCCGTCACCTCGCCGCGCACGGCGCGCAGGCCAAAACCCTGCGCGGCGTTATAGCCGGCATTGCGCAGGCGGCCATCGTCAAAGACCAGCGCCTCGGCGCGGCTGCGTTCGACGAATAATTCGCCGTCATCGGCCCCATCGGTGGCGCGGCGCAGGGTGGCCAGCGCGCGGTCGCGGTCCAGCAGGGTGTCGAACGGGGCGAAGGCGGCAGGGATGTCAGATCTCATGCCCCCAGATATGGGGTATTTTCCCCCCGCCCCACAAGCCGAGACTTGCCCGAAACGACCAGATGTGATTTCTGAGAAGGGGAGTGACACCTTGTCGCAGGGGCAAATTGCCCCGCGCACAGGGTCAGGGGACGCGACAGGCATTGGGTAACAGCATGATGGCAAACAGGAAAATGGTCGGCGCAGTGGGGGCGGGCATGATGGCGGCACTGGCTGCCGGGGCGGCGCGCGCGCAGGATGCGCTGGGTGATCTGCCGGTCATCGGGCGGCCCGTTGATGGCGCGATGGGGTTTCAGCCCGCCGCGACCTCGCTGGCGCAGGACCAGCAATGGCTGGACCATTTCATTCTGGTGATCATCACTGTCGTCACCATCTTTGTCTGTGTGCTGCTGGCGTGGTGCATTGTGCGCTTTAACCGCCGCGCCAACCCGGTGCCGGCGCGGTTCAGCCACAACACGCCGCTGGAAATTACCTGGACGCTGGTGCCGGTGCTGATCCTGATCGGGATCGGGGTGTTTTCGCTGCCGATCCTGTTCCGTCAGCAGGAAATGCCCAATGACCCCGATCTGGTGATCAAGGCCATCGGGAACCAGTGGTACTGGTCCTATGAATACCCCGATCAGGGCCTGTCCTTTGACGCGATCATGCTGGCGCGCGACGAACTGGCGGCGGCGGGGTATCAGGACCGCGACTATCTGCTGGCCACGGATAATGCCGTGGTGGTGCCGGTGGGCAAGAAAGTGCTGTTGCAAGTCACCGCCAATGACGTGATCCACAGCTGGACCATCCCCGCCTTCGCCGTCAAGCAGGACGCGGTGCCGGGGCGGATCGCGCAGGCATGGTTCCAGGTCGACCAGGAGGGCGTCTATTTCGGCCAGTGCAGCGAACTGTGCGGCATCAACCACGCCTATATGCCGATCGTGGTCAAGGCGGTGTCGCAGGACAAATACGACGCATGGCTGCAATCGCAGGGCGTCGAAACCGCCAGCGTCGGCCCGGCACAGCCGACCCGCATGGCGCTGGCCCAATAACCGATGAGCGACGTCAACACATATCAGGCCACCACCCCCGAGGCGGAATTCCGCGACTATGTCGCGCTGCTGAAACCGCGTGTCATGTCGCTGGTGGTGTTCACCGCCCTTGTCGGCCTGTGGGTGGCGCCGGTCGGAATGCACCCCTTTGTCGCCTTTTGCTGCGTGCTGTTCATTGCCGTGGGCGGGGGCGCGTCGGGGGCACTGAATATGTGGTATGACGCCGATATCGACGCGGTGATGCGGCGCACGCAGTCGCGGCCCATCCCATCCGGGCGCGTCACCGGGCCCGAGGCGCTGGCCGTGGGGCTGGCGCTGGCCTTTGCGGCCTGCATGATGCTGGGGCTGGCGGCCAACTGGTTCGCGGCGGGGTTTCTGGCCTTTACCATCTTTTTCTATGCCGTGGTTTACACGATGTGGCTGAAGCGGCGGACGCCGCAGAACATCGTCATCGGCGGTGCGGCGGGGGCGTTCCCGCCGATGATCGGATGGGCCTGCGCCACCGGTGGCATCAGCACCGAATCGCTGTTGATGTTCGCGCTGATCTTTTTCTGGACGCCGCCGCATTTCTGGGCGCTGGCGCTGTTCATGAAGGGTGACTATCACAAGGCCGGCGTGCCGATGCTGACCGTCACCCATGGCCGCCCGGCCACGCGCCGCCATATCTTTGCCTATACGCTGGTGCTGGCGCCTTTTGCGCTGTGGCTGGGGCTGACCAGCATTGGCGGGCCGGTCTATCTGGTGGTGTCGCTGGTGCTGAACGCGCTGTTCATCCAGGGCGGCTGGCGCATCCTGCGCCGGACCGAGGCACAGGCCGGGGCCGATGCCTATCGCGCGGAAAAGGCGTTTTTCAAGCTGTCGCTGATCTATCTGTTTGCGCATTTCGCGGCGCTTCTGGTCCAGCACGCGATGGGGGGCTGGTGACATGGCGCTGAATACCGAACATGACCTGCACCGCCGCCGCCGCACCCGGAACATGGGCCTGCTGGCAGTGCTGCTGGCCTTTGTCGCGCTGGTTTTCGGCCTGTCCGTGGTCAAGATCAGCAATGGCGACATGATGGAAGGGTTCGACCACCAGTATCGCAATTCGGCCCTGCCCCGGGGGGACGGGCAATGAACCGCAACACGCGCACCGTGACCATTCTGCTGGCCGTCGTGGTGACGATGGGCGCGCTGGCCTGGGCCGCGGTGCCGTTTTACAGCTGGTTCTGTCAGGTCACCGGCTATGGCGGCACCACCAACACCGCCGGGGCCGCGTCCGACGTGGTGCTGGATGAAACCGTCCGGGTGCGTTTTGACGCCAATACCGACAAGGATCTGGGCTGGACCTTCCGCCCCATGCAGCGCGACATCGTGCTGAAGATCGGGCAGACCGGGCTTGCCTATTACGAGGCTGTCAATACCAGCGACGAAACCATCACCGGCACCGCATCCTATAACGTCGCGCCGGATGTGGCGGGGTATTTCTTCGACAAGATCGAATGCTTTTGCTTCACCGAACAGACGCTGAAACCCGGCGAGCGGGTGGAAATGCCTGTCACCTTTTATGTCGACCCCGATCTGGTCACTGACCGCGATGCGGGCCGGGTCCGCGACATCACCCTGTCCTATACCTTCCACCGCACCAGAACCGCGCCCGCCGCCGACCGGCAGGCGGGGCTGGCCACGGCTGGCAACTGACAAGAAACCGACCGTCCAACGTTTTTGGGGGAGACGCGCGCAAAATGGCACATGCAAAGAACCACGATTACCACATTCTTCCGCCCTCGATTGCGCCGTTTCTTGGCTCGGTCTCGGCCTTTGTCATGCTGTTCGGGGCGGCGCTGTGGCTGAAGGGCAGCAGCCCGTGGATGTTCCTGATCGGGCTGGCCGGGGTGCTTTACACGATGGTGATCTGGTGGGGCGCCGTCATCGCCGAGGGCGAACAGGGCGATCACACCCCGGTGGTGCGTATCGGCCTGCAATACGGCTTTATCCTGTTCATCATCTCCGAGGTGATGTTCTTTGCCGCGTGGTTCTGGGCGTTCTTCAAGAATGCGCTGTATCCGATGGGACCGATGTCCCCGATCCGCGACGGCGTCTGGCCGCCCGAGGGTATTCACACCTTCGACCCGTGGCACCTGCCGCTGATCAACACGCTGATTCTGCTGTTGTCGGGTGTGGCGGTGACATGGGCGCATCACGCGCTGGTTCATGACAATGACCGCAAGACCACCATTAACGGGCTGATCGTGGCGGTGATCCTTGGGGCGTTCTTTACCGTGCTTCAGGCCTATGAATACAGCCACGCGGCGTTTGGCCTGTCGGACACGGTCTATGGCGGCGTGTTCTATCTGGCGACCGGGTTTCATGGCGCGCATGTGATCATCGGCACGATCTTTCTGCTGGTCTGTCTGATCCGCCTGATCAAGGGCCAGATGAGCCAGGGCCAGCATGTCGGATTCGAGGCCGCCGCCTGGTATTGGCATTTCGTCGATGTGGTCTGGCTGTTCCTGTTCGCCTCGATCTATATCTGGGGGCGCTGATCCCCGGACCTGACGACTGACGGGCGCGGGGGCTTCCCGCGCCTTTTCCTTTTGGGGGCACCCATGCGCCGATATCTTTTTCCCGTTCTGCTTGGCCTGACCGGCTGTGCGATCCTGTTAAGCCTTGGCTTCTGGCAATTGCGCCGGCTGGACTGGAAGGAAACCATGCTGGCCCAGATCCAGTCCCGCATCGACGCGCCCCCCCAGCCGCTGCCGGCCGCGCCGGACCCGGCGATGAAATACCGCCCCGTCAGCGTCAGCGGCACCACCACCGGGGACGAGGTGCTGGTCCTGTCCGGCACGCGTGACCTTGGCGGCGGCTATCAGGTGGTGTCGGGCTTTGTCACCGATGACGGGCGGCGGATCATGGTTGACCGTGGCTTTGTCGCACAGGACGCCCGCCACAGCCCGCGCCCGCCGGTGCATCTGACGGTGGCGGGCAACCTGCACTGGCCGCAGGAAAAGGGCGGTTCGACCCCCGAACCCAACCTGTCGGAAAACATCTGGTTTGCCCGCGACGTGCCGGCCATGGCGGCGCATCTGGGCACCCTTCCCGTGCTGGTCGTCGCGGCGCGGGTCGGGGGCGATGCACAGGGCGTCATGCCGATCCCGGTGGCGATCACCGGCATCCCCAATAATCATCTGGAATATGCGGTGACGTGGTTCATGCTGGCGGCGGTCTGGGGGGGCATGACAATCGGCCTGATCTGGCGTATCAGGCAACGTCATTACTAATACGCGACACAGTCCGGGGGCAGGCGATGCGGTATATTTCGACACGGGGTCAGGCACCGGTCCTGGGCTTTGAACAGGCGATGCTGACCGGGCTGGCGCGCGATGGCGGGCTGTATCTGCCCGAAACCATCCCGGCCTTTACCCCCGTCCAGATCGCGGAAATGGACGGCCTGCCCTACGAGGAAATCGCCTTTCGCGTGGTCAAACCCTTTACCGGCGGTGACTTTTCCGATGCCGAATTGCGCAGCGCCATTGCCCGCGCCTATCAGGGCTTTGCCCACCCCGCGCGCGCACCGCTGAAACAACTGGCCCCCGGCCATCACCTGCTGGAACTGTTCCACGGCCCGACGCTGGCGTTCAAGGATTTCGCCATGCAGCTGATCGGCCAGCTGTTCCAGATCGCGCTGGCACGCTCGGGTCAGCGGATCACCATTGTCGGCGCGACCTCGGGCGATACCGGATCGGCGGCGATCGAGGCATTTCGCGGCCTGCCCAATGTCGATGTCTTCATCCTGTTCCCGCATGGCCGCGTGTCCGAGGTCCAGCGCCGCCAGATGACCACCCCCGCCGACAGCAATGTCCACGCGCTGGCGGTGGACGGGCATTTCGATGACTGTCAGGCGCGGGTCAAAGACCTGTTCAACGACCATGATTTCCGCGACACGGTCGGGCTGGCCGGGGTCAACAGCATCAACTGGGCGCGGGTGCTGGCGCAGGTGGTTTACTATTTCACCGCCGCCGCCAGCCTTGGTGCCCCGCATCGCAAGGTCAGCTTTACCGTGCCGACCGGCAATTTCGGTGACATCTTTGCCGGTTCGATCGCCCGCGACATGGGCCTGCCCATCGACCGGCTGGTCATTGCCACCAACCAGAACGACATTCTGGACCGGGCCTTGCGCAGCGGCGAATACCGCATGGGCGCGGTCGAACCCTCGATCAGCCCGTCGATGGATATTCAGGTCAGTTCCAACTTTGAACGCGCCCTGTTCCTGGCCTATGGCCGCGATGCCGGGGCGGTCGCACAGCTGATGGATGAGCTGAAATCCGGCGGCTTTACCATCAGTCAGGGCGCATTGCAGGCCCTGCGCGAACGCTTTGACAGCGGCCGCGCCAGCGAGGATCAGACCCGCGACATGATCCGCACCATCCGCGACGAAACCGCGGATGTGATCTGCCCCCACACCGCCGTGGCGGTCAAGGTCGCGCGCGAGCATTGCCGCCCCGGCGTGCCGATGATCACGCTGGCCACCGCGCATCCGGCCAAGTTCCCCGACGCGGTTCAGCAGGCCACCGGCATTCGCCCCGGCCTGCCGCCGCATATGGCCGGGCTGTTTGACCTGCCCGAACGGGTGACGCGGGTTGAAAACGACCTTGGCGCGCTTAAATCGCTGATCCTTGACCGGAGGACAGCTTGAGCACCGAACCCCTGAACCTGACCACCCTGCCCAACGGGCTGCGCATCGTGACCCGTGCCATGCCGGGGCTGCATTCGGCCAGTATCGGCATCTGGGTCGATGCCGGTTGCCGCGATGAACGCGCCGATCAGAACGGCATCGCGCATTTTCTGGAACATATGGCCTTCAAGGGCACGGCGCGGCGCACATCGCTGCAAATCGCCGAGGCGATCGAGGATGTGGGCGGTTACCTGAACGCCTACACCTCGCGCGATGTGACGGCCTATTACGCGCGGGTGCTGGCGGGCGATGTGCCGCTGGCGCTGGACGTCTTGTCCGACATCCTGCTGAACCCCGCCTTCGACCCGCGCGAGATCGAGGTCGAGCGCGGCGTCATCCTGCAAGAAATCGGCCAGTCGCTGGACACCCCTGACGACATTATCTTTGACTGGCTGCAAGAGGCCGCCTATGCCGACCAGCCCATCGGCCGGCCCATCCTTGGCCCGGCGGACCGGGTGCGGGGCTTTTCCCGCGACGACCTGTCGGGGTTCGTGGCCGAACATTACGGCCCCCAGCACATGATTCTGGCCGCCGCCGGGGCGGTCGACCATAACGCCATCGTGGCGCAGGCCAGCGCCGCCTTCGGGCATCTGGCCCCGCAACCGATGCGCCCGCGTGCCGCCGCCCGCTGGACCGGCGCCGAGGCGCGGCATGTCAAACCGCTGGAACAGGCGCATTTCGCGCTGGCGCTGGAAGGGGCGGGTTATCTGGCCGATGATTTCTATGCCGCCCAGATCTTTGCCAGCGCGCTGGGGGGCGGCATGTCCTCGCGGCTGTTCCAGAAAATCCGCGAGGAACGCGGCCTGTGCTATACCATCTTTTCGCAGGCCGGGTTCCATCAGGATACCGGGATGCTGACCATCTATGCCGGGACCGGGGCCGATGACATTGCCGATCTGGCCGCGCTGACCGTGGACGAGATCCGCCGCGCCGCCGATGGCCTGACCACGCCCGAGATCGACCGCGCCAAAGCGCAGCTGAAATCGTCGCTGTTGATGGGGCTGGAAAGCCCCTCGGCACAGGCCGAACGCATGGCCCGGTCGCTGGCCATCTGGGGCCGCGTGCCCGACCCTGCGGAATCGGCGCAGCGGGTCGATGCCGTCACCGCCGATGACCTGCGCCAGCACGCACAGCGCCTGCTGACCCGCCCGCGACCGGCGCTGGCGCTGTATGGCCCGGTCGGTGCCGCGCCCGCGCTGGACCGGCTGACCCAAAGGCTGGCGGCGTGATGGTATTCGGGCGGCGCAGTCTGCGGCTGGAAACGGACCGTATGACCCTGCGCCTGCCCGCGCATCAGGATTTCGGCCCCTGGACCGCGCTGCGATCCGAAAGCCGCGATTTCCTGACCCGCTGGGAACCGGTCTGGGCGCCCGATCACCTGAGCCGGAAAAGTTTCACCAACCGCGTCTATTGGGCCGCCCGCGCCAGCCGCCAGCAGACCGCGCTGCCGTTTTTCCTGATCCGGCATGACGGCGCGCTGCTGGGGGCGATCACGCTGGACAATATCCGCCGTGGCCCGGCGCAATGCGGCACCATCGGCTATTGGATCGGTCAGCGCTTTGCCCGTCAGGGCTATATGCGCGAGGCGATCGAGGCCGTCGTTCACCATGCTTTCGCGGTCATGGACCTGTCCCGGATCGAGGCCGCCTGCCTGCCCGAAAACGCCGCATCGCGCGGGGTGCTGGAAAAGTCGGGTTTCAAATATGAAGGCGTGGCGCAAAGCTATCTTCAGATCGCGGGCCGCTGGCGCAACCATGTGCTTTATGCCAACCTGCGCGCTGACCGCCGCGGACGCACCGATGTGCGGTAAGGCCGCGGCGGGGGCTGTCTGCCCCCGCACCCCCGAGGATATTTGGGCCAAGATGAACCATGGATCTGAACCCCGCCGATGACGCCTTTGCCGCCCGCCTGCCTGACGCGGTGCGCCGCCCGTTAACCGATGCCTATCTGGACGAGCCGCGCGGACGCTTTCGCGGGCAGGGCGGTGTGGTGGCGGCGCCGCGTGACGTGGAACAGGTGGCGGCGGTGCTGCGGCTGGCGCATGAGGCGCGGGTGCCGGTGGTGACGCGGGGCGGTGGCACAGGTCTGGTCGGGGGCCAGATCATGCCCGAGGGTCCGGCGCCGCTGATCCTGTCGCTGGAACGCATGGCGGCAATCCGCGCCTGTTTCCCCGCTGAGAACGTATTGATCGCCGAGGCCGGGGCCAGCCTGCAATCGGTGCGCGATGCCGCAGCGGCGGCGGGGCGGCTGTTCGGGCTGTCGCTGGCCTCGCAGGGGACGGCGACCATGGGCGGGGTGCTGGCGACCAATGCGGGCGGGGTGAATGTGCTGCGCTATGGCAATGCGCGCGAGCTGTGTCTGGGGGTCGAGGCGGTGCTGGCCGACGGGCGGGTGCTGCGTGACCTCAAGCGGTTGCGCAAGGACAATACCGGCTATGACATCCGCGACCTGCTGATCGGGTCCGAGGGCACGCTGGGGGTCATTACCGCCGCCAGCCTGCGCCTGTCGCCAGTGCCCGCCGCCAGCCCGGTTGCGATGCTTGAGGTGCCCGACCCGCAAGCGGCGCTGGACCTGCTGGCGCTGGCGGGCGCGCAACTGGCGGGCTGTATTTCCGCGTTCGAGCTGATCGCCGGGCAGGGGCTGCGGTTTCTGGATACGGTATTTCCGCAGATGCGCCAGCCCTTTGCGCATCGCCCGGACTGGGTGGTGCTGCTGGAACTGGGCCTGCCTGCCGGGATGGATGCCGATGCCGCGACCGGGGCGCTGATGGCCGATGCCATGGACGCCGGGCTGGTGCGCGACGGCGTGATCGCGCAATCGGGCCAGCAGGCGCAGGATTTCTGGACCCTGCGCGAACATCTGCCGCTGGCGAACCGCGCCATCGGGTCAATCAGTTCGCATGACATCAGCCTGCCGCTGTCCGAGGTGCCGGGCTTTATCCGCGATGCCGGGGCGATGGTGGCGGCGATGGGGGCAATGCGGATCAATTGTTTCGGCCATCTGGGGGATGGCAACCTGCATTACAACCTGTTCCCTGCCGAGGGCCGCTTGCGTGACGAATATGACAATGTCCGCCATCCCGCGCAGCGCGCCATTCATGAAATGGTGGTGGCGCGGGGCGGGTCGTTTTCGGCGGAACATGGCGTCGGGCGGCTGAAGGTCGCGGATCTGGCGCGCTGGGGCGACCCGGTGCGTTTGCAGGTGATGCGGGCGATCAAATCCGGGCTGGACCCGCATGGCATCCTGAACCCCGGCGCGGTGTTGCAGCCATGACCGCCCCGGCGCGGACCGGCCTGCGGTCGACCGCGGACCGCATACGCCATGCGCTGACGTTCGAGCTGGTCGGGCTGGGGCTGTTAAGCCTTGGCGGCGCGGCCCTGACCGGGCTGCCGGCCATGCATCTGGGGGTGCTGGGGGCGGTTGGGGCGGGTGTCGCGACGCTGTGGAATTACGCCTATAACCTGGCCTTTGACCGGCTGATGCTGTGGCGCAGCGGGACCACCCGCAAGACCGTGGCCCTGCGCCTGTTGCACGCGGTTTTGTTCGAACTGGGGCTGATGGCCGTGCTGCTGCCCTTTACCATGTGGTATCTGGGTCTGGGCTTTTGGCCGGCGCTGGGGCTGGATCTGGGGGTGGCGCTGTTTTACATGGCCTATGCGCTGGTGTTCAACTGGGTCTATGACCGGGTGTTTCCGCTGCCGCCGCTTTAGGCGCCCTCGAAGCTGGTCAGGGCGTGGACAGCCATGCCCATCCCTTCCAACAGCTTGCGGCCCCCCAGATCGGGCAGGTCGATAACGAAGGCACAGCCCATCACCTGCGCGCCAAGCCGCTGGCACAGCCGGATGCCCGCCGCCGCGGTGCCACCGGTGGCCAGCAGGTCGTCGACGATCAGCACCTTTTCCCCGGCTGTCAGGGCGTCGTCGTGGATCTCGACCACGGCTTCGCCATATTCCAGCGTATAGGCCTCTGAGATGACGGTGCCGGGCAGCTTGCCCTTTTTGCGGATCGGCACAAAACCGGTCGACAGCTGATGCGCCACCGCGCCGCCAAGGATAAAGCCGCGCGCCTCAAGGCCCACCACCTTGTCGATGCGCTGCCCGGCATAGGCGTGCAGCAACTGGTCCACCGCCATGCGAAAGCCGCGCGCGTCGGAAAACAGCGTGGTGACATCGCGGAACATGATCCCCTCGTGCGGGAAATCAGCGATGGTGCGGATGTAATCCTTGACGGTTTTCATGGGCGCTCCATTTCGAACAGATCGGTAATGCGGGCATAATCGTGATAGCCCATGCGCGCCAGCCAGCCATCGCCTGACAGGTCAAAACGCCCGTCGCGCAGGCAGTCGGGGTGAATATGAATGCCGGTGACCACGCCGATGACCAGCGTGTTGGACGTGCCCGCCAGCGGCAGAATCCGCCCGACCCGGCATTCCAGCGCCGCCGCGGCATCGGCCACGCGCGGGCAGTCGATGGTTTCGCATTCGGCGGCGGCAATGCCGGCAGCCTCGAATTCCGACTGGCCCGCCGCCAGCGGCGCCGAGGTCGCGTTCATCGCCGCGCGCATCGAAAATGGCGCGATATTGATGCAGAACACCCCGCTCTGCGCGATCTGCGCCACGCTGTCCTTGGTTTCCGGCCGGTCGGGTTTGGTCCCGGTCGAGGCGAACATGACCTGCGGCGGCGTATAGGCGACGGCGTTAAAGAACGAATAGGGTGCCAGATTGTCCCCCGCCGTCCCGCGCGACGACACCCAGCCGATGGGCCGGGGCGCGACGATGGCGTTGAACGGATTATGCGGCAAACCGTGTCCGTTTTCAGGGCGATAGAACATGGCGGCCTCCTGTGATGCGGGTGCAGGGTGCCATGGGTGGCGGCGCTGCGCCAGCGGGTTTTTTGCCCTGTTCGCGCCCGCAGCGATGGCTATGATGCGCCGCGATGGATTACGCGCTGTGCACCGAAACCCCTGCCGACACGCCCCAGATCGAGGCGCTTTACGACCTGTGCTTTGCGCCGGGGCGGACGGCGCTGTCATCTTACCGGCTGCGCGACGGGGTGGCGCCGGTGGCCCCGCTGTGCCTGTTTCTGCGCGATGGCTGCGATGCGGTCGTGGCCGCGATCCGCTATTGGCCGGTGCGGGTCGCGGGCCAGCCGGTGCTGTTGCTGGGACCGATCGCGGTCCACCCCACCGCGCAGGGCGAAGGTCTGGGCGGCTGGCTGATGCACGAAAGCCTGTCGCGCGCGCGCGATATGGGGGCTGCGCGGGTGCTGCTGGTTGGCGATGCGCCCTATTACAGCCGCTTTGGTTTTGCGCGGCTGGACGCGGTCAGGATGCCGCCGCCCACCAACCCCGACCGGGTGCTGGGGCTGGAACTGGAACCCGGCGCGTGGGTTGGGGTGCATGGCCCGGTGCAGCGCGACGATGCCGCTGGCGGGGCCGCCTGACCCGCCCTGAACAAAGGTGCCATGATGACCGCCCCCACCCCCGCCAGGCAGCAGGATATCCTGCAACCGATCACCGACCCCAGCGTGCATGACGCCGTCGACCGGCTGGCGCGGCAATATCAGCGCGCCGGTGGCGTGGGGATGGAATTCCTGAACATGGTCGGCGGCAGCGCGGAATCGGCGCTGCGGCGGCTGCCCGATGTGGTGACGCGGCGGCTGGACCGGGTGGTGATGCGCGGGCTGGAAAACGCGTTCGACGCCGCCGGACGGTCACGGGTGATGCTGCTTGACCGGGGCGACTGGTTCAACCGGCTGGTGACCTCGGCCAGCGGTGCGGCGGGGGGGCTGGCGGGGCTGCCCGGCGCGCTGGTCGAGCTGCCGCTGACCATCACCCTGTTGCTGCGGTCCATGCTGGAAATTGCCGAGGAACACGGGCTGGACCCCGAAAGCGACGAGGTGCGCCGTGAATGCCTGCGCATCTTTGCCGCGGGCGGCCCGATGGCGCAGGATGATGGCGTTGACACCGGCCTGCTGGCGGCGCGGCTGACCATTACCGGCCAGACCATTCAGGGCCTGATCGCCAGGGTCGCCCCGCGCCTGTCGGCCACGCTGGCGCAAAAGCTGGCGGCGCAGGCCGCGCCGCTGTTCGGGGCGGTGGCCGGTGCGTCGATCAATTTCACCTTTGCCAGCTATTACCAGCAACTGGCGCGGGTGCATTTTGGGCTGATGCGGCTGTCGCAGGAAACCGGCCTGACCCGCGAATCGCTGACCGAGGCGCTGGAATTGCGGCTGAACCAGATCAACGGCCCGCGCCGCGGCTGAGGCGGGCGCAGCGGGTATTTGGACAACGAAGACGCCCGCGCGCCGGGTAAGCCAGACCGGCCCCGGCACGGGCCGGTCCGGCGGGCTGGTTCAGGTCGCGGTATCGGCGCCCTGATCCTGTGCTTGCAGGGTCAGGGTCGGGGCGGGCGCGGCCAGATCGTCGGTGCCAAGCGGTGCCTGTGGCCGGCCAAGGCGCGGGCGCGTGACCCAGATCAGCCGGTTTTGCGCACGGGTGATGGCGACATAGGCCAGACGTTTCCACAGCGGAATACCGGCCTCGACCCGGCCTGACCATGCGGCGGCGGCAAGGTCGGGGGCAAAGACCTGAACATCGGGCCATTGGCTGCCCTGCGCCTTGTGAATGGTCACCGCCGCGCCATGCAGGAACACCGCCCCCATGCGGGCCGCGAAGGGGATGAAGGGGTCGGTTTCCTCTTGCGCCTCGATCTTGACGATGCTGGCGGCGGAAACGCGCGGGTCTTCGGCGCCGATGACATGCAGTCGCGAGAAGCCGGGCTTTTTGCCCGGACCCAGATAGACCACCTGCGCGCCCTTGATCAGGCCGCGCGCCTCAAGGTCGATGCGTTTCTTGCGGTGTTTCAGCGGCAGTTCGATGCCGTCGCAGACCAGCGGTTCGCCGGGCAGCAGGTTGTCGGCGGGGGCGCCATGGGCCATGCGGAAGGCGCCGATCAGGCGGATGCGGGTGGCATTGCGCCAGACCAGCATGGGTGAACGCGCCATCAGGTCGCTGTCGGCGCGTTCGGCCCAGACCACGCGCGGGTCACGCCCGGCGGCATCACGGATCATGCGTTCGAAACCCGCGAAATCCAGCTTGTCATCGGCCAGCGCATGGGCAAGGTCGAGGATCGGGTTGTCATCGGCCTGACGGTGGATGCGGTGCAGTTCCAGCCGCTGCGCCGGGGCCAGCTTGTCAAACACCATCTTGCCCGACAGGCCGACCGGCGCCAGCTGCGCCGGGTCGCCAAACAGCACCAGCGTTGGGAAAATCTCGCGCAGGTCGTCGAACTGGCGTTCATCCAGCATCGAGCTTTCGTCGATCAGCCCGATATCCAGCCCGTCCTCGCGCCGCTTCCAGCCCTTGATGAAATCCGACCCGCGCAACCCCGCCGCTGCCAGCGCGCCGGGAACCGAGCCGTGGATGTCGAAAAACGCCTTGGCGCGGTCCAGTGCCTCGTCTGTCAGGCGTTCATCGTCGATTTTCGACGGGTCGGGGCGGTCGCCTTCGCCGGCCAGCCATTCCGCGATGCGTTCAAATTCGGGGTCGTAAACCGGGGTGTAAAGGATGCGGTGAATGGTCGTCGCCGGGACGCCGCGCATCCGCAGCACGAAGGCCGCCTTGTTGGTCGGTGCCAGCACCGCGACGCTGCGTTTATGGGCGCGGGCCTCGAAATCGGGGCTGACCAGTTGCACCCCGGCTGTGCGCAGGGCCTCGGTGATCTGGGCCAGCAACAGCGTCTTGCCGGACCCGGCCTTGCCCAGAACCGCCATGACGCGGCCCTTGCCTTCGGTCGCGGGGCGGATTTCCTCGGCCAGCAGGTCGACACCGGCGGCGGCAAGGGTTTCGGCCAGCGCATCCCATGCGTGGGCCTGATCGGGGGACAGGGTCAGGGCGGTCATGCGCCGCACCCTAGCGTGCGCGCGGTCGGCGGCAAGGCCAAACCGCGCGCGACGGGTCGTCAGATCACGCCAAGGGCGCGCATCGCCTCGGCCACGCGGACAAAGCCCGCGATATTGGCGCCGATGACGTAATCGCCGGGAATGCCGTATTCCTCGGCGGTTTCGGCACAGGCATCGTGGATATTGCGCATGATGCCGGCCAGCCGTTCCTCGGTCTGTTGAAAGGTCCAGCTGTCGCGCGAGGCGTTTTGCTGCATTTCCAGCGCCGATGTGGCGACGCCCCCGGCATTGGCCGCCTTGCCCGGCCCGAACAGCACGCCGGCGGTCTGGAACACGCGGATCGCCTCGGGGGTGCAGGGCATATTCGCGCCTTCGCCCACCGCGATGACCCCGTTTTCGACCATCTTGCGCGCGCTTTTGCCGTCCAGCTCGTTCTGGGTCGCGGATGGCATGGCGATGTCGCAGGGGGTATCCCAGATATTGCCGCCCTCGATATAATGCGCGCCGGTGCCCTTGCGCCGGGCATATTCGGCGATCCGCTCGCGCCGGGTTTCCTTGATCTCTTTGACCAGCGCCAGGTCGATGCCGTTTTCATCCACGACATAGCCGTTCGAGTCCGAGCACGCCATGATCTTGCCACCGAAGGAAATGATCTTTTCCATCGTATAGATGGCGACATTGCCCGAGCCTGACACCACCGCCCGCTTGCCGTCGAAATCGCTGCCTTTGGTGGCCAGCATGTTTTGCACGAAATAGGTCGCGCCATAGCCGGTGGCCTCGGTCCGCGCGCGCGAGCCGCCGTAAAGCAGGCCCTTGCCGGTCAGCACCCCGGCCTCATAGCGGTTGTTCAGGCGTTTGTATTGCCCGAACATATAGCCGATTTCACGACCGCCAACGCCGATATCGCCGGCGGGGACGTCGACATTTTCACCGATATGGCGGTGCAGTTCGGTCATGAACGACTGGCAAAAGCGCATGATTTCGCGGTCGGACCGGCCCCGCGGGTTGAAATCGGACCCGCCCTTGCCGCCGCCGATGGGCAGGCCGGTCAGGGCGTTCTTGAAGATCTGTTCAAAGCCCAGGAACTTGATAATCCCCAGATTGACCGAGGGGTGAAAGCGGATGCCACCCTTATACGGCCCCAGGGCCGAATTGAACTGGACGCGGAAGGCGCGGTTGATCTGGACAGTGCCGTTATCGTCGATCCATGGCACCCGGAAAATGATCTGGCGTTCGGGTTCGCAAATACGTTCGATCAGCGCGTCATCGGCATATTCGGGGCGCTTGGCAATCACCCGGCCAAGGCTTTCCAGAACCTCGCGCACGGCCTGATGGAATTCCGGTTCGCCGGGGTTGCGGCGGATGACCTCGTCATAGATCGGGGAAAGCGTGTCGTGAATTTGCATCGTCACCTCCAGAAAGATAGCTGCTGGATAGACGGGTCATTCGGCAAGATGAATATGACGGGCGCCGGTTTTGCGCAATCTGGCGGCAATTTCTGCCGAAAGATGCGGCATTTGCCTAAAAAATAGGCTGAATAAGCAAAAATCCGCGCCGGGAAGGGCGCGGATGATCGGTCTGTGTCGCGCGACCCGGTTGTGACGGGTCGCGCGGGCGCAGGGTCAGCGGCGACCGGCCTCCAGCGCGTCCTCGAAGGTGCGCAGCCCGGTCAGGGGTGACTGAACCAGCACCGCCATGTTGCCGGGCTTATGTTCGTTCTTGTACATTTTCATGTGCGCCTGCGGGATCTCGGCCCAGGGGAACACCTCGGACATGCAAGGGTCGATGCGCCGTTCCAGCATCAGCTTGTTGGCCGAGGCCGCCTGTTTGAGATGCGCGAAATGGCTGCCCTGAAGGCGCTTTTGGTGCATCCACATATAGCGCACGTCAAAGGTGCAGTTGAACCCCGAGGTGCCGGCGCAGATCACCACCATGCCGCCCTTTTTGCACACCAGCGTGCTGACCGGGAAGGTTGCCTCGCCGGGGTGTTCGAACACGATGTCGACATTGTTGCCCTTGCCGGTGATGTCCCAGATCGCCTTGCCGAACTTGCGCGCCTCGGTGAACCATTCCTTGTATTCGGGGGTGTTGACCTTGGGCAGTTGCCCCCAGCACTTGAAATCCTTGCGGTTGATCACGCCCTTGGCGCCAAGGCCCATGACGAAATCGCGCTTGTCCTCGTCGCTGATCACGCCGATGGCGTTGGCGCCGGCCGCGTTGATCAGCTGGATGGCAAACGACCCCAGACCGCCCGAGGCGCCCCAGACCAGCACGTTCTGGCCGGGTTTCAGTTCATGCGGATGGTGGCCGAACAGCATCCGGTAAGCGGTGGCCAGCGTCAGGGTATAGCAGGCCGATTCCTCCCATGTCAGGTGGCGGGGGCGGGGCATCAGCTGTTGCGCCTGAACGCGGGTGAACTGGGCAAAGCTGCCATCGGGCGTCTCGTAACCCCAGATGCGCTGGGTGGGGCTGAACATCGGGTCGCCGCCGTTGCATTCCTCGTCGTCGCCATCGTCCTGATTGCAGTGGATGACGACCTCGTCCCCGACCTTCCAGTTCTTGACCTTGTCGCCCACGGCCCAGACGATCCCCGAGGCATCGGACCCGGCGATGTGATAGGGCGCGCCATGGCCGTCAAAGGGGCTGATCGGCACGCCAAGCCCGGCCCAGATGCCGTTATAGTTCACGCCGGCGGCCATCACCAGAACCAGCACTTCGTGGCTGTCGATGGTGGGGGTGTCCACGACCTCGACCTGCATGGCCTTGTCGGGTTCGCCGTGGCGTTCACGCCGGATCGCCCACGCATACATCTGTTTGGGGACATGACCCAGCGGCGGCATTTCACCGATCTCATAGAGGTCTTTTTCCGGCGCCTCATAGGGCGCGATGGTCGAGGGGGCATCGAGGGCCATGGGTAAACCTCATTGTTGCTGCCGCGCCGCAGAATCGGCGCTGATGACCCGAGACCTAACCATTGCCGCGCAACTTTGCAACATATGTGACGCGGCGTTTGAAATAATATGTCCGCCCCATTCTTGCCCCTTCCCGCGCTGCGGCGCGTGAATTCCTTGCCGGGCAAGGGATTGCCGCGCCCGTTTGCAGTGTGCGCCGCAGATGCGCTGAGGACGCTGTGGCCATGCCGGTGAATGTCGCGGCGGATGCCGCAGCGTTTCCCGCCGTGCTGCATTGCGGCGGATTGACAGCGCATCTTTCTTTCCATATCGCTGTTGATACAGAAATATTGTTTCCAGGACGCGCCATGACCGACCCTGTTCAAAAAGACAAGCCGTGGCTGTTTCGCACCTATGCCGGCCACTCGACCGCGAAGGCGTCGAATGCGCTTTACCGCACCAACCTGTCCAAGGGGCAGACGGGGCTGTCGGTGGCCTTCGACCTGCCGACCCAGACCGGATATGACAGCGATCACGTTCTGGCGCGCGGCGAGGTTGGCAAGGTGGGCGTGCCGGTCTGTCATCTGGGCGATATGCGGGCGCTGTTCGATCAGATCCCGCTTGAGCAGATGAACACCTCGATGACCATCAACGCGACGGCGCCGTGGCTGTTGTCGCTTTATATCGCCGTGGCCGAGGAACAGGGCGCCGATGTATCGCGGCTGCAAGGCACGGTGCAGAACGATCTGGTCAAGGAATACCTGTCGCGCGGCACCTATATCTGCCCGCCCAGGCCGTCGCTGGCGATGATCACCGATGTGGCGGCCTACACCGCGCAGCATCTGCCGAAATGGAACCCGATGAATGTGTGTTCCTATCACCTGCAAGAGGCCGGGGCGACCCCGGAGCAGGAACTGGCCTATGCGCTGGCGACCGGGATCGCGGTGCTGGACGACCTGAAAACCAAGGTGCCCGCGGACCGCTTTCCGGCGATGGTGGGGCGGATCTCGTTCTTTGTGAATGCGGGCATTCGCTTTGTGACCGAAATGTGCAAGATGCGCGCCTTTACCGAGCTGTGGGACGAGATCACCCGAGACCGCTATGGCATCAAGGAAGAGAAATTCCGCCGCTTCCGTTACGGGGTTCAGGTCAACAGCCTTGGCCTGACCGAACAGCAGCCGGAAAACAACGTCTATCGCATCCTGATCGAGATGCTGGCCGTGACCCTGTCCAAAAACGCCCGCGCCCGCGCGGTTCAGTTGCCGGCGTGGAACGAGGCGCTGGGCTTGCCGCGCCCGTGGGACCAGCAATGGTCGCTGCGGATGCAACAGATCATGGCCTATGAGACCGACCTGCTGGAATATGGCGATCTGTTCGACGGTAACCCGGTCGTTGCCGCCAGGGTCGAGGCGTTGAAGCAGGGCGCGCGCGAAGAACTGGCGACGCTGGACGCCATGGGTGGGGCGATTGCGGCCATTGATTACATGAAAGCGCGGCTGGTTGAATCGAACGCGGCGCGGCTGAACCGGGTTGAAGATGGCGAAACCGTCGTGGTGGGCGTGAACCGCTGGCAGCAGGGCGAGCCGTCGCCGCTGACGGCGGGGGATGGCGGGATCATGGTCGTCGCCCCCGGTGTCGAGGACGAACAGATCGCCCGGCTGAACGACTGGCGGGCCAGCCGCGATGAAGGTGCGGTGCAACTGGCGCTGGGGGCGCTGCGCGATGCGGCGAAGGCGGGTGAAAACATCATGCCCGCCAGCATTGCCGCCGCCAAAGCGGGCGCGACCACCGGCGAATGGGCCGGGGTGATGCGCGCGGTTCATGGCGAATATCGCGGCCCCACCGGCGTGTCGCCCAACCCCAGCAACCGCACCGAGGGGCTGGAACCCATCCGCGAGGCGGTGGATGCCGTCAGCACCCGTCTGGGGCGGCGGCTGAAGCTGGTGGTCGGCAAGCCGGGGCTGGACGGTCATTCCAACGGCGCCGAACAGATCGCCTTCCGCGCCCGCGATTGCGGCATGGATATTACCTATGAAGGTATCCGCATGACCCCGGAACAGATCGTTTCCCGCGCGCGGACCGATCAGGCCCATATCGTCGGCCTGTCGATCCTGTCGGGCAGCCACCTGCCGCTGGTCGAGGATGTGCTGACCCGGATGCGGGCCGCCGGTCTGGGGCATGTGCCGGTCGTGGTTGGCGGGATCATTCCTGACGAGGACGCCCGGCGGTTGCTGGCGATGGGGGTGACCCGCGTCTATACCCCCAAGGATTTCGAGTTGAACCGCATCATGCTGGATATTGTGGCGCTGGTGGATGGGGCGGCGGCCGCATAAGCGGCCGCGCAGCCAGCGCAGGGCGCGCGCGATCATTCCAGCGACCGTTCCAGAAGGGTTGCCAGTTGCCCGATCGCGGGGTCTGCGACGGGGGCGCAGCCGGGTGGCGGGGCCACCAGCCAGAAGGCCACGCGCCAGTTCGGGTGCGGTGGCGTGATTTCCGTCAGGCTGGGCATGTAAAGCGGCGCCGACAGGGGCAGGAACCCGGCGCAGCGCCCCGAGCGGATGGCAAAGCGATGCGCGGTTTCGTCGTTGGTGCGGAGCCCAACGCTGATACCGCGCAGGTTGTCGGTGGCCCAATGGTCGAACACCGCATGGTCGCGATGGAAATCGTGGGTAACCAGCACATGCCGCGCGGCATTCGTCCCGTCCAGCATCCCGTGTTCGCGGATATATTCGGGCGTCGCATAAAGGCCAAAGGCCAGCCGCCCCAGCGCCTGCACCTGCAGCCCCGGCAGGTCCGGCGGGCGGGCACCGGCGCGCAGGGCGATATGCACCGCGCCCGGTGTCGCGGACAGGTCGGCAATGCCAAAGCCCGCACGATAGCGCCAGCTGATCCGGGGGTGGTTCCCGGCGACATGCATCACGAAGGGCACCGCGAAATCCGCGATCAGCGGCACGGTGTGCACGATTACCTCGACCACGGTGGGGTCGGGGGCTGGCTTGGGCGGGACGTGCGGCATCGAATCACCTTTCCTTGCCGACAGTCTGGCACCAATCCCTGAAGATTCCGTAAATGCCGCCCCGGCTTGACTTTGCTGGTCATGGCAGCTAATGCTGGCGGCAAATCCCCGGAAGGCCATCCTTCCGGTCCCTGTCTTGCGCAGGGATCGACCCCCGTCAGCGCGTCGCGCCCACGGGGGCCATCGCGCTATGTTACGGTCAGGAGGACCGCCATGTTTGAATCACTCTCCGACCGCCTTGGTGGGGTTTTCGACCGGCTGACCAAGCAGGGGTCGCTGTCCGAGGATGACGTCCGCGCCGCAATGCGCGAGGTTCGCGTTGCCCTGCTGGAGGCCGATGTTTCGCTGCCCGTGGCGCGCGATTTCGTCAAGAAAGTCACCGCCAAGGCGACGGGGGCGTCGGTCACGAAATCGGTCACGCCGGGCCAGCAGGTCGTCAAGATCGTCCATGATGAACTGATCCGCGTCCTGCAGGGCGAGGATGCGCCAGACGCACTGCGCATCGACAACCCGCCCGCGCCCATTCTGATGGTGGGTCTGCAAGGCTCGGGGAAGACCACCACCACCGCCAAGCTGGCGCGGCGCCTGAAAGAACGCGAGAAAAAGCGCGTGCTGATGGCCAGCCTTGACACCCAGCGTCCGGCCGCGATGGAACAGCTGGCGATTCTGGGCACGCAGATCGGCGTTGACACCCTGCCCATCGTGCCCGGCGAAACCGCCGTGCAGATCGCCAGACGCGCCAAACAGCAGGCCACGCTTGGCGGCTATGACGTGTTCCTGCTGGACACGGCGGGCCGGCTGCATATCGACCAGCTGCTGATGGACGAGGTGCAGGCCGTCCGCGACATCGCCGCCCCGCGCGAAACCCTGCTGGTGGTCGATGGCCTGACCGGTCAGGACGCCGTTAACGTGGCCACCGAATTTGACGCCAAGGTCGGGGTCAGCGGCGTGGTGCTGACCCGGATGGATGGTGATGGCCGGGGCGGTGCGGCGCTGTCGATGCGTCAGGTCACCGGCAAGCCGATCCGCTTTGTCGGTCTGGGCGAAAAGATGGACGCGCTTGAGGTGTTCGACGCACAGCGCGTCGCGGGCCGCATCCTTGGCATGGGCGATATCGTCGCGCTGGTCGAGAAAGCGCAGGAAGTGCTGGAGGTCGAACAGGCCGAGCGCATGATGAAGCGCTTTCAGAAAGGTCTGTTCAATATGAACGACCTGAAAAACCAGCTGGAACAGATGATGAAGATGGGCGGGATGCAGTCCATCATGGGCATGATGCCGGGCATGGGCAAAATGGCCAAAGCTGCGGAAGAGGCCGGCTTTGACGACCGTGCCATCCGCCGCCAGATCGCGCTGATCAATTCGATGACCAGACAGGAACGCGCCAACCCGGCGATGTTGCAGGCCAGCCGCAAGAAACGCATCGCCGCAGGCGCGGGCATGGACGTGGCCGAACTGAACAAGCTGCTGAAAATGCAGCGCCAGATGGCCGACACGATGAAAAAACTGGGCAAGATGGGCAAGGGCGGGATGCTGAAACAGGCCATGCGCGCGATGTCGGGCAAAGGCGGCGGCCTGCCCGATATGGCCAATGTCGACCCCGCGCAAATGGCCGAGGCCACGAAGATGCTGAACGACCCCAAAGGGCTTGGCGGTCAGTTGGGCGGCATGAACCTGCCCGGTGGCCTGTCGGGGATGTTCAGGAAGAAATGACTGCCGCACCCGTCATAGAAACGGCACGTCTTGTGCTGCGCCTGCCCGATGGGCGGGATGCGGATGCCTATGCCCGCTTTTTCGCGGATGCGCAGGCCTCGGCGTTTTATGGCGGGCCGCTGCGCCCCGATCAGGCCTATGGCGCGCTGTGCCGCGATGTCGGGCATTGGGCGCTGAAAGGCTTTGGCAAATTCGCCGTCACGCTGGCGGGGCGCACCGTGGGCGGCTGCGGCATCGTTCACCCCGATGGCTGGCCGTCGCATGAACTGACATGGTGGCTGTCGCCGGTCGCCCGCGGTCAGGGCCTTGCGCAAGAGGCCTCGCGCGGGGTGCTGGCATGGGCGCGCACGCATCTGGGCTGGCCCCGGGTCGAGACCCATTTCAGAGACGACAACCACGCCGCGCGCAGGCTGGCACAGGCTGTGGGCGGCAGTTTCCTTCGCCGCGACAGCTTTCCGGACGGCATCGCGCGCGACGTTTTCGCCATTCCGACACAGGGGGAACGGGCATGATCGCGCTGTCCAATACGCCGGTTCTGGAAACCGAACGCCTGATCCTGCGCGCGCCGCAAGGGGCCGACTGGCCGTATTTCCGCGACTTCATGCCGACGGAACGCGCCCGCTTCATCAGCGGCGGCACCCCGGCCGAGGGCAAGCACTGGCGCGCCTTTGGCCATATGATCGGGCATTGGGCGATGCGCGGCTATGGCATGTTCGTGTTCTGCGAAAAGGGCAGCGACGTGCCGCTGGGGGCAACGGGGCCGTGGAACCCCGCCGAATGGCCGGAACCGGAAATCGGCTGGAACCTGTGGTCCCCCGCCGCCGAGGGTAAGGGCTATGCCGCCGAGGCCGCCCGCGCCGCCATCCGCCATGTTTTCGACGATCTGGGCTGGGACACGGCGGTCAGCTTTATCGACCTGCGCAACAGCCGCTCGATCGCGCTGGCGGAACGCCTTGGGGCGCTGCGCGACGATGCCGCCGCCGTGCCCCCCGCCGATGCCGAAGGCGGCACCATCCGGGCCTGGCGCCACCCGAAAGGGTCCGCGCAATGATCTTCATCATGGCCCAAATATCCCGGGGTCCGGGGCAGCGCCCCGGCCGGGTTCACCACCCGAAAGGCAGTGACAGATGACCCAGGACGCCGTGGCCCGCGCCGCCGATCTGTTGAAAGAACACCGCGCCAGCATCGACCGGCTGGACGCGATCATCGTCTATACCCTGGCTGAACGCTTCAAGCACACGCAGAACGTGGGCAAGCTGAAGGCCGAACACGACCTTCCCCCGTCCGATCCCACGCGCGAGGCCGCGCAGATCGAACGGTTGGAGATGCTGGCACGCGAAGCCGATCTGGACCCGGTCTTTGCGCGCAAGTTCCTGAACTTCGTGATCGCCGAGGTCATTCGGCATCACGAGGGTTTCCAATCCTGACGGCCGACCCCGGCCCAACGCCATTTTCAAAGGAGAAAACCAAATGGCTATGAAAATCCGTCTGGCCCGTGGCGGCAGCAAGAAGCGCCCGCACTATGCCATCGTCGCCGCTGATTCGCGGATGCCCCGCGATGGCCGCTTCATCGAGAAACTGGGCACCTATAACCCGCTGCTGGCCAAAGACAGTGAAGACCGCATCAAGATGAATGTCGAGCGCGTTCAGTTCTGGCTGTCGCAGGGCGCGCAGCCGACCGACCGCATCGCGCGCTTCCTCGAAGCCGCCGGCGTCACTGAAAAGACCGAGCGTAAGAACCTGAAAAAGGCCGAGCCGGGCGATAAGGCCAAGAAACGCGCCGAAGAAAAAGCCGCCAAGGCCGCCGCTGCCGCCGAGGCCGCCGCTGCCCCGGCCGAAGAAGCCGCCGCAGACAGCGCGGAATAATCCCCGACCGGCCCGCTGACAGGCGGGCCGGTTTCGCTGATCGGGTGCGTGGGATGCGGCTGGTGCGCAAGGCGATCTTTCTGCTGCTGGCCTTTCTGGCCGGAATGCTTGCAGAACGTGCCCATCAGATGGATTTATGCAAAGCGTCCGGCGGGCAATGGCTGCGCGCCGGTTTCTGCGCAAAGAGGTAAGCATGGCTGATCGCATTGTTGTGGGCGCGATTGCAGGCGCCTTTGGCGTCAAGGGCGAGGTGCGGCTGAAAAGCTTCACCGCCGAGCCGCGCGATATTGCCCGCTATGCCCCCCTGACGACCGAGGATGGCGCGCGCAGTTTCACCGTGACGCTGACCCGGCCCGTGACCGGCGGGCTTGGCGCGCGGCTGTCGGGCGTGCAGACCCGTGAAGAGGCCGAGGCCCTGAAAGGCGTCACCCTGTGGGCGCCGCGGTCGGCCCTGCCGAACCTGCCCGATGACGAATTCTATCACGCCGATCTGATCGGGCTTGAGGTGGTCGACACCGGCGGTGCCCCGCTTGGCCGGGTGCGCGCGATTTTCGACCACGGGGCGGGGGATATTCTGGAAATTACCGGCAAGGCCGGGCTGCTGTTGCTGCCCTTTACCCGTGCGGTCGTGCCGACGGTCGATCTGGCGGCGGGGCGCATCGTGGCCGACCCGCCTGAAAGTGACGAATAAGCCATGACCAGCGGTCCGTCAGCCTCTAAATCGCATGGCCGCCTGTCGGTCAGCGCCAGCCGCCAGCCGCGCGACCTGATGGCCGAACCACAGGTTGCCGGGGTCTGGACCGCGCGCGTCATCACCCTGTTCCCCGAGGCGTTCCCCGGCATTCTGGGCCTGTCGCTGACCGGGCGGGCGCTGAAGGACGGGCTGTGGAACCTGCAAACCGTGCCGTTGCGTGACCATGGCATCGGGCGGCATCGCAATGTCGATGACACCCCGGCGGGCGGCGGTGCAGGCATGGTGATCCGCCCCGATGTGATGGCCAGCGCGCTGCGCGCGGCGGGTGCAACCCCGGTCGCGCAGGGCGAAGACCCGGCGGGGCAGGGGCCGCGACAGGGGCAGGGTGCGGGGCAAGGCGCGGGGCCGGGGCGCTTGCCGGTGGTCTATCTGTCGCCGCGCGGCAAGCCGCTGACCCAGGCCCGTGCCCGCGCGCTGGCGCAGGGGCCGGGGGCGGTGCTGATCTGTGGCCGCTTCGAGGGCGTGGACCAGCGCGTTCTGGACGCTTTCGGGGTCGAAGAAATCAGCATTGGCGATTATGTCCTGACCGGCGGGGAACTGGCGGCACAGGTCTTGATTGATGCGACGGTCCGGCTTATACCGCGCGTGCTGGGGAATCAGGATTCGCTGGCCGAGGAGTCCTTTTCCGAGGCCACGGGCGGTCTGCTTGAGCACCCGCAATATACTCGCCCTGCCGAGTGGGAAGGCCGCACGATCCCCGACACCGTAATGTCGGGCAATCACGCGGCCATCGCGCATTGGCGGCGGGAACAGGCCGAAAGGCTGACCAAGGAACGCCGCCCCGACCTGTGGCGGGCGCATCTGGACCGGCAGGGGGCAACCCCGTCCCCGGATGCGGACCCGGCAAAGGACCGACAGCTCTCGGGCGCATCAGACCAATCGCGGCCCTAACCGCGAGCATGAAAAGGATGAACGCGATGAACCTGATCGCCCAACTGGAAGCTGAGCAAATCCAGTCGCTTGGCAAGAAAATTCCCGATTTCAAAGCCGGTGACACCGTGCGCGTCGGTTACAAAGTGACCGAAGGCACCCGCACCCGCGTGCAGATGTATGAAGGCGTCTGCATCTCGCGCAAGGGCGGCGGCATTTCCGCCAGCTTCACCGTGCGCAAGATCAGCTTTGGTGAAGGCGTGGAACGTGTGTTCCCGCTGTATTCGACCAATATCGATTCGATCGAGGTCGTCCGCCGTGGCCGTGTCCGCCGCGCCAAGCTGTATTACCTGCGTGCCCGTCGCGGCAAGTCGGCCCGTATCGCCGAAGTGTCGAACTATAAAGCCATCGACGGCAAAAACGACGTCTCGATCTGAGGAACCGCGCCATGAGAAAAGATATTCACCCCGACTATCACATGATCGAGGTCAAAATGACCGATGGCACCACCTATCAGGTGCGTTCGACCTGGGGCAAGGAAGGCGATACCATGTCGCTGGACATCGACCCGACCTCGCACCCGGCATGGACCGGTGGGTCGGCCCGCCTGATGGATACCGGCGGCCGCGTGTCGAAGTTCAAGAACAAATACGCCGGTCTGGGCTTCTGATCCCTTTCCGCCGCGATCTGGAAGCGCCGTCCCCCTGGGGCGGCGTTTTCGCATTCCGGGGGCGGGGCAATGGGTATTTGGGCAACGAAGAAGGCCCGGTTTGTCCACAGATTTCCGCAAGCGCGGGGGTTTTGGGCGCGGGCGGTCGCGGATAGTCTGCACGAAATCTTGATCGGGGGGTCGCTGTGGCGCATTTCATCGTTGTCGGGAATGAAAAGGGCGGGTCGGGCAAGTCGACCACCTCGATGCATGTGGCGACGGCGCTGGCGCGGATGGGGCATCGGGTCGGGGCGCTGGATCTGGATGTGCGCCAGCGCAGTTTTGGCCGCTATATCGAAAACCGGCTGGCCTTTTGCGCGCGCCAGGGGCTGGACCTGCCGACCCCGCGTCTGGGGGTTCTGGACGCGGTCGATCCGCATGGGGATACCGACCCCCTTTCGCGCGCGGTCGAGGCGCTGGAGGCCGAAAGCGATTTCATCCTGCTGGACTGTCCGGGCAGCCACACGCGCCTAAGCCAGATGGCGCACACGCTGGCCGATACGCTGATCACGCCGCTGAATGACAGTTTCATCGACTTTGACCTGCTGGCGCGGATGGATGCGGATCAGAAGATTCTGGGGCCGTCGATCTATTCCGAAATGGTGTGGTCGGCGCGGCAGATGCGCGGCGCCGCCGGGGCCGGGCCGATCGACTGGATCGTGCTGCGCAACCGTCTGGGGACGCAGGCCATGCACAACAAGCGCAAGGTGGGCAGCGCGCTGGACAAGCTGTCGCGGCGCATCGGGTTCCGGGTCGCGCCGGGCTTTGCCGAGCGGGTGATCTTTCGCGAGCTGTTCCCGCGCGGGCTGACGCTGCTGGATCTGCGCGATATCGGCACTGACAGCCTGTCGATGTCGAATATTGCCGCGCGGCAGGAATTGCGCGACCTGATCGGGGAACTGAACCTGCCCGGTGTCAGCGTCGCGTTCTGAAGGCGCAGGCCAGCCGCCGCGCCATCCGGCGCAGGTCGTCGCGGATCTGTTGCGGGCCGGCGGGGGGCGGGGCGGTCAGCCCCGGCGCGTGGTTCAGCAGCCCCACCACCAGCGCGCAGAACCCGGCGGCAAACAGCGTATCGGACAGGAAATGCCCGCCGACCAGCACCCGCAGCGCGCAGGCCAGCACCGCCAGCGCCGCCAGTGACCAGCCCCCGGCGCGGCGCAGTGCAGGCCGGGCGCCAGCGAAGAACAGCCCCCACAGCACCAGTGCCAGCGTCACCGCCAGCGCGCCCTCGCCCGAGACGAAGGAACAGTTGCGTGCGCATTCATGGCTGATGGTCAGCGGCGGGGTGAAATCGGCGGCCCCGCCGAAGGCGGTGATGTCGCGTGGCCGGGCGCGGCCCCAGTGGCTTTTGAGCAGCCCGTTCACCAGCAGTCCCGGACCCAGCAGCAGCGCCAGCAGCGCCCGCCCCCAGACCCGCGCCGGGATGGTCAGCCAGCGTTGCAGCCGCGCCGTCAGCGCGGTCAGCGCCGCCAGCACCACGACCGCCGCCAGCCCGGTATTCCAGAAGCCTTGCCGCAGGGTTTCCAGCACCGGCCAGCCCGCCAGCCAGAAGCCGCGGTCAGGGTCGTGAAACCAGCCCGACACGATCAGGTCCAGCCCCGGCCACAGGCTGAAGATCAGCATGGCCGCCACAAGGGCCAGAATCGGGTAAAGAAGGTCCTTGTCCATCGCGCGCGCCCCTTGGGTTCCGCGTCCGTTATAGGCGGCGGAATATCCCGCGCCAGCGATTTCCCGGCTGTCGCGGGATTGTTGCGCCGGGATGGGATGGCTATCTTGTCGGCAAAGCGAAAAGGATCTGTTCATGCGTCTTGCCCTGATGGCCGTGTTGGCCTGCGCTGCGATGCCGGTTTTGGCCCAAAGCGCCGACGACCTGCCCATCGTGACACTGGCGCAGGCGGAAACTGCGGAAATGCGCGCGCAGGTGCGGGTCAGCGGCACGCTGGTCGCGCGTCAGGTGGTGCAGGTTTATCCGCAGGTTTCGGGGTTCGAGATCCGCGAATTGCTGGTCGAGGCGGGCGATCACGTCAGTGCCGGTCAGCCGCTGGCGCGGTTGTCCGACGACACGCTGCGCGCGCAGCTGGCGCAGGCCGAGGCTGAATTTCAGCGCGCGCAGGCCGCGCGGTCGCAGGCGCAAAGCCAGATCGCCAGCACCGGCGCCTCGCTGGCGCAGGCACAGGCGGCGCTGGACCGGGTTCAGCGGCTGAAACGGTCGGGCAATGCCTCGCAGGCGGCGCTGGATCAGGCGGTCTCGGCCGAGGCCGGGGCGACGGCGGCGGCGGCATCAGCGCGCGACGGGCTGGCGGTGGCCGAGGCCGCCCTGGCGCAGGCGGGCGCGGCCCGCGATCTGGCACAGCTGAATCTGGACCGCAGCGTGATTGCCGCGCCGGTCAGCGGGGTGGTGTCACAGCGCAATGCCGAACAGGGCGCGCTGGCAACCGGCGGCGGCGAGCCGATGTTCACCCTGATCCGCGATGGCGAGATCGAGATGGAGGGCGAGGTGATCGAAACCGCCCTGCCAGCCCTGAAACCCGGCGCCCCGGCCCGGATCAGCGTTGCGGGCACGGGCCAGATTGACGGCAAGCTGCGGCTGGTTCCGGCCCGCGTCGACCCGGTCACGCGGCTGGGGCAGGTGCGTATCGCGCTGACGCAAAGCCCCGGCCTGCGCCCCGGCCTGTTCGCCAGCGGCTGGATCGTGACCCAGACCCGGCAGGCGGTGACGGTGCCGCTGAACGCGGTGCTGTCCGATGAACAGGGCGACCGTGTTCAGGTGGTCAAGGATGGCGTCATCCACACCCGCCCGGTGACCGCCGGCCTGATCTGGGAGGGCCGCCGCGAGATCCGCGACGGGCTGGCCGAGGGGGAATCGGTGGTGGCACGATCCGGGGCGTTCTTTCGCGATGGCGACAAGGTGCGTTCCGCCAGTCAGGATGGGTCCAGTGACGCGGGGTCCGGTCAGGACGCGGCCAAAACGGATGGGGGCGAGCAGGGTCCGGCCTCGGGTGATGCGCAATGAATATGTCGACATGGTCCATCCGCCACCCGGTGCCGCCGATCGCGGTGTTTCTGGTGTTGCTGGTGGTCGGGCTGGTCAGCTTTCGGCAATTGCCGGTCACCGCCATGCCCAATATCGACCTGCCCATCGTCAGAGTCAGCATCAGCCAGCCCGGTGCCGCCCCGTCCGAGCTGGTGTCGCAGGTGGTCCAGCCGGTCGAGGACCAGATCTCGTCCATCACCGGGGTGCGGCACATTACCTCGACCGCCAGTGACAGCGCCGCCAGCATCATCGTCGAGTTCGAGCTGGAGGTCGACAGTGACCGCGCCGTCAATGACGTCAAGGATGCGGTGTCGAATGTGCGGTCCGACCTGCCCGATGGCATTGCCGAACCGGTCGTGCGGCGGCTGGATGTGACCGGGCGGCCGATCCTGACCTATGCGGTGCGCGATCCGGGCCGCAGCATCGAAGAGCTGTCGAAATTCGTCGATGACGTGATCGACCGCCAGCTGTCCGGCATTGCCGAAATCGGCAAGGTCGAACGCATGGGCGGTGCCGAACGCCAGATCCAGGTCGAGCTGGACCCGGCGCGGTTGTTGGCGCATGGGCTGACGGCGGCGGATGTCTCGGGGCAGTTGCGGGCGGCCAATATTGACCTGGGGGGCGGGCGCGGCGACCTGTCAGGGACGGAATTTTCCATCCGCGCGCTTGGCAGCGCCGCCAGTCTGGACGCGCTGGCCGCCACCCCTATCGGCATTTCCGGCGGCAAGACCGTGGCGCTGGACGCGCTGGGGCAGGTAATCGACGGGGCCTCCGAGGAACGCAGCTTTGCCCTGCTGGACGGGGCGCCGACGGTGGCCTTCGGGGTGTTCCGTGCCACCGGCAAGTCCGACCTGACCGCCGCCGATGCCGCCAAGGCCCGGCTGGCCGCGCTGCAACAGACCTATCCCGATGTTGAACTGTCGCTGGTCGATGACAGCACGGTCGAGACCAAAGACAGCTTCGATTCCGCGATGGAGACCCTGTATGAAGGCGCGGCGCTGGCGGTGATCGTGGTGTCTTTGTTCCTGCGCAACTGGCGCGCGACGCTGATCGCCGCGGTGGCGCTGCCGCTGTCGATCATCCCCACCTTCTTTGTCATGCAGATGCTGGGGTTTACCCTGAACGGCATCAGCCTTTTGGGGATCACGCTGGTCACCGGCATTCTGGTCGATGACGCCATCGTCGAGATCGAGAATATCGTGCGTCATATCCACATGGGCACACCCCCCTACGAGGCCTCGGAAGAGGCCGCGACCGAGATCGGCCTGACCGTCATCGCGATCAGCTTTTCCATCGTCGCGGTCTTTGCCCCGGTCAGCTTCATGAGCGGCATCCCCGGCCAGTATTTCAAGCAATTCGGCCTGACGGTGGCGGTGTCGGTGCTGTTTTCGCTGTTGGTGGCGCGGATCATCACGCCGATGCTGGCGGCCTATTTCCTGCGCGCGGGCGGCCATGACGCCGCGCCGCGCGACGGGCTGGCCATGCGCGGGCTGTTGCGCACGCTGCGCTGGACGCTGCGCAACCGGCTGATCACGCTGCTGATCGGGCTGGGGATCTTTGCCGGGTCTATCTTTTCAGCCACGCTGATGCCGACTGAATTCGTGCCCGAGGGCGATTACGGCCGGTTCGGCATCTCGGTCGAGCTGCCGCCCGGCGCCACCATCACCGAGACCGAGGACACCGCCCGCCGCCTGACCGCCCTGATCCGCGCGGAACCCGAGGTGCGCACCGTCTTTGTCAGCGGTGGCGGCGAGGGCGTGACCAAGGCCGATCTGAACGTCAATCTGGGACCGTCCGACGACCGCGACCGCAGCCAGAAACAGGTGCAGGACAGCCTGCGCGCCCGGCTGGCGCAGATCCCGGATCTGCGGATCAACTTTCTGAACGAACAGGGCCAGTCCGATGTCACCATTTCGGTGCTGGCCGATACCGAGGCCACCGCGGAACTGGCCGCCGAACGGCTGGCCGAGGGGATGCGCGGGCTGGACAGCCTGCGTGGCGTGACCTCGTCCGCCAGCCTGAAACGACCCGAAATTCAGGTCACGCCCAAGCCCGATCTGGCCCGTCAGCTTGGCGTGACCGCCAGCGCGCTGGCCCAGACCCTGCGGATCGCGACGCTGGGTGACAGCGAGGCCAATCTGGCCAAATATAACAGCGGCGACGAACAGGTGCCCATCGTGGTGCGGCTGAACAAATCCGCGCGCGAGGATCTGGTCGAGATCCAGAATCTGCGTGTCCCCAGCAGTTCAGGGCAGATCCCGCTGGCGGCGGTGGCGGATGTGCGCTTTTCCGTCGGCGCGACCGAGATCAGCCGCTATGACCGTCAGTTCCGCACCAGCGTTTCGGCCAATCTGGCCGATGGTGTGCTGCTGGGACCGGCCACCGAGCGGATCGCCGCCATGCAGCAAGACATCCAGATGCCCGAAGGCGCCAGCATCCAAAGCGCCGGCGATGCCGAGATCATGGCCGAGGTGTTTGGCGCCTTCGGCCTTGCCATGGGGGCCGGCATCCTGCTGGTCTATGTGGTGCTGGTGCTGCTGTTTCATAATTTCGTCACCCCGATCAGCATCCTGATGTCGCTGCCGCTGGCAATTGGCGGGGCGATCCTGGCGCTGTTCGTTACCGGCAATTCGATCAGCCTGTCGGTGGTCATCGGCTTTCTGATGCTGATGGGGATCGTGACCAAAAACGCCATCATGCTGGTGGAATTCGCCCTGTCGGCCATGGATGAAGGGGTGCCCAAACAGGTGGCGATTCTGGACGCGGTGCATAAACGTGCCCGCCCCATCGTGATGACGACCATCGCCATGACCGCCGGGATGGTGCCATCGGCCATCGCGCATGGCTCGGGTGCGGAATTTCGCAGCCCGATGGCGATCGCGGTGATCGGCGGGCTGTTGCTGTCGACGCTGTTGTCGCTGTTGTTCGTGCCGTCGCTGTTTTCGGTCATTCATGGCGGAATGCAGCGTCTGGGGGGCTGGGTTCAGCGCCTGATCGGCATTAACCGCGCGCGCCGCGATCACGGCTGAAGGGGGCGCTCGCGCCCCCTCTGGCCTGCGGCCATTCACCCCCGAAGGTATTTGCAACAGAAGCGAGGCAGGTGTGGGCGCCTGTATCCTCGCTTCTGTCCAAAATACCTTCGGGGGGTCAGGGGGGCAGACAGCCCCCCTTGCGGCGGGGCATTCTGTTGCGGGGCAGATGGTAAAGCGCCCCCGCGCGGTGGCACGGGGGCGCTGATTGTCAGGTCGTGCGCTGGGATGCGGTCAGGCCAGCATTCCCATCGGGTTTTCCAGATGCGCGACGATGCGGTCCAGCAGCTGTGCCCCCAGCGCGCCGTCAATGACGCGGTGATCGACGGACAGGGTCATCGACATGACGGTGCGGATGACGATCTGGTCATCCTCGACCACCGGCTGTTTCAGGCCCGCGCCGACGGCCAGAATGGCGCCATGCGGGGGGTTGATGACGGCGTCGAAATTCTCGATCCCGAACATCCCGAGATTCGAGATCGCGAAACTGCCGCCTTGGTATTCATGCGGGGCCAGTTTTTTGGATTTGGCGCGGTTGGCCAGATCCTTCATCTCGGTCGACAGGGCGGACAGGGTTTTTTGCTGTGCGTCTTTCAGGACCGGGGTGAACAGCCCGCCCTCGACCGCGACGGCGACCGCCACGTCCGAAGGTTTCAGCTTGATGATCCGGTCGCCCGCCCAGACGGCATTGGCGTCGGGGACCTCTTGCAGGGCCAGCGCGCAGGCCTTGATGATGAAGTCATTGACCGACAGCTTGACCCCACGATCCTTGAGCGAGGCGTTCAGCTGTGCGCGGAAGGCCATCAGATCGTCCAGCTTTGCGCTGCGGCGCAGATAGAAATGCGGGATGGTCTGTTTGGCCTCGCCAAGGCGCTGCGCGATGGTGCGGCGCATCCCGTCCAGCGCGACCTCTTCGGTGTCGCGGTCGGCATAGATTTTGGCGACCTGATCTGCGCTGGGGCCTTGCGGGGCCGTGGCGGCGGGTTTGGCCGGGGCCTGCGCCGCATCAGTGGCGGGCTGTTGCGGGGCGGGTTGGGCGCCGGGCTTCGCGCCCTCGACATCGGCCTTGACGATGCGACCGCGCGGGCCGCTGCCGGTCAGGGCTGACAGGTCGACGCCCTTATCCGCCGCGATCCGGCGTGCCAGCGGCGAGGCAAAGATGCGGCCACCCTTGTCGTTTTTCCCTGCCGCCGGGGCGGGCTGGGACGGGGCCGGTTTTGCCGGGGCGGGGTCGTCCGCCGCCTGCGGTTTGGGCGCGGCGTCTTTGGCGGTCTTGGGGCTGGCCGGGGCATCGCTCGCGATGTCATCGGCGGATTCGCCATCCTCAAGCAGCACGGCGATGGGACTGTTGACCTTGACGCCTGCGGTGCCCTCGGCCACCAGCAGCTTGCCGATGGTGCCTTCATCGACGGCCTCGAATTCCATCGTGGCCTTGTCGGTCTCGATCTCGGCCAGAATGTCGCCGGATTTGACCTCGTCGCCCTCTGCGACCAGCCATTTGGCCAGTGTGCCTTCCTCCATCGTGGGGGACAGCGCGGGCATCAGAATTTCTGTCGGCATCTTTGCCCCCTTACTTATAGGTTACTTTGCGCACGGCCTCGACGACTTCGTCAGCCGTGACCAGCGCCAGTTTTTCCAGATTGGCGGCATAGGGCATGGGCACGTCCTTGCCGGTGCAGTTGATGACCGGGGCGTCCAGCCAGTCGAAGGCGTTTTCCATGATATAGGCCGACAGGTGGTTGCCGATGGACGCGACCGGGAAGCCCTCTTCGACCGTGACGACGCGGTTGGTTTTCTGCACCGATTTCAGGATCGTGTCATAGTCGATGGGGCGCAGGGTGCGCAGGTCGATCACCTCGGCGTCAATGCCGTCCTGCGCCAGCTTGTCGGCGGCCTCCAGCGCGTGGGACATGCCGATGCCAAAGCTGATAATGGTCACATCATTGCCCTTGCGGGCGATGCGGGCCTTGCCGAAGGGGATGGTGAAATCATCCAGCACCGGTACGTCGAAACTGCGGCCATAGAGGATCTCGTTCTCAAGGAAGATCACCGGGTTGGGGTCGCGGATGGCCGATTTCAGCAGGCCTTTCGCATCGGCTGCGGAATAGGGCTGGACCACTTTCAGGCCGGGGATCTGCGCATACCACGCGGCGTAATCCTGACTGTGCTGCGCGCCGACGCGGGCGGCCGCGCCATTGGGACCACGGAAGACGATGGGACAGCCCATCTGACCGCCCGACATATACAGCGTTTTCGCGGCGCTGTTCAGGATATGGTCGATGGCCTGCATGGCAAAGTTGAAGGTCATGAATTCGACAATCGGGCGCAGGCCGGCAAAGGCCGCACCGGTGCCGATGCCCGCAAACCCGTATTCCGAGATTGGCGTGTCAACCACGCGGCGGGCGCCGAATTCGTCCAGCAGGCCTTGGCTGATCTTGTAAGCGCCTTGGTATTCCCCGACCTCTTCGCCCATCAGGAAGACGTTTTCGTCGCGGCGCATTTCCTCGGCCATGGCTTCGCGCAGGGCCTCGCGCACGGTCATTTGCCTGACCTCGGTGCCCTCGGGCCAGTCGGGGCTTTCGTCGGGTTCGGGGGTTTTCACATCCTCGACAGCCGATTTCGGCGCGGCAGGGGCGTTGCTGGCATCTTCGCCGGTTTCGTCCTTGCTGTTCTCGCCCTCGCCTTTTTGTGGGGCGGGTTCGCTGACCTTGATGTCATCGGCGGATTCGCCATCCTCGACCAGCACGGCGATGGGGCTGTTGACCTTGACGCCTGCGGTGCCTTCGGCCACCAGCAGCTTGCCGATTGTGCCTTCATCGACGGCCTCGAATTCCATCGTGGCCTTGTCGGTCTCGATCTCGGCCAGAATGTCGCCGGATTTGACCTCGTCGCCCTCTGCGACCAGCCATTTGGCCAGTGTGCCTTCCTCCATCGTGGGGGACAGCGCGGGCATCAGAATTTCGGTTGCCATATCGTTTCCCCCGTATCAGGCGTGTTCGTCGGCGCTGCCCTGCGGCAGGGCTTCGGCGTAAATATCGGTATACAGTTCGGACAGGTCCGGCTCGGGGCTTTCCTTGCTGAATTCGGCTGCGTCATTGACGATCTGCTTGATCTCTTTGTCGATGGCCTTCAGCTCGTCCTCAGAGGCATGGTTGCCCTGCAACAGCAATTCGCGGACATGTTCGATCGCGTCGCGTTCGTCGCGCATTTTCTGCACTTCCTCGCGCGAGCGGTATTTGGCCGGGTCGGACATGGAATGCCCGCGATAGCGATAGGTCATGATTTCAAGGATATACGGGCCTTTTCCGTCGCGGCAATGCGCCACGGCTTTTTCCCCCGCCGCCTTTACGGCCAGTACGTCCATGCCATCGACCTGTTCGCCCTTGATGCCGAACGCTTCACCGCGGCCGAACAGCGTGGTCGATTTGGTCGAGCGTTTGACGCTGGTGCCCATGGCGTATTGGTTGTTTTCAATGACAAAAACCACCGGCAAGTCCCACAGCTCGGCCATGTTATAGGTCTCATAAACCTGACCTTGGTTGGCGGCGCCGTCCCCGAAATAGGTGAAAGTCACGTTGTCATTGCCAAGGTATTTATCCGCAAAAGCCAGCCCGGCCCCCAGCGGCACCTGCGCGCCGACGATGCCGTGGCCGCCGTAAAAATGCTTTTCGCGGCTGAACATGTGCATACTGCCGCCCTTGCCCTTGGAATAGCCGTCGCGGCGACCGGTCAGTTCGGCCATCACGCCTTTCGGGTCCATGCCGCAGGCCAGCATATGGCCGTGATCGCGATAGCTGGTGATGCGTTTGTCACCCTCTTTCGCGGCGGCTTCCAGCCCGACCACGACGGCCTCTTGCCCGATATACAGGTGGCAAAAGCCGCCGATCAGGCCCATGCCGTAAAGCTGACCTGCCTTTTCCTCGAAACGGCGAATCAACAGCATGTCACGGTAATATTTCAGCAGCTCGTCCCTGGACACATTCGGTGTCCCGGCGGCTTGGGCTGCGGGCTTGCGGGCCATGGGCGGTTCCTCCATCCGGCTGCGGGGAAATAGTTCAGCGTTAAACTATCCCTAGCGCAACGCGGCGCGGCCCGCAACGGTTCACCTGACGATGACCTCGTCCGCGCGGCCCAGACCCAGCACCTTGCGGGCGCGTTCATCCAGCAGGTCAAGGTCAAGATAGTCATCAGACAGCCGCCGGGTCAGGTTTTTCATCTGCGTGACCTCGGCTTTCAGGGCATCGCGTTCGGCGCGCAGATCGGCGGTTTCGGCCTGCAATTCGATCCGGCGCAGAATGCCCGAGGGGCCTTGCACCGCGGCAAAGGCGAAATAGGCCCCCGACAGGCACATCAGGATCACGATCACCGTCGCACTGATGGAAAAACGCTGGTTCATCCGCTGGTCCCCGGTTCCGTGTTGCTGTTGGCCCTGACGGCCATGATTACGGTGACAGCGCCGGGCGGTCAAACGCTTGGCCGCGCCCCCTGGCCCCGCGCCATGCACGGCGATGCGCGCCCACGTCACGCGCGCCGCTGGTTCCCCGCCGCCATCGGGTGTAAGACAGGGCCGTCAGACAGATCGCGGGGGCGGATATGGCGGCATTGTTGCGACTGATCGGGGTGATGATCGCGCTTGAGGCGCTGTTTTATGTGCTGATCTCGGTCTATCTGCGTTCGCTCAGGCGCGAGGCGCTGGAAGAGGAATGGGACGCCAGCCACCCCGACCAGCCGGGCGATGGTCCGCAGCGCCGCGATTTTGTCGCCGCCCGGATGCGCGGCTTTGACAAGACCCTGCGGGCGCGGCTGGTGGCGCTGGTTTTCGTGTTGCCGACGCTGGCGGTGGCGGCAATCATTTATTACGTCAACTATGCCTGAAGGGGGTGTGGCGATGAATTATGTCATCTGGGGGCTGCGGATCACCTTTGCGCTGATCGTGGCGCTGTTTCTGGACTATACCCTGCCGCATCGCGACACCGTGCGCGTGGTCGAGGCCTCGACCCGGCTGACGCCGATCGGCTGGAACGCGATCTTTTACGCCTCCGAGGATACCGGCACCGTCCAGCACAGTTCCGGTCAGCGCGATATCCGGTTTATCGACACCATCCGCCCAAATGGCAAACCGCTGGTGTTTCGCAACGAGGATACCGGCCTGATCTGGCCGCCCTATTTCAAATATGACAGCGCCAACCTGCAAGCGGTGGCGTCGGATATGAAATCCAGCTCGGGCAATCCGTCATGGGTCAGCGTGTCGTCCTATGGCTGGCGGGTGTCATGGGCCTCGGTCTATCCCAATGCAATTGCGATCCGGCCCGTGGCAGGGCCCGATGACCGCCCGATGAACTGGCCCCGGCTGGTGATGCTGGGGCTGATCGGGCTGTTCCTGCTGTTGATCTGGCGGATGTGGGCGCAGTTTCGCGAACGCATGATCGACCCGGCCATTGACGACCTGGACGCGGCATGGGACCGGGTCGACGCCCGCGCCGATGCCGCCCGCGACCGGGTCGGGGCGCAGGTGACGCAAACCCGTGGCTGGCTGCGCCGCTGGCTGAATCGCGGTCGCAGCTGACCGGGGGGGGAACCGATGGCGGCAATGGACGGGATGCGCGTGATCTGCATCGCCTCGAACGTGCCGGGACCGGCGGCGGCGGGGCTGCTGGCGGCCGAGGGCGCGCAGGTCATCAAGGTGGAACCGCCCTTTGGCGATTACCTGCAATCGCAGGCCCCCGGCTGGTATGACGAACTGAATGCCGGTTTCGACATCCGCCGCATTGACCTGCGCAGCCCCGATGGGTGGGCTGCCTTTACCGCGCTGCTGACCGATGCGGATGTGCTGATTTCAAGCCACCGGCGCGCGGCGCTGACCCGGCTTGGCATCACCGTGCCCGCGCTGGCGCAGATCGCCCCGCAATTATGCTGGGTCGAGGTCGTGGGCGATACCGACGCCCCCGATATTCCCGGCCATGACCTGACCTATCAGGCCGAGGCCGGCCTGCTGGCCCCGCCCGCCATGCCGCGCAGCCTGTTTGCCGATCTGGCCGGGGTGCAGGCGGCGGCGCGCGCGGCGCTGGCGCTGCTGATGGGGCGCGGGCGCGGCGATGCCTGCCGCCACCGGGCGGTGGGCCTGCGGCAGGCGGCGCTGGGGCTGACCGCGCCGCTGCGCCACGGGGTGACGGCGCCGGGCGGGTTTTTGTCGGGGGCGCGGCCTGAATACCGGATTTACGCCCTGCGCGACGGCTGGGTGGCGATGGCCGCGCTAGAGCCGCATTTCCACGACCGCTTTCGTGCCAGCTTTGGTGACGACCCGGCGGTCGCGCTGGCGGCGCTGACCCGCGCGCAGGTCGATGATCTGGCGCGGGCGCGCGATATTCCGCTGTGCACATTGCCCGCTGACTGATCCGGGGGCTTTCCCCCCGCGCGGCGCCATGCCATGACCGGTCTGACCGAACCGAGGGGGATGCGATGGCTTATTCCGTTGACCAGATGCTTGAACGCGGCGGCGCCGGCCCGTTTCAGGCCCGGCTGCTGGCGATTTTTGGGCTGGTCTGGGCCGCCGATGCGATGCAGGTGCTGGCGGTGGGGTTTTCCGCCGCCTCGATCGCGGCGCATTTCGGGCTGACCATTCCGCAGGCGCTGCAAACCGGGACGCTGTTTTTTCTGGGCATGTTCGTCGGCGCCAGCCTGTTCGGGCGGATGGCCGACCGCTTTGGCCGCCGCCGGGTGCTGTTTCTGACCGTGATGTGCGATGCGATCTTTGGCCTGGCCTCGGTCTTTGCCAATGATTTCACGCTGCTGCTGGTGCTGCGTTTCCTGACCGGCGCGGCGGTGGGGGGCACGCTGCCGGTCGATTACGCCATGATGGCCGAATTCCTGCCGCCCCGGTCGCGCGGGCGCTGGCTGGTCTGGCTGGAAGGGTTCTGGGCGGTGGGCACCATCGTCATTGCCGCAACCGCATGGGCCTGTGCGCTGGCGGGCAGCGAACAGACATGGCGCTGGATCTTTGCCGTGGCCGCTTTCCCCGCCCTGATCGGCATCTGGCTGCGGCTGTGGGTGCCGGAATCGCCGATGTTCCTGCTGCGTCAAGGCAACGAAGCCGGCGCGCGGGCGGTGGTGAACAAGGTGCTGGTGACCAATGGCCAGCCGCCGATGGGCGCGGATGAACGCCTTGTCGCCCCGCCCATGCCACAGGGCCGCGCCGGGCTGTTCCGGCCGCAGATGCTGCGCACCACCATTGCGGTGCTGGCGCTGTGGTTTCTGGTCTCGGTCTCTTACTACGGGGTATTCATCTGGCTGCCCTCCAGGCTGGCGACCGAGGGGTTCGGCTTTGTCAAAGGCTATGGCTTTCTGCTGGCGCTGGCGGTGGCGCAACTGCCCGGTTACGCGCTGGCGGCCTGGGGTGTGGAACGCTGGGGGCGCAGGCCGACCTTGCAGTTGTTCCTGCTGATGGCGGCGGCGGGCTGTCTGGCCTTTACGCTGGTGCAATCGCCGCTGGCGGTGGCCGCCGCCCTGCTGGTGATGAGCTTTGCCCTGCTGGGGACATGGGGCGCGCTGTATGCGTTCACGCCTGAACTGTATCCGACCACGCTGCGCGGCACCGGCATGGGGCTGGCCAGCGCGACGGCGCGGCTTGGCGGTCTGCTGGCGCCCTCGCTGCTGGCGGCGGTGATTGTTCGCGATTTCGGGCTGGCCATCGGGGTGTTTGCGGGGCTGCTGGCGCTGGCGGCGGTGGTGACGCTGGCGATCCGCCACGAAACCCGCGCCGAGGCGATCGGTTAAGCCATGCACAGCGGCGGGCTGGATATCGGCGGCACCAAGATCGAGGCGCGGCTGTTCGCGCCCGACCTGTCGGTGCTGGCCAGCCACCGCATTCCGACGCCGCGCGACCTGCCGGGCTTTGTCGCGGCGCTGGCGGCGCAAATCGGCTGGCTGCGCGACCGCGCGGCGCAGCCCGACCTGCCGGTGGGCATCGCCATTCCCGGCATCCCCGACCCGGTCAGCGGGCGGGTGACGGCGGCCAATCTGCCCATCGACGGCGAAAACCTGCCGGCGCTGCTGGCGCGGGCCGGGGGTGGGGTGCTGCCGGTGGTGGTCGACAGCATGGCGCTGGCCCTGTCCGAGGCCAATGGCGGGGCCGGTGACGGCGCGCGCGTGGTCTGCGGGCTGGTCTTTGGCACCGGTTTGGGGGCCGGGCTGTGCATCGACGGCGCGCTGCCGCCGCGCCATGGCGGACTTGGGGTCGAGATCGGCCATACCGGCCTGCCGGCCCGCGCGCTGGCCCGTCACGACCTGCCGCTGTGGCGCTGTGGCTGCGGGCGGGACGGGTGTCTTGAGGCCTATCTGTCCGGCCCGGCGCTGGTGCGGCTGGCGCAATGGGCGGGGCTGGCGCATACCGACGCCCCGGCGCTGGCGCAGGCTGCGGCCGGGGGCGATAAGGCCGCGCAGCGGGTGCTGGCGATCTGGGTCGATCTGGCGGCGGAATGCGTGGATCTGTTGCAACTGGCGCTGGCGCCCGAGGTGGTGGTGCTGGGGGGCGGTTTGTCCAATCTGCCGGATATCGCGCCCCGGCTGGCGCAGGCCCACGCCGCCCGCGCCCTGCCCAACACCCGCGCCCCGGCGATTCGTCTGGCCCGTCATGGCGACGCCAGCGGCGCCCGCGGCGCAGCCATTGCCGCGCGTCAGGCGGCGCGGGCAGGGGGTAAGCGCGCGGGCTGAGGGCAGGCCACGCCGCGCATCCGCCGTGGCGATGCCTTGGGGGGCGATGCCTTGGTGGGCGCGGCTGCGGTGGGGCGGCGGCACGCAGGGCTGCGGCGGGATTGGCTTGCAAACGCGGCGGATATTGGCGGCACTGGCACTGGCACTGGCACTGGCACTGGCACTGGCATTTTCATTAGCACTGACGTCCCTTGTCCCCTGTCCCTTTCTTGGTTCTTGGTTCTTGGTTCTTGGTTCGCTTTGCCCCTTGTCCTTTGCCCCTTGCCCCTTGCCCCTTGCCCCTTGCCCTTTCGCTCTCCCTTTACCTGCTTCAGGTGCTAAGGCATTGCCGCTGTTGCTTACAAAGGGACCGGCGACCGGCGGCAACAACCACCAAGCCGGGGCGGATCTCATGCCGGATGCGGGTGAAAAGCTTTGCTGTGGCGGTGCAGATGCGGCGGGGCGCGGTCCCATCCGTCAGCGCATTGTTGCGCAGTGACCTTTGCATATTGCCGCAGGCGGTGGATTTGCCGGTGGCTCAGCGGGGCCACTCGGCCCCGACAAGCCACCCAGTTTGCCGACCATTGCCGTGAAACAGCCGCCCCGCTTGCCTGCACCGGCCTTTTGCCGTGTGGTGCAGCAGGCGCGGCCCGGCCAGCGCGGGTCAGGCGGCGGCGTCGCTGATGGCGGTCAGACAGCCCGCCAGCGCTGCCATGTCATCACGGATCAGAAAGACCGGTATGGCCTGCGGGATCTGGCGCAGCAGCGGATTGGCCAGAAAGCCATTTTCAAAGGCGGGGATGTGGCGGGCGGCGTTGCGGGCCACGCTGCCGGCCAGAAAGATGCCGTCGCGGGGCAGGTAATGCAGCGCCAGTTCCCGGCACAAAAGCCCCAGCAACCCGACATAAAGGTCCAGCGTGTCCCGCGCCGGTCCCGGCTGTGCCGCCGCATCTGCAATGGCACCGGGGGGCAGGTCGTGACCGGTCAGGCCGCGATGCAGCCGTGCCAAGCCGCGCCCGGAAAACAGATCCTCCAGCGTGGTGGGGGCGTCGTGTTGTCCGGTCTGCAACGCGGGCGGCAGGGCGGCCATTACCATGGCGGGAAGGGCGGTGTGGCCTGCCTCGGCCTCCAGACAGGTGATGCGACCGGCCTGCTGGCGCAGGGCGCACAGGTTCACGCCGGTCCCGGCCCCCAGCACCAGCGCCTGCCCGTTGGAGGCCGCCCCGCCACCTGCGCGCAGCACCGTCAGCTGATCGCCGCGCAGCCCCGGTGCCGCGAACCCCAGTGCCGTCAGGTCGTTGATCAGCCGCACCCGCGCTGCGCCGGTGGTCGCCGCCAGCCCGGCGGCCGAGATGTGCCAGTCGCGATTGGTCAGCCGCGCGGTATCGCCCGCGACCGGCCCCGCCACGGCCAGACAGGCCGCCGCCAGCGCCGGGTTGCCCTGCGTGTCAAGATAGCCGCGCAACAGCGTGTCGAAACAGTGGTGGTCGTCACCGGCAAAGCGCGCCATGCTGTCGGGCATCAGCGCGCCATCGCGCGCCAGCGCCAGCCGCGCATTGGTGCCGCCGATATCCCCGACCAGTGTCAGCCTGCCGCGCGTGGTCCCCATCGGCCTAACCCCCGGCCATCAACGCCTTGCGCAGCATATTCAGCGCCACCAGCAGCAAGAACCCGGCAAAAATGCGTTTCAGCCGCTTTGGGTCGGTGCGGTGCGCCAGCGCGGCGCCAAGGGGGGCGGTCAGCGTGGTCATGGCGATGACAATCAGAAAGGTCGGAATATTGACCGACCCCAGCGTCATTGGCGGCGCGTGATCGGCCGGTGTCAGCAGGAAGGCCGCGACAGAGGGCACCGCGATCAGCGCGCCAAAGCCCGCCGCCGTCGCCACCGCGCGATGGATCGGCCTTCCATGCAGCGTCATGATCGGCACCCCGATCGAGCCACCGCCAATCCCCAGCAGCACCGAGACAAAGCCGGTAAACAGCGCCATCCCCCAGCGTGGCGCACCGGTGGGCATGGCGTCGGCCAGCCGCCAGCTTTGCCGACCGAACAGCATGTAACCGGCGATCACGAAAACCAGCACGCCAAAGATCATCTGCAATGTGGTGCTGCGCAACTGTGCCACGGTCAGCACCCCGGCAATGGCGCCAATGGCAATGCCGGGGGCGAAATCGCGCAGAATGTCCCAGTCGACCGCGCCGCGCCGGTGGTGCGCCATGACCGAGCGGGCCGAGGTGACGATGATCGTCGCTAGCGAGGTCGCCAGACAGACCTGCATCAGGTCGTCCGAGCCATAGCCCGCCTGCGTGAACACATACAGAAAGGCCGGCACCAGCACGATGCCGCCGCCCACCCCCAAAAGCCCGGCCAGCACCCCGGCAAAGGCGCCGGTGGCGGCAAGGGTCAGGGCGGGCAGGATCAGGTCTTGGGTCATGTCATCACCGGGTCGGGCCGAAACGCCCCTTGATTGCGCGCCCGCTGTGCAAGGGCAAGCCCTGCGGGGCTGGTTTTCATCATGCGCACCGCCTTTTCCGAATCATCGCCCGACCGGTGTCGCATAAAAGAATGGATATCCGGTTAACGCGCCTCAGGACACCGCCGCCAGCGCCCGGTCATAGACCGCCAGCGCCTGCGCGGGGGTCTTGGCCTGCGGGGCGCCCTCGGACAGGATGCGGCGCCATTGCCGCGCGCCGGGGCGGGCGTGGAACAGCCCCAGCATATGCCGGGTGATCTGATGCAGGCGACCGTCCCGTTCCAGATGCGCGGCGATATAGGGCCGCATGGCCGCCGCTGCCTGCGCCGGGCCTTCAAAGGCCGGGGCATCACCCCACAGCCGGTCCGCCGCGCCAAGCATGTCCCAGGGCTGGTGATAGGCCGCGCGCCCGATCATCACCCCATCCATGACCTGCAATTGCGCGGCCACCGCATCCGTGTCGGCAATGCCGCCATTGATCGACAGGTGCAGGTCGGGAAAAGCCGCCTTCATCCGGTGCACCAGATCGTAATCCAGCGGCGGGATTTCGCGGTTATCTTTGGGTGACAGGCCCTGAAGCCACGCCTTGCGGGCATGGATGGTCAGCCGCCGCAGCCCGGCATCGCGCATCCGCGCCAGAAAGTCGGGCAGCACCTGTTCGGGGTCTTGATCATCGACGCCGATGCGGCATTTCACCGTGACCTCGACCGGGCTGACATCCTGCATGGCGCGCACGCAATCGACCACCAGATCGGGGGTTTTCATCAGCACTGCGCCGAAACAGCCCGACTGGACCCGGTCGCTGGGGCAGCCGACATTCAGGTTGATTTCGTCATAGCCCCAATCGGCGGCGATGCGCGTCGCGGCGCGCAGCTCGGCCGGGTCCGATCCGCCGATTTGCAGCGCCACCGTATGTTCGGCGGGGTCATAGTCCAGCAGCATGGCGCGTTTGCCGTGAATGATCGCCGGTGCGGTGACCATTTCGGTATAAAGCAGCGCGCGGCGCGACAGCAGGCGGTGAAACCAGCGGCAATGCCGGTCGGTCCAGTCCATCATCGGTGCCACCGACAGCCGCGCGGCGCGGGTGGGCGTCACGCTGTCGGGTGTCGGGGTGCCGGGGGCAGGCATCGGGGTGGCGGTCATTGCGGCGGCAGGCATCGGGGCGGCGGTCATGCGCCGTCCCGGTGACGCAGCGACAGGCCGTTATGGAACAGGTGCAGGGCCTCGGGGGGGGCGGTCAGGCGCACCCGCCGATGCAGCATGTCGCTGTGAATGCCGGGGATCTTGGCGATCACCGGTCCGGTCTGGCCGGGGCCGTCGAAATAAAGCAGCGTGACCTCGCCCAGGGCCTCGATCAGGGTGACCTGGGCCTCGAACAGGGCGGGTTCGTCATCGCGGGCGATGCGCAGATCCTCGGGGCGGATGCCCAGATTGACATCAAGGCCGCGATCAGTGGGGGTGCTTGGCACCGGCACGGTGGCGCCAAGGCCCGACCCCAGCGTGACCACGGTTGCCGCGCCGGTCGTGGCAATTTGCGCGGGCAGCAGGTTCATCGCCGGGCTGCCGATAAAGCGGGCGACGAATTCGGTGCGCGGGTCGCGATACAGATCCAGCGGCGCGCCGACCTGTGCAATGCCGCCATGGGCCAGAACCACGATGCGGTCGGCCAGGGTCATCGCCTCGGTCTGGTCATGGGTGACATAGATCATCGTGCGGTCGGGCATCGAGGCCTTCAGCTGTGCCAGCTCGATCCGGGTGGCCACGCGCAGCGCCGCGTCAAGGTTCGACAGCGGTTCGTCGAACAGATACACCTTGGGGTCGCGCACGATTGCCCGGCCAATCGCCACGCGCTGGCGCTGGCCGCCCGACAGCGCCTTGGGCAGGCGGTCCAGATAGGGCGTCAGTTGCAGCATCTGGCCTGCGCGGTCGGTGGCGGCGCGGATGTCGTCACGCGATTTGCCCGCGATTTTCAGTGCAAAGCCCATATTGTCGCGCACCGTCATATGCGGGTAAAGCGCGTAGGATTGGAACACCATCGCAATGCCGCGCTGCGCGGGCGGGACGTCGTTCATCACCACCCCGTCGATTTCCAGCGTGCCGCCGCTGATCTGTTCCAGCCCGGCAATCATCCGCAGCAGGGTCGATTTCCCACAGCCCGACGGCCCGACAAAGACGATGAATTCGCCCGAACGGATATGCAGGTCGATACCGGACAGCACCGGCACCTTGCCATAGGATTTGGCGATATCGGTCAGTTTCAGATCTGCCATCGGTCAGCCTTTCACCATCTGCACCTGCCACGGGTCCAGCCCGGCATGGGCGCTGTCCGACAGGTTGGCGCGCAGGGTCAGGCGGGCATCGGCGTTTTCGCGGGTGATGTCCAGCACCGGGCCATCGGCGCGCAGGGCGATGTCGCCATTGCGCAGAACCGGGTTGTCACGGCGCAGGGCAATGGCGCGGCGGTAATGGTTCAGCAGCGAGTGCGGTTGGCGGTCCTGCACGGCCACCGACAATGGCGGATGCGCGGCGGGAACGGGCAGCCACGGCGTGCCGGTGGTAAAACCGCCAAGCGGGGTGTCGTCCCAGACCATTGGAGTGCGGCAACCGTCGCGGCCCTTGAATTCCGGCCAGAATTCAATGCCGTAAGGGTCTTGCAGGTCGTCAAAGGCGATGTCGGCCTCGGGCAGGCCCAGTTCCTCGCCCTGATACAGACAGACCGAGCCGCGCAGGCACATCAACACGGTGGCATAGGCGCGGGCGGCGGCGTCGGACAGGTTCCAGCGGCTGATATGGCGCACCACGTCGTGGTTGGAAAACGCCCAGCAGGGCCAGCCATCGGGGGCGTTTTCAGCCGCTGCCTGAAATACCTGAACGATGCGGGCGGCGGTCAGGTCAGCGCCGGACAGAAAGTCGAACACATAAGACATATGCATCCGCCCCGGCACGCCGGTATAGTCGTTCAGCACCTGCCACGCGTTTTCGCTGTCACCGATTTCACCCACCGCGGCGGCGCCGTAAGGGTCCATCACCGCGCGCAGCTTTTCCAGAAAGCCGATATTTTCCGGGCGCGATTTGTCATAGACATGGCTTTGGTGGTTATAGGGGTTCACCGCCGGGGCGGTGTCGGATTTGCGCAATTCCGGTGCCAGCGGCGGGTTGTCGCGCAGTTCCGCGTCATGGGTATAGAAATTGATCGTGTCCAGCCGGAACCCGTCCACCCCGCGATCCAGCCAGAACCGCGCCACATCCAGCAGCGCGTCCTGCACATCGGGGTTGTGAAAATTCAGGTCGGGCTGGCTGGTCAGGAAATTATGCAGGTAATACTGGCAGCGCCGCGCATCCCATTGCCAGGCGCTGCCGCCAAAGATCGACAGCCAGTTATTGGGCGGCGTGCCGTCGGGCTTTGGGTCGGCCCAGACATACCAGTCGGCGCGGGCATTGTCGCGGCTGGCGCGGCTTTCGGCAAACCACGGGTGCTGGTCCGCGCTGTGCGACAAAACAAGGTCGATCATCACCGCCAGCCCCAGATCATGCGCCCGCGCGACCAGCGCGTCGAAATCGTCCAGCGTGCCGAACATCGGGTCGATGTCGCGATAATCGCTGACGTCATAGCCGAAATCCTTCATCGGGGACCGAAAGAACGGGCTGATCCAGATCGCATCCACGCTAAGGCTGGCAATATGGGGCAGGCGGCGGGTAATGCCGGGCAGATCGCCCACACCGTCGCCATCGCTGTCCTGATAGCTGCGCGGATAGACCTGATAGATCACCGCGCCTTTCCACCAATCGGCGGGTTTGCTTAACTGACTGGACATTTCAGCCCCCTTTCACCGACCCGGCCAGCAGGCCGCGCACAAGATATTTTTGCATCGCAAAGAACACCAGCAGCGGCACCGCGATAGAGATAAAGGCGCTGGTGGCCAAAACCTCCCACTCGCCGCCCTTTGACCCCATCAATTCGCGCAGCAGCCCGGTCATGACCAGCTGGTCGCTGGTATTGCCAAGGAACACGGTGGCGACCAGCAGGTCGTTCCAGACCCACAGGAACTGGAAAATGGCAAAGCTGGCCAGCGCCGGAAACGACAGCGGCAGGATGATGCGGCGAAAGATCTGGAATTCGGTCGCGCCATCGACGCGGGCGCTTTCGATCACCTCGCGCGGCAGGCCGGCCATGTAATTGCGCAACAGGTAAATCGCCAGCGGCAGGCCAAAGCCGGTATGCGCCAGCCAGATCCCCAGATAACCCTTGCCGATGCCGATCTCATTATGCAGCCGCAACAGCGGGATCAGCGCGATTTGCAGCGGCACCACCAGCAGGCCGACGACAAAGGCCGTCAGCAGCGCCCGCCCCGGAAACCGCATCCAGGCCAGCGCATAGGCCGCGAATGCCGCGATCAGGATGGGAATGACCGTCGCCGGGATGGTCACGGTCAGCGTGTTCATGAAGGCCCGGCCCAGACCCTCGGCGGCGATCACGCGGCGGTAATTCCGGGTGGTAAAGCGGGGCGGCTGATGGGTGGTGGTAAAGATGCGCTGACCCCGTTTCATCTGGAACGGTCGGGCCGAGCTGAGGCGGTAATCACCGTTTTCCTGAACGCTTAACGTCTGGCCATCGGCCAGCTGCACGCTGTCGCCCGGTTTGTGCGCGGCAGGCTGACGCGCGCGTGTGCCCCAGCCGACAAGGGTTTCGTCACCGGTCAGGACATTGCCCTCGATCACATAAAACCCGTCGCGGCGGGTTGCCTCATCGCCGGTGCCGGTGCGCACAAAGCCGGTCTGTTCCGCCCCCGACAGTGCCGCCCACCAGCCCGATTGGGTGATCTGGTCGCGGTCGCGAAATGACGACACGAACAGTCCCAGCGTCGGGATCGTCCACAGCACCACCAGCACCAGCGCCGCCAGATTGACCGCCCAGACCAGCGCGGGCCTGCGTCCTGCCATGCCGGTCATGGCTGCACCTCGCGCCGGACATTGCGCATGTTCCAGACCATGATCGGCGTGACCATCAGCATCAGGATAATCGCGATGGCGGAACCGCGCCCGTAATCGGGCGTGCCCCGGAACATCCAGTCATACATCAGGTTGGCCAGCACCTGTGTGCCCCACTGGCCATTGGTCATCACGAAAACAATGTCGAACACCTTCAGCACGGTGATGGTGATGGTGGTCCAGACAACGGCGATGGTGCCCATGATCTGGGGCACCTTGATGCGAAAGAACACCTGCCATGGCGATGCGCCATCCAGCACGGCGGCCTCGATCGTTTCCTCGGGGATGCCGCGCAGGGCGGCGGACAGGATCACCATGGCAAAGCCGGTCTGGATCCAGATCAGCACGATCATCAGGAAGAAATTGTTCCAGAAGGGCAGGGTCAGCCATAATTGCGGATCGCCCCCCAGCGCGGTGACAATGGCATTCAGCAGTCCGATCTGGTCCTGCCCCGCGCCGCGATATTCATAGATGAATTTCCAGATCACCCCCGCCCCGACAAAGGAAATCGCCATCGGCATGAAGATCAGCGATTTGCCGATGCTGCCCCATGCCAGCCGGTCGGTCAGTTGCGCCGCCACCAGCCCGATCAGGGTCGAGGCAGCGGGCACCACCAGCAGCCACAGGATATTGTTCAGGATCGTGCCCTGAAAATCGCCGTCCCGCGCCAGCCACAGATAGTTGTCCAGACCGACATAGCTGCGCCCGGTGGCATCCTGAAGCGACAGCCACAGCGAATAAAAGATCGGATAAACCAGATACAGCGCCAGCAGCAGGATCGCCGGGCCAAGAAACAGCCACGGCCGGATCAGGTTCGCGCGGCGGATATTGCGCGCCGCATTCGCCCCGCGTGGCGGAAAGATCAGGTCAAGGATCAGGTTCGACCCCCAGAACCACGCGACACAGCCGAACACGCCGGTAACGATGGTTCGGGTCGCCAAGGCGAACAGCTCCATTCCCGGTTTTCCTTTTCCTGTTGTGCCGCGCGGCCAAGGCGCGGTGGATGACAGTTTCAGCCCCGGAACGCAACAGGGCCGGGCATGGCGCCCGGCCCCGTGTCAGTCCCTGCGATCACAGGCCGGGGCCGGTTATTTCAGCGTGTCCCATTTGGCCTGAACCGCATCGGCCACCGCCTGCGCCGACTGGCCGCCGACGAAATCGACCATGCCGGTCCAGAACTGGCCCGCGCCAATGGCGCCCGGCATCAGGTCGGACCCGTCAAAGCCGAATGTGGTGGCCTGCAACAGGATATCGCCCATCTTGCGCTGGGTGTCATTGGCATAGGCATCGGGGTTGACCGATTTCAGCGGGGTGACAAAACCCGATTGCGCCATCCAGATCTCATGCGCGAGGGGGGTTTGCAAAAAGGCGATAAAGGCCGCGCCGACCGGGTTGTCGCGCATCATCGCGAAACTGGTGCCGCCCCCCAGAACCGGCTTGCCCAGATCCTTGTCGGCATAGGCGGGGAAATAGAAGAAATCGGCATCGGTGCCGATCTCGGTCTCGTCCGGGAAGAAGGACGGGATGAAAGATGCCTGACGGTGCATCCAGCATTGCGGCGGGCTGGTGAACAGGCCCTTGGGGCTGTCGCGGAAATCGGTGCTGCTGACGGCCCCGGCACCCCCGGCGACGAAGGCGTCGTTTCTGGCGAACCAGCCGAATTCCTCGATGGCGGCGACGACTTTGGGGTCGTTGAAGGCCAGTTTGTTGGTCGTCCAGTCGCGGTAATCGGCGGGGCTGTTAAGGCGCAGCATCAGGTCCTCGACCCAGTCGGTGGCGGGCCAGCCGGTGGCCCCGCCCGACCCCAGCCCGATGCACCACGGGGTTTCGCCATCCGCGGCCATCTGTTCGGTCAGCGCCTTCAGATCCTCCATCGTTTCGGGCACGTCGTAACCCGCATCGGCAAAGTTTTCCGGCACATACCAGACCAGCGATTTCACATCCGCCTTGAACGGAAAGGCGTAAACGGCGGGGGTGCCATCGGCCCCGGCATAGGTCACCAGATCGGCCCAACTGTCGCCCGCGGCATAGTTCTGGCGGAGCCAGTCGCCGGTCCCGTCGGGCATCGGCTTCAGATAGCCCTTGCGCGCCAGATCGGCGGCCAGACCGGGCTGCGGGAACACCGCCATGTCCGGGGGCGAGCCGGCCTCGCTGTCGATGACGATTTGCTGTTCGAACGTGTCCGAGCCGGAATAATTGACCCTGGCCCCGGTCGCGTCCTCGAAATACGGGATCAGCGAAGTGAACAGGTCTTTATCCGCCCCCAGCCACGGGCCAAGGATGGTCAGGCTTTGCCCCTCCAGCCCCGGATGGGCGGCTTTGAAATCGGCAAGGCTTTGCCAGTTCAGCCGGCTGTCCCCGCCGATCGGGAACACCATGTCGGCCTGCGCGGTGCCGGCGGTCGCGGCCAGAAACGTGGTCAGGGTCAGAAGGCGTTTCATCGCGGTCCTCATGTGATGGGGCGCGCAGGGCCGCGCCCGGATGTGATTCGCGCGCCGGTCCGACGCGGCTGTGACGGTGTCAGGCCAGAATGGCCGCGCGCGCCCCCGCTGTCAAAGCCGCGCCTGTCGCGGCCTCAGACGCTGACCCCGAACAGCCGCCCGACACCGGCGGTCACGGCCATGGCAAAGGCGCCCCAGATCACCACCCGCGCCACCGCGCGGGCCATCGGCGCGCGGCCCGCCCATGCCCCCAGCGCCCCCAGCAGCGCCAGCGCCAGCAGCGTCACCACCAGCACCACCGGGATGATCGTATCGGCGGGGGCAAACCAGCTCGCCAGAACCGGCAGCGCCGCCGCCGCCGAAAAGGTCAGCCCCGAGGTAAAGGCCGCCTGCAACGGGTTCGCGGCGTGGACCTCGGACAGGCCCATTTCGTCGCGGATATGGGCGGCCAGCGCGTCATGTTCGTGCAATTCGCGCGCCACCGTCGCGGCGGTTTGCGGCGTCAGCCCGCGCGCGCGCCAGATCCCGGCCAGTTCGGCCATTTCATCGGCGGGCATGTCGTGCAGGGCCTGCTTTTCGCGGGCAATATCGGCGCGCTCGATATCGGATTGCGAGCTGACGGACACATATTCACCCGCTGCCATCGACATCGCCCCGGCGGCCAGACCGGCGACACCGGCCAGCGCCACCGCCTGTGGCCCGGCCCCCGAGGCCGCGACCCCGACGATCAGCGAACTGACCGAAACGATGCCGTCATTGGCCCCCAGCACAGCCGCGCGCAGCCAGCCGCTGCGGTTGACCAGATGCGGATCGTCAGGATGGGCCGAGGGAAGCGTGCGGTCGGAACGGGTCATGGGCTTGCCTTTCACGGGGCTGGCTTGGGGGCGGGGTGCCCCGGAATGGGGCGGGGGTTTTTCCAGCCGGTGCTGCGCGGGTCCGGGTCAGGCGGCGCGCAGGCCGGGCGGGGGCGGGGCAGGGGCGTGAACCGCCCCGGCATCGGGTCAGCGGTCACCGGCGCGTTCGGCGGCCTTGGCGGCATCCCACAGCGCGTCCATTTCGGCCAGATCGCTGTCTTGCGGGCTGCGGCCCTGTTCGGCCAGCGCGGCCTCGATCGACCGGAAGCGGCGGGTGAATTTGGCATTGGCGCCGCGCAGGGCCTCTTCGGGGTCGATGTCCAGATGCCGGGCCAGATTGGCCATGACGAACATCAGATCGCCGTATTCCTCGACCAGATGGGCGCGGGCGGCGTCATTCGGGCCGGTCTGGCCGGCGGCGTTGCGCGCTGTGTCATTGGCCTCGACCAGTTCGGCGCATTCCTCGTGGATCTTGTCCAGCACCGCGCCGGCATCGGGCCAGTCAAACCCCACCCGCGCGGCGCGGTTTTGCAGCTTGACCGCCCGCGTCAGCGCCGGCAGTCCCAGCGCCACGCCGTCCAGCACGCCCTTTTCGGCGCGACCGGCACGTTCCTTTGCCTTGATTTCTTCCCAGTCTTTGACCTGTTGCGCGGCGGATTTGTCGCGCGATTCGTCGCCAAAGACATGCGGATGGCGAAACACCAGCTTATCCGCGATTGACCGCGCCACGGCGGCGAAATCGAACATCCCGGCCTCGTCCGCCATCTGGGCGTGAAACACCACCTGAAGCAGAAGGTCGCCCAGTTCGCCGGGGAATTCGTCCCATGCCTCGCGGGCGACGGCATCCGCGACCTCGTGCGCCTCTTCGATGGTATAGGGGGTGATTGAGGCGAAGGTTTGTTCAATATCCCACGGGCAGCCGCTGTCAGGGTCGCGCAGCGCGGCCATAATGCCGATCAGCCGCGCGATCTGGTCCTGGGCATCACGGTATCGTGCGGGGTCCGTGGGGGCGGTCTGGGTCATGGCGGTGTCCATCGGTTGTATTGCGGGCGCAGGCGTCATCGGGCGAAGGGCGGCACAGGCGGCATCGCCGGACCGGCCATTGCCGCGCGGCGCCATTCTTGCCAATAGCACCGCCCGCGTCTAGGGTGCGCGGCGACTGAATGCCCCGCCTGCGCGGGAACCGACACCAAAAGGATAGCCCATGTTCGCAACCCCCGCCTTTGCCCAGGCCGCCGCCCCCGGTGGCGCCAGTGCGCTGACCCAGTTCATTCCGCTGATCCTGATCTTCGTGATCATGTATTTCCTGATGATCCGGCCCCAGCAAAAGCGGCTGAAGGAACATCGCCAGATGGTCGACGCCATTTCCCGTGGCGATCAGGTGGTCACCGCCGGTGGCCTGATCGGCAAGGTCACCAACGTCATGGACGACCAGATCGAGGTCGAGATCGCCCAGGGCGTCAAGGTGAAGGTGGTGCGTTCGACCGTGGGTCAGGTGCTGAACAAGACCGCCCCGGCCAAAGCCTGAACCTGATCTGAAAGGCGTCGCCATGTTGCAGATCCCTTTGTGGAAGCGCATCGTCATTATCGGGCTGTGCGTGATCGGCCTTGTCTGGGCGATGCCCAACCTGTTCTACAAACGGGTCGAGGCCCATAACGATGCCGTGATCGCGATTGAGCGCAGCGGCGTCGAAACCCCGGAGCAGGCCGCCGCGATCGCGGACTGGCCCAGCTGGCTGCCCAATGGGCTGGTCAATCTGGGGCTGGACCTGCGCGGCGGCGCGCATCTGCTGGCCGAGGTTCACGTCAGCGACGTCTATCAGGCGCGGATGAACAGCCTGTGGCCCGAATTGCGCAACGCCCTTGCGGCCGAGCGTGGCACCATCGGCGCGATCCGCCGCATCAAGGCCCCCGACGGCCAGTTGCAGATCGAGATCGGCAACCCCGACCAGATGCCCCGCGCCGTGGAAATCGCCCGCGGCTTTGCCACACCGGTCAGTTCGCTGACCGGGGCCGGACAGAACGATCTGGACATCAGGGGGCAGGGCAAGACCCTGACCATTCAGCTGTCGGATGCCGAAAAATCCGCCACCAATGACCGCACCATCCAGCAATCGCTGGAAATCGTGCGCCGCCGCGTGGACGAGGTCGGCACCCGCGAACCCACCATTATGCGTCAGGGTGCCGACCGCATCCTGATTCAGGTGCCCGGCATCGGTTCCGCGGAAGAGCTGAAAAAGCTGATCGGCACCACCGCGAAACTGACCTTTAACCCGGTCGTGGGCCGTGGCGTCGACCCCGATGCCCGCCCCGGTGTGGGCAATGTCGTGTTGCCGTCGCTGGATGAAAAAGGCGTGTATTACACGCTTGAGGAATCGCCCGTCGTCACCGGCGAGGACCTGACCGACGCCCGCCCCAGCTTTGACCAGAACGGCCAGCCGGCGGTCGATTTCCGCTTTGGGCCTTCGGGGGCGAAACGCTTTGGCGCCTATACCTCGGCCAATATCGGTCAGCCTTTCGCCATCGTGCTGGATGGCAAGGTGATCTCGGCCCCGGTGATCCGGCAGGCGATCACCACCGGGTCGGGCCAGATCTCGGGGGCGATGGATGTCGAAGGGTCCACCCGGCTGGCGGTGCTGCTGCGCGCCGGTGCCCTGCCCGCCGAAATGACCTTCCTCGAGGAACGCACCGTCGGGCCGGAACTGGGACAGGACAGCATCGACGCCGGGCGGCTGGCCGCCAGTGTCGGCTTTGTCGCCGTGGTGGTGCTGATGATGGCCAGCTATGGCCTGTTCGGGGTGTTCGCGGCCATTGCGCTGACCATCAATATGGGGCTGATCTTTGGCCTGCTGTCGATGATCGGCGCGACGCTGACCCTGCCGGGCATCGCCGGGATCGTGTTGACCATCGGGATGGCGGTTGATGCCAATGTGCTGGTCTTTGAACGCATCCGCGAGGAACTGAAACGTGCCAAGGGACCGGCGCGCGCCATTGATCAGGGCTATCAGCACGCCATGTCGGCCATCGTCGATGCCAATGTGACCACGCTGATCATCGCGGGCATCCTGTTCATGCTGGGGTCCGGCCCGGTCAAGGGCTTTGCGGTGACGCTGGCGATCGGGATCATCACCTCGGTCTTTACGGCGCTGTGGGTGACCCGGCTTATGACGGTGACGTGGTTCGAATACCGCCGTCCCAAAACCATCGAGGTGTGACATGGCCTGGCGTCTGAAACTGGTCCCGGACCAGACCAATATCGACTTTTTCCGCCTTCAGACCTTTACCTTCGGCCTGTCCACGCTGCTGGCGCTGGCATCCGTTGTGGTGATGTTCTTCATGGGGCTGAATTTCGGCATCGACTTTCAGGGCGGCACCACCATCCGCACCGAGGCAACGCAGCCCGTGGATGTCGGCGCCTACCGCGCCGCCATCGCGCCGCTGAATCTGGGCGATGTGGCGATCACGCAGGTCTATGACCCCACCTTCCGCGAGGATCAGCACGTCGCGCAGGTCCGCATTCAGGCCCAGGATGGCGCCGAGGCGGTGTCGCAACAGACCATCCTGAAGGTCGAGGCGGCGCTGAAGGCCGTTGACCCCAGCGTCACCTTCCCCTCGGTCGAATCGGTCGGTCCCAAAGTCTCGGGCGAGCTGATCCAGACCGCGGTCTACGCGGTGCTGGCCTCGCTGGCGGCGATCTCGGTCTATATCTGGCTGCGGTTTGAATGGCAGTTCGCGGTCGGGGCCTTCGTGTCGCTGATCCATGACGTGCTGATCACGCTGGGCCTGTTCAGCCTGTTCCAGATCAAGTTCGACCTGACCACCATCGCCGCGCTGCTGACCATTCTGGGTTATTCGATCAACGATACCGTGGTGGTGTTCGACCGGCTGCGCGAAAACCTGATCAAATACAAATCGCGTCCGCTGCGCGACCTGATAAACCTGTCGGTGAACGAAACCCTGTCGCGCACGGTGATGACCTCGGGGACGACGCTGGTGGCGCTGTTCGCGCTGCTGGCGCTGGGGGGCGACGTGATCCGCGGCTTTGTCTTTGCGATCACTTTCGGGATCGTGATCGGGACCTATTCCTCGATCTATGTCGCCAAGAACATCGTGCTGTGGCTGGGGGTGAAACGCGACTGGACCAAACCCGAGGCCGAGGTCGCGGCCAATGGCGACACCCCGTTCGGGAAGATGCCCTGACATGGCCCTCAGCCCAACCGATTTCGGCGGCGCGGCGGCGATTGACGGCTATGGCCCCGGCTTTTTCCGCGTGGCCGGGCAGGTCCGCCACGGCGCGCAGATCGTCACCGCCGCACGGGCAGCCGACTGGGGCGGGCTGGATGACCGGGCCGCGCTGATGGCGCTGGCCGGGCAGGTGGATGTGCTGTTGCTGGGCATGGGCGCGCAGATCGCCCATCCCCCCGCCGGCCTGATCGAGGATCTGGCCGGGGCGGGCATCATGGCCGAAACCATGTCCAGCCCCTCGGCGGCGCGCACCTTCAACGTGCTGCTGGGCGAGGGCCGCCGCGTCGCCGCCGCCCTGTTGCCGGTATGACCGCGCTGCTGCATGTCCGCGACCTGTCCGTGGCCCGTGGCGGTCTGCGCGCGGTTCAGGGCGTCAGCTTCGACCTGAACCCCGGTCAGGCTCTGGTCCTGCGTGGCCCGAACGGCATCGGCAAAACCACCCTGCTGCGCACCGTCGCGGGCCTGCAACCCCCGGTATCGGGCCAGATCAACGCGGCCCCGGACGCGATCGCCTATGCCGCCCATGCCGACGGGCTGAAATCGGCGCTCAGCGTGGCGGAAAACCTGCGCTTCTGGGCAGCAATCTTTGGCCGCGCCGATATTGACGCGGCGCTGGCGGCGATGAACCTTTCCGCCCTTGCCAGCCGCGCCGCCGGCGCGCTGTCGGCGGGGCAAAAGCGGCGTCTGGGGCTGGCGCGTCTGCTGGTGACGGGGCGCCCGGTCTGGGTGCTGGATGAACCGACGGTTTCACTGGACGCCGATTCGGTGGCCCTGTTTGCCAAAGCGGTGCGGGCGCATCTGGCCGCGGGCGGGGCGGCGCTGATGGCGACCCATATCGACCTGTCCATCCCCGAGGCCAGGGTGCTGGATCTGACCCCCTTCCGCGCCCGCCCCGATACGCCCGCCCCCCGCGCCGCAGGCTTCAACGAGGCTTTCGCATGACCGCAACCGCACCAGGCATGGCCAGTGCCGCCGGGTATTTGCACAACGAAGAAGCGCGTCAGGGTTTTCTTTGTTGTCCAAATACCCATTGCGGCCGTTCAGCCCGCGATATGGGCGCGGCACGGGGTGGTTATGGCGTCATGCCTGTCAGGCGGGGGGTGTCATGCTGGCGCTGCTGATCCGTGACCTTCGTCTGGCCACCCGCGCGGGCGGCGGGTTTGGGCTGGGGCTGGCCTTTTTCCTGATCGTCTGCACGCTGGTGCCCTTCGGGGTCGGACCGCAGGGTAATCTGCTGGCGCGGATCGCACCGGGGATCTTGTGGGTCGGCGCGCTGCTGGCCTGCCTGTTGTCGCTGGACCGCATCTTTGCGCTGGATCACGAGGACGGCTCGCTGGACCTGCTGGCCACCGCGCCCCTGCCGCTGGAGGCCGCGGTGGCCATCAAGGCGCTGGCGCATTGGCTGACCACCGGCCTGCCGCTGGTGGTCGCGGCGCCGGTCTTTGGCGTGCTGCTGCATCTGCCGCAGGCGGCGATGGGCTGGCTGGTGGTCTCGCTTCTGGTTGGTACCCCGGCGCTGTCGATGCTGGGGGCATTTGGTGCGGCGGTGACGGTGGGGCTGCGGCGCGGCGGGTTGTTGCTGTCACTGCTGGTGCTGCCGCTTTATGTCCCGACGCTGATTTTCGGGGCCGAGGTCGTGCGCCGCGGCGCCGAGGCGATGCCCGTCGCCACCCCGCTGGCCTTTCTGGGCGGCATCACGGCGGCGGTGGCGGGGCTGATACCCTTTGCCGCAGCGGCGGCTTTGCGGGTCAATCTGCGCTAGCGGGGCTTGAGCCAGCCGTCCGCAACCGCTAGGGAAACGCAAACAGGGAACAGCCATGTCGATCTGGGAATACGCCAACCCCGTCAAGTTCATGCGCACATCCGGTGCGGTGCTGCCGTTTGTCGCCGTTGCCGCCGCCATCTGCCTGATCGGCGGTCTGGTCTGGGGCTTTCTGACGCCTGACGATTACAAGCAGGGATCGACGGTCAAGATCATCTTTCTGCATGTGCCCGCCGCGCTGATGGCGATCAATATCTGGCTGATGATGCTGGTCACGTCGCTGATCTGGCTGATCCGCCGCCACCATGTCAGCGCGCTGGCGGCCAGGGCAGCGGCGCCGGTCGGGGCGGTGATGACGCTGATCGCGCTGATCACCGGCGCGGTCTGGGGCCAGCCGATGTGGGGGACATGGTGGGAATGGGACCCGCGCCTGACCAGTTTCCTGATCCTGTTTCTGTTCTATCTGGGCTATATCGCGCTGTGGTCCGCGGTCGAGGACCCCGACAGCGCCGCCGACCTGACCGGGGTGTTGTGCCTTGTCGGCTCGGTCTTTGCGCTGTTGTCGCGCTATGCGGTGAATTTCTGGAATCAGGGCCTGCATCAGGGCGCCTCGCTGTCCGTCGCCCCCGGCGAACGGATGAGCGCGATCTATCGCTATCCGCTGTATCTGACCATGGCGGGGTTCTTTTTCTTCTTTGTGGCGCTGTTGCTGCTGCGGACCCGGACCGAGATCCGCATCCGCCGCACCGCCGCCCTGCAGGCACGAGAGGGCCGTTCATGATCGACCTGGGCAAATACACCATCCCGGTTCTGTCCGCCTATGGCGCCTCGGTGGTGCTGCTGGTCGGGATCGTCTGGCAAAGTATCGTCCGCAACGCCCGCGCCCGTCGCGCGCTGGACCAGCAAGAGGCACGCCGACATGGCTAAGCTGCCGCTGGCCGCGATCCTGCCGCCGCTGATCTTTGCCGGGCTGGCGGCTGTGTTCCTGTGGGGCATGGCGCGGGAAAACCCGTCCCAGATCCCGTCAGCCATGATCGGGCGCGACGCCCCGGCGCTGCCTGCGCAAACCCTGCCGGGCAAGGCCGCGCTGACCGATGCCGACCTGCGCGCCGGGCAGGTGACGGTGGTGAATTTCTGGGCCAGCTGGTGCCCGCCCTGCCGGGCCGAACACCCGGTGCTGAAACAGATGGCCGCCGATGGCATCCGTCTGGCCGGGGTCAATTTCAAGGACAAACAGCTGCAGGCCAGCGCCTATCTGAAGGGCGAGGGCGACCCCTTCTTTGCGCTTGGCTTTGACCCCAATGGCCGCAGCGCGCTGGACTGGGGGGTGACCGCCCCGCCCGAGACCTTCATCGTCGATGGTCAGGGCAAGGTGCTGTATCGCTTTGTCGGGCCGCTGATCGGCAGCGACTATGAAAAAGGCTTCCTGCCCGAACTGAACAAGGCGCTGGGGCGATAAACCCCGCCCGCCCGTCGGGTGACGGGCGTTGCGCACAGGCGTCTCAGCCCTTGTCGATCGCGTCCGAGGCCGCTTTGGCCAGAACCGCCGCCCCCAGAAAACCGACCAGCAGCAGCGCACCCACACCGATACCGGCCCCGGTCGCGACAGCGCGCCCGTCCACCGCCGGACGGTCCGCCACATAAGGGTCCCGGGCACAGCCCGCCAGCAGGCCGCAGATCACCAGACTGATCAAAGGCGTTTTCATCATTGCACTTCCTTGCGTAAAGACCTTGCCCTTACGCCTGCATCGCGCCCCCCACAATCGGCTTCGCGGCAACGTGAAACGCCGTTATCGCAGCGTGCCTGCGGTTTCTTCGTTGCCCAAATACCCCTGCGGCGGGGCCGCGCCCCGGACCACGTCGCGGCCAGAATGCAAAAGGCCCCGCGCGGGGGCGGGGCCTTGCACAGTTCCGGCGGGGTTACGACCGGGCGAGGTTGCGCAGAACGTAATGCAGCACACCGCCGTTTTGCAGATACTCGATCTCGACCTCGGTATCGACGCGGGCTTTCAGCTGGACGACCTTCCGCGTGCCATCGGCATAGGTGATGGTGCAGGGCACCAGCGACAGCGGTTTGAAATCACCGGCCAGACCGTCGATGCTGATGACCTCGTCGCCCTTCAGGTTCAGCGTCTTGCGGGTGTCGCCGCCGGTGAATTCGAACGGGATAACCCCCATGCCGACAAGGTTCGAACGGTGAATCCGCTCGAAGCTTTCGGCAATCACCGCCTTGACCCCCAACAGGTTGGTGCCCTTGGCCGCCCAATCGCGCGACGACCCCGCGCCGTATTCGATGCCGCCGATGATCACCAGCGGCGTGCCCGCCCGTTCATAGGCCATGGCCGCGTCGAAAATCGGCATCTGCTGGCCGTCCGGGCCTTTGGTAAAGCCACCTTCGACCCCGTCCAGCATCTCGTTGCGGATGCGGATATTGGCGAAGGTGCCGCGCATCATCACCTCGTGATTGCCGCGCCGAGAGCCATAGCTGTTGAAATCGCGCGGCTGCACCTGCCGTTCGGTCAGGTATTGGCCAGCCGGGGTGTCGGGCTTGAACGACCCGGCGGGGCTGATGTGGTCAGTGGTGATCATATCACCCAGCAGCGCCAGAATCCGGGCGCCGTCGATATCCTCGATCTTGCCGGGCTGTTGCGACATGCCCTGGAAATAGGGCGGGTTCTGGATATAGGTCGAGCTGGCCGGCCAGTCATAGGTCTCGCTGTCGGTGACCTCGACCCCGCGCCAGCGCTCGTCGCCCTTGAACACATCGGCATATTTGGTCTGGAACATCTCGCGCGTGACGATGGTGTCGACCAGATCCGCGACCTCTTTGGTCGAAGGCCACAGATCCTTCAGGTAAACCGGGTTCCCATCCTTGCCGGTGCCGATCGGGTCGCGGGTGATGTCGATATTCATATCCCCGGCCAGCGCATAGACCACCACCAGCGGCGGCGAGGCCAGATAATTGGCGCGCACATCGGGGCTGATGCGGCCCTCGAAATTGCGGTTGCCCGACAGGACCGAAACCGCGATCAGGTCGTTATCGTTGATCGACTTGCTGATCTCGGGTTGCAGGGGGCCGGAATTGCCGATGCAGGTCGTGCAGCCGAAACCGACAAGGTTAAAGCCGATGGCGTCCAGATCGTCCTGCAAGCCCGCGGCCTCAAGATATTCGGCCACGACCTGCGACCCCGGCGCCAGCGAGGTTTTCACCCACGGCTTGCGGGTCAGCCCCAGTTCGCGCGCCTTGCGGGCCACCAGACCAGCCGCCATCAGCACATAGGGGTTCGAGGTATTGGTGCACGAGGTGATCGACGCAATCACGATGGACCCATCATGCAGCCGGTAATCCTGCCCTTCCACGCTGCCCTGATTGTAACCGCCGACATGGCCGGGCAGGTCGCAGGGTTCGCCCGAACCGCCTTCCTCGCGCCACTCGACCTCTTCTTCGGGGCTGGCATCGGGGGCTTTGCGCTGACCCAGAACCACCTCGCGGAAGGCCGCTGCGGCGGTGTCCAGCGGCGTGTGGTCCTGCGGGCGTTTGGGGCCGGAAATCGCCGGAACCACGTCGCCAAGGTCCAGTTCCAGCGTGCTGCTGAACACTTTTTCGCTGCCATCGCGCCAGAAACCGTTTTCCTTGGCATAAGCCTCGACCAGCGCGATGCGGTCCTTGTCGCGACCGGTCTGTTCCAGATAGCGCAGGGTTTCGTCGTCAATCGGGAAGAACCCGCAGGTGGCGCCGTATTCGGGGGCCATATTGGCGATGGTCGCGCGGTCGGCCAGCGGCATGTGGTCCAGACCCTCGCCATAAAATTCGACGAATTTGCCGACCACGCCATGGGCGCGCAGCATCGCCACGACCTTCAGCACAAGGTCGGTCGCGGTCACGCCCTCGCGCAGCGCGCCGGTGACTTTGAAGCCCACGACCTCGGGGATCAGCATGGAAATCGGCTGACCCAGCATCGCGGCCTCGGCCTCGATCCCGCCGACGCCCCAGCCCAGAACGGCAAGGCCGTTCACCATGGTGGTGTGGCTGTCAGTGCCGACCAGCGTGTCGGGGTAGGCCACCTGTTCGCCGGTCTGGTCGCTGTCGGTCCAGACGGTCTGCGCCAGATATTCAAGGTTCACCTGATGGCAGATCCCGGTTCCGGGCGGCACCACGCGGAAATTCTGAAACGCTTTCTGGCCCCATTTCAGGAACTGATAGCGTTCCATGTTGCGCTCATACTCGCGCTCAACATTGACCTGAAAGGCGCGCGGGGTGCCGAATTCGTCGATCATCACGCTGTGGTCGATGACCAGATCGACGGGGTTCAGCGGGTTGATCTTTTGCGCATCCCCCCCCAGCGCCTTGATGCCGTCGCGCATTGCGGCAAGGTCGACCACCGCCGGAACCCCGGTGAAATCCTGCATCAGCACACGGGCCGGGCGATAGGCGATCTCGCGCGGGTTTTTGCCGCCCTTTTGCGCCCATTCGGCAAAGGCCCTGATGTCATCGGTGCTGACCGTGCGGCCGCCATCCTCGAATCGCAGCATGTTTTCCAGCACCACCCGCAGCGAGGCCGGCAGTTTCGAGAAATCCCCAAGGCCCGCCTCGGTCGCGGCGGGGATCGAATAATAGGCATATTCCTGACCACCCGCAGTCAGCTTGCGGCGGGCCTTGGCAGTGTCGGTTCCGGTGACGATGGGCATCACGGCCTCCCTGTCGGTTGATGGGTCTGGCAAAAGCTCTGACAGCGATTTGAGCCTGATTGCCCGCAAAATCAAGGTTGACAGGCCGTTCTGTGCGACACAGCGCCGAAAACAGCCCGGTTCGCGCGCGGCGCGCCGCGACGGGCCGGGCGAAGGCAGGGCCGGTTGGCGGACAGATGCGGGCACGGGCAGGTCGGGCGCCCCTGTCGGCGCGGGCCTGTCGCGGGCGGGATGCGGGGCCGGGCAGGGGGCATGGCGCCGGGGCTGTGGCGATGCTGCCACGCTGGCCCGGTCTTGCCCGCCGTTGACAAAGCGTTGATTTGGTTTGCCCCCGGCATGTCGCTAAAACCGGGGCATGTTGCTGCCCTGTCCCCGCCTTGTCCCCACCGCGCGGCTGCCGCTTCTGGCCGCGGCTGCCTTGCTGGCCCTGCTGCCGGTCTGCGCCCCGGCGCAGAATACCGCTTCGGGCGATGATCGCGGAAGCGTCACCGAACATGACAGCCCCCCCCATGACAGCACCACAGCAGCCGACCGCGATGCGGATCGCGCCAGCGCTGGCGATACGGGCGGTGGTGCGGGCAGTGGCGATGCTGTGGCTGGCCGGACCAGTGGGGACAGTGCCGGTGCCGGTGCCGGTGCCGGTGCCAGTGCCAGCGGCGGCGATCAGGATCTGGATTTTGACGACGACTGGTCGGGATACGATGATGACGACTGGGGAAGCTTCCAGTGGGACGAGGGCCGCGACCCCGATGACGGCCGTGGCCTGTCGCGTCCCGCGAAGGCGGGCGCGCGGCGTTTCGGTCCCATGTCGCACCCCCCCGTTCTGGTCGAGATGTTCACCTCGCAGGGCTGTTCCTCTTGCCCGCCCGCCGATGCGATGCTGGCTGATCTGGCCACGCGCAAGGATGTGATGGCGCTGTCCTATCACGTCGATTACTGGGACTATCTGGGATGGGCCGACCACCTTGCCCGCCCGGCCTTCAGCCTGCGTCAGCGCGCCTATGCCGAGGCTTTGGACCAGCGCGGGATCTATACCCCGCAGGTGGTGATCGCGGGACAGGATTCGCCCATGGACCTGCGCCCCGCCGATCTGGTGGAACGTGTCGAACGCCATCACGCCGCCCCGGTCGCGCTGGCGGTTTCCGCCCGGCACGAGGCCGGGCGCCATGTGATCGCGCTGACCCCGGAACGGGCCTTGCAGCACCCGGCGGTGATCGAGCTGGTGCGCTATGCCCCGGAACGGCGGGTCCGGGTGGCGGCGGGCGAAAACAGGGGCCGCGATATTCGTTATGTGAACGTGGTTCTGGACGTTCAGCGACTGGCGCGCTGGGACGGGCAGGCACCGGTGCGCCTGACCATCCGCAACGGCGCGCGCAGCGATGCCTTTCCGGGCGATACGCGACATTTGTTGCTGGTTCAGCAGGTTCAGGCCGGCGGCTGGCCCGGTCCCATTCTGACCACGCTGCCACTGGACTGACCCGCCCGCAGCGTCGGCACCGGCGTGGGCCGGTCAGGGGCGGCCCGGTTCCCCCATATTGTGCGCGGCGCCCTGTGTTGGTTCGCGGCGGACCCTCTGCGCCGCTGCCATGCGCCCCGCTGGTATGGGTGCTGCTGGTATGGGCACCACGGGCGCGGTGCCGGTGGCACTGCGTCCCGCCCGCCGGTCGGGTGGTGCCGGGCCATGCGAATCGGCACTTGCCTTTCGCGGCAGTGGCTGCGACAGCCAAAACATGACCGAATGGATCGACAGCATCACCGGCACCCCCGAAGGGGCGCGCGTGGCCTCGGGGCTGGCGCTGTCGGCGGCGTTTCTGCACGCGCTGTTCGGGGCCTTGCAAAAAGGCCGTCACGACCCGTGGATCAGCCGCGCGGCCATTGACCTCAGCTATGGGGCGATGGCGCTGCCGGTGGCGCTGTTCCTGCTGCCCTGGCCCGAGCCTGCCCTGTGGCCTGTGCTGCTGGGGACCACGGTCATTCATATTGCCTATAAGCTGGCGCAGGCGATGACCTATGACCGGGGGGCCTATACCGTGGTTTATCCGGTCATCCGCGGCACCGGGCCGTTGTTTACCGTGATGGCCGCCGGTCTGGTCTTTGCCGAGCATTACAACCCCGTGCAATGGGCCGGGGTGCTGCTGTTGGTGGGGGCGATCTTCGGGCTGGCGGCGGTGAACTGGCACGCCGCGCCCGATGCGCGCCGGGCCTTGTCGCAGGCGCTGGGGCTGGCGCTGCTGACGGGTGGTTTCGTGGCGCTGTATACGACATATGACGCGTGGGGCATCCGGCAGGCCCGGAACCCGCTGGTGTTTCTGGTGTGGTTTTTCGTGCTGGATTCCTGGTTCATGCCGCTGTTGCAATGGCGGCGGCTGGCGGGTCTGGGGCGGGCGGACTGGCCGGCGCTGGCCGGGCGCGGGGTGATGGGGGCGCTGGTGGCCTTTGCCAGCTTTGGCTCGATCATGCTGGCGACGCGGATTGCCGATGTCGGTCGCGCCGCCGTCCTGCGCGAGACCTCGACCGTGTTCGCGGCCCTTGTCGGCTGGCTGGTTCTGGGGGAAAAGGTCGGCATGTTGCGCAGCCTGCTGATGGCGCTGATCGCCGCCGGGGCGATCATTGTGGAAATGGCGGGCTGAGATCACGAAAGGAAGGCCATGACCCCCACCCGACCCGTGCCGCACTGGCTGAAAGCCGTGCTGGAATACGGCCCGATCGCCCTGTTTTTCGGCGTGTTCATGCTGTTTCGCGACCGCGAGGTCATGATCGCCGGTCACGCCTATCAGGGGGTGCTGCTGGCCACGCTGATCTTTGTGCCGGTCACCGTTCTGGCGACGGCGCTGCTGTGGCGGCTGACCGGCCGGTTGTCGGTCGCGCAGCTTGTCACGCTGGTGGTGGTGGTGGTTTTCGGCGGGCTGTCGCTTTGGCTGAACGACCCGCAATTCATCAAGATGAAGCCGACGCTGATCTATGCCATCTTTGCCGCATTGCTGGGGTTCAGCTGGCTGACCCGGCGCAACTGGCTGGGCAAGGTGATGGGCGACGCGCTGCCCATGCGCCCCGAGGGCTGGCGCATTCTGACCGCGCGTCTGGCGCTGTTGTTTCTGGCGCTGGCGCTGGCGAATGAACTGGTCTGGCGCAACCTGTCCGACACGGTCTGGGTGAATTTCAAGACATTTGGCCTGCCGGTGGTGATCTTTCTGTTCCTGATGGGCAATGCCGGGCTGTTCAGGCGGCACGGCATCGCGCCCGAGGATTAAGCGCCTCAGGCCGGGCCTTCCAGCGCACGCCCGGTCATCTGCGCCGCGCCGCCCGGCGCCAGCAGGCGCGACCAGCGCGGCATCGGCTGATGCGACAGGCCGGCCCGCAGGCCCCGCAAAGGCAGCACCTGCGGATGGTGCAGGGCGGCGCGGTAAAAATCGAACAGCCCGCCGCGCAGATAGGGCGACCAGTGACACAGCCGCTTTGCGTCGCCGCCCACCGGAAAGCCCAGCCTGTCCAGCGCCGCGATGACCTGTGGTGAATCGATCTGAATGTCCAGCCAGTTGGCGCGGGCCTGCGCCAGCCCGAACCCCAGTGCCCGCCGCCGCCCAAGGCTGAGGCACAGTTCCAGCCCCAAGTCGAAAAGGTCGTTTTCGCGGGTGGTGATGTTGATCACCTCGGCCTGCTGTCCGGCGGGGCTGTCGATGGCCGCAAGTGCCGGTTCGCGAAATTCGGCCCCGGCCAGCAGGATCAGCCGCCCCGCCACACCCGGTGCGGCATGGTGCAGGGCCGACAGCGCGACACGGGCCCCCATCGAATGGCCGATGATCGCCACCGGCTTGTCCGCCTGTTCGGACAGGTCGGCCATCAGGCGGGCCAGATCGCGACCGGCCTGCCCGGCGCGGCGATACGCCCCGCGCAGGCTGCCCCGCGCCTCCCATCCGAAGGCGATGCCAAGGCCATTGCCGCCGTTCTGGCCGAACCCCAGTGCCGCCGGCCATGACAGCACCCGCGGCCCCACCATGTCGGGTGACAGCGACAGGATATGGCCGTGCGGGTTGCTGCGGGGATGGCGGGGCGAAAAGCGATAGCCGTGGATCATCACGATCAGCGGCTGGCTCTTTGGCAGGCTGGCCGCGTGGCGGCGCAGGTCCTGCGTGGGGTTCTGTCCCGCATTGATCGCGAACAGCGCCATGGCGCACCTGCCGATTGCCTTGGTTCGGGTCAAGCATTGCGCAACGCTGCAACATTGCAGTGAAAAAGCGGTTAAAATTATGTGACAGCGCCGGCATGACTTGCGATAGGCCGGGGCCGCGGTTACCCCGCAAGGCACGCGCATTCAGAAAGGCCCCGCCATGTCCCCGGATAAAGCTGCCCAAGACGTTCCCGCCAAGACCGCGTCGGTCAAGGATGTGTCGGGGTGTCACCCGCGTACCATGGCCGTGCATCAGGCAGCGCGCCGCAGCCCCTATGGCGAGGTGGCCGAGGCGCTGTATATGACGCAGGGCTTCGTCTATGACAGTGCCGAGCAGGCCGAGGCGCGGTTTGTTCAGTCCGGACCTGACGAATTCATCTATGCCCGCTATGGCAACCCCACCAGCCGCATTTTCGAGGACCGCATCGCCGCGCTGGAAGGGACCGAGGACGCCTTTGCCACAGCAAGCGGCATGGCGGCGGTGAATGGCGCGCTGATGGCGGTGGCGGCGCCCGGCGCGCGGATCGTCGCTGCGCGGGCGCTGTTCGGGTCGTGCATTTATGTGCTGGACCTGTTGAAGGGGCTTGGCGTCGATGTGGTTTATGTCGATGGCACCGATCTGGCGCAGTGGCGGGCCGCCATCACCCCCGGCACCGTGGCGGTGTTTTTCGAAACCGTGTCCAATCCGGGGCTGGAGGTCGCGGACCTGCCCGCCATTGCCGAACTGGCCCATGCGGCGGGGGCGCTGGTGATGGTCGATAATGTCTTTGCCACGCCGGTTTTTTCCCGCGCGGTGGCGCAGGGGGCGGATGTCGTCATCTATTCCGCGACCAAGCATATTGACGGCGGCGGTCGCGCGCTGGCAGGCGTGATCTGTGGCAGCCGCGATTTCGTGCGCGGCAAGGCCGAGCCTTACCTGAAACATACCGGCGGCGCGATCAGCCCGTTCAATGCGTGGCTGATGCTGAACGGCCTGACCACGATGGATCTGCGTGTGCGCCAGCAGGCCGACACGGCGCGGCAGATGGCCGAACGCCTGTCGGGCAACCCCGCCTTTGCGCGTGTGATCTATCCCGGATTGCCGAGCCACCCGCAACACGCGCTGGCGATGGCGCAGATGGGGTCGGGGGGGACCATGCTGGCGCTGGAACTGGCCGGCGGCAAGGATGCCGCCTTCCGCCTGTTGAACGGGCTGCGCATTATTACCATTTCCAATAATCTGGGCGATGCCCGGTCCATCGCGACACATCCCGCCACCACCACGCATCAGCGCCTGTCGGATGCCGACAAGGCGCATCTGGGCATTACCCCCGGCCTTGTGCGTCTGTCGGTGGGGCTGGAGCATGTGGACGACCTGATCCGCGACATTGAAACCGCGCTGGCGCCATAGGCGCAACGCGCGGATCAGCAGGGCAACGAATCGGGTCAGGTGACACAGCATGGCCCGGTTATGGCCCAAAGGTCTTAACATTCGGTTGATGCGCCCCCATCTTGAGGTCCGAAACCGCGCCAACAGGTCACGCCCGATATGAACAAGCCGATCGACTATACCCCTTATCCGGTGCTGAACCGCGAATATCCCAGCGATTTCAAGGTCGATCCCCAGTATAAATCCGGTCTGCCCGATATGCAGAACGGCCCCGCCAGCACGATTGTCGGCGCCCGCACCGCGATTCAGCATGTGGGCATCAGCAATTTCCGCCTGCCGATCCGTTACCGCACCCGCGAGGGCGGCGAGGTGGTGCTGGAAACCAGCGTGACCGGCACTGTCAGTCTGGATGCCGAGAAAAAGGGCATCAACATGTCGCGCATCATGCGGTCCTTTTACGGCCACGCGGACAAGGAATTCAGCCTTGCCGTGATGCAGGCGGCGCTGGACGATTACAAAGACCACATGCAGGCCTATGACGCGCGCATCCAGATGCGGCTGTCCTATCCGATGCAGATGGGGTCATTACGCTCGGGCCTGTCGGGGTGGCAGTATTATGATACCGCGTTCGAGGTCATCGACCAGGGCGGCACGCGGCTGCGGGTGATGCATTTCGACTATGTCTACAGCTCGACCTGCCCCTGTTCGCTGGAACTGTCGGAACATGCGCGCATGTCGCGGGGGCAGATGGCGACGCCGCATTCGCAGCGCTCGGTGGCGCGGATCTCGGCGGTGATGCAGGGGGCGGGGCGGCTGTGGATCGAGGATATGGTCGATCTGTGCCGCCGCGCCGTGCCCACCGAAACCCAGGTCATGGTCAAGCGCGAGGACGAACAGGCCTTTGCAGAACTGAACGGCGCCAACCCCATCTTTGTCGAGGATGCCGTGCGCGCCTTTGCCCAGGAATTGCTGGCCGACCCGCGCGTGGGCGATTTTCGCGTCATTGCCAGCCATCAGGAATCGCTGCACAGCCACGATGCCGTCAGCCTGCTGACCGAAGGGCCGACATTTGCGTCACGCTCTCTTGATCCGGGCGTGTTTGCTTCTTTACAGCATCGCGCTTGATCTGGCCCGCGTAATCGCGTCCAAGGCGTTTTTTGCCAAGGACATCACAATGACACATTCCCCCCTGATGATTGCCCCGCTGCTGGCGGCGATGGCGCTGTCGGGCTGTATGGTCGAGCCGGTGACCATTGTCGCCCCGACCACCCCCGTGCCCGCCACCCGCGTCATCGTGGCCGAGGCCCCGCGCCCCGCCACCACCCGCACCGAAACCGTCAGCGATGCGGCGGGCAATGTGGTGACCAAAACCGTGACGCGGGTCCAGGTCGTGCCCCTGTCCAACAGCCTGCGCGGCGACTGGAGCGCGCGCGAGGGTGGCAACAGCGATTGCAAGGTCAATCTGGGCGATGCCGCACGCCCGATCAGCGGCGGCCAGCAGGCCGGTGCCCGCGGCTGTATGGGCGACCGCCTGTTGTCGCTGTCGGCCTGGACGCTGATGGGGGAAACGCTGGTGCTGAAGGATGCCTTCGGTGACAGCATCGCCAGTCTGCATCAGGTGGAACACGGCGTTTGGTCGGGGAATGGCATCAGCCTGTGGCGTTAAGGGGCGGTTCGGAACAAGGCGCGAACATGGCTTGGCCCGCGCGGGTCAAACGGTTATGGTCGCGCCATGAACGGATTCGATGATGACCCTTTCGAAGCGGCGGCCAGCGCCGCGCATGTGCCGCTGTCGCAACGGGCGATGGCGGCGCGGCCTGCACCCTATCTGGACGGGCTGAACCCGCCGCAACGGGCGGCGGTCGAAAGCCTTGACGGGCCGGTGCTGTTGCTGGCCGGGGCGGGGACCGGCAAGACCCGCGCCCTGACCACCCGCATCGCCCATATCCTGACCCAAAGCCGGGCGCGTCCGGGCCAGATTCTGGCCGTCACCTTTACCAACAAGGCCGCGCGCGAGATGCGCAACCGCATCGGCCGCCTGTTGGGCGAAACGGTCGAGGGGATGCCCTGGCTTGGCACCTTTCACAGCATCTGCGTCAAGATCCTGCGCCGCCATGCCGAACTGGTGGGCGATGGCACGCTGACGCTGAAGCCCGGCTTTACCATTCTGGACACCGACGACCAGTTGCGCCTGCTGAAACAGCTGATCGCGGCGGAAGGGATCGACGACAAGCGCTGGCCTGCGCGTATGCTGGCGGGGCTGATCGACGGCTGGAAGAACCGCGCGCTGATGCCGCATCAGGTGCCGGTGGCCGAAAGCCATGCCTATGACGACAAGGGGGTGGCGCTGTATCGCGCCTATCAGGACCGTCTGCTGGCGCTGAACGCGGTCGATTTTGGCGACCTTCTGCTGCATTGCGTGGCGATTTTTCAGGCCCATCCTGACGTCCTGACCCAATGGCAGGACCGGTTTCGCTATATCCTTGTGGACGAATATCAGGACACCAATATCGCGCAATATCTGTGGCTGCGGCTGCTGGCACAGCGTGACCGCAATATCTGTTGCGTGGGTGATGACGACCAGTCCATCTATGGCTGGCGCGGCGCCGAGGTGGGCAACATCCTGCGGTTTGAACAGGATTTTCCCGGCGCGCAGGTGATCCGGCTGGAACAGAATTACCGGTCCACCCCGCAAATTCTGGCGGCGGCCTCGGGGTTGATCGCGGCGAATGAGGGGCGGCTTGGCAAGACCCTGTGGACCGATGCCGACCCCGGCGAGGCGGTGCGCCTGATCGGCCATTGGGACAGCGACGCCGAGGCCCGCTGGATCGGAGAGGAGGTCGAGGCTTTCCACGGTGGCCACCGCGCCCGCATCGGCCAGCACAGCCTGAACGACATGGCGATTCTGGTGCGGGCCAGCCACCAGATGCGCGCATTCGAAGACCGTTTCATGACCATCGGTCTGAATTACCGGGTGATCGGCGGCCCGCGCTTTTACGAACGCGCCGAGATCCGCGACGCCATGGCCTATTTCCGTCTTGCCGTCAGCCCCAGCGACGATCTGGCGTTCGAGCGTATCTTCAACACCCCGCGCCGTGGTTTGGGCGACAAGGCCCTGAAAACGCTGCAATCCGTGGCCCGTGACAGTGCGCAGCCGCTGCTGATCGCGGCGCAGCAAGCCGTTGCTGACAGGCTGATCGGCGGCAAAGGCGGCAAGGCGCTGGGGGAATTCGTTCAGGCCATGGGCCGGTTCCATGCCGATGCGCTGGATGACAGCGTGAACCATGTCGAACTGGCGGAACGGATTCTGGACGAATCCGGCTATACCGCGATGTGGCAGAATGACAAATCGCCCGATGCACCGGGGCGTCTGGACAACCTGAAGGAACTGGTCAAGGCGCTGGAAGAATTCGACAATCTGCAAGGCTTTCTGGAACATGTCGCGCTGGTCATGGACCGCGACGAGGCCGAGGATGCCGAGGCCGTCAGCATCATGACCCTGCACGCCGCCAAGGGGCTGGAATACCCGATCATCTTCCTGCCGGGGTGGGAGGACGGGCTTTTCCCCAGCCAGCGCGCCATGGACGAAACCGGCGTAAAGGGGCTGGAGGAGGAACGCCGGCTGGCCTATGTCGGCATCACCCGCGCTGAAAGGCTGTGCACGATCAGCTTTGCCGGCAACCGCCGCATGTATGGGCAATGGCAGTCGCAGCTGCCATCGCGGTTTATCGACGAACTGCCCGAAGACCAGATCGAGGTGCTGACCCCGCCCGGCCTTTATGGCGGCGGTTACGGCGCGGCGGCGGGTTCGGTCGCGGGGGCGCAGATGCAGGACCGCGCGGCGCGGGCCGATGTCTATAACTCGCCGGGCTGGAAGCGGATGCAGACCCGTCAGGTCCAGCCCCGCAAGCCGGTGGTGATCGACGCCACCGCCGCCGCCAGCTTTTGCGTCGGTGACCGCGTCAGCCACGCCAAATTCGGCGCGGGCCAGATCATGGGCATTGCCGAGGATACGCTGACCATCCAGTTCGAGGCAGGCTTCAAGACGGTCAAGGCGTCCTATGTCCAGCCGGCGGGTGGTGGCGACGACGTGCCGTTCTGACGGGAACGCCGCCCCGCCAGACGGCGTTACCCCCGCAAAGGCAAGGGGGCGAAACCAAAGGGGAAGGCCATGCTGCATATCGACACCCGCACCGACCAGAACGTCGTCATCGCCCGCCCCGAAGGGCAGCTGTCTGATGCTGATTTCAACCAGCTTGGCAAGGCACTGGACGATGCCACCCGCGAACAGGGCCACGCGCCGGGGCTGGTGATCCGGCTGGACCAGCTGCCGCATTGGGACGGGCTGGACGCGCTGCGCGCCCATATGACGCTGGTGATGAAACAACAGGCGCAATTACCGCGCATCGCGGTGGTGACTGACAACCCGGCGCTTGGGCTTTTGCCCAATGTCGCGGGCCTGTTCGTCAAGGCCCGGATGCGCCATTTCGCCCCCGCCGATCAGGACGGTGCCGTGGCATGGGCGGGCGGCGATATCACCCGCCCCGAGGGGTATCAGATCCTGCATGGCTTTCCCGATAATGTCATCGCCCTGCGCGCCACCGGGGAAATTACCTCGCGCGATTATACCGAATTGCTGATCCCGCTGATGCGGGCCAAGGCGCGCGAACATGACAAGCTGCGCGTGCTGATGGAATTGTCGCCGGAATTCGAAAACTATTCACTTGGGGCGATCTGGGACGATGCCGGGCTTGGCCTGACCTATTGGCGTGACTTCGAACGTGTCGCGCTGGTGGCCGACAGTGGCTGGATCACCCGCGCGGCGAAACTGTTTGCGCCGCTGGTGCCGGGCATCCTGCGCATCTTTCCGCACGGACAGGCCGACGCGGCGAAGGACTGGATCAGCGAGGCCTGACCTCTTCGTTGCCCAAATACCCCATGCGCTGCACGTCAGGCGCGCGCAAACACCGCGGACAGGGCGCGGGCCTCGGCCTCCAGCCCCCAGGGCGGGTTGACCACGAACATCCCCGATCCGACCATGCGATGCCCCGCGCGGGCAGCGGTAAAGCGGACCTCTGACAGCAGGGCTTGCGGGTGGTCACTGCGCAGCGCGTCCACCATCGGCCCGTGGCGCGCATCGGCAAGCACCGGATACCACAGCGCAATCACGCCCACATTCCATTTGCGCGCGATCTGCCCGATGAACCGGGGCAGGGCGGCATAGTCAGCCTTTACCTCATAACTGGGGTCAATCAGCATCATTCCGCGGCGTGGCGTCGGCGGACAGACCGCCTGCGCCATCGCGTAACCATCCTGCTGATACAGGGTCGCAAACCCCGCAACATCGGCCAGCGCCTGATGTTCGGCCGGGTGCAGCTCGGCCAGATGGGCGCTGTCGCCGGGGCGCAGGAAATGCCGTGCGATCAGCGGCGACCCCGCATAGGCCGCCGCGCCATGGCGGGCGCGGATCGCTGCCAGCGCCGCCAGCAGCGGGTGGTCGCCGGGCAGCCAGCCCTCGGCCAGCGCGCGGGTAATCCCGGCCTCGGCCTCGTTGGTTTTGCGCGCCTGCGCATCGCCCAGATCATACAGCCCCCGCCCGGCATGGGTTTCGACATAGCTCAGCGGTTTGGGCTTGGCGGTCAGATAGGCCAGCATCCGCGCCAACAGCGCGTGCTTGTGCAGATCGGCCAGATTTCCGGCGTGATAACCGTGCTGATAGGACAACATGGGGCGCCTTCTAGGCCGCGTCTTGCCGTGGTGCAAATGAAAAGCGGCGGCGCCCGAGGGAGGAGGAAAGGGCACCGCCGCGCAACGCTGGCCCGAGGGAGGATGAGTGGGCCGCGTATAAGATGCGGTGATGGCCGGGAGGGAGGAGGGTGGCCATCACCGCGAACGATCAGTCCCCAAGGGAGGAGGAAGGGACCATCGCAACTGTCCGCCTTGCGGCGTGGGCGAATTGCGGCGACCCCAGGGGGGGGGAGGGGGGTCGCCGCCTTCACCATGACGCCCTGAAGGGAGGAGGAGGGGCGTCACTGTAACTGATGGCGGCATCTCCGAGGGAGGAGGAGAAGGAGATGCCGCCTGAACCCGTGCCGATTAAGGGAGGAGGAGTTCGGCCGGGATAGGAATTAATGTCGCACCCTTGCTGCTGCTTCATTCGCGACCCGCGACAGCATCCGCCGGTCCAGACCCATTTCAGCCAGATCGCGATCGGTCATCGCGCTTAACTGCCGCAGGGTGCGCCGGCTGTGAAGGCGTTGCCGCAGGCTGTCGCTGACCAGACGCAGCGCCGCCATCAGGCCGCGCATCTGGCGCGGTCGGGCAAAGCTGTGATCGGTCGAGGCCATCTGCAAAGGTCTTTCTGTTTTCGGATGCGGCGGTGCCGCGTCGGTTGATGGGTCTAAAATGGCCTCGTTGCTGCGACTGCACAATGCAGAAACTTGGGATGCAGTCATGCAAAAACCGCATGGCTGTGCTGCTGGCTGTGGCGTTTTGTTGACCCATCGCCGCGCAAGATCAATTAATATCAGGGGGTTTTGACGCAAAAAGACGCAAGGTCAGGTTTTGAAACGTCGCGTAACCTGCCGAAAAAGACTGTGACCTGCGTAACATTGCCGCGTCAGTTTCATATCTTCGTGCGGGTTCCTTTGCAGATGCAGCGTTATCGCTATCTGCTAAAGTTTACCAGTGCGTCAACATCACGCCCCCGTGTGTCGCGATTCGATGGCGGTTCCGCTGGGTGGCGACCTGCCCCATTGCCGCCCGCTCTCACCCGGCTGACAGGCGGTGGCGGGGCGACTTGGGTTGCCGTGATGGATCAGGCGGTGGTTCTGGGAAAATCTGGGAATGGGCCGGCCCCGTCGCCGGTTCCGGGCGGTTTTCCCGAATCGCGTATCCGTGAACGCCCGTGACACAGGGGTCGATTCGACCAATATTCCCTTGTTTTCGCCGTCTTTCCGGTCATGTGAGGGTGTTTTTCGGGAAAATATGGGCCAGTGCGACATAATTTCGCCACCACCATATGTGGTGGTCATTTGTCCCTTTTCACGCAAAACCTGCATCGAATCGCGCCGCGCAACCAAAATGTTCGCGCCATGTTCACGGTTGCGTCAGGCCGGCCCCGCAAAGCGGTGGCAAACATTTCCATTGCGTCCCATGTTTTCCCATGGCATTTCTGTGATCACGGAAACGGGCATGAAGGGGCAGCAAGACCCCGGAAGGCGAAGCAGGCTTCATACAGGCACCCGCTTCCGACACAAGATCCGGCGCGCGTAAGAGCAGCACCTCCCCCAGGTGGCGCGCCAGGCCGGACGAAGCCCCGAACGGGGCCCCAGAGATGGGAACGAGGGCGGCGGATCGGGCGGTGGCAGCGGCCCGGTCCGCCCTTTCCTTTTCGGGCGACCGGAAAGGCGGGACAGGTGAAGGAAGGACTCGCGGGTGGCGCGCAGGTTCAGAGGCTCAGAGGACGTTAAAATCGACGCCAAGGGTCGCATGTCGGTCCCGGCGCGGTTTCGCCGCGTTTTCGAATCCTGCGATCCCGATTTCGAATCCGGCCGCCGCGCGCAGATGGTCATCGTCTATGGCGGCGAAAACCAGCGCCATCTGGAATTGTTCACCATCGACGCCATTGACGAAATCGACCAACAGATCGACCGGATGCAGCGCGGATCGCCCGCGCGGCGCGCGCTGGAACGGCTGATGCACGGCCAGTCGCTTGAGGCCGAGATCGACGAAGACGGGCGTCTGGTTCTGCCGCAAAAGCTGCGTGACAAGATCGGTCTGGACAAGGCCGCGTTCATGATGGCCTCGGGCGATTACCTCAAGCTGTGGCGCCCCGAGGATTATCAGGATTCCGACGCCGATCTGGATGCGTTTGTCGACGATCTGGGACCGGATTTCGACCTGCGCAGCCTGCTGCCCGGCGCCGATCCGCAGCCCGAGGGCTGATCCGGTGTCCGCGCCGCATATCCCCGTGCTGCTGGCCCCCCTGCTGCGCGCGGTCGCGCCGGTGTCGGGGCTGTGGGTCGATGGCACCTTCGGGGCTGGCGGCTATGCCCGCGGGCTGTTGGCGGCGGGGGCGGATCGGGTGATCGGCATCGACCGCGACCCCAGCGTTTTCACGATGGCGCGGAATTGGGCCGGCGATTACGGCGACCGGCTGGACCTGCGGCAGGGCACGTTTTCTGACCTTGATACCATCGCCGGCCAGCCTGTCGATGGGGTGGTGCTGGACCTTGGCGTCAGCTCGATGCAGCTGGATCAGGCGCAGCGCGGCTTTTCCTTCCTGCGCGACGGGCCGCTGGATATGCGCATGGGCGATGACGGCCCCAGCGCCGCCGATCTGTTAAACAGCGCGGATGAAACGGTGATCGCGGATGTGCTGTATTACTATGGCGAGGAACGCGCCTCGCGCCGGATCGCCCGCGCCATCGTTGCCGCGCGTCCGCTGACGACCACCGCGCAACTGGCACAGGTCGTGGCGGGCTGTCTGCCGCGCCCCAAGCCTGGCCAAAGCCACCCCGCCACCCGCAGTTTTCAGGCCATCCGCATCTGGGTGAATGACGAATTCGGCCAGTTGGTCGCGGGGTTGCAGGCCGCTGAACGGGCGCTGAAACCGGGCGGAAAGCTGGCCGTGGTCAGCTTTCATTCGCTTGAGGACCGTATCGTCAAGCGGTTCATGCAACAGCGTTCCGGCTCGGCCGGGGGGGGGAACCGCTATGCCCCGGTGCAGGAACAGGCCGCGCCCGCCTTCCGCCTGCCGTTCCGCCGTGCCATTGGCGCCGATGAGGGTGAACTGGCCGCGAATCCGCGCGCGCGCTCGGCCTATCTGCGGGTGGCGCTGCGCACCGACGCGCCAGCCGCGCCCGCCGATGCCGATACGCTGGGGCTGCCCCGGCTGAAAGGGGGGCGGTGATGCGGTCGGTGATCTTCGTCATCGGGGCGGTGATCGTGATGACCCTGGCCTTCTGGGCCTACCGCGAGAATTACCGCACCCAATCGGCCATCAACGACATGAACAAGGTCCAGCGCGAGATCACCAGCCTGCGCGAAGAGCTTGGGGTGCTGAATGCCGAATGGGCCTATCTGAACCGCCCGTCGCGGTTGCGTCAGCTGGTCGATCTGAATTTCGAACGCCTGCGTCTGGTGCCGCTGGAATCGGACCAGTTCGCGGGCATCGCAAATATCGCCTATCCGCCCGCGCCGGAAAAACTGATCCGTCCGCCGCGCCGCCCCGAGGGTTTCGACCCCAGCGCCGCGCAACAGGAGCCGCAGCCATGATCCGCACGCCCTTGCGTCCGCTTGCCCGTATCCTGCGCGCCCGCGATCAGGGGGCCGATCCCGACGCCATCGAGGCCGAAAACCGCGCCCTGCGCAGTGCCGAAATTCAGGACGAGGCCCGCCGCCGCGCCGATAAACGCCTGTGGCTGATGAGCGGCCTTTTCATGCTGGCCTTTGCCACGGTGGGGGTGCGCATGGGCATGGTCGCCTCGGCCGCGCCGTCCGAGCCGCGGATTCAGGCGCGCAGCGCCCCGATCATCAGCCAGCGCGCCGACATCACCGACCGCGAGGGCCGGATTCTGGCGACCAACCTGCTGACGCATTCGCTGTATGTTCACCCCCATCAGCTGATCGACCCGGACAAGGCGGCGCGTGAACTGGCGCGGATCTTTCCAGATCTGAACCATGACCGGCTGCTGAAACTGTTCAAAAGCGACCGCAAATTCGACTGGATCAAGAAAAAGATCAGCCCCGAACAGATGCAGGCGGTGCATGACATCGGTGACCCCGGCCTGCTGTTCGGCCCGCGCGAAATGCGGCTGTATCCCAATGGCCATCTGGCCTCGCATATTCTTGGCGGCGCCAGCTTCGGGGTCGAGGGCGTCAGCAGCGCCGAGGTTCTGGGCATTGCCGGGGTCGAAAAGCAATTCGACGCCGATCTGCGCGACCCCGCCAATGAAGGCGCGCCGCTGCGCCTGTCCATCGACCTGCCGGTGCAATCCGCGATGGAGGACGTGCTGGCCTCGGGGATGAAGGTGATGCGCGCCAAAGGCGCCGCCGGTGTCCTGCTGGAGGTGCGCAGCGGCGAAATTCTGGCCATGGCCAGCCTGCCCGATTTCGACCCCAACGACCGCCCGCGCCCCCAGCTGAAGGGTGACCCGTCCGACAGCCCGCTGTTCAACCGCGTGGTGCAGGGGCAGTACGAGCTTGGCTCGACCTTCAAGATTTTCCCGGTGGCGCAGGCGATGGATTTGCGGCTGATCAACCGCAACACCTGGATCAACACCCACACCCCGATGAAAATCGGCAAATACCAGATCCGCGATTTCCACAATTACGGCGAAAGCCTGACGGTCGAGGATATCATCGTCAAATCCTCGAATGTGGGCACGGTGCGCATTGCCCAGATGATCGGTCCCGACCGCCAGCGCGACTTTTTGAAAAGCCTTGGCTTTTTCGAGCCGACCCGGATCGAGATGGTCGAGGCCCCGACCGGCAAGCCGCTGGTGCCGACACGCTGGCCTGCGGTGACGGCGGCGACGGTCAGCTTTGGTCACGGTCTGGCGGCCAGCCCGCTGCATCTGGCGGCGGCCTATGCCACGCTGGCCAATGACGGGCGCCGGGTGCGGCCGACCCTGCGTCACGCGCAGGACCATCCGCAGGGCGAACAGGTGCTGTCACCCCAGGCCGCCCGTCAGGCGCTGTCGCTGTTGCGGCAGGTGGTGGTGCGCGGCACCGCCCGTCAGGCCGAGGTCGCGGGATACGAGGTCGCCGGCAAGACCGGCACCGCCGACAAGCCGCGCCCCTCGGGCGGGTATTACGACAACAAGGTGGTGGCGACCTTTGCCTCGGTCTTTCCGGTCAGCGACCCGAAATATGTGCTGGTGGTGACGCTGGATGAACCCTCGGTGCAAAGCGGCGGCGGCGGCGAAAGCCGCACTGCCGGGATGACCGCCGTGCCGGTGGCGGCGGAACTGGTGCGCAGGCTGGCGCCGCTGATGGGGCTGGCCCCGGTTGGCGAAACCACGCTGCCCAAGATTGCCCCCCGCCCGAAAGCTGCGGTAAGGCTGTCGCAGAACTAAGCAAGGGACCGGATATGGAACAGACGCGCAAACTGTCTTCGCTGGGGCTGCGGGCGGCGGCGGGGCGCGACCCCGCGATCACCGGCCTTGCGGTCGATTCGCGGCAGGTGCGCGATGGGTTTTTATTCGCCGCACTGCCCGGTTCCGCGACCCATGGCGGGGCGTTCATCCAATATGCGCTGCGTCAGGGTGCGGCGGCGATCCTGACCGACCGCGCGGGCGCGGCGCTGGCGGCACCCGAACTGGCGGCATCGGATGCGGCGCTGGTGGTGGCCGACGATCCCCGCGCCGCACTGGCCGCTACGGCGGCGCTGTGGTTTGGCCGCCAGCCCGAAACCATGGTGGCGGTGACCGGCACCTCGGGCAAGACATCGGTTGCCACATTTACCCGCCAGATCTGGCAGGCGCTGGGGCATAAGGCGATCAGTCTTGGCACCATGGGCGTGCGCGGCGATTACGAGGCCCGGCTGGCCCATACCACCCCCGAACCCATCACCCTGCACCGCGTCCTGTCCGAGGCCGCATCCGCCGGCGTGACCCATGCCGCGATGGAGGCATCAAGCCACGGTCTGGACCAGCGCCGCCTTGACGGGGTGCGGCTGGTGGCGGGCGCGTTTACCAATTTCAGCCAGGATCATCTGGATTATCACAAGGATTTCGACAGCTATTTCGCGGCCAAGGCCCTGTTGTTCAACCATATCCTTGACGAGGACGCGGTGGGGGTCATCAATATCGACGACCCGCGCGGTCAGCAGATGGAGGAAATCGCCGGCGCGCAGGGTATGGACATCCTGACCTATGGCCGCTCGGACGGGGCGGATCTGCGGATTCTGGGTCAGCGTTATGACGCCACCGGGCAGGAACTGCGCTGCGATATTCTGGGGCGCACGCATCTGTTGCGGCTGAACCTGATCGGCGGGTTTCAGGCGGAAAACGTGCTGGCGGCGGCGGGGCTGGCGATTGCGGTGGGCGAAGACCCTGACCGCGTGGCAGCGGTGCTGGCCGGGCTGGAAACCGTGCCGGGCCGGATGCAGCTGGCCGCCACCCGCGACAATGGCGCGGCGGTGTTTGTCGATTACGCCCATAAACCCGGCGCGGTGGTGGCGGCGCTGCAAAGCCTGCGCCCGCATGTCATGGGCCGTATCGTCGTGGTCATCGGCGCGGGCGGCGACCGTGACACCGGCAAGCGCCCGCTGATGGGAGAGGCGGCGCGCGAATATGCCGATGTGGTGTTCGTCACCGACGACAACCCCCGCACCGAAGACCCCGCCGCCATTCGCGCCGCGGTCATGGCCGGTGCCGGTCCCGACGCAACCGAGGTCGGTGACCGGGCCGAGGCGATCTTGCGCGGCGTCGATGCGCTGCAACCGGGGGATGCGCTGTTGATCGCGGGCAAGGGGCATGAAACCGGGCAGATCATTGGCAGCGATGTCTATCCGTTCGACGATGTGGAACAGGCTTCGGTCGCGGTCGCGGCCCTTGATGGGAAAATCTGATGGTGCTGTGGACCAGTGAACAGGCCGTCGCGGCCACCGGTGGGCAGGCGGCGGTGGCCTGGGCGGCCTCGGGCGTCAGCATCGACACCCGCAGCCTTGCGCCGGGGGATCTGTTCGTGGCGCTGAAGGCCGCGCGCGATGGCCACGATTTCGTCGCACAGGCGCTGACGCAGGGGGCGGCGGCGGCGCTGGTCAGCCGCATCCCCGAAGGTGTTTCGCCGGATGCGCCGCTGCTGCTGGTCGATGACGTGCTGGCGGCCTTGCAGGCGCTTGGCGCGGCGGCGCGGGCGCGGCTGCGCGGCAGGCTGGTGGCGGTGACGGGGTCGGTGGGCAAGACCTCGACCAAGGAAATGCTGCGCAGCGCCCTGTCGGGGCAGGGCCACGTTCACGCCGCCGAGGCCAGCTATAACAACCACTGGGGGGTGCCGCTGACACTGGCGCGGATGCCCGCCGACAGCGATATCGCGGTGATCGAGATCGGCATGAACCACCCCGGAGAGATCGCCCCGCTGGCCCGCCTTGCCCGCCCGCATGTGGCGATGATCACCACCGTGGCCGCCGCCCACATCGAGGCGTTTGACGACATCGACGGCATTGCCCGCGAAAAGGCCAGCATCTTTGACGGGCTGGAACCGGGTGGCACCGCCGTGATCCCCACCGGCCTGCCGACCAGCGCGATTCTGGCGGACGCGGCGCGGGGCAGGGGCGCACGGGTGGTCAGCTTTGGCCGGGATGCCGATTTCGCGCTGACCGGCACCCGCCCCGATGGCGCGATGACACAGGTGACCGCGCGGGCCGGGGGGCAGGATGTCGCCTTCACGCTGGCCTCGGCCGGGACGCATTTCGCGATGAACGCAATGGGGGTGCTGGCGGTGGCCGATGCGCTGGGGCTGGACCTGCCATCGGTGCTGGACGACCTGCAACGCTGGACGCCGCCCGCCGGTCGCGGCGCGGTGGAACGTATTGCCCTGCCGGGTGGGGATATCGACCTGATCGACGACGCCTATAACGCCAACCCGACCTCGCTGGCGGCGGGGCTGGCGACGCTGTCGCGCCTGCCCGGTCGGCGCCGGGTGGCGATTTTGGGCGATATGCTGGAACTGGGACCGGATGCTGCGGACCAGCACGCCGCCATCGCGGCCCTGCCGGCCATGGCGCAGGTCGACCTTGTCCATACCGCCGGGCCGCTGATGCGCCACCTGTATCAGGCGCTGCCCGCGACCCGGCGCGGGATGGCCGCCGATACCGCGCAGGATCTGGCCGCGCAGGCCGCCGCGCTGGTGCAGCCCGGCGATATTGTGCTGGTCAAGGGGTCGAAATCCTCGCTCGTCTCGAAACTTGTTGACGCGCTGCGCGCGGCGGGCAAAACGCCGCAACAGGACTAAGAAGGAACGCATATGCTGTATTGGCTGACGGGCTTGTCGGACGGGGGGGACCTGTTCAACCTGTTCCGCTATATCACCTTCCGGGCGGGGGCGGCGTTTTTCACCGCGCTGGTCTTTGGCTTTCTGTTCGGGCGCCCGCTGATCAACTGGCTGCGCATCAAGCAGAAAAAGGGCCAGCCCATCCGCGATGACGGCCCCGAAAGCCATTTCGTCAAGGCTGGCACCCCAACCATGGGCGGGCTGCTGATACTGGCCTCGCTGTTTACCTCGACCCTGCTTTGGGCGCGGCTCGATAACGGCTATGTCTGGATCGTGCTGGCGGTGACGGCGGGCTTTGCCGCGATCGGCTTTGCCGACGATTATGCCAAGGTGACCCGGCACAGCGTCGCCGGTGTCCCGGGCAAGATCCGCATGGCGGCGGGTCTGGCCATCGCCGCCGCCGCAGGGGCCGCAGCCGCATGGCTGCAACCGGCGGGGCTGACCGGGCAACTGGCAATGCCGTTTTTCAAGGACGCCCTGATCAACCTTGGCTGGTTCTATGTGCCCTTTGCCATGGTGGTGATCGTGGGCGCAGCCAATGCGGTCAACCTGACCGACGGGCTGGACGGTCTGGCCATCGGCCCGGTGATGATCGCCGCCGCCACGCTGGGGGCCATCGCCTATACCGTGGGGCGCATCGACTTTACCAATTACCTTGGCGTCCACCACGTCCCCGGCGCGGGCGAGATCATGGTCTTCGTCGCCGCCCTGATCGGCGGCGGGCTGGGGTTCTTGTGGTATAACGCCCCCCCGGCGGCGGTATTCATGGGCGACACCGGCAGCCTTGCCCTTGGCGGCGCGCTTGGCGCCATCGCCGTCGTCACTAAGCATGAGATCGTCCTGGCCATCGTCGGCGGCCTGTTCGTGGTCGAGGCACTGTCGGTCATCATCCAGGTCCTCTATTTCAAACGCACCGGCAAACGGGTCTTCCTGATGGCCCCGATCCACCACCATTTCGAGAAGAAAGGCTGGTCAGAACCCCAGATCGTGATCCGCTTCTGGATCATCTCGCTGATTCTGGCGCTGATCGGTCTGGCGACGCTTAAACTGCGCTGACCTCGCTGCTGTTTCAAATACCTCGGGGGTCCGGGGGCTGGCCCCCGGTCCGCACCGCCCCTTTTGCAAAGGCCTGACCCATGATCCCCGTCCGTGACGTTGAAAACCGCAAGATCGCCGTGCTGGGGCTTGGCCGCTCGGGGCGGGCGACGGCTGCCGCGCTGGCGGCGGGGGGGGCGCAGGTGGTGGCGTGGGACGACGGCGTCGATACGCGGCAGGCGGCCGAGGCCGAAGGCTGGGACATCGTCGATCTGACCCGCGACGCGGCGTGGGACGGTCTGGATGCGCTGATCACCAGCCCCGGCATTGCGCATCTTTACCCCGCCCCGCACCCGGTCATCGCCAGGGCGCTGGAAAAGGGTGTGCCGGTCGATAACGATATCGGCCTGTTTTTCCGCAGCTTCGCTACCCCGGACTGGAACGATTTCGACACCTTCCCGCGCGTCATCGCGGTCACCGGCTCGAACGGCAAATCCACCACCACGGCGCTGATTCACCACATTCTGCAACAGGCCGGGCGGCCCACGCAGATGGGCGGCAATATCGGCACCGGGGTGCTGTCGCTTGATCCCGCCCGCGATGGCGAGGTGGTGGTGCTGGAACTGTCCAGCTATCAGACCGATCTGGCGCGGGCGCTGACGCCGGATGTCGCGGTGTTTACCAACCTGTCGCCCGATCATCTGGACCGCCATGGCGGCATGGGCGGCTATTTCGCCGCCAAGCGCCGCCTGTTCGCCGAGGGCGGGCCGGAACGCGCCGTGATCGGCGTGGACGAGCCCGAGGGCCGCTATCTGGCCAATCAGATGGCGGTCGCGCCTGCCGATGACCGGGTGATCCGCATTTCGGTCGATGGCAGGCTGGACGGGCCGGGCTGGTCGGTCTTTGCCCGCAAGGGGTTCTTGTCGGAATACCGCAAGGGCCGGCAGGTGGCCTCGCTGGATCTGCGCGCGATCACCGGGTTGCCGGGCAGTCACAACCACCAGAATGCCTGCGCCGCCTATGCCGCCACCCGCGCACTCGGCATCGCCCCGCGCCAGATCGAGGTCGCCTTTCACAGCTTTGCCGGGCTGCCGCATCGCAGCCAGACCATCGCGGAAATCGGCGGGGTGCGCTGGGTCAATGACAGCAAGGCCACCAATGTCGATGCCGCGCAACAGGCCCTGCACGCTTTTTCGCGCATCCGCTGGATCGTGGGCGGGCTTGGCAAGGATGGCGGCATCGCCGCACTGGCCCCGCATCTGGACGGGGTGGTCAAGGCCTATCTGATCGGCCATTCCGCCCGCGATTTCGCGCTGCAACTGGGTGACACCCCGCATGAGCTGTCCGAGACCATGGAACAGGCCGTCGCCCACGCCGCCGCTGATGCCCAACCCGGCGAGACCGTGCTGCTGGCCCCCGCCGCCGCCAGCTTTGACCAATACCCCAATTTTGAAAAGCGGGGCGAGCATTTCACCGCGCTGGTCAGGGCGCTGATGCCGCGCGGCTAAGGCGCCCGCATTGCAGCCTTGGCAATTGGGTGCTGGACCTGATGGCCCGCGGCGATGCCTTGGCGCAGGCTTCCTGCCGCCCCCGCGCAAGGAAATGCTTCGCCGCGCACGGTCGCGACCAAGCCGCCAACGCCTTCCCGGCGTGTCACGGCAGGCTCAGACCAGACCCGCTGCCCCAAGGATTGCCCCGGCACCGGCGCCCGCCAGCACCACCTGCCATGCCGGGCGCCGCCACAGGGTCAGCATGGTAAACAGCGCGGCGGCAATGGCGAAATGCAGCGGGCTGCGCACCCCGGCGGTAAAGACCGGGTCATAAAGCGCCGCCGCCAGAATGCCGACCACGGCGGCATTGGCCCCGGCGATGGCGCGCATGGCCCAACGCCGCCGCGACAGTTGCGACCAGAAGGGCAGCACCCCCATCAGCAACAGAAAGCCCGGCAGAAAGATCGCCACCAGCGCCGCAACCGCCCCCGGCCAGCCGCTGGCGACCTGTCCCAGCCACGCGGCAAAGGTGAACAGCGGTCCCGGCACCGCCTGCGCCGCGCCATAGCCCGCCAGAAAGCTGTCAGCCCCGACCATGCCGGTGCCGACCGTGCCGCTTTCCAGCAGCGGCAACACCACATGGCCGCCGCCGAACACCAGCGCCCCGGCGCGGTAAAACACCGCCGCGACCTGCGCCAGCAGCGGCAGATCGGGCAGCACCCCGCCGCCAGCCAGCAGCGCCGCCAGCAACAGCCCCGTGAATGCGACCAGACATACCACGCCCACCGCAACCGGCGGCGCGGCCAGCGGGGCACCGGTTGCGGTGCTGGCGGGCAGTCCCAGACCCAGCGCCACGGCCAGCCCCGCCGCCAGCGCAATGGCCGCGATCTGTGCCCCGGCAGCGGGAAACAGCGCCACCACGAACAGCGCCAGCACGGCCAGCGCGGCACGCGGCAGATCCGGGGTCAGGCTGCGGGCCATGCCAAGCACGGCATGGGCCACGACCGCCACCGCCACCAGCTTCAGCCCGGCCACCACGCCGCCCATCCAGCCCCCGTCGGGGGGCGCGCCGCCCCACAAAGCCGCCAGCGCCATCAGCGCCAGGGCCGAGGGCAGGGTAAAACCTGCCCAACCCAGCACCGCCCCGGCCCATCCGCCCCGGCCCCAGGCGATGGCAAGGTTCATCTGGCTAGAGGCCGGGCCGGGCAGAAACTGGCACAATGCCAGCAGCTGGCCGAAGGCGCGGTCATCCAGCCAGCGGCGCCGGGTGACGAATTCGTCGCGGAAATAGCCGATATGCGCCACCGGCCCGCCAAAGCTGGTCAGCCCCAGCCGCAGAAAGACCATAAACAGCGGCCACAGCGCCCGGTCGTCATCATCGGATATGCGCGGATTGCGAATCATCATCTCCCGCTTATATCCCGCCCTCCGTTACGATTTGGTAAATATCCGCCCGCGCCGGATTGCGCAGTAGCTTTGGCAGCCAATTCGCGCTATGGTTTTCAGCAGACCCGGCAAACGGGCATGGACCGAGGCAGTGACGGCAGTTCTGACATGACCGAGATGGTATTCGGCGCGGCCCCCGCGCGCGTCAGCGATCCGATTCTTCCGCGTTGGTGGCGAACGGTTGACCGATGGTCGCTGGCCTGCGTGCTTGGGCTGTTCGCGATGGGGCTGTTGCTGGGGCTTGCGGCCTCGGTGCCGCTGGCGGAAAAGAACGGCTTGCCGCAATTCTATTACGTCACGCGACAGGCGCTTTTCGGCGGCATGGCCATGGTTGCGGCGGTGGCGTTTTCGATGGCCTCGCCGGTGACGGTGCGGCGGCTGGGGGTGCTTGGCTGTGCCGTCGCGCTGGCGGCGGTGCTGTCGCTGCCCATCATCGGCACCGATTTCGGCAAAGGCGCGGTGCGCTGGCTCTCCTTTGGCTTTGCCAGCATCCAGCCGTCCGAATTCCTGAAACCCGGCTTTGTCGCGCTGGTGGCGTGGCTGATGGCCGCCAGCCAGGAGGTCGGCGGCCCGCCGGGGCGGATGTATTCGTTTTTCTTCGTGGTTTTCGTGGTGCTGGTTTTGGCGATGCAGCCCGATTTCGGGCAGGCGACGCTGATCCTGACCTCGTGGTGCGTGATGTATTTTGTCGCCGGTGCGCCGCTGGTGCTGTTGGGGGGCGTGGCCGGGGTGGCGGCGGTCGGTGCGTTCATGGCCTATGGCAGCTCGGAACATTTCGCGCGCCGCATCGACGGCTTTCTGTCGCCCACGATCGACCCGCGCACCCAGATCGGTTATGCCACCAATGCCATTCAGGAGGGCGGGTTTTTCGGCGTCGGCGTAGGTGAGGGCAGCGTAAAGTGGCAGTTGCCTGACGCCCATACCGATTTCATCATCGCCGTCGCCGCCGAGGAATATGGCGTCATCATGGTCCTGGTGATCATCGCGCTTTACGCCACCATCGTCGTGCGCTCGATGTGGCGGCTGCGGCGGGAACGCGACGCCTTTACCCGCATTGCCGGAACCGGGCTGGCCTGCGCTTTTGGCGTTCAGGCGCTGGTCAATATGGGGGTGGCGGTGCGCCTGTTGCCGGCCAAGGGGATGACGCTGCCTTTCGTCAGCTATGGCGGGTCGTCGGTGATCGCATCGGGGATCACGGTGGGGATGCTGCTGGCGCTGACGCGCAGCCGCCCGCAGGCCGAGATCTCGGACTATCTGGGGCGCGGGCAATGACCCGGCTGGCACTGATCGCGGCGGGCGGCACGGGCGGGCATATGTTCCCCGCGCAGGCCCTGGCCGAGTCGCTGCTGGCCGATGGCTGGCGCGTCACCCTGTCCACGGATGCGCGCGGGGCGCGCTATGCCGGGGCGTTTCCGGCGCAGGTGCAGCGCGAGGTGGTGGCATCCGCGACCACGGCGCGGGGCGGTCTGGCGGGCAAGCTGGTGGCGCCGTTGCGTATCGCGGGCGGTGTCGCCGCCGCGCTGCGCGCCCTGCGGCGCGACCGTCCGGCGGTGGTGGTGGGTTTTGGCGGTTATCCGACCATCCCGGCGCTGACGGCGGCGCGGCTGTTGGGCATTCCCACGGCGATTCATGAACAAAACGGGGTGATGGGCCGGGTCAACCGGCTGTTTGCCCCGCGTGTCGACAAGGTGATGTGCGGGATCTGGCCGACGGCACTGCCCAAGGGGGTCAGCGGCATTCACACCGGCAACCCGGTGCGTGCGGCGGTTCTGGACCATGCGGGGGCGGCCTATGCCGCGCCGGGTGCGGGGCGGCTGAACCTGCTGGTCATCGGCGGCAGTCAGGGCGCGCGGGTGCTGTCCGATGTCGTCCCCGCCGCGATTGCCGCGCTGCCGCCCGATCTGCGCGCCCGTCTGGATGTCGCCCATCAGGCCCGCCCCGAGGATGGCGCCCACGTCACCGAGGCCTATGGCGCCGCCGGTATCAATGCCACGATCCGGCCATTTTTCGACGATGTGCCCCGGCGTCTGGCGGCATGCCAGCTGGTGATCAGCCGCGCCGGGGCATCGTCGATCGCGGATATCTCGGTCATCGGGCGGCCTGCGATCCTGATCCCTTATGCCGCGGCGACGGGCGATCACCAGACCGCGAATGCCCGCGCGCTGGCCGATGCGGGGGCGGCGCTGGTGGTGCCGGAATCGGTGCTTGACGCTGAAACCCTGATGCGCGACATCCGCGCCATTCTGACCGATGCGCCGCGTGCCACCGAAATGGCCGCCGCCGCGCGCGCCCTTGGCCGGCCCGATGCGGCCCGCCACCTTGCCGATCTTGTCACGGAGCTGTCCCAATGAATGCCGCCACCAAACTGCCGGGGGAACTTGGCCCCATCCACTTTATCGGCATCGGCGGCATCGGCATGTCGGGCATTGCCGAGGTGCTGATGACGCTTGGCTATGACGTGCAGGGCAGCGATGCGAAAGCCAGCAAGATCACCGAGCGTCTGGAAAGCCTGGGCGCGCGGGTATTCATCGGCCAGTCGCCCGATAATATCGGGGATGCGGGCGTGGTGGTGAAATCGACCGCGATCAAGGAATCCAACCCCGAACTGGCCGAGGCCCGCCGCCGCGGCCTGCCGGTCGTGCGCCGTGCCGAAATGCTGGCCGAACTGATGCGGCTGAAATCCAACGTCGCCATTGGCGGTACGCATGGCAAGACCACCACCACCACCATGGTCGCCACGCTGCTGGACAAGGGCGGGTTCGACCCCACCGTCATCAATGGCGGCGTGATCCACGCCTATGGGTCCAACGCGCGCGCGGGGGCGGGCGAATGGATGGTGGTCGAGGCCGACGAATCGGATGGCAGTTTCAACCGCCTGCCCGCGACCATCGCCATCGTGACCAATATCGACCCCGAACATATGGAACACTGGGGCGATTTCGACGCGCTGCGCAAAGGCTTTTACGATTTCGTTTCGGGGATACCGTTTTACGGGCTGGCGGTCTGTTGCACCGACCACCCCGAGGTCCAGTCGCTGGTCGGCAAGATCACCGACCGCCGCGTGGTGACCTTTGGCTTCAACGCGCAGGCGGATGTGCGGGCGCTTAACCTGCGCTATGAAAACGGCGTGGCGCATTTCGACGTGGCCTTGCAGGCCGAGGCCGATGACGGCGACATCCCGATGATTCAGGGCTGCACCCTGCCGATGCCGGGCGATCACAATGTCTCGAACGCGCTGGCGGCGGTGGCGGTGGCGCGGCATCTTGGCATGAAGCGCGCCGAAATCCGCGCCGCGCTGGCGGCTTTCGGCGGTGTCGGTCGCCGCTTTACCAAGGTGGCCGAGGTCGATGGCGTCACCATCATTGACGATTACGGCCACCACCCGGTTGAAATCGCCGCTGTGTTGCGTGCCGCGCGGCAGTCGACGCAGGGGCGGGTGATCGCGGTGCATCAGCCGCATCGCTATTCGCGGCTGCATTCGCTGTTTGACGATTTCTGCACCTGTTTCAACGAGGCTGATGTGGTCGCCATCGCCGAGGTTTACGCCGCCGGCGAAGACCCGATCGACGGCGCCAGCCGTGACGATCTGGTCGCGGGGCTGATCGCCCATGGCCACCGCCACGCCCGCGCCATCCTGTCCGAGGACGACCTTGTCCGGCTGGTGCGCGAACAGGCCCGGCCCGGCGATATGGTGGTGTGTCTGGGCGCTGGCACGATCTCGGGCTGGGCCAATGCCTTGCCGGGGCTGCTGAAGGCACAGGCGGCATGAGCACCGGCCTGCCCATGCTGACCCCGGCGCTGTCGATGGCGGCGGCGCTGCTGTGGCTGGTCGCCGCCGCGCTGTTGCCCCGCCTGCGCGAGGCCCGGCGCGCCCAGGCGCTGGTGGCGCTGACCGGGGCCGGGGTGCCGCTGATCGGCTGGCTGACCTATTGCTGCGGGCCGCTGGCCGGGATGCTGGCGCTGATCGGGGCGGTGGTGGTGCTGATCCTGTCGCCGCTGCGCCGCCACCGGCGCCTGCGCCGCCACCAGCGGACCCTGCGCCCCGGACACGCCCTGATGCCCGGTGCCGGTCACGAAAGGCCATAAGCCATGCCGGAAACCTTTGTCATGCCGCTGATCTGGTCGGCCATTGCACTGTCCCTGCCCGGTATTCTGGGCTTTTTCGCCGCCCGCAAATGGGGGGTGGCGGTGGTGTGGTGGCTGCTGATCGCTGGCGCGGTACTGGGGGTCTGGGGCTGGCTGAACACCCGGGAACCGGCGCTGGGGGATGATTTCGCCCCGCGCCACATCCTGATATTCTTTGTCCTGCTGCCGGGCTATGTCTCGGTGGTGGGGGGTGCCGCGGCCGGGGTGATGGCGCATCTGGCCCGCCGCGCCCCCTGACCGTGCCGCCGACCACGCCGCCGGGACACACCGCCTGTGCCGGGCGGTTCTGCGGCGGGCGGTCCCCAGTCCACGCCCTTCGACGGAGGCCCCGCCATGACCGACCTTCCCACCCCGCGCGGCACCCTGACCCCGGACAGACCGCTGGACGGGCTGACATGGCTGCGCGTCGGCGGCCCGGCGGACTGGCTGTTCCAGCCCGCCGATGCCGATGATCTGGCGGCGTTTCTGCGCGACCTTTCGCCCGATATGCCGGTCTTTCCGATCGGCGTCGGGTCGAACCTGATCGTGCGCGATGGCGGGATTCGCGGCGTGGTGGTCCGGCTGGGGCGCGGGTTCAACAGCATCGGGATCGACGGCGACATCGTCACCGCAGGGGCCGCCGCGCTGGATGCGCATGTCGCGCGCAAGGCCGCCGATGCCGGGCTGGACCTGACCTTTCTGCGCACCATTCCGGGCAGTATCGGCGGCGCGGTGCGGATGAATGCGGGCTGTTACGGCAGCTATGTCGCGGATCACCTGATCGACGCGCAGGCGGTGTCGCGCGATGGCCGGCAGGTCACGCTGACGCCTGCCGATCTGGGCTTTGCCTATCGCCATGCCGACCTGCCGCCGGGCTGGGTGCTGACCAGCGCCCGGCTGCGCGCGGATCGTGCGGAACCGCAAACCCTGCACGCCCGCATGACGGACCAGCTGGCCAAACGCGATGCCACCCAGCCGGTCCGCGACCGCAGCGCCGGATCGACCTTTCGCAACCCGGCAGGGTTTTCATCCACCGGCCGCGCCGATGACAGTCACGAGCTGAAGGCATGGAAACTGATCGAGGATGCCGGCCTGCGCGGGTATCGCCTTGGCGGGGCGCAGATGTCGGAAAAGCACCCCAATTTCCTGCTGAATGCCGATCACGCCACCGCCGCCGAGCTGGAGGCCCTGGGTGAGCTGGTGCGCAAAAAGGTCCGCGAAACCAGCGGTCACGATCTGACATGGGAGGTCATCCGCGTCGGTGACGCCTGAGGTCCGCCGCCCCCCCCCCCCGCGCACCCGCCCCGTCTGACATCGGCCCGCGCCCGCAATGCCAGGTCTGGTGCCACGCCCGCACCCGTCGCGCGTCACCCGATACCACGCGCCCGCAGGCCGTGGTCGCAACCGCAGCTGACGGGGCAGGGGGTTACCCCGGCTGCGCGGGCCGGGTCGCGTCATCGGCGGCCTCGGACAGGCCGCCTGCGTTTTCGGGGGCGGGGACCTCGATCAGGGTCAGGGCCTCAAGCCCGCCGATCACGGCATCGACGGCGACGGTCGCCAGCACGATCCCCATCACCCGGCTGATGACGCTGGCCCCGGTGGACCCGATCAGCCGCTGCACGCGAGAGGCCAGCAGCAACAGCACCAGCGTCAGCGCCAGCACCGCCAGCAAAAGCCCCGCCGTGACCAACTGGTCGGACAGCGCCTTGTTGTGGTTATCGGTCAGAATCACCACCGCCAGCATCGCCCCCGGCGAGGCGATGGACGGCATGGCCAGCGGAAACACCGCCCCGGCCAGATGGTCGCGTTCGGCCTGCCCGATCTCTCGGTCCGGTTTTGATTCGCCAAAGATCATGGTGATCGCGAACATGAACAGCACGATCCCGCCCGCGATCTGGAACGATCCCAGCCGCAGACCCAGCGATTCCAGCAGATACTGACCGCCGAACAAAAAACCCAACAGCACCACGCTGGCCACCGCCACCGCCCGCAGCGCAAAACGCCCATGCAGCGCAGCGGGCACCGAGGCAGTGGCGAACAGAAACACCGGCAGTGACCCCACCGGGTCGATGACCACGAACAGGGTGATGAATTCGCGCAGCAGGCTGGTCAGGTCAGGCATGGGGTTCTTTCGCGATGGTTGCGGGTATTATGGGCCTGCGGTCCGGCGGGGCAAGGTGATGGCGATCAAAACCGCGCCACCGCAGGGATCTGGCGCCCCTGTCTGGCGCTGCCGGCGCCGTGCAGGGCGGCAGGGACCGGGGCACAGCCGGGGTCGCCGGTTGCGGCGCGCGCGGGGCCGCCGGGGCGGCGTCCGGGGGCGCGACCAAAAACCGCCGCCGGGCCAGAAATGATCTTTCCCAAAGGCGGGTTTTTGGGCTATGATCGGCACATAAGCATCGCTAAAAGATGCACAACCCCCGGTTGTTTCGGGGTGACGAGAGGCAAAAACGTGGCGGGCAAGTCGAGCAGGGCAGCCCTCACCGTCGCCGTTCTGATGGGTGGTCCCAGTGCCGAACGCGCTGTGTCGCTGTCCTCGGGGCGGGAATGCGCGAATGCGCTGCGGCTTGAGGGATTCACGGTGATCGAAATCGACGCGGGCGCTGATCTGCCCGCGCGGCTGGCCGAGGCCCGCCCCGATGTCGTGTTCAACGCCCTGCATGGCCGCTGGGGCGAGGATGGCTGTGTGCAGGGCCTGCTGGAATGGCTGCGCATCCCCTATACGCATTCGGGGGTGCTGGCCTCGGCGCTGGCGATGGACAAGACCCGCGCCAAGCAGGCGTTTCGCGATGCCGGCCTGCCGGTGGCCGACAGCGTGATCGCGGACGCGCATCAGGTCCGCGCGCGTCACGTCCTGCCGCCGCCCTATGTGGTCAAGCCCAATGACGAAGGCTCCAGCGTTGGGGTGTATATCGTCCGTGATGCCGGGGATGGCCCGCCGCAGCTGGACGATCAGATGCCCGCGCAGGTGCTGGTCGAAACCTATGTGCCGGGGCGCGAACTGACCACGGCGGTGATGGGCGATCGCGCCCTTGGCGTGACCGAGATCATCACCGAGGGCTGGTATGATTACGCCGCGAAATACACCGTCGGCGGGTCGCGCCATGTCACCCCGGCCGAAATTCCCGCCGATATTGCCGCCGCCTGTTGCGATTACGCGCTGCGGGCGCATCGGGCGCTGGGGTGCCGCGGCGTGTCGCGCACCGATTTCCGATGGGACGAATCGCGCGGGCTGGACGGGCTGATCCTGCTGGAAACCAACACCCAGCCCGGCATGACGCCGACCTCGCTGGTGCCGGATCAGGCGGTGCTGGCCGATATGGATTTCCCCGCCCTGTGCCGCTGGATGGTCGAGGACGCGCTATGCAGGACGTGACCCGCCACGAACCCGGCTTCGGCCTGTCGGGCGGCAATCAGCCGGTGGTGTCGCGGATCATCCGCCGCGACACTCCGCCCCAGCCCGCCCGCCGCAAACCGCGCCGCGATCCGGCGCCGTCGCGGCTGAAATACCGGCTGGAACGGCTGATGCTGCGGCCCCGTGTGCGCCGTGCGGTGCGCATTGGCGGGCCGGTGGTGGTGGTGGCGTTGCTGGCGCTTGGCTGGCTGGCCGATGATGGCCGGCGCGGGGCGATGGTGGGCTGGGTGCAGGACCGCATTCAGCAGGTCCAGCATAACGACGCCTTCATGATCAAAACCATGGAGGTTCAGGGCGCATCCCCGGCGGTCGACAAGGGCCTGCGGGCGATGCTGCCGGTGGCTTTGCCGGCCTCCAGCTTTGATATCGACCTTGCGCGGCTGCGCCAGCAGGCGATGTCGCTGGACGCGATCGAAAGCGTGGATCTGCGGGTGCGCGATGGCGGCATCCTCAGCGCGGTGGTGGTGGAACGCAAACCGGCGCTGCTGTGGCGCCATGCCAGCGGGATCGAGATGCTGGACGCGCAGGGGCACCGGGTGGCCTCGGTCACGTCGCGCGATCTGCGTCAGGACCTGCCGATGATCGCCGGGCTTGGCGGTGACGCCGCCGCCCCCGAGGCCCTGCGCCTGATCGCGCAGGCCGGGCCGGTGCTGCCGCGTCTGCGCGGGCTGGAACGGCGCGGCGAACGGCGCTGGGATCTGGTGCTGGATCACGGCCAGCGCATCATGCTGCCCGCCACCGGCGCCGAGGCGGCGTTGCAGCAGGTGCTCGAATGGGATGCCGCGCAGGACATTCTGGGCCGCGATGTCGATGTGGTCGACCTGCGCGACCCGGCGCGGCCCCGGCTGCGCATCGGGCTGGCGGCGCAGAACGCATTGCGACAGGCGCGCGGCCTGCCGCTGCTGGGACCGGATGGCAAGGAATTGCCGCCGCAGGACAAGAAAAGCTGAGGGGTGGGGCAATGAAGGATCTGTATGACAAACAGCGCGCCATGCGCCGCATCCGCGAGGCGGCGCTGCAACGCGGTGTGATCGGGGTGCTGGATATCGGCAGTTCGTCCATTACCTGCATCGTGCTGCAATTCGACGGCCCCTCGCGATCGCGCGAGACGGATGGCGTCGGGCCGCTGGCCGGACAGGCCGATTTCCGCGTCATCGGTGCCGGCACCACCCGCGCCCGCGGCATCCGCTTTGGCGAGATCGACACCATGTCCGAGGCCGAGCGCGCCGTGCGCACCGTCGTGGCCAAGGCGCAAAAGGTCGCCGGGGTGCGGCTGGATCACGTCATTGCCTGCCTGTCGGGGGCGCGTCCGGCCTCTTACGGGCTGGCGGGCGAGGTCGCGCTGCGCAGCGGCAAGGTGCGCAAGGAAGATGTGGCCTCGGTTCTGGCGGCCTGTGACCTGCCGGAATTTGGCCGGGGCCGCGAGGTGTTGCACGCGCAGCCGGTCAATTTCGCCGTCGACCAGCGCAGCGGGTTGTCCGACCCGCGCGAACATGCCGGGAACCGGCTGGCCTGTGACATGCATCTGCTGACGGTCGAATCCGACGCGATCGGCAATCTGATCCACTGTCTGCGCCGCTGCGATCTGGAACTGGCCGGGGTGGCCAGCGCCGCCTATATGTCGGGCCTGTCATCGCTGGTCGAGGACGAGCAAGAGCTTGGCGCCGCCTGCATCGACATGGGCGGCGGCGCGACCGGGGTGTCGATTTTCATGCGCAAGCACATGATCTTTGCCGATTCCGTGCGCATCGGGGGTGAATTGATCACCAGCGACATCGCACAGGGCCTGCGGGTGCCATGGGCGATGGCGGAACGGCTGAAAACCCTGAATGGCGGGGTCGAGGCGACGGGCCGCGACGACCGCGACATGATCCAGATCGACGGCGACGAGGACTGGCACGAGGAACGTCGCATGGTCAGCCGCGCCGACCTGATCGGCATCATGCGCCCGCGGGTCGAGGAAATTCTGGAACAGGTGCGCGAGGTGCTGGACGCGGCCGGGTTCGATTACATGCCGTCGCGCCAGATCGTGCTGACCGGCGGCAGCAGCCAGATCCCCGGACTGGACGGGCTGGCCAGCCGCATTCTGGGCCAGAATGTCCGCATTGGCCGGCCGCTGCGAATCAACGGCCTGCCACATCAGCTGACCAATGCCGGCTGCGCATCCGCCGTGGGGCTGGCGCTGTTTGCCGCCCATCCGCAGGACGAGTGGTGGGATTTCGAAATGCCGGTCGAGGCCTATCCGGCGCGCAGCTTCCGCCGCGCCTATCGCTGGTTCCGGGCCAACTGGTAAGCACTGCAAGGGGTGCGGCGCCCTGCCGCACACCATATGCTGCGTGATCAGCAAGATGCCGCCGAAGCCCCCTGCGGGCCTGTGCATATCTTGTGGGTAAATGCGGATTTTCGGGTGACGATGCGGGCTATTCCCGCTACAGTAGAGGGGAAAACCTGCGGATTCGGCCCGCCCGAGCCGAAACGACAAGCAACAACAGGCGGATAGCATGAACCTGAATCTGATGATGGATGACGAAGACGAGCTGAAGCCGCGCATTACCGTGTTCGGTGTGGGTGGCGCAGGCGGCAACGCGGTCAACAACATGATCGAGAAGCAACTCGACGGGGTCGAGTTCGTGGTCGCCAATACCGACGCGCAGGCCCTGCAACAGTCGAAATCCAGCAGCAAGATCCAGATCGGCCCGAAAGTGACCGAAGGTCTGGGGGCAGGGGCAAAACCGTCCATCGGCGCCAAGGCCGCCGAAGAAACGATCGAGGATATCGTCGACCACCTGTCGGGCGCGCATATGTGCTTTATCACCGCCGGGATGGGCGGTGGCACCGGCACCGGGGCCGCGCCGATCATCGCGCAGGCAGCGCGTGAAATGGGCATTCTGACCGTGGGTGTCGTGACCAAGCCGTTCAGCTTCGAAGGCACCAAGCGGATGCGTCAGGCGAACGAGGGCGTCGAGGCGCTGCAAAAGGTCGTCGACACGCTGATCATCATCCCCAACCAGAACCTGTTCCGGCTGGCGAATGAAAAAACCACCTTCACCGAAGCCTTCGCCATGGCCGATGACGTGCTGTATCAGGGCGTCAAGGGCGTGACCGACCTGATGGTGCGTCCGGGTCTGATCAACCTCGACTTTGCCGATGTCCGCGCGGTGATGGACGAGATGGGCAAGGCGATGATGGGCACCGGCGAGGCCTCGGGCGAGAACCGCGCCATCCACGCCGCCGAAGCCGCGATTGCCAACCCGCTGCTGGACGAAATCAGCCTGAACGGCGCCAAGGGCGTGCTGATCAACGTCACCGGCGGTTACGACATGACCCTGTTCGAGCTGGACGAGGCCGCCAATGTCATCCGTGACAAGGTCGATGCCGATGCCAATATCATCGTCGGTTCGACGCTGGACCCGGATATGGAAGGCGCCATCCGCGTATCGGTCGTGGCCACCGGCATCGACGCCGAGGCCGCGCAGGCCGATATTCCCGCGCCGCGCCGCCGCATGGAAGCGCCGCTGACCCAGGCACCGTCAGCCACCCGCCGCCCCGAACCCCAGCAAGCCGAGGCTGAACTGCCGCTGCCGCCGCGCCGCCCCGAGCCGCGCGAACCGGTGGCCGAGGCCCCGCGCGCCGCGGCACCGCGCCCCGCCGCGACCATTACCGACCTGCCCGAGGATGACATGCCCGCGCCGGCCTATAACCCCGCGCCCGCACGTCCCGCCGCCGACCGTCTGGCCGACGATTCCGAAGGTTTCATGGCCCCGCGTCCGACGCCGCGCGGCCAGCCCACCCCCGAGGTGATGGAGCGTCTGAACCGCGCCGCTGGCCGCCACCCCGAGGCCGCGCCCCAGCCTGCCCCGCGCGCCGAGCGCAGCCCCGAGCACGAGCAGCGCCGCACCACCGGCCTGTCGCGGATGTTCGAACGCATGGCCGGCAGCGCTGACCACGCGCCCAAACCCAGCGGCGCCACGCTGGCCGAACGGGTCGCCAGCCGGGTCAAGGCCAATCAGCAGCCCGATTTCGACGATCTGGCCAGCCCTGACCACGCCCAGGACGACCCGCAGGTTCCGGCCTTCCTGCGCCGTCAGGCAAACTGACGCGATCACGTTTCCGTCAGCAGGCTCACGATACGGGGGTGCGGTTCGCGCCCCCGTTTTTATTTGGAATCATGTGGTTGTGGCGGTTTCCGGGGGCTTTGTGCCGGTCGTTGCGGCTTATGTTACAAACCGACACATTAGTTTAATTGAGGCTTCGCCGCCCGGTCCCTAACTGGATGATACAGCCACCCGGCTGTGAACCAAAAAGAAGATTCGGGCATCGCCATGCAAGTCACCATCGCAGGAATCGCCGTTTTCGCCGGCTTCGGGTTGCATTCCGGCAAACCCGCGCGGCTGCGCATTCTGCCGGCCCCGGCGGGTCATGGCATCGCGTTTTTGCGCAGCGACCTGACTGGCCCGCGCGCCGCGCGCCAGATCCCGGCGCTTTGGGACCGGGTGACGCCCTCGAAACTTTGCACGCTGCTGGATAACGGGCAGGGGGCGACGGTGTCGACCGTGGAACATGTGATGGCGGCGCTGGCCGGGACCGGCATCGACAACGCCCTGCTGGAAATCGACGGGCCCGAGGTGCCGATCCTTGACGGTTCGGCCGCGCCCTTCGTAACCGGCATCCTGTCGGCAGGCCTGACACGCCAGGAGGCGCCGAAACGCGCGATTCGCGTGCTGCGCCCGGTCGAATACCGCGAAGGTGCGGCCTTTGCGCGTCTGGAACCCGCCGATCATCTGGAAATCGACTTTGCCATCGACTTTACCGATGCCGCGATCGGGCATCAGGAAAAGCGGCTGGACATGGCCAATGGCGCCTTTGTGCGCGAATTGATGGACAGCCGCACTTTCTGTCGTCAGGCCGATGTGGATGCGATGAAATCGAACGGTCTGGCGCTGGGGGGCACCTATCTGAACGCGGTCGTGGTCGATGGCGATCAGGTGCTGTCGCCGGGCGGCCTGCGCCATGCCGACGAACCGGTGCGCCACAAGATGCTGGACGCGATGGGCGATCTGGCGCTGGCCGGGGCGCCGCTGCTGGCGCGCTATCACGGTAACCGCGCCGGGCACGCGATGACCAACAAGCTGTTGCGGGCGCTGTTTGCCCAACCCGATGCCTGGGAATGGGTCGCCTGTTCTGCCCGTCTGGAATGCAGCCTGCCGGGCGCCGGGGTCGACACGCACAGCCTGCGCGGCCCGCTGGCGGTGGCCTGACCGGCCCCGGGGCCGCGCGATCACGGGGTGGTGCGGAAAAATCGGAACAGTTTGATTTCCGACAGCCATTGCCCTTTTGCGCCGCCTGATGTTCTGTGCTAGGACGGCGCGGCCCGGCCTGCGCCGGTGCGATGAAAAAGGATATTCGGGCGGTGACGATGGCGGGCTTGAAAACGGCAGGTGGTTTGATCGCGATCATGCTGGCGGCGTCGGTTACGGCGGGCTGTTCTAAACTGGGTTTTGGCGGCACCACCACCGTTCCCGAGGGCAGCGAGTTCGAGAAATTCACCGCCGAACAGATCTACAAGCGCGGCGAGTATGAGCTGGAAAACAACCGCAAGCCCAAGGACGCGGTGAAATATTTCAGCGAGGTCGAGCGTCTTTACCCCTATTCCGACTGGGCCAAGCGCGCCCTGATCATGCAGGCCTATTCCTATCACAAGGCCCGCAAATACGAGGATGCACGCGGTGCCGCGCAGCGCTTTATCGACACCTATCCGGGGGACGAGGACGCGGCTTACGCGAAATACCTGCTGGCGCTGTCCTATTACGACCAGATCGACGATGTGGGCCGCGATCAGGGCCTGACCTTTCAGGCGCTGCAATCCATGCGCGAGGTGATCGAGCAATATCCCGACAGCGAATATGCGCGTTCGGCCATCCTGAAATTCGATCTGGCCTTTGACCACCTTGCCGCCAAGGAAATGGAAATCGGGCGCTATTACCTGAAACAGGGGCATTACGCGGCGGCGATCAACCGTTTCCGCGTCGTGGTCGAGGAATTCCAGACCACCGGCCAAACGCCCGAGGCCCTGATGCGCCTGACCGAGGCCTATCTGGCCCTTGGCCTGACCGATCAGGCCCAGACAGCGGGGGCGATTCTGGGGCATAACTTCCGGTCCTCGCCCTTCTATCAGGACGCCTATGACCAGCTGCATGGCCGTGGCCTGAAGGCCGAACCGCGCGGCAACAGCTGGCTGACGCGGGTCTATCGTCAGGTCGTCCAGGGCAAGTGGTTGTAAGCGCGCGATGCTGCGGCATCTCGACATTCGCGATATGTTGCTGATCGACCGGCTGGCGCTGGATTTCGCGCCCGGCCTGAATGTGCTGACCGGCGAAACCGGGGCGGGCAAGTCGATCCTGCTGGACTGTCTGGGCTTTGTGCTGGGGTGGCGCGGGCGGGCCGAACTGGTGCGCAGCGGCGCCACGCAGGGCGAGGTCACGGCGCAATTCGACCTGCCCACCGATCACCCCGCGCGTCAGGTTCTGGCCGAGGCCGGGCTGCCGGTGGCGGATGAATTGCTGCTGCGCCGTGTGAATGCCAGCGATGGCCGCAAGACCGGCTATGTCAACGACCGCCGCGTCTCGGGCGAGGTTTTGCGGCGGCTGTCCGATACGCTGGTGGAGTTGCATGGCCAGCACGACGATCGCGGCCTTCTGAACCCGCGCGGCCACCGGGCGCTTCTGGACAGTTTCGCCGCGCTGGACCTGGCGCCGCTGCGCGCGGCATGGGCGGCCCGCCGTCAGGCCCGCGCCGATCTGGCCAGCGCGCAGGCGGCGCTGGACAAGGCCCGCGCAGAAGAGGATTTCCTGCGCCACGCCGTGGCCGAACTGGACGATCTGTCCCCGCAACCGGGCGAAGAGGCTGCGCTGGACAGCGCCCGCCGCGCCATGCAGGCGGCGGAACGCATTCGCGGCGATGTGGCCACCGCACTGGCGGGGCTGGGACCGGACGGGGCCGAGGGCGCGATGGTCGATGCCAGCCGCTGGCTGGAAGGCGCCGCCGACAAGGCCGATGGCCGCCTTGATGCGCCGCTGGCGGCGCTGTCGCGGGCGCTGGTCGAACTGGGCGAGGCCACGCAGGGGGTCGAAGACGCCCTGACCGCGCTGGATGTCGACCCGCAGCGGCTGGAAACCACCGAGGAACGGCTGTTCGCCCTGCGCGCGCTGGCCCGCAAGCATGACGTGCTGGCCGATGACCTGCCGGGGCTGGCCGACGACCTGCGTGACCGGCTGTCGCGGATCGACGCGGGCGCGCAGGGGCTGGCCGATCTGGAACGCGCGGTGGCGCAGGCCGATGCCGCTTATGCCGCGCAGGCCGATGCGGTGACGCTGGCGCGGCGCGACGCGGCGACCCGTCTGGACGCCGCCATGGCGGCCGAACTGGCGCCGCTGAAAATGGAACGCGCGGTGTTTCAGACCGATGTCACCCCGGCGGAAGCCGGTCCCGACGGGCAGGACATGGTCGCCTTTACCGTCGCCACCAATCCCGGCGCCCCGGCAGGCGCGCTGGACAAGATCGCCTCGGGCGGGGAATTGTCGCGGTTTTTGCTGGCGCTGAAGGTCTGTCTGGCGCGCGGCAATGATGCGCTGGTGCTGATCTTTGACGAAATCGACCGCGGCGTCGGGGGCGCGACGGCGGATGCGGTTGGCCGACGGCTGGCGCGGCTGGCCGAGGGCGCGCAGGTGCTGGTCGTGACCCATTCGCCGCAGGTCGCGGCGCGGGGCGGGGCGCATTTCCGGGTGGCGAAATCGGTCAGCGATGGCATGACCACCAGCGATGTCGCGGCGCTGGACGACACGCAGCGCGTGGATGAGATTGCGCGCATGATCTCGGGCGACCGGGTGACCGATGCGGCGCGGCAGGCCGCGCAGGCGCTGATCGCGGGCTAAGGGGCCGGTGGTCTGGCGGCAGGGCCGGTTCAGTCCAGAATTTTGTCAATCAGCCGGATAATCGACAGCACCCGCCGGGTCTGGCTGTCGATGCGCACCAGCCGCCCATCGACAATGGCATAGCTGTCACCGGCAGGCGGGGTGCCAAGGCCGTAAAAGCCGGGATTGGTCACGATATGCAGCCGGGACGGGGGGATCACCTGCCCGATCAGCCCGCCCTGACGCGATTTGCGGGCCTGACCCGGTGGCTGACAGGCGGGGCTTTTCGCCGCCAGACCGGGCGGGCAGCCGCTGCGGGGCTGTGCCTGCGCCGGGGCCGTGGCGGCAACTGTCGTCATCGCCAGCAGCAGGGCGGTCACGGGGGGAAAGCTTGCCTTCATCTGCATGTCCGGCGCGGCGTCCGGTCCCTTTTATGGCGCATCGCTGGCCCTGCGGGGCCGGGGGCGATGCCGTTGTCGCGGTAGGTCAATCCTGTTGGGCAAGCCCATACAAGCGGTCCGGGGCGCGGGAAAGATGCCGGGGGGCGGGTGATCGGCGGTTTCGTGCAAAGCGTGACCATTTGGTCAGCCTTTACAGGTCGTCGCGGTCAGGGCGGCTGACCGGCCACAGCACCGATTCCAGCAACCCGCTGACCGCCCCCACCCGAACGATGCGCCCGTCGGCAACGCCATAAAGGCTGCCATCCGGGGGGCTGGCAAGGCCGTAATGGCCGGGTTCGTCAATAATGCGCAAGTCTTGCGGGCGGTCGCCAATCGCCAAGCCATGACCCGCCATCAGCGCCGGGGCCGTGTCATCGCCAGATGCGGGGTGTTTGGCGGTCAGCCCCCCGAATGACAGCACAGCCGCGATCGCCAGCACGATCACGGCGGGAATGGCGATTTCGGTTGCGCGTCTGGTGTTCATGGCGGGGCAGGGGCGGTGATCGACGCCCCCCTCCTTGCGGTTGATTTTGGGTCGCCAACCCAACGCCCGTCCCGGTCATGGGTTCCGTCGCGGGGGCAGCGGCGGGGCCGGATGACGTAGGGTCACCCGGCCCCGAAAGCCGTGATCAGACGCCCGCGTTTCCCTTGCCTCCAAGCCACGGCAGCACACCGGAAAAGTCGCGGCCCTGACCCTGTTCCTGTTCAACGAAACGGGTGTAAAGATCTGTCGCGCGCGCGCCCATCGGGGTGGCGGCATCGGCGGCCTCGGCGGCCTGTTGCGACAGGCGCAGATCCTTCAGCATCAGTTCCGCAGCAAAACCGGGGGTATAGCCGTTATCGGCGGGCGATTGCGGGCCAACGCCGGGGGCCGGGCAATAGGCATTCATCGACCACGAATAGCCCGAACTGGTCGACACCACATCGAACATCTTTTGCCGGTCCAGCCCCAGCTTGTCGGCAAGGGCAAATGCCTCGCAGGTGGCCAGCATGGTGACGCCAAGGATCATGTTGTTACAGATCTTGGCGGCCTGCCCGGCACCGGATTCGCCGCAATGCACGGTTTTCTGACCCATGATGTCCAACAGCGGCGCGGCCTTGGCAAAGCTGGCATCGTCGCCGCCGACCATGAAGGTCAGCGTGCCCGCCGCCGCGCCGCCGATCCCGCCCGAGACCGGGGCGTCCAGCGCCCCAAGCCCCGCTGCGCGCGCCTGTTCGGCCACAGCGCGGGCGCTGTCGACATCCACGGTCGAGCAATCGCACAGCACCGCGCCCGCGCCCATTGCCGGGATCACATCCGCCGCGACCGCGCGCAGGATCTGGCCGTTGGGCAGCATGGTGAACACGATTTCGGCGCCGGCTGCGGCCTCGGCGGCGCTGACGGCTTTGGTCACGCCCTCGGGCATGGGGGCGGTCAGGTCGAAACCCGCGACCTGATGCCCGGCCCGGACCAGATTGGCCGCCATCGGGCCGCCCATATTTCCCAGACCGATGAAACCGATCTTCATTTTCAGTCCCTCCATTTCAATTCGTCACTGCCAAGCGGCGCCAGAATTGCCTCGACCGCCGCCGCATCGGCTGGGGCCGACCATTGCGGGTTGCGGTCCTTGTCGATGATCTGGGCGCGCACCCCCTCCAGAAAGTCGGACTGCGCCGTGGCGCGGTGGGTAAAGCGGTATTCGCGCGACAGCGATTCCTGAATGCGCGTATCGGCACGCGACGCCCGCACCATTTTCAGCGTCGCCGCCATCGACAGGGGCGAATTGCGGCGCATGGCTTTCAGCGCGGCTTGGTCACCAGCCTGTTCCAGTGCGGCCATGATCGCGGCGATGTCGTCCTTGCCAAAGGCTGACAGATCGCGCGTGGCCAGTTCCGAGGCGGGCGCGGGCTGGCCCGCGACCAGCGTGGCATCCCCGGTCCGGGCCAGCGTGTCTTTCAGCGGCCCCCATTCGGATTCGGGCAGATAGAAATCGGCAAAACCGGCATGAATGGCATCGCCCGCCCCCATGCGCGCGCCGGTCAGGCCCAGATATTCGCCAATCCGCCCCGGCGCGCGGCCAAGCAGCCATGTGCCGCCGACATCCGGGATCAGCCCGATGCCGGATTCGGGCATCGCGACCTGGGTGCTGTCACCCACGACGCGCTGGCCGGCATGGCCGCCGACACCGACGCCGCCGCCCATCACGAAACCCTGCATGAAGGCGATGATGGGTTTGGGGTAATCCTCGATCTTGGCGTTCAGGCGGTATTCTTCGGCAAAGAAGCGCTGCCCGACGCCGTGATCGCCCTGCAACCCGGCGCGATAGACGGCGGCAATGTCACCGCCTGCGCAAAACGCCTTGTCGCCCGCCGCGTCGATCATGACCAGATCGACATCGGCATCGTCGCGCCAGCCGTCCAAAGCGGCCTCGATCGCGTTGGCCATGTCATGGGACAGCGCATTCAGCGCCTTTTCGCGGGTAAAGGTGATGCGCCCGGCGCGTCGGTCCTTGCGGATGTTCAGATCGTCCATATCAGCCCCGTTCCGCCAGCAGCGCGCGGCTGGTGATCAGCCGCATGATTTCATTGGTGCCTTCCAGGATCTGGTGCACGCGCAGATCACGCACGATTTTCTCGATCCCGTAATCGGCCAGATAGCCATAGCCGCCATGCAGTTGCAGACAGTCATTGGCGACCTCGAAGGCGCGGTCGGTGACATATTGCTTGGCCATGGCGCAGAATTTGGTTGCATCGGGGGTGGCGTGATCCAGCTTCCACGCCGCCTGACGCAGGAAGATGCGCGCCGATTGCAGCGCGATTTCCATATCGGCCAGCCGGAATTGCAGCGCCTGAAACTGATCAAGGCTTTTGCCAAAGGCCTTGCGTTCGCCCATATAGGCCAGCGTTGCGTCCAGCGCCCCCTGCGCGCCGCCAAGCGCGCTGGCGGCGATGTTCAGCCGACCGCCATCCAGCCCGGCCATGGCATAGCTGAAGCCCTTGCCATCCTGCCCGATCTGGTTTTCCGCCGGGACGAGACAATCGTCGAACTGGACTTGCGCGGTGGGTTGCGCCTTCCAGCCCATCTTGTGTTCCAGCGCGCCAAAGGACAGGCCGGGTGTGCCGTCCTCGACCACCACGGTGCTGATGCCCTTGGGGCCGTCCTCGCCGGTGCGGACCATGGTCAGATAGCAGTCGGAATAGCTGCCGCCCGAGATGAAGGCCTTGGTGCCGTTCAGCCGGAAGCCGCCATCGACCCGGTCGGCGCGGGTGCGCAGCGCCGCCGCGTCCGAGCCGCTGCCCGGTTCGGTCAGGCAATAGCTGAAGATTTTCGTCATGCTGCACAGGTCTGGCAGCCATTTTGCGCGGGCCTCGGGGCTGCCGAATTTGTCGATCATGCCGCCGCACATATTGTGGATCGACAAAAGCGACCCGACCGAGGGGTCGGACATGGCCAGTGCCTCGAACACAAGGGTCGCGTCCAGCCGCGACAGGCCCGAGCCGCCATAGTCTTCGGAAACGTAAACCCCGCCAAGGCCCAGTTCGGCCACTTTGGCCCATAAGTCGCGCGGGATGGTGCCGGCCTCTTCCCAGTCGCGGGCGTGCGGGGCCATGTGTTCGGCCCCGAAATCGCGCGCCATGTCGAATATGGCCTGTTGTTCCTCGGTCAGTGCGAAATCCATGGCCTCCCCCTTCCGTGGATATCTGTCTGTCTGTGGTCTATCCCGCAAATCTTGCACAAGTGTTGCGGGGCGGGAACCGGGGCGTTGCCCCGGACCCCAGGGTATTTGGGCAAAGAAGAAACCCCTTTGCCCGTGACGATCAGTCCATCGCCTTGAAGTTGAATTCGCCACCTTCCTTGATCCCCGAGGGCCAGCGGGCGGTGACGGTTTTCGTCTTGGTGTAAAAGCGGAAAGCATCGGCGCCATACTGGTTCAGGTCGCCAAAGCCGGATTTTTTCCAGCCGCCGAAGGTGTAGTAGGACAGCGGCACCGGGATCGGGAAGTTGATGCCGACCATGCCGACATTGACCCGGTTGGCAAAGTCGCGCGCGGTGTCGCCATCGCGGGTATAGATCGCCGTGCCGTTGCCATATTCGTGGTCGGTGACCAGTTTCAGCGCCTCTTCGTAAGACCCCGCGCGGACGGTGGACAGGACCGGGCCGAAGATTTCGGTCTTGTAGATATCCATGTCCGGCGTCACCTCGTCGAACAGATGCGGGCCGACAAAGAAGCCGTTTTCATAGCCCTGAAGGCTGAAATCACGGCCATCGACGACCAGTTTCGCGCCCTGTTCCACGCCGGTTTCGACCAGACGCAGGATGTTTTCCTTGGCAGCCCTGGTCACGACCGGGCCGTAATCGACATCGTCACCGGCGGTATAGGGGCCGACCTTCAGCTTTTCGATGCGCGGGACCAGCTTTTCGATCAGCTTGTCGGCGGTTTCCTTGCCCACCGGCACCGCGACCGAGATCGCCATGCAGCGTTCGCCCGCCGCGCCGTAACCCGCGCCCACCAGCGCGTCGGCCGCCTGATCAAGGTCGGCATCAGGCATGATGATCATGTGGTTTTTCGCGCCGCCGAAACATTGCGCGCGTTTGCCGTGCTTGGCGGCCTCGGTATAGATGTAATGCGCGATCGGGGTCGAACCGACAAAGCCCACCGCCTGCACGGTTTCGTTTTGCAGGATCGCGTCGACGGTTTCCTTGTCGCCGTTCACCACTTGCAGCACGCCGTCGGGCAGGCCGGCCTCTTGCCACAGTTTGGCCAGCATGACCGGGACCGAGGGGTCGCGCTCGGACGGTTTGATGATGACGGCATTGCCGGCGGCCAGCGACGGCCCCATTTTCCACAGCGGAATCATCGCCGGAAAGTTGAACGGGGTGATCCCGGCCACCACACCCAGCGGCTGGCGCATCGAGAACAGGTCGATCCCCGGCCCGGCATTGTCGGAAAATTCGCCCTTCATGAAATGCGGCGCAGCGATGCAGAATTCGATCACCTCAAGCCCGCGCTGGACGTCGCCCTTGGCGTCGGGGAAGGTCTTGCCGTGCTCGGATGACAGCATCTCGGCCAGCTTGTCCATATCGCGGTTGATCAGGTCGACCATCTTCATCAGCACACGGGCGCGGCGCTGGGGGTTGGTCGCGGCCCAGACCTTCTGGGCCTCGGCGGCGCTGGCCACGGCGGCGTCCAGTTCGTCGCGGGTGGCCAGACCGACCTTGGCCTGAACCTCGCCGGTGGCGGGGTTGAACACATCGGCGGTGCGGCCAGACGTGCCCGCAACCTCTTTCCCATCAATCCAGTGATGAATCTGTCGCATGAGATCCTCCTTTAACCTTTTGTCACGATAGCCTTGCGAAATCGCCCGATAAAGGCACGATAGGGCAAAAGGGTTTTGCAAAGGTGCAAAGCATGGACTGGGACGACCTGCGCGTTTTTCTGGCCGTGGCGCGCGATGACAGCCTGTCGCGGGCGGGGCGTCGGCTGGGGCTGAACGCCTCGACCGTGGGGCGGCGGGTGGCGCGGCTGGAACAGGAACTGGGGGCGGTGCTGTTTGCCAAGACCCCGCAGGGTTACGCGCTGACGCCGCAGGGCAGCCGCCTGATCCCCCATGCCGAGGCCGCCGAACGCGCCTGCCTTGGCGCCCGCGACAGCCTGTCCGGCAAGGGCGAGATCACCGGCCAGTTGCGCATCGGCGCCCCTGATGGCTGTGCCAATTACCTGTTGCCGCAGGTCTGCGCCGCGCTGTGTGACGCCCATCCCCGGCTTGAGGTTCAGATCGTCGCCCTGCCACGCCTGTTCAACCTGTCCCGTCGCGAGGCCGATATGGCCATTGGCGTGTCCCCGCCCGATGCGGGGCGGCTGGTGGTGCAAAAGCTGGCCGATTACCGGCTGTATCTGGCCGCCAGCCGCGATTATCTGGCGGCGCATCCGCCGATCCGCGACCGGGCCGATCTGGGGGGGCACCGGATGATCGGCTATATCGCGGACATGATTTTCGACCGCGAACTGGACTATCTGGCGGCGACGGGGGTGGACACGGCGGCGCTGACCTCGAATTCGGTTTCGGTGCAGATGCAGGCGATCCGTGCCGGGGCCGGGGTCGGGATCGTGCATGATTTCGCCATGCCTGCCGCGCCGGAATTGCGGCGCATCCTGCCCGGCGATGTGTCGCTGCCGCGCAGCTTTTACCTGATCCGACATGCCGATGACCGCCGTTCCGACCGGCTGACCCGGCTGGCCGAGGAACTGGCCCGTGCCTTCCGCCGCCAGATCGCGCGTTTGCAGCAGCTTGCGGTGCAAAAGGATGGCGGGGCTTGACGCATGGGGCGGATCGCGCAACGCTTGTAATTAACATAACCGCAAGCGGAGGGGTTGCGCATGATCGTTAAACAGATCCTGAAACTGAAGAATGAATCGGAAAAGCCCGCGGTGACGGCGCAGGCGGTCTTTACCCTTTCGCCCGATGCCACCGTGGCCGAGGCGGCCCAGATTCTGGCCGAAAAGCGCATCGGCGCGGTGGTGGTGTCGGGCGACGGCGCGCGGCCTGACGGGATCTTGTCGGAACGCGATATCGTGCGCGCCATGGCCCGGACCGAGGGCGATGTGCGCGGGCTGAAAGTGTCGGAACTGATGACCGCCAAGGTCAAGACCTGCACCGAATCCGAGGACGCGCTGACGGTGCTGGAACGTATGACCGAGGGGCGTTTCCGTCACCTGCCGGTGGTCGATGCGCAGGGCCGGATGCTGGGGGTGGTGTCGATCGGTGACGCGGTTTCGGCCCGTCTGCGGGAACTGCACGCCGATAAAGAGGCCCTGACCGGCATGATCATGGGCGCGTGACCTTGGGAAATGCTTGATTTTTTGCGGCGTTTGCTGTTGCCTGCGCCGCAACGCAGCATTTGGGGGGACATATGCGTATCGGCCTTTATCCCGGAACGTTCGACCCGATTACCCTGGGTCACATCGACATTATCCAGCGGGCCATGGCGCTGGTGGACCGGCTGGTGATCGGCGTGGCCATCAACCGCGACAAAGGCCCGCTTTTCCCGCTTGAGGAACGTGTCGCCATGGTTCAGGCCGAATGCGACGCCATCGCCGCCCGCACCGGAGGTGAGATCATCGTTCATCCGTTCGAGAACCTGCTGATCGACTGTGCCCGCGATGTTGGGGCCAGTGTCATTGTGCGCGGCCTGCGCGCCGTTGCCGATTTTGAATATGAATTTCAGATGGTTGGCATGAACCGCGCGCTTGATTCCACGGTCGAGACGGTGTTCCTGATGGCCGATGCGCGGCGTCAGGCGATTGCGTCCAAGCTGGTCAAGGAAATTGCCCGGCTGGGGGGCGATGTGTCGAAATTCGTCACCCCCGAGGTAAACGAGGCCCTGATCGCCCGATTTGCCCGCCGCTGACGCGTTTTCGTTGATTCCACGCCCGGTCCGGTTTTACCCTTCCCCCATAAAGGGAGGAAAACCATGACCGACAACACTCAGCCGGGGCCGGGTCCGCACCCGGTGCCCGACCCCGCCCCGCCCCTGCCACCGGGTCCGCAACCCGACACCCCCGACCCCATCCCCGAGATCGCGCTGATCGACACCGCCGCCATTCCCGCATCGCTGGCGGCGGGGTGGCGAGATTTTCTGCGCGCGCCCGTCTTTGGGCTGTTCTTTTCCGCGTTTTATGTCGCCGGTGGGCTGGTTCTGGCGGCGGTGGCGGCAGCCTCGGGGCAGGAATGGTGGCTGATGCCGTTCATCGTCGGCTTTCCGCTGATCGCGCCCTTCGCCGCCATTGGCCTGTTCGAGGTCAGCCGCAGGCTGGAACGCGGGGCGCCGCTGGACTGGCCCGCCATTTTGGGGGTGGTGCTGGCACAGCGCAAACGGCAATTGCCCTCGATGGCGATGGTCGTGCTGCTGATGTTCATGTTCTGGGTCTTTGTCGCCCACACTATTTTCGCACTTTTCATGGGCGTGTCGGCGCTGACCAATGTGACCAGCTCGCCCGAGCTGCTGTTTCAGGGGCGCGGGCTGGTCATGCTGGCGGTGGGCTGTCTGGTCGGTGCGGGCTTTGCTGCGGTGCTGTTCAGCCTGACGGTGGTCGCCCTGCCGCTGCTGCTGGAACGCGAGGTCGATTTTATCTCGGCCATGATTGCCAGCATGACGGCAGTGCGGCTGAACCTTGGCGTCATGCTGGTCTGGGGGCTGGTCATCGCTGCCTGTCTGTTCGCCGGGATCGCGCCGCTGTTTCTGGGCCTTTTTGTGGCCTTGCCGGTTCTGGGTCATGCCAGCTGGCACATGTATCGCCATCTGATGCCCGACGCGGAATGATGTCCACCCGGCAGGTCAGGTTGCGGTGCTGGCAAGCCAGTGATCGCTGCGGATGTGCAGGCAAGGGCGGCGCATCAGCGTGGCTGATTGGCAAAAGGGCACCCGACCGGGTGCCCTTGTTTCGTATCTGCGCCGGTAAAGTTTGAAACGCCGTGCCTTGCGGCAATACCGTTGCCACCAAGGGGCGCTTGCGACAGGCTTTGCACATCACAGCAGCCCTGACGGCGGGGTGCCGCCCTGTCCCGAATGCGGGGCGCCGCCCTCGGGCCACTGATGTGCCGCACGACCCCTTGATTGGTGCACCAGCCCATGGCGCGGGCTGCGCTGCCGGGGTTTGCCTGCTTAATCGTCGCTTTCGTCGAAATCGGTTGCCGGCGGGGCCAGTTTCGGTGCGCCGCCAGCGGCCAGCGGGTCCTCCTGACGCTGGACCGAGCCTTCGAAATGGGCGCCCGATTCGATAGCGATGGTCTTGTGCACAATGTCCCCCTCGACCCGTGCAGTAGCGGTCAGGCGCACCTTGATCCCGCGCACACGGCCAATGACGCGGCCATGAACGATCACGTCGTCGCCCATGATCTCGCCACGGATGGTGGCGGTTTCGCCCACGGTCAGCTGACGCGCGCGGACATCGCCATCAACCTGCCCCTCGATCTGGATATCGCCTTCGGTCTTGATATTGCCGGTGACGGTCAGGTCGCTGGACAGAACCGAAGGGGCCGTGCGGCTGGGGGCCGGTGCGGCGCTGAAGTCACTGGTCATGTCCATCGGGCGTTGCTCCGTTTCGGTGGGGGTTTGACTACGGGGGCCGGGTTCGGTCACGCGGGTCTTAGAAAACATTTTGCGCCGCCTTTATGAAGCTCATGGGGTTCACAGCCCGGCCGTTCACGCGCACCTCGTAATGCAGATGCGACCCGGTCGAGCGTCCGGTGTTTCCCATATCACCGATTCTTTCGCCTTGCGATACCCTTTGGCCCTGCCTGACCCGAATCCGCGACAGGTGACCATAGCGGGTTTCTGTCCCCAGCTCGTGCCGGATCTTGATCACATTGCCATAGCCGCGCTGCCAGCCGGCAAAGGTCACAACCCCGTCACCCGTGGTGAAAATTGGCGTGCCGACCGGGGCCGCCATGTCGATGCCTTCATGCATCCGCCCCCAGCGCCGCCCAAAAGGCGAGGTAAAGCGATAGGCGGATTTGACCGGCATTGCCAAAGGCATCTTTTCCAGCGCGATGCGATAGGTGTTCAGCTTATCAAGCGAGATCAGAACTTCATTGGCCTTGGCCTCGGATTCCGAAATCGCGGCATTGCCATGCGAGGAATAGGCAATCGGCGTCAGCGGCCCACCCTGCCCGGAATAGCCCTTGCGCACCGTGCGCAGAACCGCGTCCGGGTCCATCCCGACCGAGCGGAACACCCGGTCCAATGGTTTCAGCGATACCGAGACCGCATCCTCAAGCTGTTCAAAGATTTCATCGTTGCGTGCGATGATCTGATCCCGCTCGATCGCGACCGATTCGGCGGCAAGGCGGGCCTGTTCTGCCGCATCCTCGGCATCGCGCCGCGCGGAGGAGGCTGATTTCAGCTCGCCCGCCAGAATATCCAGCGCGGCCGAAAACTCGGCGCTGCGGGCCTGTTCGGGAACCGCCTTGCCATCGGCGCCCGTGACCGCCGCCGCCATGTCGCGGGCGGTGTCGCGGTCGGAAATGGCTTTGTGCAGGCTGGTCTGCACGGCACCCAGACCGGTTTCCAGCTCGCGGCTGCGTTCCTGCGCGGCCAGCAATTGCGACTGCATCCGGGACACCTGATCCAGCGCCACGGCAAAGCGGTTCTGGGCGGCCAGTGCCTCTGCTGCGCGGGCATCGCGTTCCGCGGACAGGTCGTTCAGCCGTTGCTCAAAAGCCGTCTGCGCCTGCTGCGCCTGATCGCGGGACGAGCCGGCGCTGATGGCGTCAATGATCAGAATCGCGCTGGCGATAATGGCCCAGCCAAAGATCAGCGCGGTGCCACCAAGCGCGGCCAGTTGGGTCACCGGACGCAAGCGGACAAAGCGGGTGGTCTTGTCGGATTTCAGGAACAGACGTTGTTCGGGAAGCCAGCGTTCCAGGGTGCTGCTGACGTGATGGGCAAGGCGTCTGGGCAATGGTGGGTCCTTGGGGCTTTGCATCATGGTCTGAATGGTGCAGGTCTTAAATGCAATCTGTGCCCCTGGCGCAACAGAAAGCGCCAAATCTGTCGGGGGATCGGCCAAAATCGGCCCGATCGGCTGGAACCCGCCGATTTTTGGGGCGTTAAGCCCGTTTTTGTCCCCCTCAGACCACGTCATAGGGCAGGGCCGTTCGGCGCTCGTCCGGGACGTGCAGCGGGCGGTCAATGGGCGGGACCGCACGCTGGTGACAGCTTCTGCGGGGACAGATCCGGCAGGATACGCCGATCGGTTCGAACCCGCCGCCAAGCCCGTCACCATAGGTGATGTGCGAAATATGCGAAATCTCGCAGCCGAGCCCGATGGCAAAGCGGCGTACCGGCGCGCCAAACCGCCCCGCAGGTTTTGAAACGTCGCGCGCCAGCAGCAGATAGCGCGCGCCATCCGGTGTTTCCGCTAGCTGGCGCAGGAACCGGCCCGGTGTTTCAAAAGCCTGATGAACGTTCCACAACGGGCAGGCCCCGCCAAAGCGTGCGAATTGAAGACGGGTGGCCGAATGCCGCTTGGTGATTGTGCCGGCCTGATCGACGCGGACGAAAAAGAACGGCACCCCTTTCAGCCCCGGACGCTGCAACGTCGAAAGCCGGTGGGCGACCTGTTCCAGCGATGCACCGAACAGATGCGACAGCCGTTCCAGATCGTGCCGCTCGATCCGGGCGGCATCCAGAAACCGGCGATAGGGCATCAGGGCCGCGCCGGCGAAATAATTGGCCATGCCGATGCGCGCGATCTCGCGCGCGGTGTCAGACCGGAACCGCGCAAGGTCCAGCACCGCCTCGATCAGGGCGCCATGGCCGTTCAGCGCCACCAGATGCAGCAACTGAAAGCGCCGCGTCGCCGGTTCCGTTGCCGCATTCATGATGATCCGGCGATCGTCGCGGCGGTAAACCGCCCCTGCGGCCAGTTCCGCCGTCTCGACCCGCAGGCCAGCCTCGGTCAGGGCGGCGATGGCGCGGGCCTCGACCCCGGCGGCACCTTCGGCGGTGGCAAAGCGTTCCGCGGCGCGGTCGACGGCGTCGATATAATTGTCGCAGTAATGGAAGAAATCGCGCACCTCCTCCCACGGGGTGGTCTGCGCGTTCTGGCCGGAACTGCCAAGCGCCTCGTCCAGCGCGGCCAGCCGTTCCTGCCCGTCGCGATGGGCGCGATAGAGGTCCAGAAACGCCCGCGCCAGCCCCGGCGCATTCGAGGCCGCCAGCCGCAGGTCGGCCAGTGGCGGCGCGTTGTCAAACAGCGGATCTGCCAGCGCCTCTTGCATGTCGATGACAAGGCGTTCGGCGTCGCCGGTGGCCAGATCGGACAGATCAATCCCGAATTCCGAGGCCAGCCGCAACAGCACCCCGGCCGAGACCGGCCGGTGATTGTTTTCCATCTGACTGAGATAGGGCAGCGATACCCCCAGCCGGTCGGCAAAGGCCCGTTGCGTCAGCCCCACGCGCCCGCGCGTTTCGCGCAATGTCGTGCCTGCGTAAATCTTGTTGGTCGCCATGCTGCCCCCTGCGATCTGCAAATCCGCCAATACGATTTGCAAACCACCTTGGGCAAGCGCCAAGGCCGGGGGCGCCGTTGTCCAGGCAACGGAAAACCACGTCAGAATCAGGATCAGAATACGGCTCATGCAATTTGCATAGCCGCCACAGGTTAAGATCCGGTTAGCGCGCGGCGATTATTCCCATTCCGATGCGCGCTGCTTTTCCAGATTGCCAAAGCGCGTGAACTGCGATTCGAATGCCAGTTCCACGGTGCCAATCGGGCCATGGCGTTGTTTTCCAAGGATAACCTCGGCCTTCCCGTGGCAGGATTCCATCTTTTGCTGCCAGTCGGCCATGGCCGCCAGGTCATGTTCGGACGGCTTTTCACGTTCGCGGTAATATTCTTCGCGGAACACGAACATGACGATATCGGCATCCTGCTCGATCGAGCCTGATTCGCGCAGATCCGACAATTGCGGGCGCTTATCCTCGCGGCTTTCGACCTGACGCGACAACTGCGACAGGGCAATGACGGGGATGTTCAGTTCCTTCGCAATCGCCTTCAATCCCTGTGTAATTTCAGAGACTTCGTTCACGCGACTGTCCTTGGCCGTGGCCGGGCGCAGCAGTTGCAGATAGTCGATGATCAGCACATCCAGGCCGTGGGTCCGCTTCAGCTTGCGCGCCCGCGCCGCCAGTTGGTTGATCGGCAAGGCCGGGGTGTCGTCGATATACAGCGGACAGTTCTGCAAGGCGTGGGCGGCCTCAAGAAAACGACGGAATTCGTCCTCGGTCATGTCGCCGGAACGGATACGGTGGCTGGACACCTCGGCCGCTTCGGCCAGAATCCGGGCGGCCAGCTGTTCCGCCGACATTTCCAGGCTGAAAAAACCCACCACGCCCCCCGACAGCGCCCCCAGCGTGCCATCGGGTTTTTCCCCTTGTTTGAAGGCCTTGGCCACGTTGAACGCAATATTCGTGGCCAGCGAGGTTTTCCCCATCGAGGGGCGTCCCGCCAGAATGATCAGGTCTGAATCGTTCAGCCCGCCCATCTTGCGGTCAAGGTCGATCAGCCCGGTCGAGATCCCCGACAAATCGCCATCGCGCAGATAGGCCGCGTTGGCCACGTCCACGGCCTTGTTCACCGCCTTCAGGAAGGACTGAAAGCCGCGTTCGGCCACGCCTTGCTCGCCCAGTTTATACAGCGTCTGCTCGGCCAGCTTGATCTGTTCTTCGGCGTTATCCTCGACCTTCACCGTCGCCGCGCGGGCGGAAATGTCGCGCCCCAGCGTGATCAGGTCGCGGCGCAGCGCGAATTCGCGGATCATCTGCGCATAATCGCGCGCCGCATAGGCCGAAATCGCAGCCCCCGCCAGCCGCACCAGATAGGTCGGGCCGCCAAGCTCTTTCAGGCCCTCGTCATCTTCCATGAAGGCCTTGATGGTGACGGGGCTGGCCAGCGCGTTCTTGCGAATCCGCTCGATGCAGATGTCAAAGATGCGGGCGTGAACCGGGTCATAGAAATGTTCCGCCTTCAGGATCTGCGAGATCCGGTCGAACACCTCGTTATTGGTCAGCAGCGCCCCCAGAAGCTGTTGTTCCGCCTCGATCGAAAAGGGGATCTTCTCGTCCGCGTCGGGGGCGTGGGGGATGATGGCGCGAAGTTCACTCATGACCCGAATCCTGTCTGTGTTGGGGCACTATCTCACATCGCGCCAATCGTGGTCCACCGCCTGTGGGGCAGGGGCCTTAACTATGGGCGGCCTGCCATGCGCGCGGGTTGGTCAGGAAGGTCTCGACCTCGCGCAGGGTTTCGCGGTCAAAGGCCTCTTGTGCGCGGGCCTCGGCCAGCACGTCCCACCATGTGCACAGGTGATGCAGCTGCACACCATGCCCCGACAGCCGGTCGGTGGTTTCCGGGAAGATCCCGTAATAGAAAATCACCGCCGTATGCGCACAGTCCGCCCCGGTGTCGCGGATGGCATCGACAAATGACAGTTTCGAGCCGCCATCCGTTGTCAGATCCTCGACCAGCAGCACGCGCTGACCTTCGGACATTTCGCCCTCGATACGGGCATTGCGACCGTAACCCTTTGGTTTCTTGCGCACATAGGTCATCGGCAGGCCAAGCCGTTCGGCCATCATCGCGGCAAAGGGAATGCCCGCAGTTTCGCCGCCGGCCACGTTGTCGAATGCCTCGAACCCGGCATTGCGCATCACTGTCGCGGCCAGAAAATCCATCAGAGTGCCACGGATGCGCGGGTACGAGATCAGCTTGCGGCAATCAATATAAGTGGGCGATTTCAGCCCCGAGGCCAGCGTGAACGGTTCGGCCGCGTTGAAATGCACGGCCTTGATTTCCAAAAGCGCCCGCGCGGTCAGGCGGGCCATCTCGGCGGCGGGGGGATAGGGCAGGCTCATGCGTTGTCCTCGATATGCCAGTAAAGCGGAAATCCGGGGTCGAACACCGTCACCAGGTCATCGCCCGCCTGAATGCTGGCGGGATAGGTGGCAGGCGTGTCGCGGCGGGTCAGGGTGATGCGGGCCTCGTTCGCGGGCAGGCGGTAAAAGGCCGGACCGTTCAGGCTGGTAAAGGCCTCCAGCCGGTCCAGCGCGCCGTCCTCTTCAAAGACCTGCGCCAGAATCGACATGGTGTTGGGCGCGGTGAAACAGCCGGCACAGCCGCAGGGTTGCAGCTTGGCGTGGTCGGGATGCGGGGCGGAATCGGTGCCCAGAAAGAACCGCCCCTCGCCGCTGGTGGCCGCCTCGCGCAGCGCCAGCCGGTGGTTTTCGCGCTTGGCGACGGGCAGGCAGTAATAATGCGGGCGGATGCCCCCGGCCAGAATGGCGTTGCGGTTGATGACCAGATGATGGGTGGTGATCGTCGCGCCCAGATCGTCACCGCCGCTGCGCGCGTAATCGACGCCATCCTTGGTGGTGATATGTTCCATCACCACGCGCAGGCCGGGCGTGGCCCGCCGGATCGGGTCAAGGATACGGTCGATGAACACGGCCTCGCGGTCGAAAATATCGACATCGGCATCGGTCACCTCGCCATGGACACACAGCGGCAGGCCGGTTTCGGCCATGGCCTCCAGCACCGGGCGGACCTTGTCGAAATCGCGCACCCCGCTGGCCGAATTGGTCGTCGCCCCCGCCGGATACAGCTTGACCGCATGGACAATCCCCGCCTGCTGCGCGGCAATCACATCGGCGGGGTCGGTCTCTTCGGTCAGATACAGCGTCATCAGCGGCTGCATGTCGGCACCGGCGGGCAGCGCGGCCCGGATCCGGTCGCGATAGGCCGCGGCCTGCGCCCCGGTGACCACCGGCGGCACCAGATTGGGCATGACGATCACCCGGCCAAAACCGGCGGAATGCGGGGTGACCGCCGACAGCATCCCGCCATCGCGCAGATGCAGATGCCAGTCATCGGGGCGGCGGATTGTCAATATTTTGTTCATGTTTTGCCTTTATACCTCCGATTCGGCAGATGCCATATTCGTTACGTCACCGGGTGCAACGGGCATTGGCAAACGCCCCCTATCCGGTCATCCTGTCAGCCTGTTTCAACGTCTGGACCCCAAATGGCACGAATCGCGTTTTCCCCCGTTTCCCTCAGCCACTCGCCGATCGCGTTATGGGCCGAAATGACACGGATCGGGCTTGAATCGCAAATGGTAATCGGCCTGCGGGTGGCGGGGATGATGGGGCTGCTGCCCCATTCCCCGGCGGAATCGCGCCGCATGGTGCGCGAGAAACATGACGCCGCCACGGAATCGCTGGGTGCGGCGCTGCGGGCGGCCAGCGACGGGCTGCGCGGCGATCAGGTGCTGGCGGCGGCGCTGAAACCCTACCGCAAGCGCACCCGCGCCAATGCCAAGCGCCTGACCCGCAATGCCAGCGCACGCGGTGCCAACCGGCGCTAAGGCGGCGACACCTTTTGGACGACCTGTTCTGACAACCGCCTTTGGGGCGGGGCGGTCGTTGTTGCGCCAGCCTCTTTGCTGGGCGCGAAAACGGAATGAACGTATCTTTGGCTGATCCTTGCAGGCCGTGTCGATGCGCGCTGTTGCCCAAATCCAGCGTGAGAACCGTCCCTATATCGGCATGGGTGGCTTGTCGGCAGTGGTGCTGTTGCCATGGGTAACGGACATCTTCCATCTGACCTGGATCATGGCACCTTCCGGGCCAGTTGCGTGCTGCTGTCTGCCATGCCGGTCAGCCCCTTGTCACAGCCGGTGCATGTGATTGCGGGTCATCTGACCTGCGCCAGCGTCAGACTGGCGGCGCATTTCTGCCGTCCCGAAAGCCGGTGGGTCGTGGCGCTGGCGGTGGGGCTGTCGATCACGGCTATGGTGGTCCTGCGCGTCACCCATCCACCGGCGGGGGCAAACCTTCTGGTCGTTTTCGCGTCTGATCCGGGCCTTGGATTTCTTGTTTTCCCGGTGTTTTCGGGCGCATTAACCTTGGTCGCGGTCGCCTGTCATCGCCTGACCGGCAAAACCTATCCCAAGAGATCAGACTGATGGCGCGTGTGAAGGGCCGGAAAGGACGATATCATCCCCTCTCTGTCCGGGCGTCACGGCTACCAAGGTGCGAGCATTTCCCTCATGGTCGAGGCAACAGGTCTTGGCAGACACAGCCTTTACCACCTTTTCCGGGCGGCAAGAAAGACATGGTCGCGGCGGTTCTGGCGCAAATCTTGGGCTGGTTTCAGGAAAATACCTTCAGCCCCCTGTCCCGGCTTCCTGCCCCCACCACACTTGCGCAATGTTCGACGCGGTCAGTGCCTGTTGCTTGGGCGGCCAACCTGTGTGTCTGGTGGGGCCTTCGCGCTGGATGCCATACGCGACCTTTTTGCGGTCCAGATCAGCAGCTAATTCGATGACTGGATCGCGGCGCTGGCAACCCGCCTTGCACATAGAGGTCCCCTCCGTCCGGCCCGTCGGGCGAGGCGCGAAATATCGGGGACATGATACAGGGCGCGATCATCATGTCGCGCGCGACGGCAAACACCCGGCATTTCCAGAATAGAATTGACGATCTGCGCAACCGATACGGTGCCCACGCCACCTTTTGACGGACTGCCCCGACTGGGGCCTTTGCGCCACAAGCCCGGCGCGCCCATGCCGCGCTGGCTGTCGTCAGCCCCAGTTTTCGCAACCCGCCCAAACAAAAAGGCCGCCCGGAAAAGGCGGCCTTTGACAATCACTGCGGGCGATTTCAGATCAGTTTACCCATCGCAACCGCGGTATCCGACATCCGGTTCGAGAAGCCCCACTCGTTATCATACCAGGTCAGGATGCGGCACATCGTGCCTTCCATGACTTTGGTCTGGTCAAGGTGGAAGATCGAGCTGTGCGGATCATGGTTAAAGTCGATCGAGACATTGGGCTGATCGGTAAAGCCCAGAACGCCTTTCATCGGCCCGTTCGCGGCGGCCTTGATCGCCTCGTTGATTTCCTCGACCGTGGTGTTGCGGGACGCCTCGAAGGTCAGGTCGACGACCGACACATTCGGGGTCGGCACGCGGATGGCCACGCCGTCCAGCTTGCCGTTCAGTTCCGGCAGCACCAGACCGACCGCCTTGGCCGCACCCGTCGAAGTCGGGATCATCGACATCGCCGCCGCGCGGGCGCGATACAGATCCTTGTGCATCGTATCCAGGGTCGGCTGATCGCCGGTATAGCTGTGGATCGTGGTCATGAACCCTTTCACAATGCCGATCTTGTCGTTCAGCACCTTGGCCACCGGCGACAGGCAGTTGGTGGTGCAGGACGCGTTCGACACGATCAGCTGATCGGCCTTCAGCGTGTCATGGTTAACGCCATAAACGATGGTGTTGTCCGCACCTTTCGAGGGCGCCGACACCAGCACCCGGCTGGACCCGTTTTCCAGATGCACGGCAGCCTTGTCGCGGTCGGTAAAGATGCCGGTGCATTCCATCACCACATCCACGTCCTGCCAGGGCAGTTCGGCGGGGTTGCGAATGGCGCTGACCTTGATCGGGCCGCGACCGACATCAATGGTCGATCCGCTGACCTTCACCTCATGCGGGAAGCGGCCATGGACCGAATCGAACCGCAGCAGATGCGCGTTGGTCTCGACCGGGCCCAGATCGTTGATGGCCACGACTTCGATATCGGTCCGCCCGGACTCCACAATGGCGCGCAGCACATTGCGCCCGATCCGTCCAAAACCATTGATAGCCACTTTAACAGTCATCGTACCCTCTGCCGGCTGATTTCGTTGCCCGCTTATCGCCAGTTTCCGTCAGGAATGCAAAGCCTTCCGACAATGATGCGCAAGGATTCGCAGGCCGAAAACCGCGTTAGCGCATGACGTTAGCGCAAGCGCTTACCAGTCAGCGCCAGAATTCGACCCATTCGATCAGCGCCAACAGTTTCCGCCCCATAAAAACAGGCAGCCCACCCCCCAGCCAGATCGCATCGACAGCAAACACCGCCAGCACCATCAGCGCCAATGTCAGGGCAATGCCATTCGTCATCTTCGTCGCTCCAGCTGCGCTTGCCTTGGCCCCGTGTTACGCGAATTCCGCGCATCGTCAAACCTGTGCCTGCCGCCTCCCTCAGGCGGTGTTGATCGTCACCTCCTTGTCGTCGTCATCCGCTTCACCGGCGATCAGGAAGATCTCGCCCGTGGCCTCCAGCTCACGGATGGCCGAGACGATGGCAGACATCGCCTCTTCTGCGTCCTTGCGTTGGATCTTGGACTGATCCTCCATTTCCTCACGCAGGGTATCGGCCATGCGCTGGCCCAGATTTGCCAGCAAGTAATCCACTGTCGCAGCCTCCGCATTTTGCGAGCCAGCCATCGCCTTGACCAGCATCGTCTGATCGCATTCACGCACCACGCGGGGCACATCGCGCGGGTCGATACGCTGCGGAATATTGGCCCATGTAAAGATCGCCTTGCGCACGTCGCGGGCGAAATCCGGGTCGTCCTCGTCCAGCCCCGCCAGTACGGAATCGCGCATCCCTGCGGTCGAAAAGTTCAGGATCGCGCCGACTTTCTCAACCGGGGCGCCGTCAATGGCCGGACGTGGCAGCGCCTCGGCAGCCATGACCAGCGCCTGACCGATCCGGCGCAAAGCCTCGGACTGGATGCCGCTGGTCATCGACATGGCATAGCTGATCGCCCGCGCGCGATCCTGTGGCAGCCGCGCCATGGTTTCCGCAGCTTTCGGCACCGGCAATTGCGAGAACATCACCGCCACAACCTCCAGCGCTTCACTGTCGGCCAGTTCGGTCAGGGTGTTGACGGACAGCGCGGCAATACGCGCCCAAGGGTCGCCCGCCCCCGTCATAGCCGCCATGCGGCGCAGCCGGTCGGTGGTGTCCGGCGACAGCAGATCCCCCAGCATATCAAGGGTGCCATCCATATCGCCGGGAAAGGAAAGCCCGATATTTTCCAGAATTTCGCAGAATTCATCAATGATCGCATCGCGGGTCGCGCGGTCAATCATTCCCATCTGCGCCATTTCATCCGCCAGCCCATCCTGCAAGCCGGAAGGCAGGCGGTTCAGGTCGATTTCCCCACCTTCGGCCAGCAGAAGCCTGACAATCACCGCAGCTTTCTGCCGCGGTGACAGCATTGTCGTCATCATCACTGCCTTCATCCCCGGCTGATTCGTCAGGAACAGAATGGCACAGACAATTTAACAGACCGTTACCGGCCGGCATTTTCCCCAAACACACGGGCAAAAATCGTGTCCACATGCTTGGTGTGATAGCCAAGATCGAATTTTTCCGCGATTTCAGCAGGCGACAGCGCGGCGGTCACCTCTGCATCGGCCAGCAATTCCTGCTGGAAATCCTTGCCCTCTTCCCAGACCTTCATCGCGTTGCGCTGAACCAGCCGATAGGCATCCTCGCGCGAAACACCGGCCTGCGTCAGCGCCAGAAGAACCCGCTGAGACATGACAAGGCCTTTGAACTTGTTCATGTTTTTCAGCATGTTTTCGGGATAGACCACCAGCTTTTCAACCACGCCGGCCAGACGGTTCAGGGCGAAATCCAGCGTGATCGTGGCGTCAGGCGCAATGCCGCGCTCGACCGAGGAATGGCTGATGTCACGCTCGTGCCACAGGGCGACATTTTCCATCGCGGGGATGACAGCCATGCGCACCAGCCGGGCCAGCCCGGTCAGGTTTTCGGTCAGCACCGGGTTGCGCTTGTGCGGCATGGCCGACGACCCCTTCTGGCCGGGGCTGAAAAACTCTTCCGCCTCCAGCACCTCAGTGCGCTGCATGTGCCTGATTTCAATGGCGATATTTTCGATGGACGAGGCAATCACCCCCAGCGTCGCAAAAAACATCGCATGGCGGTCGCGCGGGATCACCTGGGTGCTGATCGGCTCGGGGCGCAGGCCCATTTGTTCGCAGACATGCTCTTCCACGGCGGGGTCGATATTGGCGAAGGTGCCAACGGCGCCCGAAATCGCGCCCGTCGCGACTTCCCAGCGGGCTTTCTCAAGGCGGTTCTTGTTGCGGTCCATCTCGGCATAGAACCGGGCGAAGGTCAGGCCCATCGTGGTCGGCTCGGCGTGGATGCCGTGGCTGCGACCGATCCGCACCGTGTCTTTATGCTCGAACGCGCGGGCCTTCAGCGCGGCCAGAACCTTGTCCATATCGGCCAGCAAAAGATCGGCGGCGCGCACCAGCTGCACATTCAGCGTGGTGTCCAGAACGTCGCTGCTGGTCATGCCCTGATGGACAAAACGGGCCTCGTCGGCGCCGATATGTTCGGCCAGATGGGTCAGGAAGGCGATGACGTCATGTTTGGTGACGGCCTCGATCTCGTCGATGCGGGCGGTATCGAAGGTGACATCCTTTGCCTTCCAGACGGCATCGGCATTGGCCTTCGGGATCACCCCCAGCCGGGCCTGCGCGTCGCAGGCATGGGCCTCGATCTCGTACCAGATGCGGAACTTGGTCTCGGGCGACCAGATGGCGGTCATTTCGGGGCGGGCATAGCGCGGGATCATGGGGGCCTCCTTGGTTTGGGCGGTGATAGCGGCGGGGGCGCCTTACGGCAAGCGCGCAAGGAAAAAGGGCGCCCGCGAGGGGCGCCCTTGGTTCGGTTTCTGCCGGTCAGCAGGAATAATACATCTGGTATTCGACCGGGTGGGGGGTGTGCTCGTAAGCGTAAACCTCTTCCCATTTCAGCTTGATATAGCCCTCCAGCTGATCGCGGGTGAACACGTCACCGGCCAGCAGGAAGTCCATGTCTTTTTCCAGCTCTTCCAGCGCTTCGCGCAGGCTGCCGCAAACGGTCGGGATCTCGGCCAGTTCCTCCGGCGGCAGATCGTAAAGATCCTTGTCCGAGGCGGGGCCGGGGTCGATCTTGTTCTTGATCCCGTCCAGACCAGCCATCAGCAGTGCGGCAAAGCACAGATAAGGGTTGGCGCTGGGGTCGGGGAAGCGGGCTTCGACGCGCTTGGCCTTGGGCGATTCGGTCCACGGAATACGCACACAGCCCGAGCGGTTGCGCGCGGAATAGGCGCGCAGCACCGGGGCCTCGAAGCCGGGGATCAGGCGCTTATAGCTGTTGGTCGATGGGTTTGTCAGCGCGTTCAGCGCCTTGGCGTGCTTCAGAATGCCGCCAATGAACCACAGCGCCTCTTGCGAGAGGTCGGCATATTTGTCGCCGGCGAACAGCGGTTTGCCATCTTTCCAGATCGACATGTTCACATGCATCCCCGAGCCGTTATCGCCCTTCATCGGCTTGGGCATGAAGGTCGCGGTCTGGCCATAGGCGTGGGCGACGTTGTGGATGACATATTTATATTTTTGCAGGTTATCGGCCTGCTCGACCAGCTTGCCAAAGATCATCCCCAGCTCGTGCTGGGCGCTGGCGACCTCGTGGTGGTGCTTGTCGACCTTGATGCCCATCTGTTTCATCGTCGACAGCATTTCACTGCGGATGTCCTGACCGGCGTCAATCGGGTTGACGGGGAAATAGCCGCCCTTGTGCCCGGCGCGGTGGGCCTGGTTGCCCATCTCGTATTCGCGGTCGGTGTTCCACGCGGCGTCCACCGAATCGATCTGGAACGAGACCTTGCTGGGCGTCACCGAATAGCGCACGTCGTCGAACAGGAAGAATTCAGCCTCGGGGCCGAAATAGGCGACATCACCGATGCCGGTCGATTTCAGATAAGCCTCGGCCTTGGCGGCGGTGCCGCGCGGGTCGCGGGCATAGGGTTCGCCGGTGTCGGGTTCGACCACGTTGCAATGCACGCACAGCGTCTTTTCGGCATAGAACGGGTCGATATAGACGCTGGAGGGATCGGGCATCAGTTTCATGTCGGACTGGTCGATCGACTTCCACCCGGCGATCGAGCTGCCGTCGAACATGAAGCCTTCTTCGAAGAAATCTTCGCTGATTTCATCGACGATCAGCGTCACATGCTGAAGTTTGCCCTTCGGATCGGTGAAGCGGACGTCGACATATTCGACCTCCTCTTCCTTGATCAGATCCATAACGTCCTTGACCTTCATGATTCGTCCTTTCTGTCAGCGGTGATAACACCGCTTTCTTGCTATTTCGTTAAGATCAGACCGCGTCGTCGCCGGTTTCGCCGGTGCGGATGCGGATGGCCTGCTCGACCGGGCTGACAAAGATCTTGCCGTCGCCGATCTTTTCGGTGCGGGCGGCGCTGACGATGGCCTCGACCGCGGCATCGACCTGATCGTCGGGCAGGACCATCTCGATCTTGACTTTAGGAAGGAAATCAACGACATATTCGGCGCCGCGATACAGTTCGGTATGGCCTTTCTGGCGCCCGAACCCCTTGACTTCGATCACCGACAGGCCCTGAACGCCGACCTCTTGCAGTGCTTCCTTCACGTCGTCCAGTTTGAACGGCTTGATGATCGCTTCGACCTTTTTCATCGCCTTCAGACCCCCTTGCGGCTTGTTCATCCCCTGATTGGCGGGTTTGATCGGCGGGGTAAATGCAGCCGTCCGGCGTTTGCGCCAACCCCGCGGGAAAACGAGGGCGACTGCCTAATAATTGGGCATTGTGGGTGAAAAATGGGCAAACCGGGTGTGATCGGTCAGGCGGTCCTGACCACGGCAGAGATGCGCGCGGCCGAGGCCGCCGCCATGGCCAGCGGCCATGTCACCGGGCAGGAGCTGATGGCGCGGGCGGGGGCGGCGGTGGCGGGCGCGATCCGGCTGCGCTGGCCGCGTCCGGGCCGGGCGACGGTGCTGTGCGGGCCGGGCAATAATGGCGGCGACGGCTATGTGATCGCGCGGCTGCTGGCGCAGGCCGGATGGTCGGTGCGGGTGCTGGGGCTGGACAACACCCCCGGCCCTGATGCCGCCCAGATGAAGGCGCGGTGGCAGGCGACCGGTCCCATCGCCCCGCTGACCGAGGCCGAATTGCGCCGTGGCGGTGCCAGCGATGTTTACGTCGACGCCATTTTCGGCACCGGTCTGACCCGTCCGCCACGGGGCGACATCGCGGCGGTGCTGGCGCATCTGGGCGGGCGCGGCGGCGATGCGACCTGTTATCATGGCCGGCTGGTGGCGGTCGATTGCCCGTCGGGGCTGTGCCTTGACAGTGGCGCGGTGCTGGGGGCGGCGCGCGATCATGCGCCAGACGCCCCGCAGGCACGGCTGACCGTGGCCTTCGACTGTCCCAAAGTCGGGCATCTGATCGGCCTTGGCCCGCAGCTTTGCGGCGAACTGGTCTGCGCCGATATCGGCCTTGGCCCGTGGCGCGAAATGGCGGCCCCGGTCTGGCGCGACGGGCATCCGGTGGGGGATGCGCCGATGGGGGATGCGCGCCCCTTGCGGCTGCGCGCGATGATGCCGCCGGCGATCGCGGATCGCCGTATTGACGACGGGCACCCCCCGCAGCCCCGGTCTGATTTCGCCAGACCCACAGGCGCGGCCAGCCATAAATACAGCCACGGCCACGCGGTGATCATCGGTGGCGGGCCGGGCCGGGGCGGCGCGGCGCGGCTGGCGGCGCGGGCGGCGCTGCGCATGGGGGCGGGGCTGGTCACGGTCTGTCCGCCCACAGCGGCGCTGGCGGAACATGCCGGGCCGCCGGATGCGCTGATGCGGCGGGGGCTGGACGGGCCGGACGACCTGACGTCGCTGCTGGCGGATGCGCGGATCAGCGCGCTGTGCCTTGGGCCGGGCTGCGGTGTCGGGCGCGCGGCGGCGCTGTTGCCGGGCGTGCTGGAGTCAGGCCGGGCCTGCGTGCTGGACGCCGATGCGCTGACGGCGCTGGCGGGGCGCGCGGCCGCGTTCGAGGGCCTGCACCCGCGCGTGGTGCTGACCCCGCATGGCGGCGAATTCGCGCGGCTGTTTCCCGACCTTGCCGCGCGGCTGGCCGGGATGACCAGCGAAGGCCCGGCCTTTTCCAAGCTGGACGCCGCCCGGCAGGCCGCCGCGCGGGCCGGGGCGGTGGTGCTGTTGAAAGGCCCTGACACGGTGATCGCGGCGCCCGACGGTCAGGCGGTGATCCATTCGGCCTTTGACCTGGCATGGCTGGCCACGGCGGGCGCGGGCGATGTGCTGGCCGGGGTCATCGCCGGGGCGCTGGCGCGGGGGCTGCCGGCCTTTGCGGCGGCGGCGGATGCGGCATGGCTGCACGCGCAGGCGGCACGGGCCTTTGGTCCGGGTCTGATCGCGGATGATCTGCCTGACGCCATCCCGGCGGTCTATGCGCAACTGGGGCTGTGATTTTTCCACTCGCACCCGCGCGCGGGCTTTGCTAGAAGGGCGCGGATTTGTGTGGCGGGTGCTTTGCCCGCCCATTCGACATTGCGGGTGTGGCGAAATTGGCAGACGCACCAGATTTAGGTTCTGGCGCCGCAAGGCGTGGGGGTTCAAGTCCCTCCACCCGCACCATGGATATGAAGGATTGCTAGATGCAGGTCAAAGAAACCCAGAACGAAGGGCTGAAGCGCGGCTATCAGTTCACCCTGCCCGCCGCCGATCTGGCCGCCGAGGTGGACAAGAAGCTGCAAGAGGCGCAGCCGGAAATCGAGATGAAGGGTTTCCGCAAGGGCAAAGTGCCCATGGCGCTGCTGAAAAAACAATTCGGCCCGCGCGTGCTGGGTGATGCCATGCAAGAGGCCATCGACGGCGCGCTGCGCAAGCATATGGACGAATCGGGCGACCGCCCGGCCATGCAGCCCAAGGTCGAGATGGAAAACGGCGAAAACTGGAAAGAGGGCGACGATGTTGTCGTCAACGTTTCCTATGAAAACCTGCCTCAGATCCCCGAACTGGACGCCAGCGGCATCGAGCTGGAGCGTCTGGTCGTCAAGGCCGAGGACGCCGCCGTCGACGAGGCGCTGGACGGTCTGGCCAAGAATGCCGTGACCTATGAGGACCGCAAGGCCGGGTCGAAAGCCAAGAAAGACGATCAGATCGTGATCGACTTCAAAGGCTTCGTCGATGGCGAAGCGTTCGAGGGCGGCGAGGCCGACGGCTATCCGCTGGTGCTGGGGTCGGGCAATTTCATCCCCGGTTTCGAAGACCAGCTGATCGGCGCCAAGGCCGGTGACGAGGTCAAGGTCGAGGTGAAATTCCCCGACGATTACGGCGCGGAAAACCTGAAGGGCAAGGACGCGATCTTTGAAACCAAGGTTCACGCTGTCAAGGCCGCCAAGAAGGCCGAAATCGACGACGAACTGGCCAAGAAATTCGGTGCCGACGATCTGGACGCCCTGAAAGGCCAGATCCGCGAGCGTCTGGAAGCCGAATACAAAGGCGCCAGCCGGGCCATCCTGAAGCGCGCGCTGCTGGACAAGCTGGACGAGATGGTCAAGTTCGAGCTGCCCGAATCGCTGGTCGAGGCCGAGGCCGCGCAGATCGCGCATCAGCTTTACCACGAAGAGCACCCCGAGGATCACGGCCATAACCACGGCGCGATCGAACCCACCGACGAGCACAAGACCCTGGCCGAGCGCCGCGTGCGTCTGGGCCTGTTGCTGGCCGAGATCGGCCAGAAGGCCGAAGTGACCGTCTCGGATCAGGAAATGACCCAGGCGGTGATGATGCAGGCGCGTCAATACCCCGGTCAGGAACGTGCCTTCTTCGAATTCATCCAGCAAAACCCGCAGGCGCAACAGCAGCTGCGCGCGCCGATCTTCGAGGATAAGGTCATTGACCACATCGTCGAAGGCGCCAAGGTGACCGACAAGGACATCACCAAGGAAGAACTGGAAAAAGCCATCGAGGCGCTGGACGAGGCCTGAGCCACGTCTGCGTGCGAAACCCGAAAGCCGCGGCCCCGCGCCGCGGCTTTTGTCATCCGGCAGGGGCGGCGATGCAGATTATCCGCGATTACTGGCAGGCGATGAACGGCAATGACTGGGCCGCCGTGGCGGCGCGGTTTCTGGCCCCGGATTACCGCTGCATCTGGCCGCAAACTGCCGAAATCATCACCGGGCGCGACGGTTTCGCAGCTGTCAATGGCGCGTTTCCGGGGCAGGGCGGCTGGCGGTTTCAGATGCTGGCCCTGACCGGGTCGGGCGATCAGGCCGCCAGCGATACGCGCATCACCCATCCCGAACTGGGCATCACCGCGCGGGCGGTCAGCTTTCACCAGATCCGCGACGGGCTGATCGCGCAGCAGACCGAGTTCTGGCCCGAACCCTATGACGCGCCGGCGTGGCGCAAAGGGCTGACGCGCATCGACCCGGCGCTGGCGGGGTTGTGACGGCGCGGCGTCGCGCGGCCCTAATGCGGCACGGTTTTCGACAGCAGATTGATGACCAGCACCCCGGCGACGATCAGCGCGATCCCCAGCAGCGCCGGGCTGTCCAGCCTTTGCCCGAACAGCACCGCCCCGGTCAGCGCCACCAGCACGATCCCCAGCCCGGCCCAGATCGCATAGGCAACGCCAAGCGGCATCACCCGCAGGGTCAGGCTGAACAGCCACAGCGAGGCGATGTAACACCCGGCCATGGCCAGCGTCGGCCATAACCGGGTAAAGCCCTGCGTCTGTTTCAGCAGCGATGTGCCCACGACCTCCAGCAGGATGGCAAGGAACAGCGTGCCGAACACCGCGATCATTGCGGGCTGTCCGGCGGGGTGTCCTGGGTGTCGGGCAGGCCGTTTTCCAGCAGAATCTGGCGTTCGACAGCGGCGTTCAGTTCCGCTCCCACCATCACCACCATGGCGGCGATCCACAGCCACATCATCAGGCCGATCACCGCCCCAAGCGAGCCATAGGTTTCATTGTAATTGGCGAAATTTGCCGCATACCACGAAAACAGCAGCGAGGCCGCCACCAGCCCGACCGAGGCCAGCAATGCCCCCGGCGAGATCCAGTGCCAGGCGGCATCGTCGCGGCTGGGGCCCCAGCGATACAGCACCGCCAGCCCCAGCAGCAGGCCGCCAAACATCACCGGCCAGCGCAAATACTGTAACGCCGCATCCGCCAGCGGTCCCAGCGGCAGCCATGCCAGCAGCGCCGGGATCACCGCGACGATCGCCAGCATGGCAATAACCGCCCCGATCGCCCCGATGGTGAACAGAAACGCGACCAGATTCAGGCGGATAAAGCCGCGCTTTTCGGTCTGGAACCACGCCATGTTCAGCGCATCCAGCAGCGCCTTGGTGCCGCCCATGGTGCTGTAAAGCGCCAGCAGAATCGCCACCGCCCCCGCCGCTGACAGCGCGTTGCGCGGCGACTGCGCGATGGCGCCGACCTGATCGCTGATGATTCCCATCGCGCCCTCGGGCAGGAAGGCAGACAGGGTCGACAGGTGCTGTTGAATGGTATTGGGGTCGGCCAGCAGGGCATAGATCGACACCAGCGCGGTGATGGCGGGAAACAGCGACAGCAGGGCGTAAAACGTCACCCCTGCCGCGACCGAGGTGACGCGGTCGCGCCCAATCTCGGACCATGCGCGGCGGGCGACGGCCAGCCAGCTTTTGGCGGACAGCTGCCACGGCGTGTCGGGGCCGGGCGCGGCAATGATGGTGTCATGCCGGCGCTGCGCCTTGCTGCGCGGGTCGGGCGGGGGCGGCAACAGGCCGGCGCGGCGGCGCGTTGCGTCGTCCAGATCGCCGGTCAGCGCCTGCCAGATGCCGCGTTCAGCCATGATGTCCGGTGTTGTCGTCGTCGTGAAATCGTGCCGCACGCTGGTCCTGCCGGTCCAGGATGTGGCGCACCGAATCGGCGCTGTCGGAAAATTCGCGAATAATGCCACTGGCCTGTTGCGCCACCGCGCGAAAGCCGGTCACCGCCGCGTTCAGCGACCCGATCAGCCCCAGCAGACCGCCCGACAGACCCTGCGTGGTGTCGCGCACCTCGCGCAGGAACGAGGGCTGTGCCACGCGGCGGCGTGCCCCGGCGCGGGCGGCGGCACGGGCGCGTTCCTCGGCCTCGATCCGGGCCAGCGAACGTGCCGACAGGCGCTGATGCGCAGCGTCCAGCGATGCGTCATCGCGACGGCGGTCATCGTCACCGCCGCTGACGGCATCCGCGATCTTGCGCGCCGCCAGAATCGTGCCCGCCGTAGCGGCCGCGGCGGCCACGCCGATTCCGCCCCAGACAAGGATACGCGCCGTCAGCGAGGGCGCCGGATAGGGCCGCCCGTCAGGGGCCAGATCGCCGCTGGGAATGACCCGGCGCGGGTCCAGATGCGACGGGCGATAGGGGGCCGACGCCCGGTGGCCCTTGGGCACATGACGGGTGCCGAAACGGGTTTCGCTGTCCACGTCTGCCTCGGTCCGGCGTGGGCGGTTGTCGTAAATATCGGTCATCTGGCACCCCTTTTATGCTGTCCTCGGGACTGGTTTCCCAACCCCGCCGGGGCGGGGAATGTTCCGCCTGTTCCGGGGCATTTGACGAAAAAACCCGGCGCGTGTCACGTCAGCGGGCAAAAGAAAAACCGCGCCGGCGTGATGCGGCGCGGTTTTCCGGTTTTGTGGGCTGTGCCTTGCGGCGCGGCCTTATTCCTGATCGCGGGCGGTGATTTCCGCACCGTCGTCGTCATTGCCGGCGCTGCCGATATCGTCGAACAGTTCGGCGATTTCGAATTCAGCTTCGGCATCGGCTTCGGCGGCCAGATCCTGAATCGACTTGCCCTGTGCCTGAAGCTCGGCTTCTTCGGTGGACCGGGCGATGTTCAGCACGATCTCGGCCTCGACCTCGGGGTGCAGGTGGATGCCCACGCTGTGCAGACCCAGATCCTTGATCGGCGCCCCCAGCACGACCTGTTTGCGGTCGATGCTGAACCCGGCTTCGGTCGCGGCGTCGGCGGCGTCACGCGTGGTGACCGAGCCATACAGCGCGCCCGCATCCGATGCCGAGCGGATGATGACGAAGGTTTCGCCATTCAGCTTTTCGGCCAGCTTTTCAGCCTCGGCTTTGGTTTCCAGATTGCGGGCTTCCAGTTGGGCTTTCTGGGCTTCGAACGCCTTGATATTGGCCTCCGAGGCGCGCAGCGCTTTTTTCTGCGGCAGCAGGAAGTTGCGCGCGTAGCCTTCCTTGACGGAAACCACTTCGCCCATCTGACCCAGCTTGGCCACACGTTCCAGCAGGATGACTTGCATGTTCGTCTCTCCTTACTTCACGGCGTAGGGCAGCAGCGCCAGGAAACGGGCGCGCTTGATGGCACGGGCCAGCTCGCGCTGTTTCTTGGCCGAAACGGCGGTGATGCGCGACGGCACGATCTTGCCGCGCTCGCTGATATAGCGCTGCAGCAGACGCGTGTCTTTATAGTCGATTTTCGGCGCATTTTCACCCGAGAACGGGCAAACCTTGCGGCGGCGGAAGAACGGTTTGTTCGCCATGTGTCGTTCTCCTCTTAATCGCGGCGACGGCGTTCGCCGCGCTCTTCGCGTTTCTGCATCTGGACCGAGGGGCCTTCCTCGTGCGCGTCGACCTTGATGGTCAGCACGCGCATCACGTCGTCATGCAGACGGGCCAGACGTTCCATTTCCTGCACGGCATCGGACGGTGCGTCCGAACGCAGGAAGGCATAGTGGCCCTTGCGGTTCTTGTTGATTTTATAGGCGAGGGTGCGCACACCCCAGTATTCGTGATCGACCACCTTGCCGCCATTATCGGCCAGCACGGTCGAGAAATGTTCGATCAGCCCTTCGGCCTGCGCGTTCGACAGGTCCTGACGGGCGATCAGCACATGCTCATACAAAGGCATGGCTTCCCCTTTTTCGTTTCAGGCGCGCTTCATAGGCGGGTGAACCTTTCCGCGCCCCGCCACGAGAGGGCTGCGCCGGTTTCGCAAAATCTGCGGAAAGGATGCGGACTTATAGCCCGAACCCCCGCGATTGCAAGGCGATTCGCGGGGGGCGGGCCGGGCCGGGGTGATGCCGGCCCGGCCCGGTGGTTATTGCGGGGTGAACATGGTTTCGGGCAGTGGCGTGCTGTCGCTGCGCACCGGCAGGATGGGGTGGGTGATCTGCGGCTGATCGCCGGTCAGCGTGTGCAGGAAGGCCACGATGTCATCGACCTGTTCATCCGCCAGTTCCGTCCCCAGCTGTGAATCGGACATGATCTGGACCGCCTGCCGCAGATCCCAGACCTGACCGGAATGGAAATAGGGCGCGGTCAGCGCGACATTGCGCAGCGGCGCGGCGCGGAAGACATATTCGTCATCGGCGGTCTGGGTCACGCTAAAGCGGCCGGGGTCGTTTTCAGGCAGCACATCGGCCCCCGGTTTGCGCACCAGCCCAAAGGGGTAATAATCCTGTCCGCCGATATTGATGCCACTGTGACAGGCGGTGCAGCCGGTATCCATGAACGCCTGAAGCCCGCGTTTTTCCTGATCGGTCAGGGCCGCATCATCGCCGTTCAGGAAGCGGTCAAAGGCGCTGTGAGGGGTGATCAGCGTGGCCTCGAACTGTTCGATGGCAAAGGCGAAATTGTCGAAATTCACCGGGTCGTTGTCGCCGGGGAAAGCAGCCTGAAACGCCTCGACATAGCCGGGCATGGATTTCAGGGTTTTGACCAGATGGTCGGGGGTGTTGCTCATCTCGACGCCGGCCTGCACCGGGCCTTTCGCCTGTTCGGCAAGGTCAGGGGCGCGGCCGTCCCAGAACTGCGCGACGTTGAACACCGCGTTCAGCATGGTGGGCGCGTTGCGCGGCCCTTTCTGCCAGCCATGCCCGACCGAGGTCGGCAGCCCGTCCACCCCGCCAAGCCCGACATTGTGGCAGGTCTGGCACGAAATCAGCCCCGATTTCGACATGCGCGGGTCAAAGAACAGGCTTTTGCCAAGCGCGATTTTCGCGGGGTCCAGCGCCTCGCCTTCGGGGTTGTCGCTGGTCTGGCGCAGGGCCACGGGTTCGGCGGGAATGGCGGCGAACACATCCTGCGCGGCGGCGCGCAGATCGGCATCGGCCAAGGGCGCGTCCTGCGCCATGGCGGCCTGGCACAGGGCAAGGGTTGCGGCGGTTGTTATCAGCCATGATCTGGTCATCGGGGCCTCTTCTGTCAGCTGGCGTTCTGCGCGCTGCGGCCCGCTTAGCACGGCGTTACCCTGTCACATTTGATCCAGATCATCCGCCCCGGCGCGCAAGCGGCTTTACGCCTGTGCGCAAGCCGGGTAAGCCGCGCTGATGCTGCCACAGGACCGCCTTGACCAGATCGCCGCACGTTTCGAGTTTCTCGAGGCACAGCTTGGCGCGGGCGCCGACCCGGCCAAAATCGCCGCGATCAGCCGCGAATATGCCGATCTGAAGCCGGTGGTGGCCCAGATCGCCGCGTGGCGCGACGCGCAGGCCGCACTGGCCGATGCCCGCAGCCTGCTGAATGACGCCGAAATGGCGGAACTGGCGCGCGACGAAATCACCCGGATCGAGGCCGCGCTGCCCGATCTGGAACAGGCGCTGCGGGTGGCCCTGCTGCCGCGCGATGCCGCCGATGCCCGCCCCGCCATCGTGGAAATCCGCCCCGGCACCGGCGGCGACGAGGCGGCGCTGTTCGCGGGCGATCTGTTGCGCATGTATCAGCGTTTTGCCGAATCGCAGGGCTGGTCGTTTCAGCTGCTGGAGATGTCGCAATCCGAACTGGGTGGCGTGCGCGAGGCCGTCGCCCGGATCGAGGGCGAGGGCGTCTTTGCCCGGCTGAAATACGAATCCGGCGTGCACCGGGTCCAGCGCGTGCCCGAAACCGAATCGGGCGGGCGCATTCACACCAGCGCCGCCACGGTTGCCGTCCTGCCCGAGGCCGCCGAGGTCGATATCGACATTCCCGCCAGCGACATCCGCATCGACACGATGCGGGCCTCGGGGGCGGGGGGGCAGCATGTGAACACCACCGATTCGGCGGTGCGCATTACCCACCTGCCGACCGGCATCGTCGTCACCAGCAGCGAGAAATCGCAGCACCAGAACCGCGCCAATGCAATGGCCGTTCTGCGCGCCCGCCTTTACGAGGCCGAGCGCGCGCGCGCAGACAGCGCCCGCGCCGCCGACCGCAAGGCGCAGGTCGGCAGTGGCGACCGGTCGGAACGCATCCGCACCTATAACTTTCCGCAGGGCCGCGTCACCGATCACCGCATCAACCTGACGCTGTACACGCTGGACCGCGTCATGACCGGCGATCTGGCCGAGATCATCGCCGCGCTGGTGGCCGAAGATCAGGCCCGCAAGCTGGCCGCGCAGGACTGACCGCGATGACCCGCACCATCCGACAGGCGCTGCGCGATGCGGTGGCCGCACTTGACGGGGCCGGGCTGGCCGACCCGGCGCGCGATGCCCGGCGGCTGTTGGCGGCGGCGCTGGGGGTTGAAACCGGGCGGCTGGTGCTGATGGCCGACGATGCGCTGAGCGATGCCGATGCCGCTGTGTTCGACGCCTGGTTGCGCCAGCGCCAGCAGCGCCGGCCCGTGGCCCAGATCACCGGCTGGCGCGATTTCTGGGGTCACCGCTTTGCCGTGACCCGCGACACGCTGGACCCGCGCCCCGACACCGAAACGCTGGTCGCCCATGCGCTGGACCTGCCGTGGCGCAGCGTGCTGGACCTTGGCACCGGGACAGGGGCGATCCTGATTTCGCTGCTGGCGGAACGAAAGGCTGCGCGCGGGCTGGGGGTTGACCTTTCGCCCGCCGCGCTGGCGGTGGCGCGTGACAATGCCCGCCGCATCGGGGTGGCGGCGGATTTTGCCGAAAGCGACTGGTTCAGCGCCGTGACCGGGCGGTTTGACCTGATCGTGTCGAACCCGCCCTATATCGCGCTGGACGAAATGCCGGCGCTGGACCCCGATGTGCGCGAGTGGGAACCGCATCTTGCGCTGACCGATGGCGGTGACGGGCTGGGGGCCTATCGTGTGATCGCGGCGCGGGCGGGGGCGTTTCTGAACCGCCCCGGCAGATTGGCGGTCGAAATCGGCCCCGCACAGGGCGCCGCGGTATCGGCCCTGCTCCGTGATGCGGGGTTCGAACAGGTCACCGTGATCGCGGATCTGAATGGCCGCGACCGGGTCGTGACCGGCTTGTGGCCGGAAAACGCACCCAAATCGGCGGTTTAATGCGTAAAATTGGCGTTAGCCCCTTGCCTGTCCCGCGCGGGCATGATTAGCAGGTGGCGTGACGGGTGCGCGCTGCGCCCGCACGGGCCAGCCTGACATTGACGGCAATCCTGTGGGGCCAACGCCCCGCCCGACGGGCAAGGGTTTGTGGTTGGCGGGCCGCGATCCAAACGCATCCAGATCAACTGGACACACAGACAGACAAGCTGATGAGATCATCGAAATCCCGTTCGCGTAACAAGTCGAACCGCTCGCGCTCGCTTGGCAATATCGTCAACCGCGTGTTTGATTCCTCGGGCCCCGAGGGCAAGGTGCGCGGCACGCCGCAGCAGATCATCGACAAATACCTGACGCTGGCCCGCGATGCGCAGCTGTCGGGCGACCGCGTGGCCGAGCAGAGCTTTCTGCAACATGCCGAGCATTACACCCGCATGTTGGGCGAGGCACAGCGCGAGCAGGCCGAACGTCAGGCACAGCATCAGCAAAACAATAACCGGGGCGACGACCAGACCGATGGTCGTGGTGATGGCCAGACCCAGCCCCGCCGCGAAGATCGTCGTGACGATCGCCGGGATGACCGCCGTGACGCCGGACGCGATGGCGAATCCCAGCCCCGCGCCGAGGCCCCCCGCGATGCCGATACGTCGCGTGACGCCGATGCCCCGCGCGGTCGCGATGCAGGTCGCGATGCGGGCAGTGACAGCGCCGCGACCGATGCCGAACGCCCCGCACGGGCCCCGCGCCGGTCACGCAAGCCCGATGCCGATATCCGCGAATCCGACGGCCGCGAATCCGATGGCCGCGAACCCGCTGGCATGGGGATCGCCGGTGGCGAGGCTGACAGCACCCCAATCGCCACCCCCGAAGAGGCCGCAACCGACGCCGCCCCGGCCCGGCCCCGCAAGCCCCGCACCCCGCGCGCCCGCAAAGCCGCGTCTGATGCATCGGGCGAATTGCCGCTGGCGCTGAACGAAGAGGGCTGATCCCGGCCCGCCCCCAAACAAACACGGACACCGGCGCGGTCCGGCACGGGCCGTGTTCGGGGATCTGTCAGGGGCGCATGGACCGTCAGGCGAGGCACCGGGTTTCCGGTGCCTTTTCATTTAGTCCACGGCAATCAGCCAGATTTTTCAGCCAGTGCCTTTCAGCAGGGGAAGATTCAGCACCCCTGTTCCGGCGCCCTGATTTCAGCCCGCGTCTTTCAGCCAGCCTCTTTCAGCACGCGGGCCAGCGCGCAGAACCCGGCAATGTCGATTTCCTCGGCCCGCGCGGTGGGGGCAAGTCCGGCCTTAACCAGCAGATCCTCGATCCGGGGATGCAAGCCGCGCAGGCTGGCGCGCAGCATCTTGCGGCGCTGGTTAAAGCCCGCCGCCACCACCCGCGACAGCACCGCCGGATCGGCGGGATAGCGCGGCTGGTCCAGCGCGGTCAGATGCACCACCGCCGATTCGACCTTGGGCGCCGGGGTAAAGGCCTGCGGTGGCAGGGTCAGCGCGATATGCGCGTCACAGCGCCACTGTGCCAGCACCGCCAGCCGGCCATAGGCCTTGCTGCCGGGGCGGGCGACGATGCGCTGGGCGACCTCGCGCTGGAACATCAGTGTCAGCGACTGCCAGAAGGGCGGCCAGTCCGGCGGGGTCAGCCAGCGCACCAGCAATTCGGTCCCGACATTATAGGGCAGGTTCGCGGCGATGCGGATCGGCGGGGTCAGATGCGCCAGCGGGTCGATGGCCAGCGCATCGCCCGACAGCACCGTCAGCCGCCCCGGATAGGCGGCGGCGATCTGGTCCAGCGCGGGCAGGCAGCGGTCGTCTTTTTCGATGGCCAGAACGTGGCGGGCGCCCTCGGCCAGCAGGCCCCGTGTCAGGCCGCCGGGGCCGGGGCCGATTTCCAGCACGTCGCAGCCCGACAGATCGCCCGCCACCCGCGCAATGCGTGCTGTCAGGTTCAGGTCCAGCAGAAAGTTCTGGCCCAGGGTTTTCTTGGCGCGCAGGTCATGGGTCGCGATGACCTGGCGCAGGGGGGGCAGGGCGTCGATCTGGGTCATGGGTATTTGGGCAACGAAGAAACACGGTGGGCCGCCATATCGCGGGCCATGCGCAGCGCCGCGATCAGGCTGGCGGGGTCGGCGCGGGTCAAGCCGGCAATGTCAAAGGCGGTGCCGTGATCGGGCGAGGTGCGGATGAAGGGCAGTCCCAGCGTCACATTGACCCCGCCCGCGAAATCCAGCGTCTTGATCGGGATCAGCGCCTGATCGTGATAGGCACAGACCGCTGCGTCGTAACGCGCGCGGGCCGGGGCGTGGAACATGGTGTCAGCAGGCAGCGGGCCGGTAATGTCCAGCCCCTGCGCGCGCAGATCGTCCAGCAGAGGGGACATCCAGTCGCGTTCCTGCCGCCCCATGGCGCCGTTTTCGCCGGCATGGGGGTTCAGCCCGGCCACGGCGATGCGCGGCTGCGCGATGCCGAAATCGCGGATCAGCGCGGTATGGGTGATGCGGATGGCGCGGCCAAGGCTGTCTGGGGTCAGGGCCGCGGGGACATCCTGCAAGGCGATGTGGATGGTGGCCGGCACGGTGCGGCAGGGCGGGGTGACCGTGGTCGAAGCCAGCATCATCGCCACATCCACGCCGCCGGCCAGATGGGCAAGGTATTCGGTATGGCCCGGAAAGCCAAAACCCGCGCCGGTTTTCAGCACATGCTTGGCGATGGGGGCGGTGCACAGGGCGCTGGCCTGTCCGCTGGTGACCAGATCGACCGCGCGGGCGATGCAGTCGATCACCGCCTGCGCATTGGCGCCGTCGGGTTGCCCCGGTGTGACCGATGCCGGGAAGTCGTGGCGCAGCACCGCCAGCCGGTGTGCCGGGCGCGGATCGCGCGGGCTGTTCAGCGCCACCCAGTCTGTGCCGTGGGGCAGGTGGCGCGGATCACCCAGCCACAGGAAATCAACCCCGCAGCCCACCGCTTTCGCGGCCAGTTCCGGCCCGACGCCCGCAGGGTCACCGCAGGTCAGGATGACGGGACCGGGTTGGGGGGCGGGCTGAGGGTCGTCGCCGGGCCGGGAGGGGTGGCTCATGGTTGACGGATCAGCGCATCGGCCCGCAGTTCCGCCAGATAGGCGTCGGCCATCATATTGATCTTGCGGTTAAAGATCGCGTTGCGCACGGCGTCGCGTTCGGGCAGCGCGTCTGCCTCGGGGGCTTTGGTCGCGGCCTCGACCCCGTCGGGGGCGGCGGCGGTGCTGGGCACGGCGGCATCAGCCTGCGCCAGCAGCGCCGGGGTGCGTTTGCACAGCATCACCAGATCGGCCGAAACACCGCGGTCGATCACCGTCGATTCGCCCTCGTCCAGATGCGCCAGCCGCAGGGCGACATCGGCAGGGATGGCGGTCTGGGGCAGGGTTTGCTGACGCAGCTGCTGGTCGGGAATGTCCCGGGCCTGAACATACAGGTCGTCACAGCCGCGCAGCGGTGCGGCAAAGCCCGCCGCCTGCGCCGCCGTGGGCAGGGTCAGGGTGATGAAATCCAGCACCTGCGCCTTTGCACCGGGGCGCAATTCGCCCTGTTCGTCGCGCAAAAAGAACAGCACCACCGCGCCGGGCACCGTCAGCGGCTGCGAGATCTGGCCGGGATTCAGCCCCAGCACGATCGGGCGCAGCGCCGGCGGCAGGTTATCCAGCGGCGTCCACGGCAGACGCCCGCCCCGCGCCGCCGATGGCGTTGCCGACCAGCGGCGTGCGGCCGCGGCAAAAGCGGCCTCGGAGGTGACAGTCGCGGACAGGTTTTCGGCGCGGGCAAGGGCTGCGGCCTCCTGGCCGGGGGGGGCGGGGATGATCAGTTCGGACAACAGCACGCGGGTAATGCGCGGGGTCTCGATCTGTTTTTTCATCTCCTGCTCGATCTCGGCATCCGAGACGTTGATGGCGGGCACGATGCGGCGGCGGATGACCTCGCGCCAGGCGACGCCCGCCTTGACGAAATCGCGATAGGCCTGCCGTTCAACCCCGGCGCGGGCCAGCGATGCGGTGAATTGTTCGACATCCATATTGGCGCGACCGGCAAATTCGGCCAGCCCGGCCTGAAGCGCCTCGTCGCTGACGGTGACGCCCATATCGGCGGCGGCCTGCATCCGAAGGCGGTCCTCGATCAGGGCCTTCATGGCGCTGTCGCGATCAGCGCCGGGGGCGTTCAGCACCTTCATAAAGCGCATCCGCTGGTCCAGCTCATACCCGGTGACAGCGTTGTTGTTGATATAGATCACCGGCGAAAACGCCCCTGTCTGCGCCTGTGCGGGCGACAGGGCGGGCGCCACAGCGCCGGCAGCAACCAAGGTCAGCGAAAGAAGAAGATGCCGCATGGAACGGTCCCTGATTTGTGGTGCCCCGTGGGCAGGTGTTGCGCCGACCTTAACCAAGGCTGTGGCGATGGGGAACTGCTTTTCGTGTCACCCGCCCGGCTTAGCGGGCGCAGGCGCGTCTGTCGATGCGGCCCGGCCCGTCGCTGGTGCGCCCAAAGCCGCCAAGCCGCACCGACAGCCCGAAATCGGTTTCCGCCCGCAGCGCGTCCGAAGCGGTAAAGCGGCGTTTGACCGTGGCTTCAAGCGTGACGCATTCATTGCGGTATTGCAGCCCCAGTTCGGCCTTTTGCGCGCGCCCCGCCTGAAAGTCATAGCGGGTTTCGCCGCTGGCCCACCAGCCCGGCGCGATCTGCCAGCCGGTGTCCAGCACCAGTTCTGACACCCGGTCCAGCCGCGATTCGGTGGCGTCGCGTTCCATCCACAGATAGCCAAGCGACAGCCGCCGGTCGGCCCGCGCCCATCCCATGCGCAATTCATTGCGGCTGATGTTGAAATCGTCGTCAAACAGCGCCCGGTTTGAAATCGCCAGCCCGTCATTATTGGAAAAATGCGCCGCCAGCAGCCAGTCCGAGCGCTGTCCCGACAGCGGCCCCGAGGCCCCCAGACCGTCGCGCGCGGCGGCCCTGAACACCCGCCCCGCCGTCACCCCAAGGCTGTAGCCCGCCGGGTCGATCCGCGTCCAGCCGATGCCCAGATTGGCGCGCAGCCCGCCCTCGCGCAGGTCGGCACCGGGGCTGCGGTCCAGCGAAAACAGGTTGCCTTCGTCGAATTCCAGCACCCGGCTGTCCTCGTTCGGGATGTCGTCGCGGTCATGGGGCGACCAGACCAGTTGCACCACCGGTTCCAGCAGATGCGTGGCCTGACCGTGGCTGGCGATCAGCGGCCAGCGCAGTTCCGCCCCCAGATAGGGCATGGCGCGGCTGGTGATGCCGCTGGCGGTGCTGTCCTGACGGATCTGGTAAATATCGGCGTCGAACCCGGCAATCGCGGTGCCGACGACCCCGCCGCGCAGAACCTGACTGCGCCGCCAGTCCAGCCCGACCGAGGCCCGCGCCACATCGCGCCCGATATCATCGTCGTCCGAGCGGCGGCGGTGGCCATGCAGCGACCATTCCAGCAGCGCCTCGCCGCCCAGACGCGCGGGGTGAAAGCGGCGCTGCCACAGCGCGTCACCCACCAGCGCGGGCAGGGTGGCGTTGGTTTCGTCATCACGGAAGGTCTGATACTGGCCGATGCGGGCGCTGACCAGCCGTTTGCGGGTTACCTTGTCCAGCGTGACCCCGGACCACAGCCGGTCGGCATCGGTGACGTCGTAATCCAGCAGATAGCCACGGTCGGTGGTGGTCTGGACCTGAAGCCCAAGGCGGTAATCGCCCGCCACCGTCCAGATGCCGCTGCCGAACAGATAGCCGCGGGTTTCATCTGGCCTGATATCATCGCGCGACACGGCGCCCTGCCATGTCATCGCCCCGTTCCAGAACGCCTGCCGCCAGCGCGCCCCCAGCGTGCGCGTGCGGCTGGCCGAAAGATAGGGCGTCAGCGTCAGGTCGGCATGGTCCCCCAGCGTCAGGAAATAGGGCAGCTTGACCCCGAAACCCAGATTCGAGGTGGTGCGGATTTCCGGGCGCAGAAAACCGGACATGCGTTCGACGCTGGGGTCGGGGGCGGTCAGCGCCGGCAGGGCCAGCACCGGCACCCCCATCAGGCGGAATTGCGGGCGGTCGAAATGGATCTGTCGGGTCTGGGCGTCATGGGTGATGGTGCGGGCGCGGATTTCCCACAGCGGCGTGGGATTGCCCGCGCAGACCTGACAGCTGGAGGCCACGACATGGCGCAGCGTGGTCAGCCGGCCATTTTCGCTGCGCTGCGCCTGTGCGGCGGCCAGCTGCATCTCGCGCGCAAGGACCAGCCGGGCGCCGTGCAGGATGCCGGCTTGCAGGTCGCGCGACAGCTGTGCCTGATCGGCCACCAGCACGGTTTCGTCAGCGGTGCCGCGCTTGCCGGGTTCGGACAGCTGGATGGGGCCGCGAATGGTCAGTGCCCCGGTCTGGCCATCGACGCGGATCTGTGCCGCGACCAGCCGCACGCCCTTGTGCCAGACCACCACCCCGCCCGAGGCCGTCAGGTCGCGATCGCCCGACAGGGTGATCTGGTCGGCCAGCAGGGTCGCGGCATCGCTGTCGTCTGTGCCGTTGCCAATGCCGGTGCCGGCAGGGGCGGCCGGGGTCAGCGTGATGTCGGGGGCAATGCTGCGCGGGGCATCATTGGGGTCGGTGCCGTCAGCAGCCACATCGCTGCCGCCAAAGGCGTTGGGTGCCAGCGCCGGGCCGATGCGGCGCAGCCATGCGGCAATGCCGTCCTGCGCCTGCGCGGGACCGGCGCCCGCGGTGATGCCCGCACCGGTCAGCACCAGCGCGGTGGTCAGCGCCAGCGCCAGCCTTGCGGCGGCCCGCGGGCGGGGTGTCGCAGCGGGCGCCGCGCGCTGCTGTGCGGCGGCGGTGGCCGTCACCGTGGTGGCGGGTGCAGGCCGGGGGCGGGGCCAGCGGCGGGAAATCGGTCGGGCGGTCATCCGTCCTCCTGTTGCAGGATCAGGGCCAGTGCGAACAGGGCCGCGACCAGCGGGGGCGCCCATGCCGCCAGTTGCGGGGTGATCTGGCCCGCATCGCCAAGCACCTGCGCCATGTTTTGCAAAAAGAACACCGCCACCCCGGCGCCAAAGGCCAGCAGGATCGGCAGCCCGGCATTGCGCCCGCGCAGGTGCTGCAAGGTAAAGCCCGCCGCGATCAGCACCATCGCCGCCATCAGGAAGGGCCGGGCCAGTTCGGACTGGAACCACACCCTGTGGCGTTGGGCGCTGAAACCGGCGCGTTCCAGCCCGGCGATATAATCCGGCAGTTCCCAGACCGGGATCGCCTGCGGCTTGCCAAAGCTGTTGCGGATGCTGTCGGGCGTCAGGTCCGAGGGCAGCACGATTTCGGGGTGCTGGCTGGCCTCGGCCTCGGGGTTGGTGGCGGCCAGCGGCCAGGCCTTCACGTCGCGTAGCTGCCAGCTTTTGTTGTGCAGCACGGCCTCGCGCGCCTCCAGCCGGAATTGCGGGCCGATATCGGGCGAAAACAGCAGGAAGGTGGCGTCATACAGCGTCGTCGCATCGGGGCTGGACCGGTCGGCGCGGATCACCACCTGACCGCCGGCGGTGATGCCCTCGTCGGTTTCGACCGGGGGGACGGACTGGCGCAGCCAGACCGCGTTGTCGCTGACCGAGACGACCTGCGCCTCGCCGCTGCGGATCTGGTTGACGGCGGCCTCGTATCGTTTGCCGCTGGCGGCCACGAACGGGTTCAGCACCGCCACCGCCACCGCCCCCAGCGTCATCGCCGTCAGCATTGGCGCCACCAGCAGCCGCAGCGCCGACCGCCCCGAGGCCCGGATCGCCACCATTTCCGAACTGCGCGCCAGCCCGATAAACAGCGCAATCGCCGCCAGCACCGTCAGAAGCGACAGGATGGAATAGAAACTTTCCGCGATATTCAGCGCCGACAGGCCCGCCGCCCCGCCAAGCCCGACCCCGCGTCCGCCATAGCGGCGGATTTCCTCGACAATGTCAATCAGGAACAGGATCGCGGCAAACACCGCCGCGATCAGCACAAACAGCCGCAAAAAGCGGCGCGCGATATACAGCGCCAGCGTCATGGCGCCCCCCGTTTGCCGCGCGCCTGCGCGATGCGGGCGCGCAGCGGGCGGCGTGGACGCGCGGCCCACCACAGCATCACCGCCACCGCCGCCAGCCCGGCCAGTGCCGGCACATAAACCAGACCCCAGCGCGACGGGTCCAGCGCGGCCAGATTTTCCGCGCCGTTTTTCAGCATGTTAACCACGATCAGCCCGACAATCGCCCCGGTCAGCTGCGGCCACATGCCAAAGCGGGAATAGCCGCCAAGCATCAGCGCCGCGAACCCCAGCAGCACCGCGACCGGCGCCAGAAGCGGCTGTGCCAGACGCTGATGGGCCTCCAGCCGGGCCTCGGCGGCGCTGGCGCCGGTGGCGGCCAGCAGCGCGGCATCGGGGGTCAGCAGGCGCAGCGTGCCGTAATCGCGCAGATCCTGCCCGCGCGGGTCGCTGGCCGCGATCAGGTTGCCGATGTCATAGGTGAAATCGGCAAACCGCGTCACCGACAGCCGGCGCTGGTCGCCGATGCGGCGCAGGTTCTGGACCATGCCGCGCATCATCACCAGCCGGGGACCGTTTTCGCTCTTCAGCAGCAGGGCTTCCTCGGCGGTATAGGTGCTTTGGTCGGCGGGGTTGCGGGCGTCCTCGATGAACATGTTCAGCAGCCGCCCGTCATCCGAGATCTGGCCGATAAACACGGTCAGCCCCCTGGCCGGGAACTGGAACGTGCCGGGGTGCAGGAACCGCGCGGTGACATTTTCCGAAATCTGTGCCTGCCGTTCGGCCAGCCTTGCCCGTGCCATCGGCACCAGCCCATGCACCAGCAGCGCCACCAACAGCCCCACACTTAACCCGAACACCGCCACGGGCCGCGCCAGCCGCCACGGCGACATGCCCGCCGATTGCATCACCACCAGTTCGGAATCGCCCGACAGTTTCTGGATGCCATAGGCGCTGGCCGCAAAACCCGCCACCGGCAGCACCGTCGCAATGACCAGCGGCAGCGTCAGCGCGGTAAATTCCAGCACCACCAGCGCGGTCTGGCCGTCGGACAAAAGATCCTCGAACAGCAGCACCGCCCGGTTGATCCAATAGATGGATACCAGCACCAGCGCGAAAAAGCCGAACAGGCTGAACAGGCGCGAACAGATATAGCGGTCGATCTGGGGCAATCGGGGCCTCGGGGTGATATTGTGCCCTGCTTATCCGCTGTCGCGGCGCGGGGAAAGACCGCGCTGGCCTTTGCAGAACGGCTGGTTTAGCCTTCGCCCGATTTTCCTTTCCAAGCGGAGCCTGCCGTGACCCACCCCGTTGAAATCAGCTTTGCCCATCAGATCGAGGATCTGGACAGCCGCACCGGCCGCATCGCGGTGCTGGTGACCGGCGCGGACCGCCCGCTGGCCGGGCTGCCCGGTCCGGCGCGCAAGGTGGCGGAACGGGCGCTGGCCTCGGACGCGTGGGGCAGGCTGGGGGCGGGGCAGGCGCTGGAACTGGCCTTCCCGGCGGGGCTGGCGGCGCAGGCGCTGCAACTGGTCAAGCTGCCCACCGATGCCGACCAGCGCGCCGCGCGCAAGGCGGGCGCGGCCATCGGCGCGCGTCTGGGGGCGGTCGAAACCGTGGTGCTGGCCGGCAAACATCCGCGCGCCGGGGATGTCGCGCTGGGGATCGCGCTGCGCGGCTATGACTTCAACGCCTATAAAACCCGGCCCGATGGCGCGCAGGGCGATGATGCCGACCTGTTGCCGCAGGTGCTGTCGGACAGCGGCAAGCGCCCCCAGCCCGCCCTGACCGAGGCACAGGACGCGCCGCATCCCGCCAACGACGCAGCCCCCGTTGACCCGTCCCGCGCCCGCGTGACGATGTTGGCCGACCGCCCCGAGGCGCTGGCCCGCGAGGCCGCGCAGGCCGCCGCCGTGGCCGAAGGGGTGTTTTTTACCCGCGATCTGGTCAATGAACCCGCCAACATCCTGACCACCACCGATTTCGCCGACCGCCTGCTGGCCATGCGCGAGCTGGGCCTTGAGGTCGAGGTTCTGGACGAGGCCGAGCTGGCCCGTCTGGGGATGCGCGCGCTGCTGGCGGTGGGGCAGGGCAGCGAAAGCCCCTCGAAACTGGTGGTGATGCGCTGGAATGGCGGCGGCACGGAACGCCCGCTGGCGCTGGTCGGCAAGGGCGTGGTGTTCGACAGCGGCGGCATTTCCATCAAGCCTGCGGCGGGCATGGAAGAAATGACCATGGATATGGGCGGTGCGGGTGTTGTCGCGGGGGTGATGCGCACGCTGGCGCTGCGCCGCGCCAGGGCGAATGTGGTCGGGCTGGTGGGTCTGGTCGAGAACATGCCCGATGGCCGCGCCCAACGCCCCGGCGATATTGTCCGCAGCATGAAGGGCGACACGATCGAGGTCATCAACACCGATGCCGAGGGTCGTTTGGTGCTGGCCGATGTGCTGTGGTATGCGCAACAGACCTGTGATCCGGCGGCGGTGATCGACCTTGCCACGCTGACCGGCGCGGTGATCATCGCGCTGGGGCATGAACATGCCGGGGTGATGTCGAATGACGACGATCTGGCCGGGGCGGTTCTGGCCGCCGCGCAGGCCGAAGGCGAGGGCGCGTGGCGTCTGCCGCTGGCATCGGCCTATGACGAACAGATCAAGTCGCGGCTGGCGGATATGAAAAACACCGGGGGCCGCGCGGCGGGCAGCATCACCGCCGCGCAGTTCCTGCAACGCTTTATCCGCAAGGACCAGCCTTGGGCGCATATCGACATTGCCGGTGTCGCCCTGCCGCCCGCGGCAACCGACCTGGCGCCCAAAGGGGCCAGCGGCTGGGGCGTGATGACGCTGGACCGGCTGATCCGCGACCGCTTTGAAAGCGCCCCCGGCAGGGCCCGCAAGACCGACCCGGTCGCGCCCGAAGCCGTGCAGACCCGCGTGGCCAAAGCCGGGGACGGCAAGGGCAAGGGCAAGCACAAGAAGGCCGGCAAGGCGCATAAAACGGCCTGAGCCATGGGATCGGCGCTGTTTTACCACCTGACCCGGTCCGGTGCCGATTCCCTGTTATCGGTTCTGGTGGCCAAGTCGCGTCAGGCGGGCTGGCGGGTCGAATTGCGCGGCGTGTCGCCCGACCGGATGGAGATGCTGGATCAGGCCATGTGGCAGGGCGATGGCTTTGTCCCGCATGGTCTGGCCGGGGGGCCGCATGATGCGCGCCAGCCGGTGCTGCTGACCGTGGCGGGGCAGGATGTGGCGGGGCAAGGTGTGGCGGCGCAGGATGCTGTGGCATCGGGTGCCGTTGTCGGGCAGGCTGCGGCGAATGAGCCTGACTGTATCGTCGCGCTGGACGGGGCCGGCCTGTCAGCGGCGGAATGTGCGGGCGCGCAGCGGGTCTGCGTGGTGTTTGACGGCAATGACCCCGATGCCGTGGCCCGCGCCCGCGATCAGTGGCGGGCGCTGGTGGCGGCCGGGGTCAGCGCCGAATACTGGTCCGAGGCCAGCGGGCGCTGGGAAAAGAAGGCCAGCGCGGGCGGCTGAGGCAAAGCGACGGGGACCGGGCGCGCGACCCTGTTCGGGGCGTGTCCGGGCCGTCGCGCCGCCTTGCTGCCATGGGTAGGGGCGGCGCTGTTTCAGGGGTATTTGGGCAACGAAGAAGCCCGTGGGCGCGCAAGGCACCGGCATGGCGGCATCAGGCCGCTGCGGCGCCTTGCGGGATATAGTTCAGGATCGGGGCCAGCCAGCGTTCGACCTGATCCAGATCCATGCCTTTGCGGGCGGCATAATCGCGGGCCTGATCTTCCTCGACCTTGGCGACGCCGAAATAATAGGCGTCGGGATGGCCGATATAGAGGCCCGACACCGACGAGCCGGGCCACATCGCAAAGCTTTCGGTCAGTTCCACCCCGGTGGCCGCCGTGGCGTCAAGCAGTTGGAACAGCGTGGTTTTTTCCGTGTGATCGGGCTGCGCCGGATAGCCGGGTGCGGGCCGGATGCCGGCATAGGGTTCCCCGATCAGGTCCTGCGGGGCAAAGGTTTCGTCAGCGGCATAGCCCCAGTAATCGCGGCGCACGCGCTGGTGCAGGGCCTCGGCCAGGGCCTCGGCAAAGCGGTCGGCAAGGGCCTGAACAAGGATGGCGGAATAGTCGTCATGTTCGGCCTTGAACCGTTCCGCGATGGCCTGTTCCTCGGCCCCTGCCGTCACCACGAAGCCGCCGACATAGTCGGGCTGGCCAAGGGGCGCGACGAAATCGGACAGGGCGACATTGGGGCGGCCATCGCGCTTGGCGACCTGTTGGCGCAGGGTGAAGAAGGTGGCAAGGTCCTGTTCGCGGTCCTCGGCGGTGAACAGGCGGATGTCGTCGCCCACCGCATTGGCCGGCCAGAAGCCCACCACCGCGCGGGGCCGGAACCAGTTTTCGTCAATGATCCGGGCCAGCATTGCCTGTGCGTCGTCAAACAGCGCGCGCGCGGCGGCGCCTTGTTTTTCGTCGTCCAGAATGCGCGGATAGACGCCCTTCATTTCCCATGTCTGGAAGAACGGGGTCCAGTCGATATAGCGCGCCAGATCGGCCAGATCCCAGTCGTCGATGACCCGCGCGCCAAGGAATTTCGGGGTGGTGGCGCGATAGGCCGACCAGTCGACCGCGACCGGGTTGGCGCGGGCATCGGCCAGCGGCAGACGCTTTTTCGCGGCCTCGGCGCGGGCGTGTTTGTTGGCGACCTCGGCATATTCGGTGCGGATATCGTCGACATAGGCCGATTTGCGCCCCGACAGCAGGCTGCCGACGACGCCGACCGCGCGGCTGGCATCGGTGACGTAAACCGCCTGACCCCTGGCATATTTCGGGTGGATCTTGACCGCCGTATGCACGCGCGAGGTGGTGGCCCCGCCGATCAGCAGCGGGATGTCAAAGCCTTCACGCTCCATCTCGGCGGCGACATGGACCATTTCGTCAAGGCTGGGGGTGATCAGGCCGGACAGGCCGATAATATCGACCTTTTCGGCCCTTGCAGTCTCAAGAATCTTGGTGGCGGGCACCATGACCCCAAGGTCGATAATGTCGTAATTGTTGCAGGCCAGAACCACGCCGACGATGTTTTTGCCGATGTCGTGGACATCGCCCTTGACCGTCGCCATCAGCACCTTGCCCGCGCTTTCGCGGCCCTCGCCGCCGGCAAGGCGCTTTTCCTCTTCCATATAGGGCAGCAGCACGGCGACCGCCTGTTTCATCACGCGGGCCGATTTCACCACCTGCGGCAGGAACATCTTGCCCGCGCCGAACAGATCGCCCACGACGTTCATCCCCGCCATCAGCGGCCCTTCGATCACATGCAGCGGGCGCTCGGCGGCCTGACGGGCCTGTTCGGTGTCGGCCTCGATATATTCGGTGATGCCGTTGACCAGCGCATGTTCCAGCCGCTTTTCAACGCTCCATTCCCGCCATGTCAGGTCTTTTTCGCGCGCCTTGGCCCCGCCCTGACCGCGATAGCGTTCGGCCAGATCCAGCATCCGTTCGGTGGCATCGCTGCGCCGGTTCAGGACCACATCTTCGCAGGCCTCGCGCAGGTCGGGGTCGATCTGGTCATAGACGGCCAGCTGACCGGCATTGACGATGCCCATATCCATGCCGGCCTGAATGGCGTGATACAGAAACACCGCGTGCATCGCCTCGCGCACGGGTTCGTTGCCGCGAAAGCTGAAGGACAGGTTCGACACCCCGCCCGAGATATGCACATGCGGCAGGGTCTGGGTGATGCGGGCGGTGGCGTTGATGAAATCGACGCCGTAATTGTCATGTTCCTCGATCCCGGTGGCGACGGCAAAGACATTGGGGTCGAAGATGATGTCCTCGGGCGGGAAGCCGATGCGGTTCACCAGCAGGTCATAGGCGCGGCTACAGATTTCGACCTTGCGGTCTTCGGTATCGGCCTGACCGGTTTCGTCAAAGGCCATCACCACCACCGCCGCGCCATACATCCGGCACAGCCGGGCCTGATGCAGAAAGTTTTCCTCGCCTTCCTTCAGGCTGATCGAGTTCACAATCGCCTTGCCCTGCGTGCATTTCAGCCCGGCTTCGATCACCTCCCATTTGGAGCTGTCGATCATCAGCGGCACGCGCGCAATATCGGGTTCGGCGGCCAGCAGGTTCAGATAGTCGATCATCGCCTGCCTGGAATCGATCAGCCCCTCGTCCATATTGACGTCGATCACCTGCGCGCCGTTTTCGACCTGATCGCGGGCCACGTCCAGCGCGGTGGCGTAATCGCCATTGGTGATCAGTTTGCGGAAACGCGCGCTGCCGGTGACATTGGTGCGTTCGCCCACATTCACGAAGGGGATGTCATCGGTCAGGGTAAAGGGTTCCAGCCCCGACAGGCGCATCTGCGGCGCGATTTCGGGCAAGGGTCGGGGTGGGTATTTCGCCACTGCCTGCGCCACCGCGCGGATATGGTCGGGGGTAGAGCCACAGCACCCGCCGACCACATTGACCAGCCCTTCGCGGGCAAACCCCTCGATCTGGGCGGCCATGGCGGCGGGGCTTTCGTCATACTGGCCCATTTCATTGGGCAGCCCGGCATTGGGATAGGCACAGATCAGCGTATCGGCCACGCCCGACAATTCGGCCAGATGCGGGCGCATGGCATCGGCGCCAAGTGCACAGTTCAGCCCGATGGTCAGCGGTTGGGCATGGCGCACCGAATACCAGAAGGCGGTCGGCGTCTGGCCCGACAGGGTGCGGCCCGACAGGTCGGTGATGGTGCCCGAAATCATCACCGGCAGGCGCAGGTTCTGTTCGGTGAACACCTCCTCGCAGGCGAAAATCGCGGCCTTGGCGTTCAGCGTGTCAAAGATGGTTTCGATCAGGATGATATCGGCGCCGCCATCCATCAGCCCGCGGATCTGTTCGGCATAGGCCAGACGCAGATCGTCGAAAGTCACCGCGCGATAGCCGGGGTTGTTCACGTCCGGGCTGATGGATGCCGTGCGGTTGGTCGGCCCCAGCGCCCCGGCGACAAAGCGTTCGCGCCCGTCCTGTGCCTGCGCGCGGTCCATCGCCTTGCGCGCAATGCGGGCGCCGTGAAAGTTCAGGTCATAGACCGAATCTTCCAGCCCGTAATCGGCCTGCGCGATGCGGGTCGATGAAAAGGTGTTGGTTTCAACAATATCCGCCCCGGCCATGGCATAGCGGAAATGGATCTCTTCGATCGCGTCGGGCTGGGTCAGGGTCAGCAGGTCGTTATTGCCCTGCTGGGGGTGTTCGCCATCGCCGTGGACATGGCCATGGGCGTGATGGCAGGCACAGCCGCTGCCATGGCTGTGTGCGCCGGTGAAATCATCCTCGGAAAAGCCAAGCTGCTGGATCTGCGTGCCCATCGCCCCGTCCAGGATCAGAATACGCTGTCGTGCGGCGGCGCGCAGGCGGTCGAATACGGGCGACAGGGGCAGGGTCATGGCGGCCTTCTTTGCAAATGATCCCTGCGTTTAGCGCAATCGGCCGCGCGCGCCAAACGCATATGATGCAAAAAGATCATGAGGCAATTTGATAACCCGGCAGGGGTGTCCCTGCCGGGTGGCGCGGTGGTCGTCGGGGCGTGCCTGCCGCCGCGGGGCTGCGCGGGCGGCCCGTTCAGAAGCGCAGGGTCGTGTGATCGCCCATATCAGGCTGATCGCCGGTGATCTGGGCCTTGGCGATCTGGAACATGAAATTCAGCGCCCCGGACCCCAGCCAGATCTCGGCCTCTTGCGGGCGGAAGGCCAGCAATTGCAGGTCGGGGTCCTGCTTGCCCTCCTCGAACCAGCTGTCAGCGACCATGTTCCAGATCTCGTCCAGCTTTTCGCGGTTCTCCGACAGCGACAGGGTGCCGGTGATGTCGGCGTAAAGGCCGTTGCCGTCATCGCAGATGGTAAAGCGGGTTTGCGGGTTGCCCGCCGCCGATTGCGCCATGTCGGTTTGTTTGGCGGTAATGAACCAGATGGTGCCGGTTTCGGCATCGGCATTGGGCGACATCGGCACCAGCCGGTCCCCCACCGCCAGCATTCCGGTGCGGGTTTTCGACAGGCGGTTCCAGAAATCGGTCTTGGCGTCGGTGGTCATGATGGCCTCTGAACTTGGGAACGGTGAAACGTGTTACGCAGGGCCAACGGATGGACCGGGCAGATGGTTCCGCCCGGCGCGGCGCGCGGGTCCGGGCGCGGTCAGTGCCGCACAGGCCGCAGCGAATACCACGGCGCAATTTCGGTCGTGATGCCGGTGGTCTCGCCCTCGGGGACGCTGCGATGGACGGTGGTCGCGGGCGCCAGAACCGCATCGCGGCCCCGGATAAAGGACTGGTCCTGCACGATCAGCCGATAGGCCTTGTTCAGCGCCACCGCCCGTTCCGCCGAGGGCGTCACCAGCGGCCCGATATCGGTCAGCAGCGCCTGACTGTGACCGGGGTCCAGCGTGCCATTGTCGCGCAGATAGGTCTGGATCACCTCGGTATTGGCGCGCAATTCGTCGCCGCCACGGTTGGCGCGCAGGTAAAAGGCATATTCGGGGTTGCCATCGGCGCGGACCGGCTGGGCCACGCCCGCCAGCCCGTCGCGCTGGGTCCAGTGCCACCAGCCGCCCTTTGCGGTGTTCGCCGCCAGCTTGCGCGGAAAGGCGAATGTGTCGTCGTCATTGACGCCGATGCCGCCGTGACAGCCCATGCAGAACACGGTTTCCTCGAAATTCTGGGGGCGCAGGTCGCCGGTCGCATCCTCGATAAAGGCTTGCAGACGCCAGCCGGTGCCATTGCTGATGCCGGTTTCGGAATCGCCAAAGAACATCGCGATGCGGTCGGGGAAATCGACGCGTTCCTTGGCCTCGGCCAGCGCGCCGTCCTCGCGGTCGAACCATGACAGCCAGCGGGTCTTGCGCATGTAACGCAGTTCTTTCATCCGCGGGGCCATGACCACCTTGCCGTCCTGAACGTCCAGATAGCGCAGGCTGTGGATAAATTCGGTCCCCAGCGGATACAGCCCCGCCGCCAGCGGCGCGTCGCCCCGTTGCTGGGCCAGCCGGGCGGCGCCGACCCATTGCATGTCGCGGCCCTGCCGGGGCGCCCAGTCGAACCCCACCTTCAGCGCCTGACCGATCTGGCCGTCGCGGTCCAGATCGACGCCAAGCGGGGCTTCGTCAGTGGCGGGGATGGGCACGTCCTGACGCTTGATCAGCGCCTCGGTGATGGCCAGATTCAGCGCATAGATCTGGCGGTCGGGCTGGCCGTCCTCGGCTTGGCGATAGATTTCGGGCAGGCGGATCAGCACGTCATCGCCCGACCCGTTGGTCGGCCAGAAGCTGCCCGGCAGCGGGGTATAGGCAAAGGCCCGCCAGCCGGTCGGGGTGCCATCGGCGGCGATGTCGAAGCCCTCGGGGTCGAAATTCAGTGCCAGATCCGGGACATAGCCCGACCAGCGCCCGTCGCCATCCTGATCCCAGCCTTCGGGCAGGTCACCGGCCAGACGCTGCGCCAGCAGGTTGCCCCCCTGCGCGATGTAATTGGACTGGCGCACATAGGTCATGATCTGGTCGTCGGGCATCGCGGCAATATCGTCGCGGCGGTCGGCAAACAGGTTGGTCCACGGGTTCACCCGCGCCGGGGCGGGGAAGCTGTAATCGAACTGAAGGTCGTAATCATTGATGTAATGCGGCGCGCGCGACCGCACATGGCAGGTCATGCAGGGGTTCGCAACGCCGGTCCGGGTGCGGGTCTGGGTATAGCATTGCGGCGGAATATAAGCGGTCTTGTTGACCAGCTTTCCTGTGGTTTGCTGATCGGCCAGCACCGGGCCGGCGGCAAGCAACAGCAGGGAAAACAGCAAGGTGCGCATGGAAAGGGCTTTCTGAAACGGGATGTGGCCGCACCCTCAGGCGCGGCCACCGGGGCGCAGGTTACTGCGCGGGGCTGTATTCGGAATGCCCGCCCATCGCCGGGAACGGCCCGATATAGCCGACATAGGCGCGGGCATCGGCGGCGTCCTGAAGCTTGTCCTCGTCCGATTCGCCATAGGGGTGCTGGACCACGGCCATCAGATAGCCATGACCGTTCACATCCGGGTACCAATAGGGCGAGGTGGTTTCCGACCCATACGGGGTCGAGAAGATGCGCGTCAGCGCCCCCGAGGTCAGGTTATACGACCAGATCGCGTCATTCTGGTGCCCGTCGCCGGTATCTTCACCAATGATCAGCGTGTCATAACCGTCGATAAAGGTCAGGTTGTCGGGGTTGGCGATGCCGTCAATATCGCAGCTGTTGACCGCGTCATCGACCGGTTTGCCGGTCAGCAGCGTGCGCATTTTGCTGACGTTAAAGCTGTCATCCATCGACAGGGCATAAACCGCGCCGCATTTGTTCTGGGTCAGGCGAATGTCGTTGCTGCCACCCAGATCCTGTTTCCCGGCGTCTTCCATCCCTTTCGAGACCTCGGACATGGCCAGATAGGCCTCGTTCTTTTGCGGGTTCCAAGTAAAGCCTTCCATCTTGCGGAATTCCAGCGTCGCGCCTTTGATGGCGGCGTAACGGCGGGTTTCCAGCGTCGCGGCGGCCAGTTCCATGCCCGGTTTCACCTTCAGGCACTGATGCACATCCTCGGCGATCGAGGGGGTGAAGCCGTCCGCGCAGCTGCCGTCTTCGGCCATGTCCGCGACCTCGAAAATATCGGCAAAGCGGGTCTTGGCGTCGATCAGCTTGCGGACCTCGTCGCTGGTCGCATGGCCCAGTTCGACCCAGTCGATATCGGCCTCGCCGGCGTCCTGATCGGCGGTCTGGGTCCATTTCGCGGCATAGAGCGTGCCTGCATCCAGCTTGCCGGCCTGATCCGCGATGAATTTGTAAAGGCCGACATTGGTGCCGTCATCGGTAATATAGACGGTCTTGTTGTCGGGCATGACATGGGCCAGTTCGATCGCGACGCGGCCCATCGCGTAATGTTTGGTGGCGCTGGCATGACCCTGATCGTCGATGGTGATCTCGGTCGGGAAGCCATAGGCATAGGGGTTAAAGGCGGCCCGGAAATCGTCCAGCGTCATGGTCGCCGGGTCCAGCCCGAAGAAACGCGCCATCGGGCGGTAATATTCGTCGATTTCCGAGATGTCATTGGCGGCCTCGACGGCCTCGGCATTGGGGGGGTATTCCTCGCCGCCCAGATGGTTGCCCCAGGGCGTGACCGACCCGGCGCAGGGCACCCACAGGCCGCCTTGCTGCGCGAAATCGACCGGGCTGGTCTTGGTGGCGGTCAGCTTGCCGTCCCCGTCCTGCGTCAGTTCGGTGACATAAATCGCACCGGGGCGCGATTCGAAATGCGTCACCGCATACAGTTTGTCCCCCTTGCGAATCAGCGAGGTGAAATCGGCATCCACCGACAGGTGTTCCGACCCGTCCTCGGAGGTGACGACCTTGCCGTCACGGTCGATCAGCGCGCCGAACACGCCATCGCCCAGCTTGTCGCCGGTGCGGGCCAGAACGTGATAGGCGATGGGGTAATCCTTGCCATCCACCGTCACCTTGTCCGAGGCCAGCACCTGACGCTTGGCGGCGTCATCGGCGGCAAAGGGCACGGGGGAAAAGGCAAGCTCTTGCGCCTGGCCCGTCAGGGGCAGGGCGGCAAGGGCGGTGGCGGCAAGAAGAATGGCTTTGGGCTGCATGATGCGCTCCGTTGGCTGTTGCGCCGCAAACCCTAGGGCCGTTCTGTGACAGGCAGGTTACAGGCCGCCGTTTTCTTGCGGCGACCTGTGCGGCACCGGGCTGGCCCCGACGGCGACGCCTCTGTCCCTGACCTAACCGGGTCTGGACGCGGTCAGGATAAAGCGGTGATGAACCCGCGTGCGCAGCCGGTTGCGCAGCCCCTGACCCCGGCGCTGGGCGCGGGCGATGGGGGCATATGGCAGCTGACCGATCCGGTCAAAGCCAGCCTGTGACAGCATCCCGGCCAGCTGATCAAAGCGCAGCCCGTGACCGAAGGGCAGTTGCCGCATGATCCCGGCATGGGCCTGCCCCAGCGCGTCGTCATGATAAGGGTCGGGCGACAGCCGGTCCCACAGCGCCAGCAGCCGCGCCAGACCGGGTCTGGCCGGACGCGTCCAGTCGCCGTCAAAGATCACCAGCCGCCCGCCGGGCCGCAGCACCCGCAGCCAGTCGGCAAAGGCCGCCTGCGGGTCGGTCAGTGTCCAGACCAGATGCCGGCACAGGATGGCATCGTAATGCGCATCGGGTTCCATGGTGTTTTCGGCATCGGCATGAACAAAGCGCAGCCGGTCCTTGCCGGCATGTTTGGCCCGCGCCTGTTCCAGCATAGGTTCCGCGAAATCCAGCGCCGTGACCTGATGGCCAAGCTGGTGCAGCAGGGCTGTCACCTCGCCGGTGCCGCAGGCCAGTTCCAGCACCTGTTGCGGCGCCGGGCCAAGATGGGCGCGTATCGGCGCCGCCCATGCCGGTGCCGCGCGGTCGGAAATGCGGTGGCCAAAGGCCAGATCAAACCGCGCGGCGCGGCGCGACCAATAGGCGCGGATCTCCTCGCGCAGGTGGAAATTGTCGCCCATCTCAGGGCCGCCCGGACAGGATGGCGTCAAAGCGGTCGCGGGCGCGCTGTGGCAGGCTGTCGGGCAGGGGCAGGTCGAACGGGCCGTCGCCCACCTCGACCACCATCACCATGCCCATCCCCAGATGCGGCTGGCAATAGATGCCATAGGCGCCCGGCAAATCCAGCGTGACGCTGAATTCGCGGTTGATCCGCGACTTGAACGGGGTGGCGCCGGCGGGGATCATGCCGTCCAGCGTGGCGGCGTTATGGCCCGGCTGGGTCGGCAAAAAGCGCAGCGTATCGCCCGGCGCAATGCGCAGATAGGCCGGTTCGAACACCATCGGGCCAGTGGCACCGCGGTTCAGCATGTCGATATCGTGGGTTTCGGCCAGCGCCGGGCCGGCGGCGATCAGCAAAGCGGCAAGAAGCGGTTTCATCGGTCATTCCCTGAGGTCGTGAAAACGGTAATGCAGCGCGTCATCGGCCGGGTCGTGCAGGGCGCGGGCGCCGACGCGAAAGATGCGGGCAATGCGGTCGGGGGTCAGAACCTGACGCGGTGGTCCCACCGTGACCAGCCTGCCGTCCTGCATCACCCCCAGCCTGTCACAGCCAAGCGCCTGATTCAGGTCATGCAGCGCAATGACCACGGTGACCGGCAATTCATCCACCAGCCGCAACAGCGACAGCTGGTGGTGAATGTCCAGATGGTTGGTGGGTTCGTCCAGCAGCAACAGCGCCGGACGCTGTGCCAGCGCGCGGGCGATCTGGCTGCGCTGGCGTTCGCCCCCCGACAGGGCCGACCACGGCCGCTGCGCCAGCGCGGTCATGCCGGTGGCGGCCAGTGCTGCGTCGACAATGGCGTGATCGCGGTCCGAAAACACCGACAGCGGCCCCAGCCACGGGGTGCGCCCCAGTTCGGCCACGTCGCGCACGCGCAGGGCCTCGGGGGTGTCGCCCTGCTGCTGGACCATGGCAATACGGCGCGCAATCTGGCGCCGGGGCATGGCGCGCAGGTCGGTGCCGTCCAGCGTGACCTGCCCCTGCGCGCGCGGCAACAGCCCCGCCAGCAGCCGCAGCAGCGTGGATTTGCCCGACCCGTTCGGCCCGATCAGGCCAAAGGTCTCGCCGGGATTTATGCCAAGCGACACGTCGCTGACGATGGGGCGGCCGCGCACCGACCAGCCCAGATTGCGGGCTGTCAGCCTCATGTCCGCACCTTTCCGCGCAGCAGGATCAGCGCGAAACCCGGCGCCCCGACCAGCGCCGTGACCACGCCAATGGGCACCACCTGACCGGGGATCAGCATCCGCGCCGCAATATCGGCGCCGATCAGAAACACCGCCCCCGCCAGCGCGGTCGCCGGCACCAGCCGGACATGGCGCGGCCCGACGATAAAGCGCATCGCATGGGGGATCACCAGCCCGACAAAACCGATGGACCCGACAAGGCTGACCATCACCGCCGTCATCAGCGTAACCGCGCCGATCAGCACCAGCTGCACCCGCCGCACGGCAAGGCCAAGCGCGGCGGCGGCCTCGTGACCGAAGGCAAAGGCATCCAGCACCCGGATATGCGCCAGACAGACCACCGCCCCCGCCAGCGCCACCGGCGCGGCCAGCGTCACATCGGGCCAGCGCACCCCCGACAGGTTGCCAAGCAGCCAGAACATGATGCCGCGCGCCTGTTCGGCATTGGCGGAACGCGCGATCAGGAACGAGGTCAGCGCATTGAACAGCTGTGACCCGGCCACCCCGGCCAGCACCATCTGCGCCGCCCCCCCGCCCGAGGCCCGCGCCAGCAGCGCCACCAGCGAAAACGCCAGCGCCGCCCCCAGAAACGCCCCTCCGGACATGCCGATCAGCCCGCCGCCAAGCCCCATCAGCGTCACCGCCACCGCCCCGGTCGAGGCCCCCGCCGACACCCCCAGCAGATAGGGGTCGGCCAGCGCATTGCGCACCAAAGCCTGCAAGACCAGCCCGGCCAGCGCCAGCCCGGCCCCGCAACTGGCCGCGACCAGCGTGCGCGGCACCCGGTAAGCCCAGATAATACCCTGTTCAATCGGGTCCACCGCCAGCCCCGCCGACCACAGGTGATTGGCCAGCGCGGCACGGATGGCCGCCGGGGTAACCGGGGTTTCGCCAAGCGCCACCCCGGCCAGCAACGCCAGAACCAGCCCCGCCAGCCCCAGCCCGGCCCAGATTGCGGCAGCCATCATGCTGCGGCTCATTTCAGGTCAAAGCCATCCAGCGCCTGCGCCAGTTCCTCGATCGCGGTGATGTTGCGGATTGACGGGTCCATCGAATGCGCGTCCAGCACCACGATGCGGTTGTTTCTGACCGCGTCGATCTGGCTGGCCACCGGGTCGGTTTTCAGGAATTCCAGCTTTTTGTCCACGTCATCGGCGTCAAAGCGGCGGCGGCTCATTTTTGCGACCACGATGATGGCGGGGTTGGCGCGGGCGATGGTTTCCCAGCCCACGGTCGGCCATTCCTCGTCGCTTTCGATCACATTGCGCAGCCCCAGCGCCGCCATCATGTAACCCGGCGGGCCTTTGCGCCCGGCGACATAAGGATCGCCCTGAAGATCGGCCGAGGAAAACCAGAACAGCGCCGGTACATCGCGCACCCCCAGCGCGCCCGCCTTGTCGATGGCGGCCTGTTCGCGCTGGCGCAGCTGATCGACCAGCGCCTCGCCAGCTTCGGGGTGGTCAAAGATGCGGGCAAGGTCCCGAACGCCCTGATACACGCTATCCATGCTGAACATCGCCGCGCGGGTCCCGTCCGAGCCTTTGGAATTGTCCTTCCCGGCACAGTCGGCGGCCATGATATAGGTCGGGATACCCAGATCCGCGAATTGTTCGCGCGTGCCGACCACCCCCTGCGGCCCGACATACCATTCATATTGCGACGCAACCAGCCCCGGCTTTTTGGCGACGACGCTTTCAAAGCTGGGGTCGTTATCTGCCATCCGTTCGATCCCGTCATTGAGGGCGCGATATTGAGGCAGCACATCGGTAAACCAGACCGAGGTCCCCTTGACCTTGTCGCCCAGACCCAGCGCATACATCGTCTCGGTCGCGGACTGACCGATGGTCACGGCGCTGTCGGGGGCGTGGTCAAAGCTGACCTGAACGCCGCAATTTTCCAGCGTCAGCGGATAGGTGGTCGCGGCCATGGCCGGCAGCGTGGCGGCCAGAAACAGCCCGGCAGCGCCGGCAAGGCGCAGGGTCGGAAAAGCGGTCATGAATGATATTCCCGGATTTGCGGCAAGGCAGGGAAAGATCGCCGGATCATGCCGTATCGCCCCGCAAATGCAGGGTCCGGCATGGCGGGGCCGCAGGGAAACAACATCTGGCACCTCTCCGGGCGCCCCGCCCGGTTCAAGCTAAACGATGTCGGCAGGTCTCCTGACTGGCGGGTCGCGGGGACTGGCGGCCTTCCCATGGGCAAGCCCACAGTGGCATGTCGCTGGTTCCTCGCCGCCTACAGTTGCGGGGGCAGTTCCGGTTCGCGGCAAAACCGCGGCGGATTCCCTTTCAATTCCTTACGGAAACCGACAGCTAAAGCCTGTAACCGCTTGGCCCCGCCGATGCAATGGCCCGAACGCGCCGCCATGCCCCGCACAGGCCGTAAGGTCGACGCGAAAAGACCGGTCTGAACCAGACGCAAACGATTGCGGGGCATGTTTCGTGTGTGGGGGGGGGGAGAGGTGGTGCCCGGAGGCGGATTCGAACCACCGACACGCGGATTTTCAATCCGCTGCTCTACCAACTGAGCTATCCGGGCATCGCAGCCTTGCGGCTGGCGTAGGCGGGTAGGTAGCCGACCCAGCCGGCCCTGTCCAGCCCAAAATCGGAAAAAATCAATCCTCGGTTTCGGGTGTTCCCGCCGGCTCGCCGGGGATGGCGTAATCGCCGCGCAGCCAGCGCGCCAGGTCAATGTCGGCGCAGCGTTTCGAACAGAACGGCCGCAATTTCGGGTCGGCGGGTTTGCCGCAGATCGGACAGCGGGTCATGCGCCCTCGGCCAGCCGTGTCAGGGGGACGCGGTCGCGCTTGCGGTTGACCTCGAACAGGCCCATGGCCGTCCAGCCGATGACCGTCATCGCGCCGCCTTCGGGGCGGGCGGCGGCGCGCAGAACTTGTTCGATGGTGCCACGGTCGCGCTTGGAAACCGGGGCAAAATCGACCACCACCTGCCCGCCAAGCCCGCGCAGGCGCAACTGGCGCGGCAGGTCGCGGGCCATGGCGATATTGGCCTTCAGCGCGGCGGCGGGGGAATGGTCGCTGCCGGTATTGACGTCGATACAGATCGCGGCCCGGGTTGGTTCGATAAAGGCGAAGGCCCCGCCGCCAAGATCAACCCGCGGTGACAGCAGGGCATCAACCGCTTCGCTGGCGCCGCTGTGGTCAAAGGCATCCGGCCCATCCTCGATCCCGTCGGGGGCGGGGTCGGACCAGTCCTGCCAGGCGGTATCGGTAGGTTGGGGCGCGTCCAGCAGGATCTGCGGGTCCCCGGCCAGATCGGCGGTCAGCGCCTGCGCCAGGTCCAGCAGCGGGGCCAGTTCAGCGGTGATGTCGGCGTCATCGGCATCGGCGGCGGCGCTGCGGATGATGACGCCAGTCGTGCTGTCATCGCCGGGGTGCAGATCGCGCACCAGATCGGACAGCGCGGTGCGCAGCGCTTCATCCTTGATCTGGCGCGAAACATTCACCCCCGGCGCACCGGGCGTCACAATGACATGGCGCCCGCGCAGCAGGAAACGGTCGCTGACCGGAACCGCCTTGCCGTCCTCGGGCACGCCCGAGACCTGCACGATCAGCGGCTGCCCCTCGCGCAGGCCGCCCTTGCTGCGCAAAAATCCGCGCTGCCCCTCGGGCAGGCGCAGGAACACGCCGCCCTGTCCCTTGACCAAGCGGTCGACGATGCCACGGCAAATGGTGCCGGGCGGCAGCGCGGTCAGCGCGTCAGGGGCGATGATCAGCTGGTCCAGCTGACGGTCAAGGAACAGGGCCGCGGCGGGGTGGCCGCGCCATTGGCCGATAACAACATGTTTCATGCGGGGTGTTCCGGGTGCAGGCCGGCCGAGGCCAGCAAGGCAGAGGTTTCGGCCAGCGGCAGGCCGACAATGGCGGTGAATGAGCCTTGAATCCAAGGGATAAAGGCCGAGGCAGCACCTTGGATGGCATAGCCGCCAGCCTTGCCCTGCCATTCGCCGCTGTCCAGATAAGCGTCGATTCGGGCGGCGGTCAGCGGCAGGAAACGCACGGTGCTGGCCACGATCCGCAGGCGCGTCCGGGTTGCATCGCGCAGCGCAACGGATGTGATGACGCGGTGCCGACGCCCCGACAGCAATTGTAAAAAGCGACGCGCCTCGTCGGCCGTTTCGGGCTTGCCCAGAATGCGCGGGCCAGCGGCAACGACCGTGTCGCCGGCAAGGACCAGTTCATCCGGGCCGTGGGCGACGGCCAGCGCCTTTTCGCGGGCCATGCGTTCGGCAAAGGCGCGCGGGGGTTCGCCGCGATGCGGTGTCTCGTCAATATCGGCGGGGGCGATGCGGGCGGGGCGATAGCCGATCTGCGCCAGCAGCGCCAACCGGCGCGGGCTGGCCGAGGCCAGAACCAGAGACCGGTCATCACGGGCTGGGTCAAGGCCGGGCTGTGGCCCGCGTTCAGGGGCCGGCGCGTGACTGGCCGCGGCGGTCCCGGCCTGACCGGGGGCTGCCAAGGCTTCCCCGCTGCCGGTGGCCGCGACCACGGTTGCGGCCGATCGGGCGTCAGGGATTGGGTCGTCTTGTGTCGCCATTATGCGCCCCTTTGGGCTTGCGCCCGCCAGGGGTGGCGCAGGCCGCGATTATTTAAAGCGGTAATTGATCCGGCCCTTGGTCAGGTCATAGGTGTTCATTTCCACCTGAACCTTGTCCCCTGCCAGAACCCGGATGCGGTTCTTGCGCATCTTGCCTGCCATATGCGCGATGATTTCATGGCCGTTCTCAAGCTCGACCCGGAAAGTCGCGTTGGGCAGAAGTTCCTTCACGACGCCGGGGAATTCGAGCATTTCTTCCTTGGCCATGGTCACTCCGTCCATTATCGCCCGCGACCTTGCGGGCGGGGACTACATGCGCGTTTGCGGGCCGGTTTTCAAGTCTTAACCGCTTTGTCAAGTGATCTGCATCGTCATCGGCATCATGTCGTCCTCTTCCTCAGGCGGGTCCATGGTTTCGGCGGCAATGTCGGGGCGGAACTGATCGGGGTTTTCCAGATCCTCGATCGGGGGTTCGGGCCAGTCATCGGGGGGCGGGTCTGCGGATGCGATGTCACCCGGCAGATCGGTCTGCGATGCCGCCTGTGCGGTGGGAAAAGCCGGCTGATCCGCGCCGGTCCCGGCCTCAACACTGTCGGCAGGGCGCAATCGCAGGGCGTGAAAACCCTCGGCCTCGCCAAGGCTGCCAAGGGCCAGCAACTGACCTGCCCGGCTTTCCAGCCGCACATTGCTGATCGCCTGATGGGGCAGGGGAATGCAGTCACCCGGTTTCAGCCGCCGCAGATCGCCCAGTTTGATACGGCGCCGCGCCAGCATTGCCTGCAATTGCACCGGCGCGGCGCGCAATGATTCGTGCAGGCCCACCGCCCCAGTCCCAGCCTCAGTCCCAGTCCCGGCCTGTCTGGCCGGCGCCGGTCCCGGCAGGCCGGGGGGCAAGGCACTGAGGGTGCCGGTGGCTGACACGCCCGCCCGCGCCCCCGATGGCAGAACCGGGATGGCGATAATGATCTGGCCATCGCGCTGCCCCCCCTCACCATAGCGCAGGGTCAGTTGCAGCACCTGATAGCTGCGATCCTCGAGCAGCAGCAGCAGGGGGCGTGGGTCATCCATATGGCTGGCATAGCGATAGCCCGCAAAGCTGGTCGTATCGGCATGGTCGTGCAGCGCCGCAGATAATTCGCCCAGACTGCGATTGATGAAATCAGCGCACAGGGTGGCATCGGTGCGCGTCGGGCGTCGATGGGCCACGCTGCGCGCGGTGACCCGTCCAAGGGTCTGCATTTCCAGAAGCGAGGCCACGGTGGCCGGACACAGCGCCAGAACCCCCACGGAATCGGCATCCGATTGCAGCACCGCCAGCAGCGCGCGTTCCGGCAGCAATTCCCCGATTTCCGCCAGACTGCGCGCGGCGATACGGGCCGATTCCACATAGACCGGCATCCTGAGGCTTTTCTGTGCGGCCTTTGCAATCGCCTCGGCCGCCAGATGGTCGGCACCGCGCGGGACCGGGGTGGCAGGGGGCGCCGGGGGCGCCTGATCGGCGCGGTTCTGGTCACGCGCGCTGACCCAAGCGGCCAGTGTCCCGGTCTGATGCTGATCTGTCGCGTTGGTCATGATGGTCCGAATCGTCCTGTTCGGGCCACCGTCGCACCAAAAGGTTGAGATTCAGTTACCGCGTCAGCGAAATTCCACGCCGTCCGGCCAGATCGGTGAAATATTGCCACGCCACACGCCCCGAACGCGACCCGCGCGTGGCCTGCCATTCGATCGCCTCGGCGCGCAGGGTGTCGTCGTCGATGGCCACGCCACAGGCATCGCAATAGCCGCGAATCATCGTCAGGTAATCGTCCTGCGAACAGGGATGGAACCCCAGCCACAGCCCGAAACGGTCCGAGAGCGAGACTTTTTCCTCGACCGCCTCGGCCGGGTTGATGGCGCTTGAGCGTTCGTTTTCGATCATGTCGCGCGGCATCAGGTGGCGCCGGTTCGAGGTCGCATACAGCACCACGTTTTCAGGGCGCCCGGCAATGCCGCCATCCAGAACCGCCTTAAGCGATTTGTATTGCGCATCGTCATGCGAGAAGGACAAATCATCCGCGAACAGCACGAAACGCTTGTCGGACCGGCCCAGAAGATCCAGCAGGCGACCGACGCTGTGCAGGTCTTCGCGGGCGATCTCGACCAGCACCAGCGGCAGGCCCTGCGCCACCGCATGGGCGTGAACGGCCTTGACCAGCGACGATTTTCCCATCCCGCGCGCGCCCCACAGCAGGGCGTTATTCGCGGCATGGCCGCGCGCGAATTGCAGCGTATTGGCCAGCAAAGTGTCGCGGGCGCGGTCGATGCCGACCAGCCGGGCCAGATCGACCCGCGCCACCCGCGCCACGGCGACCAGCCGGTCAGGGTCGGGATGCCAGGCATAGGCGGTGGCGTCGCGAAAATCGGGCGCCGGGACGGGCGGCGGCGACATGCGTTCCAGCGCCGCGGCAATGCGGGTCAGCGGATCAGTCATCTTCCCCGTCCCACAGGCCCTGTTCGCGCAATTCGGCCTCGCGGCGGCGCTCGATCCGGGCGACCAGCTGGATCGAGATTTCGTAAAGCCCATAGATCACGCTGAACAGCACCACCTGCGACACCACGTCAGGCGGGGTCACGATGGCGGCCATGACCAGAATCGCCAGAACCGCATATTTGCGCACGCTGGACAGGCCCTGCGCCGAAACCAGACCGGCCTTTCCCAGCAGCGTCAGCGCCACCGGCAGCTGGAACGACAGGCCGAAAGCCAGAATGAACTTGCTGGTCAGGTCCAGATATTCGCTGACCGAGCCTTGAAAGACGATCCCCGCCAAGGGATTGTCAGGGCTGGGGGCGGTGTCATCCGGCAGCGCCAGCGGACCCTGCTGAAAGCCCAGGAAAAAGTCATAAGCCATGGGCAGGATGACGTAATAGGCAAAGGCCGCGCCCATGAAAAACATCACCGGCGAGGCGATCAGGAAGGGCAGGAATGCCTGTTTTTCAGACCGATACAACCCCGGTGCCACAAACCGCCACAACTGATAGGCGATGATCGGGAAGGCCAGAATGAACCCGCCAAGAAAGCTGATGCGGATGGCGACGAAAAAGCCCTCTTGCAGCTTCAGCAGGATCAGGCCGCATTCCTGATTGCGGACCTCAAGCGCGTGACAGATGGGGCGGGTCAGGAAGTTATAGATCGGGTTCCAGACCGTATAACACAGCACCATCGCCACCACGAAGGCCAGCGCCGACCAGATCAGCCGGGTGCGCAATTCGGCCAGATGCTCGATCAGCGGGGCCGAGCTTTCGTCGATCTCGTCCGGGGTTTTGGTGGCCACGTCAGTCGTCTTTCATGTCCGAACGCCGCACGGCCTTCAACTGGCGGCGGCCCGGCGCGGGGGTGCCATGCGCGGGCGCATCGGCATCCGGCAGGGCGGGGTGGGGGGCGCCGGTCCGAGGCGCGGCAGTCTGCGGTGCTTCGGGGCTGCGGGCCATGGCCGGGTCAGGCGACAGCGGCACGACGGGGTCAGGCTGTGCTGGGTCTGGCCGGGCCGGGGCGCGGGCCGAGGGCACCTTGGGGTCCCATTTCTCGAACCGGTCGGCGGCACGGTCCAGCGCATCCAGCCCCATCTTGCGCGAACTGGTCAGATCCTTGACATCGCGCAGCGTGTTGGCGGCATCGTCAATGCCGCTGGACCGCGCCGCGTCTTCCATGGCCGATGAAAACTCGCGCGCCATGGACCGGGCGCGGGCGGTGATCCGGCCAAGCGTGTGAAACATGCGCGGCAGGTCCTGCGGACCCACCACGATCAGCGCCACGACGCCGATCAGCAGCAGCTCGGTCCAGCCGATATCCAGCATGGCCGGAGGCTCAGATCCGGTCGTTGTCGCGCGGCGTCACGTCGCGCAGCCGGGCATCCGCATCGCTGCGCGCCTGGGCCGCGTCGTCCTGAAGCCGGGGTTTGTCGGCGGGCGGGACGGCCTTGTCCTCGTCCGCGGCGCGTTCCAGATCCTCGGTGCCATCCTTGACACCTTTCTTGAAGGCGCTGATGCCCTTGCCGACTTCGCCCATCAGCGACGACACCTTGCCGCGTCCGAACAGGACCAGCACGACGACTGCGATCAGAAGAAGGCCGGGAAGGCCGATATTGTTCAGCATCACTATGCTCCTGATGGCGGGCAAAAGCCCGTGTGCGGCAATATCTAGGGCTTTGTGGCGGTCATTGCAAAGGCGATTTCTTGACGCGGTTGACGCGCCAGACGGGCGCGGCGCCTTGGCAGGGCGGCGCGGGGCTGCGATAAACGGGCAGGCTGGAAGGATATCACATGGATTTGACCTTTCTGATCAGCGCCTATGTGACGCTGTTCGTGATCATTGACCCGGTGGGGCTGGCGCCGCTGTATATCGCGCTGACCGATGGGATGTCGCCGCAGCGGCGGCGGCTGACCGGGCTGCGGGCGCTGGCGGTGGCGGCGATCCTGCTGACGCTGTTCGCGCTGGCCGGGGATGGGATTTTGTCCTTCATCGGAATTTCGCTGCCGGCGTTTCGGATCGCTGGCGGGGTGCTGTTGTTCCTGACCGCGCTGGACATGCTGTTCGAGCGCCGCACCCGCCGCCGCGAGGGGCAGGCCCAGGAAGAGGTTCCCCACGACCCCGGCGACGACCCTTCGGTCTTTCCGCTGGCCACGCCGCTGCTGGCGGGGCCGGGGGCGCTGGCCTCGATGATCCTGCTCAGCGGTCAGGGCGAGGGCGTGGTGCATATGGCGCTGGTGATCGCGGTGATGCTGGCGGTTCTGGCGACGACATGGGTCATGTTCGTGGTGTCGGTGCCGCTGGCGCGGGCGCTGGGGGCGACCGGGACAATGGTGGTAACGCGGCTGCTGGGGATGCTGCTGGCGGCACTGTCGATCCAGTTCGTGATTGACGGGCTGAAAGGGACGGGGTTGTTCTGAATGTGGGGCGATGACTGGATGAATCTGGCCTATCTGGTGCTGCTGCTGATCGCGGTTGGCGGCTTTCTGGTGGTCGAGTTCCGCGCCCGGCCCGGCAGCACATTACGGCAGGCGCTGGCATGGGGGCTGATCTTTGTCGGTGCGGTGGCGGCGGCAGGGCTGTGGCAGCAGGTCAGCCAGACCGTCGCCCCCCACCCCATTATCACCGGCGACCGGATCGAGGTGCCGATGGGCAATGACGGCCATTATCACCTGCCGGTGCGGGTGAACGGGACCGAGATCAGCTTTGTCGTCGATACCGGTGCCTCGACGCTGGCGCTGGGTCAGCGCGATGCCCGGCGGGTGGGGATTGACCCGGACACGCTGGGATATATCGGACAGGCCCGCACGGCCAATGGCATCACCCGCACCGCGCCGGTGACGCTGGGGCTGGTCGAGATCGGGGATATTCGCGACACCGATGTGCCCGCCGTGGTGATCGAAGGCGAATTGTCGGGTTCGCTGATGGGCATGTCCTATCTGCGGCGGTTCGCGCGCATCAGCCTTGAGGCGGACCGGCTGGTGCTGGAACGCTGAGGCGGTGGCGCAGCCCATCGCCGCGCCCGTCCCCCGTCGCGGCGGGCCTGCCACCGGGCGCCCCCAAACCACCGACCGCAGGCCGGGTCAGCGCGGCAGCGTCGTCAGCGCGCCGGGTTGCGGCGGCGCTGCCCGACCACGACGCACTTGTTGCGCGCGGCGTCAGCGCGCCGGACAGGGCCGCGCATACAGCCCGACCCAGTATAAGCGGCCATCGGGACCGCGGGCCTGACCAAAGCCCATGCGCGTGGCCTTGCGGCTTTGCTGATTCAGGCGATGCGCGGGCGAGTTCTGCCACGCGTCGATGGTGGGGCGCGGCTGACGGGTGCCCCAGGCAATGTTTTCGGCGCTGAAACAGGCGGGAAACCCCATCGCGCGCAGCCGTTTCAACGGCGTGCGCCCGCGCCTGTCGGTATGGCTGATGGTCTGTCGTCGTGCCAGATCGCAGGCATGATGTTGGGCGACCGTGTTCAGCTGATCGTCCAGATCCAGCCGATGCAGGCCAATGCCGTGCCGCATCAGGTTCGTGGCCCGCCCCAGCGCCGCCGCCAGTTCCGGTGCGGCGCGCAGACATTCGCCCAAGGGTTGTGACATCGCGGGTGCTGAAAACACCCCGGTGAAGAGGAATAACACCATCAACAGTCTGGACATATAGTGTTTTTTCGCCTGCTATGTTTTCTGCCAGACCTGCTTATCACGCAAAAATGAATAAATCGTAAACAGCTTTGTTCGAAACGCTGCATCGTGCCGAAGTGGCATCCCCCGACCGCGCCTGCCCTGCGCCGCCGGGCTTGAGCCGGAGCGCGACTTGCCCTAGGCAGGGCGGATGCGGATCATGTTTCTTGGCGATGTAATGGGGCGGGCCGGACGGCGCGCGATCAGTGAACGGCTGGCGGGGCTGCGGGCGGCGGCGCGGGCCGATTTTGTCGTGGTCAATGGCGAAAATGCCAGCGGTGGCATGGGCCTGACCGGCGGTCATGCGAAACTGCTGCTGGAATCGGGCGCCGATTGTGTGACCCTTGGCGATCACGCTTTCGACCAGAAGGACATGCTGTCCTTTATCGCGCAGGAACCGCGCGTGCTGCGGCCGATCAATTTCGCCAGGGATGCGCCGGGCAAGGGCGCGCGGGTGTTTCAGGATGCGCGCGGACGCAAGGTTCTGGTGGCGCAGGTGCTGGGGCAGGTGTTCATGAAACGCCCCTTCGACGACCCGTTTTCGGCGCTTGATCAGGTGCTGTGGGCGCATCCCCCCGGTGGCATGGTGCAGGCCGCACTGGTCGATATTCACGCCGAGGCCACAAGCGAGAAAATGGCCGTCGGGCATTTCTGCGATGGCCGCGCCAGCCTTGTCGTGGGCACCCACACCCATGTGCCGACCGGTGACGCCCAGATCCTGCCGCGCGGCACCGCTTATCTGACCGATGCGGGGATGTGTGGCGATTACGACAGCGTTATCGGCATGGACAAGGCCGAGCCGATGCGCCGCTTTATCACCGGCATGACGCGCGAGCGCTTCACCCCAGCCGAGGGCGAGGCCACGCTGTCAGGCGTGCTGGTCGAGACCGACGACCGCACCGGTCTGGCAAAATCGGTCGAACCGCTGCGTCAGGGCGGTCGGCTGCAATCCACCGGTCACGGGGTCGCGCCACTGGCGTAACCGCTTGCGGGCGCATCGGGGATTTGCAAGATTGCCCCCTGCCGGCCATGAATGCCGGTGGCCAGGTAAAGGGATGCGATGTTCGGGATTGAACTCGCCGGGACCACCGCTGCACTGACGACCATTGTCGTGATCGGGGTCATGCTGACGCTTTTCGTGCGGGAGGTCTTTCCGCCTGAAGTTACTGCTATTCTTGGGGCGATCGCGCTGCTGATGCTGGGGGTTCTGCCGGTGGCCGAGGTGCCCAAGGTGCTGTCCAACAGCGCCCCATGGACCATCGCCTTCATGTTTATCATCGTCGGCGGTCTGGTGCGCACCGGGGCGCTGGACTGGATCGGCCAGAATGCCGCCCGCCACGCGGCGACCCGGCCTTACCTGACCTTGTCGATGATCTCGGTCGTGGTGGTCGGCATGTCGGCTTTTGTCAACAATACGCCGCTGGTCGTGGTGATGATGCCGATCTTTATGCAACTGGCCAAGGAAATGAAGCAGGCGCCGTCCAAGCTGTTGATTCCGCTGTCCTATCTGTCCATTCTGGGGGGGACGGTGACGATGATCGGGACCTCGACCAACCTGCTGGTCGACGGGGTCGCGGCCCGCTCCGGGCTGGAGCATTTCAGCATTTTCGAGATCACCCCGGTGGGGCTGCCGATGGCGATTGTCGGCGTCATCTATCTGATCCTGTTCGCGCCCCGGCTGCTGCCTGAACGTGATTCGATGTCCAGCCTGATGTCGGGCCGCTCGAAAATGAAATTCTTTACCGAGGTCGCCATCCCCGCCGACAGCACACTGGTCGGCAAGCCGCTGTCCGAGGTCGATATCTTTTCCCGCGAAAGCGCCCGCGTCATCGACGTGCTGCGCGGCGATCAGTCGCTGCGCCGCGATCTGGCGGCGGTGGTGCTGCAGGCCGGCGACCGCGTGGTTTTGCGCACCCCCATGTCCGAGGTGCTGGGGCTTCAGGAAAACAAGGATATTCAGCGCGTTGACAAGCTGTCATCGGTTCAGACCTCGACCGTCGAGGTGCTGATCACGCCGGGCTGCCACATGGTCGGGCGCAGCCTTGGCTCGATGCGGCTGCGGCGGCGTTATGGCGTTTATGTGCTGGCCGCGCATCGCCGCAACCAGAATATCGGCCGCCAGCTGGACGATCTGGTGGTCCGGGTCGGTGACACCCTGCTGCTGGAAGGCGCCCCCGCCGACATCCAGCGTCTGGCCACCGACATGGAGATGGTCGAGGTCAACCAGCCCTCGGACCGCGCCTTCCGCCGCAAACATGCGCCGATCGTGGTCGCGACGCTGATCGCCGTGGTCACGCTGTCGGCGTTCGAGGTTGCGCCGATCCTGCTGCTGGCCTTTATCGGTGTGGGCGTGGTTCTGGGCACCCGATGCATTGACGCAGACGAGGCGCTTGGCTTTGTCGATGGCCAGCTGATGGCGCTGATCTTTGCCATGCTGGCAGTCGGGGCGGGGCTGGAAAATTCCGGCGCGGTGGAACTGATCGTCGGCTATGTCGGGCCATGGCTGGAAAGCGTGCCGGAATGGGCCATCGTGCTGGCGGTCTACATGCTGGCGATGATCCTGACCGAGATCGTGACCAATAATGCCGTTGCCGTCATCGTCACCCCGGTGGCGATTTCGCTGGCGGGTCATATCGGGATCGACCCGCGCCCGCTGGTGATCGCGGTGATGATGGGGGCATCCGCCGCCTTCGCGACGCCGATCGGATACCAGACCAACACGCTGGTCTATGGGCCGGGGGGCTATCGCTTTGCCGATTTCATCCGCGTGGGCCTGCCGCTGAACCTGTTGATGGCGATCACCGCGTCCATCGTCATTCCCCTTGTCTGGCCCCTGCATTAAGCGATGGCACAGATCCGCAAACCCACCCGCCCTGCATGGACCGCGCTGATCCTGGCGCTGATGGCCGGGGCCTGTGCCGCCCCGGCGCCGCGCCCCGACAGCCTGCGGCTGAGCGCGGACCAGATCCGCATCGGGTTCAGCGATGGCCGTGTCTGTCGCGCGCCGCTGGCCGCGCAGGGGCATATCGCGGATTGCCCGGTGCCGGTCGATTACCGGGTCACCGGCCTGCGGCAGAACTGGCTGCGCCCGGTTCTGGGCGATCTGGTCGAACCTTTTGCCGATGTGACGGTCATCGCCGCTGGCAACCGCTATGTCTTTCGCACCCCGCAATCGCGCAACTGGCAGGCCAGCGGCGATAATGGGGACTGACCGCCCGGTTTCCCGCGCCTGCTGCCTGCGGTGCCGTGGGGGGCGGTGCAGTCCTGTTGTCGCCGCGCTTGCCCCGCGCTGGCTGGCGCGATAAGGAAGGCGCCATATTCCAAGACAGACAGGGGTTGACCTATGGCCGGCCATTCCAAATGGGCCAATATTCAGCACCGCAAGGGGCGGCAGGATGCCGCGCGGTCCAAGCTGTTTTCGAAACTGGCGAAGGAAATCACCGTCGCCGCGAAAATGGGCGATCCTGACCCGGATAAAAACCCGCGCCTGCGTCTGGCGGTCAAGGAAGCGCGATCCAGCTCTGTGCCCAAGGACGTGATCGACCGCGCCATCAAAAAGTCGCAGGGCGGCGATGCCGAAAACTATGACGAGATCCGGTACGAGGGTTACGGCCCCAACGGCATCGCCATTATCGTCGAGGCGATGACCGACAACCGCAACCGCACCGCGTCGAATGTGCGGTCCTATTTCACCAAGCATGGCGGCGATCTGGGCCAGACCGGTTCGGTCAGCTTCATGTTCGACCGCGTGGGCGAGATCATGTATCCCGCCAGCGCCGGCGATGCCGACACGGTGATGATGGCCGCGATCGAGGCCGGGGCCGATGATGTATCCTCGGACGAGGACGGGCACTGGATCTATTGCGCCGATACCGACCTGAACGAGGTCTCGACCGCGCTTGAGGCCGCACTGGGCGAATCCGAGACCGCCAAGCTGATCTGGAAGCCGCAGGCCCCGACCGAGATTGCCAGCCTTGAGGATGCGCAAAAGCTGATGAAGCTGATCGAGGTGCTGGAAGATGACGATGACGTGCAAAACGTCACCGGCAATTTCGACATCTCGGACGCGGTCGCCGCACAGTTGTAAAACGCCGCGCGTGGGGGTGTCGCACCCCCACACCCCCGCGGGGTATTTGCCGCAACGAAGAAGATCAGGGTCGCAGCATCGCTGCGGCCTTTGTTTTTATGGCGCGGGTCAGGGCGGTCAGGCGCGGGGCCATGACGCGCTGGACCTGCCAGAACAGCGCCACATCCAGCGGCGGCCCCAGCGCGACCAGACGGCCCGAGGCCAGGTCGTCGCGGATCAGCGGTTCGGGGTTCATCCCCCAGCCAAGCCCCAGCCGGGCGGCATGGGCAAAGCCCTCGGACGCGGGGATCAGGTGGCTGTGCAGGCGCGGCGAACGCCCGGTCAGCGCCCGCACCCAGCGCGCCTGCAGCCGGTCTTTCAGGTTAAAGGTCAGCGCGGGCGCGCGCGACAGGCTGGTGGCGTCGGGACCATCCGGGAAGTGCCGGGCAACAAAACCGGGGCTGGCCGTCGCCAGATAGCGCAGGCATCCCAGCGGCAGGCTGTCACAGCCGGGGGCGGGGCCGGGATGGGCGGTGATCGCCGCGCTGACCTGACCGCGTTTCAGCCAGTCCTGCGCGTGGTCCTGATCGTCGATCACCAGATCATACAGCAGGTCCTGCGCCGTCAGTGCGGGCAGAAACCATGTTGCCAGGCTGTCGGCATTGACCGCGATGCGCAGCGTAGCGGGCTGGCTGTCCGGGGTCAGGCCCTGTTCCAGCAGCCGCACCTGTTCCAGATGCTGCATCAGCCGCAGGCCGGTCGGGGTGCCGGTGGCTGGCGGGCCGCGATGGATCAGCACCGCGCCGACCCGATCCTCGAGCGTGCGGATGCGTTGCGACACCGCCGAGGGCGTCAGGTTCAGCGCATGGGCGGCGGCCTCGAACGAGCCGAGGCGGATCACCTGTGTCATGGTCGCAAGGGCGGTATAGTCCAGCATCAGAAAAACTGTATCTGCCTGAATATCTTTAATTGGACTGAAGCCGGTTTTACTGCGATCCGCAAGGTCAGGACATGACATCAAAGGGGCATCGCATGGGGGCATTTCTGACCGGGTTCGGCACCAGCCTGTCGCTGATCATGGCGATCGGGGCGCAGAATGCCTTTGTGCTGCGGCAGGGGCTGTTGCGGCGCCATGTGCTGGCGGTGTGCCTGTTCTGCGCGCTGTCGGATGCGCTGTTGATCGCGGCGGGGGTGGCCGGGGCCGGGGCGCTGACGCGCCGAGCGCCGGGGCTGATGGCGGCGCTGCGCTGGGGCGGGGCAGGGTTCTTGCTGGTCTATGGCTGGCGCAGTTTCCGGGCCGCGATGGTGCCGGGCAGCCTGCGCGCCGATGGCCCGCCCGCGCGCGGATTGGCGGCGACGCTGGCGGTTCTGGCGGCGCTGACATGGCTGAACCCGCATGTTTATCTGGATACGGTGGTGTTGCTGGGGGCGATTTCGGCGCAATCCCCCGCGCCCTGGGTCTTTGCCGCTGGGGCGATGCTGGCCTCGGGGGTGTTTTTTCTGTCGCTGGGGTTCGGCGCGCGGCTGTTGGCGCCGGTCTTTGCGCGGCCACGGGCGTGGCAGGTGCTGGATGTCGCGGTGGGGGCGGTGATGTGGGCGATTGCGGCGGGGCTGATCGTCGCGGGCTGACTGGACTTTCGGGGCGCGACTGGGTCAGGTGGCGGGGAAGGGGGCGCGCCGATGGAAAGATCCAATCTGACCGGCATTGGCTGGATGCTGGTGACGGGGCTGCTATTCGTGGCGGTGAATGGCACGGTCCGACATGTCGGCCCAAGCCTGCCAGCGGTGCAGGGCGCGTTCATCCGCTTTGCCATCGGGCTGGTGTTTCTGCTGCCGGTTCTGGCACCGGCGCTGCGCCGGGGGTTTGCGGCGCGGCTGTGGCCGCTGTTTCTGGGGCGCGGGGCGCTGCATTGTCTGGCGGTGGCGCTGTGGTTCTTTGCCATGGCCCGCATCACCGTGGCCGAGGTCACCGCCATCGGCTTTCTGAACCCCATCGTGGTCACGCTTGGCGCGGCGCTGATTTTGGGTGAGTCACTGTCGGTGCGGCGGCTGCTGGCCATTGCTGTGGCGCTGGCGGGGGCGCTGATCGTACTGCGGCCCGGTCTGCGCGGGCTGGAGGCCGGGCATCTGGCACAACTGGGCGCGGCGCTGTGTTTCGGCAGTTCCTATCTGATGGCCAAGCGTCTGGCGGCCGAGGTGCCCGCCGCCGTGGTTGTGGCGATGATGTCGCTGACCGTGGCCATCGGGCTGGCGGTTCCGGCGGCGCTGGTCTGGCAGGCCCCGACGCCGGGTCAGATCGGCTGGCTGACGCTGACGGCAATTTTTGCCACGGCGGGGCATTATACCATGACCCGCGCTTTCGCGGCGGCGCCGCTGATGGTGACCCAGCCGGTGGTGTTCTTGCAGCTGGTCTGGGCCAGCCTGCTGGGGGCGCTGGTATTTCACGAACCGGTCGATCCGTGGGTGCTGGTCGGCGGCGGGCTGATGATCGCGGCGATCAGCTATATGACCTGGCGCGATGCCCGCCGCCGCCGCGACCTGACGCCGCCGGTGCCGGCGGCCAAGCTGCCCTAGCCCTGCGGGTCCAGCAGCCGCGCCATGATGCTGCCACGGCTGACCCGGCCGCCACCTTGCAGCGGCAATTCGCGGGTGTCGCCATCCAGCAGCGCCATCACCTTGCGCACCGGCATGTCGCGCGGCACCGGGGTGCCGGCGGCCTGACCCGGTTCGGCGGCATCGCCCGCGGTCAGCACCATCAGCGGATTCATATGGGCGACGAAATCGGCCACATAATCATTGGCCGGGTTGGCGATAATGTCGCGCGCGGTGCCGGTCTGAACGATGCGCCCGCCTTCCATCAGGGCAATGCGGTTGCCCAGTTTGAAAGCCTCGTCCAGATCGTGGCTGACGAAAATGATGGTGCGCTTTTTCTGTTCCTGCATCTCAAGCAATTCGTCCTGAAGCCGCGACCGGATCAGCGGGTCCAGCGCGGAAAACGGCTCGTCCATCAGCAGGATCGGCGCGTCGGTGGCAAAGGCGCGGGCCAGACCGACGCGTTGCTGCATCCCGCCCGACAATTCGGCCACCTTCAGATCGGCCCATTCGGACAGGCCGACGGTCGCCAGCTCGGCATCGACTTTTTCGCGGCGGGCGCGGGCGGGCATTCCGGCCAGTTCCAGCCCAAGCCCGACATTTTCGCGCACGCTGCGCCAGGGCAGCAGGCCGAATTGCTGAAACACCATGGCAACGCGGCGCAGGCGCAGGTCGCGCAGATCCTTGCGCGAACAATGCGTGACCGAGGCCATCTTGTCGCCGTCCCAGATGCGGACCTCGCCGCGGACCACCGGGTTCAGGCCGTTGACCGCGCGCAGCAGGGTGGATTTGCCCGACCCCGACAGGCCCATCAGCACCATGATTTCGCCTTCATGCACGGTCAGGTTGGCGTCATGGACCCCCAGCACCTGTCCGGTGGCGGTCTTGATCGCCTCGCGGTCCTGACCCTGATCCATCAGCGGCAGGGCGCTTTCCGGGTCGTCCCCGAACACGATCGAGACATTGTCAAAGCTGACGGCAGGTTTGGCCGATGGTTTCATTTTACCCCCTTCACGCGCAGCATCCGGTCCAGCAGGATCGCAACCACGACGATGACAAAGCCCGATTCAAACCCCAGCGCGATATTGACACTGTTCAGCGCCCGCAGCACCGGCACCCCCAGCCCCGAGGCCCCGACCAGCGCCGCGATCACCACCATCGACAGCGACAGCATGATGGTCTGGTTCAGCCCGGCCATGATCTGGGGCAGGGCGCTGGGCAGTTCGACCTTCCACAAAAGCTGGCGCGGGGTGGCGCCAAAGGCGCGGGCGGCCTCGACCAGCGCGGTCGGGGTGCTGGCAATCCCCAGCTGGGTCAGACGGATCGGTGCGGGCAGCACGAAGATCACCGTCGCGATCAGGCCCGGCACCACGCCGATGCCAAAAAACACAATCGCCGGGATCAGGTAAACAAAGGTCGGCAGGGTCTGCATCAGGTCCAGCACCGGGCGCACCCAGGCGTAAAGGCGCGGGCGATGCGCCACCGCAATGCCGATCGGCACCCCCAGCGCCATGCACACCACGCAAGAGGCCAGAACCAGCGTCAGCGACTGCATCGTCGCGTCCCAGTAATTCTGGTTCAGGATGAACAGGAACCCGGCGGCCACCAGCAGGCAGGTCTTCCAGTTGCGCTGCATCAGCCATGTCAGCCCGGTCAGGATGGCGATCAGCACCAGCGGATGCGGCGTTTCCAGCAGCCACAGGATGCCCGCGATCAGCCCGTCCATCGCGTCCGAGATTTTCTGAAACACCACGGCGCCGTGGCTGTTCAGCCAGTCGAACACCGCCTTGGCGGTTCGTCCGACGGGTATCTTGGTGCCGGTGATCCAGCCGGTTAATTGTTCCATATCTGTCCCTTTTCATCAAACGCGGCGCGAAGGTGGCCCCCGCGCCGCGCTTTTTCCGGTTGGCCGCGCCTTACTTGGCCAGCGTGTCTTCCACGGCGGCCACGGCATCGCCGCCATCGGCGGTGGTTACGCCGTCCAGCCAGGCGGTGACCTGATCGGGATTGGCCTTCATCCAGGCCATGGCGGCCTTTGACGGCTCTTGCCCGTCATTCAGGATTGCGCCCATGACCTGATTTTCCATGGGAAGCGAGAATTCCAGATTTTCCAGAAGCTTGCCAACGTTCGGGCAGTCCCTGACATAGCCCGCGCGGGTATTGGTGCGCACCTCGGCGCCGCCGAAATCGGGACCGAACACATCGTCGCCGCCCGACAGATAGGTCAGTTCATGCTGGGCATTCATCGGGTGCGGTTCCCAGCCAAGGAACACCACCGGCTTGCCGGCATTATCGGCGCGCGACACCTGCGCCAGCATCCCCTGTTCGCTGGATTCGACGATCTCAAGCGTGCCAAGCCCGAACTTGTCCCTGGCGACCATTTCCAGCAGCAGGCGGTTGCCGTCATTGCCCGGCTCGATCCCATAGATCTTGCCGTCCAGCGCGTCCTTGTGCTTGGCGATATCTGCGAAATCCCGGATGCCAAGTTCGGCCCCGGCCTTGTTGGTCGCCAGCGTGTATTTCGCGCCGGTCAGGTTGGTGCGCACCGTGTCGACCGTGCCCGAATCGCGATAGGGTTTGATGTCGGCTTCCATGGTCGGCATCCAGTTGCCCAGAAACACGTCCACATCGCCCTTGGCCATCGCGGTATAGGTGACGGGCACCGACAGCACCTTGATTTCGGTCTTGTAACCCAATGCGTTCAGCAATTCGGTCGTGACCGCCGTCGTGGCCGTGATATCCGTCCAGCCCACATCCGAAAAGGTGACGTCGCGGCACGATTCGGGTTCCGCGGCAAAGGCGGTGGTCCCCAGCGCGGTGGACAGGGCGAGGGCGGTGATGATCTTGCGGGTCATGACGGCTCCGGTTTGTTGATTGACGCGTCAATAAAACGTAGGTTAGGACCACATTGCAACCGTTTTTATGAAGAAAGTCCTGCCCGATGCCCAAGATCGGCGCCCCCGCCATTCGCAAATCGGCCCTGATCGCCGCGACGATCCGCTGCGTCGGAGAGGCCGGGACGCTGGATGTGACCGTGGCCCAGATTGCCAAGCTGGCCGGCATGTCGCCAGCCCTTGCGCATCACTATTTCGGCAGCAAGTCACAGATCTTTCTGGCGGCGATGCGCCATATCCTGACCCGTTTCCGCGACGGTGTCCGCGCCGAGGTGCTGTCGGCGCGCGACGACCGCGCCCGGCTGGATGCGCTGATCCGGGCCAGCTTTGGTCCCGAAAGTTTCGGGCGCAACACGGTGTCGGCCTGGCTGAACTTTTACACGCTGGCACAGGTCAACCCACAGGCGGCGCGGCTGTTGCGGGTCTATCACCGGCGGTTGCAGACCAATGTCACCGTGCTGCTGCGCCGTCTTGGCGCCGACGACCCCGCGGAAGGTGCCGCCACCATCGGCGCGCTGATCGACGGGGTTTATATCCGTGCCGCCCTGTCGCCCGGCCCGACCGACGCGACGGCGGCGATCCGAATTGTGAACGATTATCTGCGAAAGATCCTGCCATGACCAAGACCGCACAACCCCCTGCATCCCTGTGGATCAACGGCCAGCCGGTCGAGGGCAAGGGCGATGCCCTGCCGGTGCATTACCCCTATACCGGCGCGGTGATTGCCGACCTGCACGAGGCCACAGCCGATCAGGTCGCACAGGCCACCGCCGCCGCCGCCGCCGCACAGCCCGCATGGGCCGCGCTGGCCCCGGCGGATCGTGGCCGCATCCTGTCGCGTGCCGCCGCGATCATCCGTGACCGCAATCAGGAATTGTCGGAACTGGAAACGCTGGATACCGGCAAGCCACTTCAGGAAACGCTGGTGGCCGACTGGGCATCGGGGGCCGATGCGCTGGACTATTTCGGCGGTCTGGCGGCGACGGTGACGGGCGAACATATCCCGCTGGGGCGCGATTTCGTCTATACCCGTCGCGAGGCTTTGGGCGTCTGCGCCGGGATCGGCGCGTGGAATTACCCCAGCCAGATCGCCTGCTGGAAGGCCGCGCCGGCGCTGGCCATGGGCAATGCGATGGTGTTCAAACCGTCCGAGATCACCCCGCTGGGGGCGCTGAAACTGGCCGAGATCCTGAAACAGGCCGGGTTGCCCGATGGCGTGTTCAACGTCGTGCAGGGGCGCGGTGCGGTTGGTGCGGCGCTGGTGACGGACCCGCGCGTGGCCAAGGTGTCGCTGACCGGGTCGGTGCCGACGGGGCGCAAGGTCTATGCCGCCGCCGCCGAGGGGCTGCGCCATGTCACCATGGAACTGGGGGGCAAATCGCCGCTGATCGTCTTCGACGATGCCAGCATCGAAGATGCGGTGGGCGCGGCGATGCTGGCCAATTTCTATTCCTCGGGGCAGATCTGTTCGAATGGCACCCGCGTGTTTGTTCAGCGCGGGGTGATGGACCGGTTTCTGGACCGGCTGGCGGCGCGGGCGGCGTCGGTGCGCATGGGCGACCCGATGGACCCCGCAACCCAGCACGGCCCGATCATCAGCGACGATCAGCTGCACAAGATCCGCGGCTATATCGCCACGGCGCAGGCCGAGGGGGCGCGGCTGGTCTGCGGCGGCGCGGGTCAGGGGCGGTTCATCCCCCCCACCGTGTTTGCCGATGTGCGCGACGATATGACCATCGCGCGCGAGGAAATTTTCGGCCCGGTCATGTCGGTCCTGCCCTTCGATGACGAGGCCGAGGTGATCGCCCGCGCCAATGCCACCGAATTCGGGCTGGCCTCGGGGGTGTTTACCGCCGATCTGACCCGCGCGCACCGGGTGGCGGCGGCCATGCAGGCGGGCACCTGCTGGATCAACGCCTATAACCTGACGCCGGTGCAGGCGCCGTTTGGCGGCGCGAAACTGTCGGGGGTGGGGCGCGAAAACGGGCGTGCCGCGATCGAATATTATTCGCAGATCAAGACCGTCTATGTCGGCATGGGGCCGGTGGACGCGCCGTATTGAAAGGAACCACGATGGAACTGGCAGATTATGTGATCGTCGGCGCAGGCAGCGCCGGTTGCGCGCTGGCCTATCGTCTGGTTCAGGCTGGCAAGCGGGTGGATGTGATCGAATATGGCGGCACCGATATCGGGCCTTTCATCCAGATGCCCGCCGCGCTGTCCTATCCGATGAATATGTCGCGCTATGACTGGGGGTTCGCCAGCCAGCCCGAGCCGCATCTGGGGGGGCGCTCGCTGGTGACGCCGCGCGGCAAGGTGTTGGGTGGCTCGTCCAGCATCAACGGCATGGTGTTCGTGCGCGGCCATCGCGCCGATTTCGACCATTGGCGCGATCAGGGCGCGGCGGGCTGGGGCTATGCCGATGTGTTGCCCTATTTCAAACGGATGGAGACCTGGCACGGCGGCGCCCCGAACCCGTGGCGCGGCGATTCCGGTCCCGTTCATATCAGCCGTGGCCCGCGCGATAACCCGCTGTTTGACGCCTTCATTCAGGCCGGGCATCAGGCCGGGTGGCCGCTGACCGACGATTACAACGGCGAAAACCAGCAGGGCTTTGGCCCGATGGAGGCGACGATCTGGCAAGGCCGTCGCTGGTCCGCCGCCAATGCCTATCTGCGCCCGGCGATGCGGTCGGGGCGGCTGCGCATCCGCCGCGGTCTGGCCCGCCGCGTGGTGTTCGAGGGCCGACGCGCCATCGGGGTCGAGGTCGCCATGCGGGGCGGCGTCCAGACCATCCGCGCCGGGGCCGAGGTTGTTCTGGCGGCCTCCAGCATCAATACGCCCAAGCTGCTGATGCAGTCGGGGATCGGGCCTGCCGGGCATCTGCGCGATCACGGCATCACGGTTCTGGCCGACCGCGCCGGGGTGGGCGGCAATCTGCAAGACCATCTTGAGGTCTATATGCAATTCGCCGCCAGCCAGCCGATTACCCTGTTCAAGCACTGGAACCTGTGGGGCAAGGGCAGCATCGGCGCACAGTGGATGGCGACGAAAACCGGTCTGGGGGCCAGCAACCAGTTTGAAAGCTGCGGCTTCATCCGGTCCTCGGATGCGGTGGATTACCCCGATATTCAATATCACTTTCTGCCGCTTGCGGTGCGCTATGATGGCAAGGCCGCGGCCGAGGGGCATGGCTTTCAGGCCCATGTCGGGCCGATGCGGTCGAAATCGCGCGGCACGGTGCGCCTGTCCGGGCCCGACCCGGATGCGGCGCCGCAGATCCGCTTTAACTATATGTCGCATCCCGATGACTGGGCCGAATTCCGCGCCTGTATCCGGCACACGCGGCATATTTTTGGCCAGCCGGCCATCGCCCAATATGTCGCGCACGAGATCCAGCCCGGCAGCGATGTGCACAGCGATGACGCGATTGACGCCTTTATCCGCGACCATGCCGAAAGCGCCTATCACCCCTGCGGCACGGCACGGATGGGGGCGGTCGATGACCCCGGCGCGGTGGTCGGGCCTGACCTGCGGGTGATCGGGGTTCAGGGGCTGCGCGTTGCCGACAGCAGTGTCTTTCCGCGCATTACCAACGGCAACCTGAACGCCCCCAGCCTGATGGTGGGTGAAAAAGCGGCGGACCACATTCTGGGGCGCGGAATGCTGGCTGCCGAAGATCCTGCGGAAATGCTAAAATCGGACGTATTATCGGCTTGATCAAAGCGGGAACAAAGCATTAACAGGTGGTATGTTTATGCTTTGTTTTCGTCTGTTTCTGTTGTGCTGTGTGGTCCCCGTGGCGGCGGTTGCCGCAGATCTGTCAGGCCGCGCGAGGGTGACGGATGGTGACACGCTGCGGCTGGACATGGCGGGCGGCACAGCCGTTATCCGCCTGTTTGGCATCGACGCGCCCGAGGCTGCGCAGACCTGCCAGAACAGCAAGGGGCAGGACTGGACATGCGGCAAAGCCGCCACGCAATATCTGCGCGGTCTGGTGGATGGACACAGGTTGCGCTGCACCATGCTGGATACCGACCGCTATGGCCGGATTGTGGCGCGTTGTTTCCGGGGGCAACAGGATATTGCGGCCCAAATGGTTCTTGCCGGGCAGGCGGTCGCCTTTCGGCGCTATTCAATGGATTACGTCCCCCCCGAGGATGCCGCCCGCGCGAAACGGCGCGGCATATGGGCGGGCAAGGCCCTGCGCCCGAAGGACTGGCGCGCGCGGCATCGCGCCCCCGCATCTGCCACCACGCGGCAGGCCGCGCCCTCTGCCGGGTGCCGGATCAAGGGCAATATCTCGGCCAACGGGCATATCTATCACCTGCCCGGCGACCGCCATTATGACCGCACCCGCATCAACACCCGCAAGGGCGAACGCTGGTTTTGTTCCGAGGAAGAGGCCCGCCGCGCCGGCTGGCGTCCTGTGTGATTTACACATCCTGCTTGTCGTGCCGGACCACGGCTTGTCAAAAGACAGCGCTATGTTTGAGGGTGTGGCATTCGGCCCCGTCGCGCAAGATGACGTGGGGCCGGGCTTGCCGTCATGACCCGTCCGACCGCTGGGGCACGCGCAAACCCATGCCGCGCGCGCCGTGCTGGCCGGACGGATCAGCAAACCCGCCCCGCTTTTTCCAGACGCCGATCTGCGAAACCACCCAAGGTCAAATCCCTGACGCCCTTCCTTTTTCTGGAAGGGGAACAAAGGGGATCACTGCCCAAAAAGAACATATGGGAAGTTTTTGTCAGCGTCGCACGCCGGCCGGGGCGGGAATGACGCAGGGCGACGCAGGGCCGCCCTGCCCATGCCGTCAGACATGGCCGTTATTGCGGGATCTTCGCCTCGATCCCTTCGACGAAAAAGCCCATCCCGGCCAATTCCTCGTCCGTGGCGGTCTGGCCATCCGCCAGCCACGCGCTGCCATCCTGCTTGTTCAGCGGGCCGGTGAAGGGGTGATAGTCACCCGATGCGATCTGGGCTTTCAGGGCCAGTGCCTCGGCTTTGACATCGGCGGGGACGGCCTCGGTGATGTCCCCGATCACCACTTCGCCATCACCGATCCCCAGCCAGACGTGCTGGGACTGCCACGTCCCGTCCAGAACCTGACCCACGCGCTTGACGTAATAGGGCGACCAGTTGTCGATGATCGAACTGACGCGCGGCGAGGGGGCGAAATTCGCCATGTCCGAGGCCTGACCAAAGCCGATCACGCCTGCCGCCTGTGCCTTGGCCAGCGGTGCGGTCGAATCGGTGTGTTGCAGGATCACGTCAACGCCTTCCGCGATCAGGGCTGCGGCGGCATCGGCCTCTTTCGTGGGGTCGAACCAAGTATAGGCCCAGACCACCTTCATCTGCACATCCGGGTTGACCTTGCGGGCGTGGATAAAGCTGCTGTTGATGCCCTGAATGACCTCGGGGATGGGGAAACTGCCGATATAGCCGATCTTGTTCGACCTGGTCATCCGGCCCGCGATGGTGCCCAGAACCGCCCGGCCCTCGTAAAAACGCGCATCATAAGCCGCGACGTTTTCAGCGGTTTTATAGCCGGTCGCATGTTCGAATTTCACATCCGGGAATTTCTTGGCGACGTTTTGAACCGCGTCCATGAACCCGAAACTGGTGGCAAAGATCAGTTTGTTGCCCTCCAGCGCCAGTTGGGTCAGCACGCGTTCGGCATCGGCGCCTTCGGGGACGGATTCGACAAAGGTGGTTTTAACCTTGTCGCCAAATTCGGCCTCGATCGCCTGACGGCCCAGATCGTGCTGATAGGACCAGCCGCCATCGCCCACCGGCCCGACATAGATAAAGCCGACTTTCAGCGGCGCGTCAGCGGCAAGGGCGGGGCTGGCCAGCCCCAGCGCGGTCAGGGCGGCGGCACTGGCCAAAAGCGTTCTGCGATCCATTGGTATTTTCCTCCTGTCAGTTCAGTGCATGAAAACTGCGGCCAAGCGCTGCGGGGGCGCTGCCACCCGCCTTGCGGCCATATTTCTGCCGGGCCGAGATCGCGACCAGAACCGCGATCGTCGCCAGATAGGGCGCGACCGACAACAGCTGCACGGGAATATCCACCCCCGCCGCCTGAAGCCGCAATTGCAGCACGGTCACGCCGCCAAACAGCCACGCGCCGGCCAGCACGCCCAAGGGCCGCCAGCCGGCAAACACCACGATGGCCAGCGCGATCCAGCCCGCGCCGGCGGTCAGCCCCTCGGTCCACTGCAACACCCGCGCGATCGAGATATAGGCCCCGCCCATCCCCGCCAGCGCACCGCCAAAGGCAATGGCGGCCAGACGGGTGGCGCGCACATGATAGCCAAGCGCATGGGCGGCATCGTGATTTTCCCCCACCGCGCGCAGGACCAGCCCGGCACGGCTGTGCGTCAGCCACCATGCCAGTGCCGGAACCAGCGCCAGTGCCAGCCAGACCATCCAGTCAAAGCCCACCGGCGGCGCCTTGACCCCTTCCAGCGGCTTGCCGAACATCGCCGCCAGTCCCAGCCCGAACAGGGTCAATGCCAGCCCCGTCGCCACCTGATTGGTCAGTGCCCATTGCGTCAGCAAGGCAAAGATCAGCGACAGCGCCGCCCCGGCCAAAGCCGCGACCACGAAACCCACCGTGGCGCTGTCGCTTGCCACTGCGGCGGCAAAACCGGCCAGCGCACCGGTGATCATCATCCCTTCAACCCCAAGGTTCAGCACCCCGGCGCGTTCGGCCACCAATTCGCCAAGCGCAGCCAGCAGAATCGGCGTTGCCGCCGCGATCAGCATCCACAGCATATCCATCAGCGCGCCCCCCCGATGCGCAGACGATAGCGCGTCAAAAGGTCGAACCCCAGCAGGAAAAACAGCAACATGCCCTGGAAGACCTGCACCGTCGCGGCGGGCAGTTGCATGGTCATCTGGGCAATTTCCCCGCCGATATAGGTCAGGGCCAGCAACAGCCCGGCCAGCAGGATGCCAAGGGGATGCAGCCGCCCCAGAAAGGCTACGATGATCGCGGTAAAGCCGTATCCGACGCCGACGCCATCGGTGATCTGGCCTGCGGGACCGGCAACCTCGAACAACCCGGCCAGCCCGGCCAGCGCCCCTGACAGGCCAAGGCAAAACGCCACCAGCCGCGCCGGGCTGACCCCGGCAAAGCGTGCCGCGCGCGGGGCCAGACCAGCGACGCGGATGTCAAAGCCGCGCCGGTGCCGGGCGATCAGAAACCACGTCGCCAGCACCGCCAGCACCGCCGCGACGGTGCCCCAATGCGCGCCGGTGCCGGTGACCAGTTCCGGGTTGGCGGCGGCGGGGTATTGCTGCAAATTGCGCGAACCGGGCATCCCATAGCCCTGCGGGTTCTTCATTGGCCCAAAGGCCATCCACGCGGCCACCCCCTGCGCGACATAGACCAGCATCAGCGAGACCAGAATTTCAGACGCGCCAAACAGGTTTTTCAGCAGTGCCGGGATCATCCCCCAGACCCAGCCACCCGCCGCGCCCGCGACGATCATTGCCGGAAAGATCCACGCGCTTTCGGATGGATAGGCCGCCAGCGCCACGCCCGCCCCGCAAATCGCGCCGATGATATACTGACCCTCGGCACCGATATTCCAGATCCCGGCCCGAAACCCCAGCGCCAGCCCGCATGCGATCAGCACCAGCGGTCCGGCCTTGATCAGCAATTGTGGCCGGGAATAGCCCGCAGCCGGGCCGAACAGCGGGTCCCAAAAGATGGTGCGAATGGCGGCCAGCGGGTCGAACCCCATCAGCGCAAATAACAGCCCGCCCACCAGCATGGTGGCCAGCACCGCCAGCACCGGCGCCGCCACCGACCACAGCCTTGATGCCGCCGGGCGGGGTTCAAGACGGATCATGCGCAACCTCCATCGCGGGGGTGCCGGGGCGGCCCATGCCATGCGCGCCCCCCAGCATCAGCCCGATATCTTCCAGTGTCAGCCCTTGGGTCGGGCGCGGTGCAGACAGGCGGCCGCCATCCAGCGCGGCGAAACGGTCCGACAGTTCCAGCAATTCGTCCAGATCCTGACTGATGACCAGAACCGCCGCACCCTGCGCCGCAAGGTCCAGTAATGCCTGCCGGATCGCGGCGGCAGCCCCGGCATCGACGCCCCAGGTCGGCTGGTTGACCACCAGCACGCGCGGGTTCTGCAAGACCTCGCGCCCGATGACATATTTTTGCAGATTGCCCCCCGACAGCGCCGCCGCCGCGACATGCGGGCCGGGGGTGCGCACGTCAAAGGCGGCGATGACCCGTTGCGCGAAATCGCGCGCCGCGCGCCGGTCGATCAGGCCGCGCCGGACCAGCCCCTGCCGCCCGCTGGAGGTCAGAAGCGCGTTTTCGGTCAGGCTCAGCTCCGGGACGGCGGCATGGCCCAGACGGTCCTCGGGGGCGGCCAGCAGGCCGGCCATGCGCCGCGCCTCGGGTCCGGCGCGCGACAGATCCTGACCATCCAGCAGCACGGTTCCGGGGGCACTGCGCAATTCGCCCGACAGCGCCGCCAGCAATTCCTCTTGCCCGTTGCCCGCGACGCCGCCCACGCCCAGAACCTCGCCGGCGCGCAGATCCAGCCCGATGCCCGACAGGGCGGTGCCGTCGTCGCTGACCGCCGGGGCGGACAAGTCGCGCAGCCGCAACAGAACCGCGCCGGCCTGTCGCCCGCCGCGATCGACCGGGCGCATCTGGCTGCCCACCATCAGCGCCGCCAGTTCCGCCGCGCTGTGGTCGCGCGGGGCGCAGCTTTCGACGACGCGGCCATGGCGCAGAATGGTGGCGTGGTCGCAATGGCTACGGATCTCGTCCAGCTTGTGGCTGATATACAACACCGAGGTTCCCGACCGCGCCAGTTGCCGCAGGGTGGCAAACAGGATGTCGCTTTCCTGCGGCGTCAGCACGCTGGTGGGTTCATCCATGATCAGCAGGCGCGGGTTTTGCAGCAGGCAGCGGATGATCTCGACCCGCTGACGCTCGCCTGCGGACAGGTCGGCAACGCGACGTTCGGGGCGCAGCGGCAGGCCATAGGCGTCGCTGACCTGCGCGATGCGGTCGGCCAGCACCCGGCGCGGCGGCGGGTTTTCCATGCCAAGCGCAATGTTTTCCGCCACGCTCAGCGCATCGAACAGCGAAAAATGCTGAAACACCATGGCCACCCCGGCGGCGCGTGCGGCGCGGGGGTCGGCGGGGGCATAGGGGGCGCCGTTCAGCCACATCCGCCCCTCGTCCGGGCGCACCAGACCATAGATGATCTTGACCAGCGTCGATTTGCCCGCGCCGTTTTCCCCCAGCAGGGCGTGTATCTGACCGGGCGCGACCGCAAAGCCCACCGCGTCATTGGCGCGCACGCCCGGATAGGATTTGCCGATGGATTCGGCCCGGAAAATATCGGTCACGCGGATTCCCCCCTGCTTGCTGGTCTGATAGCGCGGATTTTCGCCCACGGAAAGTTGCGCCTGCCCGGACGCTGCGGCTAGTTTGCGCCATGACTGAAAACGCGCCCCGATTCATCCACCTTCGCACACATTCTCAGCATTCGCTTCTTGAAGGGGCGGTGCCGGTCAAGAAACTGGTCGCCCTGGCGGCGGAACAGGGGATGCCTGCGGTTGCGCTGACCGACACGAACGCGATCTTCGCAGGGCTGGAATTTTCGGTCACGGCGGTGGGGGCCGGGGTTCAGCCGATTATCGGCTGTCAGGTCACGCTGTCCACTGATGGGGTGACCGGGGGGGTCGTGCTGCTGGCGCAGAACCGGGCGGGCTGGATGAACCTGATGGCCCTGTCCAGTTGTCTGTATCTGCGCGAAGGCAGCGCCCCGGTGCATATCACGCTGGCCGAACTGACCGCCCATGCCGAGGGGGTGATCTGCCTGACCGGGGGGGCGACCGGCCCGCTGGGACAACTGGTTGCCGCAGGCAAACTGCCCGAGGCGCGCGAGCTGACCCGGCAGATGGCGGCGGCTTTCCCGGACCGCTTGTATATCGAGCTTCAGCGCCACCCCGCCGAGAACGGTGCCCTGATGCCCGCCGAGGCCGCCAGCGAGGGCGGCATGGTCGATCTGGCCTATGCGCTGGACCTGCCGCTGGTGGCGACCAATGATGTGTATTTCCCCAAATCCGACATGTACGAGGCCCATGACGCGCTGCTGTGCATTGCCGACAAGACCTATGTCGACCAGCCGCAGCCGCGCCGCCGCCTGACGCCGCAGCATTATTTCAAATCGGCGGCGGAAATGGCCGCGCTGTTCGCGGACCTGCCCGAGGCGGTCGCCAATACCGTCGAAATCGCGCGCCGCTGCGCCTTTGCCGTATCGCGCCACAAGCCGATTCTGCCGCGTTTCGCGGATGACGAGGTCGAGGAACTGCGCCGTCAGGCCAAAGAAGGGCTGGCCGCGCGGCTGGCGGTGATCCCGCATTCGGTGCCGCTCGCGGAATACGAGGCGCGGCTGGCCTTTGAACTGGGCATTATCGAGCAGATGGGCTTTCCGGGCTATTTCCTGATCGTGGCCGATTTCATCAAATGGGCCAAGGATCATGACATTCCGGTCGGGCCGGGGCGGGGGTCGGGGGCTGGGTCCCTTGTGGCCTATGCGCTGACCATCACCGACCTTGACCCGCTGCGCTATTCGCTGCTGTTTGAACGGTTTCTGAACCCGGAACGGGTCAGTATGCCGGACTTTGACATCGACTTCTGCATGGATCGCCGCGAAGAGGTGATCCAGTATGTTCAGGAAAAATACGGGCGCGAGAAAGTCGGCCAGATCATCACCTTCGGTGCGCTGCTGTCCAAGGCTGCCGTGCGCGATGTGGGCCGGGTGCTGCAATTGCCTTTCGGGCAGGTGGACCGTCTGTCCAAGATGATCCCGGTCGAAGGCGTCAAGCCGGTCAGCATCGACAAGGCCCTTGCGGACGAGCCGCGCCTGCGCGAGGCGGCGCGTCAGGAACCTGTCGTCGGGCGCCTGCTGGATTACGCGCAAAAGCTGGAGGGGCTGTATCGCAACGCCTCGACCCACGCGGCGGGGGTGGTGATCGGGGACCGGCCGCTGGATCAGCTGGTGCCGCTGTATCGCGACCCGGCCTCGGACATGCCGGCGACGCAGTTCAACATGAAATGGGTCGAACAGGCCGGGCTGGTCAAGTTCGACTTTCTGGGGCTGAAGACCCTGACTGTGATCCAGAACGCGGTCGATCTGATCAAGGGCGGCGGGCGGCATCTGCATGTCGCGGCCAATGGCGCGGACCTGTATCAGCCGCCGCAAGGTGCGGTGGATCAGATCAACGCCATTCCGCTGGACGATCCGGCGACCTATGACCTGTTTGCCTCGGCCCGGACGGTGGCGGTGTTTCAGGTTGAATCCAGCGGCATGATGGACGCGCTGCGCCAGATGCGGCCCACCTGTATCGAGGATATCGTCGCGCTGGTGGCCCTGTATCGCCCCGGCCCGATGGAGAACATCCCCGTCTATTGCGAGGTCAAGAACGGCACCCGTGATCTGGAATCGATCCACCCCAGTATCGACCATATTCTGGCCGAAACGCAGGGTATCATCGTCTATCAGGAACAGGTGATGCAGATCGCGCAGGTCATGGCGGGCTACAGCCTTGGCGGGGCCGACCTGCTGCGCCGCGCGATGGGCAAGAAGATCGCGGAAGAAATGGCCAGGGAACGGCCCAAATTCGTCGATGGCGCGGTTGCGAATGGGGTCAACGCCAAGAAAGCGGGCGAGGTTTTCGACCTGCTGGAAAAATTTGCCAATTATGGCTTTAACAAATCGCACGCTGCGGCCTATGCCGTGGTCAGCTATCAGACCGCATGGCTGAAGGCGAACCACCCGGTCGAGTTCATGGCCGCTGTCATGAACTGCGATATTCACCTGACCGACAAGCTGGCCGTCTATAAGCGCGAGGTCGACCGGATGGGGATCGAGGTGGTGCCGCCCTGTGTCAATCGCTCGGCCCCCACATTTACGGTCAGGGACGGCAAGATCCATTACGCGCTTGGCGCGCTGAAAGGGGTCGGGGTCGAGGCGATGCGGCTGGTCCATGATGCGCGTGGCGACAGACCTTTCACCGATCTGTTCGATTTTGCCCGCCGCGTCGATATGAAACGAGTCGGCAAGCGCCCGCTTGAAATGCTGGTGCGCGCCGGGGCTTTCGACGCGATCGAGCCTGACCGTGCGCAGGCTTTCGAGGCCCTGACCGCCCTTGTCGGCTGGTCGGCCGCGGTGCAAGAGCAAGCCGCCAGCAACCAGCAATCGCTTTTCGGCGGTGGCGAGGACCTGCCCGAACCGCGTCTGCGCAAGGTTCCGGTCTGGCTGCCCGGCGAAAAGCTGGCCGAAGAACATAAGGCCATCGGCTTTTACCTGTCGGGCCACCCGCTGGATGATTACCAGCCCGCCCTGCGCCGAAAGAAAGTGACGACGCTGGCGGAATTGCAACGCGATGCGGCGCAAGGCCCGATGGTGGCGCAACTGGCGGGCACGGTGTCCAGCCGTCAGGAAAAGAAATCGGCCAAGGGCACCCGCTATGCCTTTGTGCAGCTGTCGGACCCGACAGGTCTGTACGAGGTCACGGTCTTTTCCGACCTGCTGGATCAGGCGCGCAGCCTGCTTGAACCCGGCCAGAACGTCGTCTTGCAGGTCGAGGCCGAACCGTCGGGCGATCAGGTCAAGCTGTTGGCGCGGTCTGCCGTCGCGCTGGATCAGGCCGTTGCCGATGCCGGGGCCGGCGCGCTGGCGGTGCGCATCGCCGAGGCGTCGACCGTGGCGCAACTGTCCGATATGCTGGCGCGCATCACCGCCGAGGTCACGGCCAGCCCCCGTGCGCGCGGCCCGATCCGGCTGCGCCTGCCGGTGGGCGACCATTTCGTCGATGTCGAAATCATGGATGACGTCCCGCTGACGCCCCCCGCACGACAGATGCTGCGTGCCATTCCCGGCGTGCTGGAGGTGATTGAGGAATAGAGGCGCCCACGCCGCCAGCCACCGCCACAAGGCGATGATTCGGCTGGTCAGGGGCGGGCGGCGGTCATGCTCATGCCCCGGTCATAGCCGCCACGTCTTACCATCCGGTTAACGCGCCTGAAAAAATCCCGCCCGGATCACCGGACGGGATTGTCTTTCGGTCAGATTGTGGCGCGATCAGTTGCGCGATTTGTCGACCATTTTGCCCTTCGAGATCCAGGGCATCATTTCGCGCAGTTTGGCGCCGACCTGTTCGATCTGATGCTCGTCATTGATGCGGCGGGTGGCCTTGAAATAGGGCTGCCCGACGGCGTTTTCCTGCATGAAATCACGCACGAATTTGCCGTTCTGAATGTCGGTCAGGACCTCTTTCATGCGCTTCTTGGTTTCGTCATAGGGCAGGACGCGCGGGCCGCTGACATATTCGCCATATTCGGCGGTATTGCTGATCGAATAGTTCATGTTGGCGATGCCGCCTTCATAGATCAGGTCGACGATCAGCTTCACCTCGTGCAGGCATTCGAAATAGGCCATTTCGGGGGCATAGCCCGCCTCGACCAGGGTTTCGAAACCGGCGCGGATCAGCTCGACCAGACCGCCGCACAGAACCGCCTGTTCACCGAACAGGTCGGTTTCGCATTCCTCGCGGAAATTCGTCTCGATGATCCCCGAGCGCCCGCCACCAATGGCCGAGCAATAGGACAGTGCCAGCTCCATCGCCTTGCCGGTGGCGTCCTGATGGATGGCAACCAGACAAGGTACGCCGCCGCCTTTGGTATATTCGCCGCGCACGGTATGGCCGGGGCCTTTGGGCGCCATCATGATGACATCGACGCCGGCCTTCGGCTCGATCAGGCCGAAGTGCACGTTCAGGCCGTGGGCAAAGGCGATGGCCGCGCCTTCGCGCAGGTTGTCATGGACGTATTTCTTATAGGTTTCGGCCTGCAATTCATCGGGCATGGTGAACATGATCAGGTCGGCCCATTTCGCGGCCTCGGCGATTTCCATCACCTTCAGGCCCTCGCCCTCGGCCTTGGCTTTCGAGGGCGAGCCCTCGCGCAGCGCCACCACGACATTCTTGGCGCCCGAATCACGCAGGTTCAGGGCATGGGCGTGGCCTTGGCTGCCATAACCCAGAATGGCGATGTTCTTGTCCTTGATCAGGTTCACATCGCAGTCACGATCATAATAAACGCGCATGGGGCGGTCCTTTCGATGAAGATGCATCAAGAGTACGGGAATTTTGTGAAAAATGACTGCATAATTTTCACTGATACTGATATTAATGCCGATATCATGCGTTGAACAATTAAATGATGAAAAGATCATGCTTGCTGACACCGACCGCCGTATCCTGCGGCATCTGCTGGCCGACCCCGATGCGCCGCTGCCGGTTCTGGCACAGCGGGCCGCCGTTACCGAAAGCACCTGTCGCCGCCGCATCGAGGGGTTGCGGCGTGACGGGGTAATTTCGGCCATTTCGGCGCGGATCGACTGGCGCAAACTGGGTTACGAGGTCGAGGTCAGCCTGCGCTTCACCCTCGACAAGACCGAGCCGCGCGCCTTCGACGCCTTTACCGCCGCCGCGCGTCAGGTGCCGGAAGTAACTGAAATCCAGACATTTCTTGGCAGCGTCGATTTGCGCCTGTCGGTGATCGCGCGCGATATGGCGCATTGGCAGCAAATCTATCGCCGGCACATCCTGACCCTGCCGCATGTCACCGACAGCGACGCGCTGATGCTGGTCTCGACCATCAAGGACAAGCAGGAGATCGCGTTATGAGCATGGCCTTGGATGACACGGATCGTGCGATTCTGCGGCTGATGGCGGGGGATGCGACGCTTGGGGCGGCTGCGATCGGGCGGCAGTTGGGGATGACCCAGTCCGCGATCTGGCGGCGGATTCGTCGTTTGGGCGATTCGGGGGTGCTGTGCGGGCGCCGGATCGTGGTCGATCATGCGGCTTTGGGCTTTGGGGTGACGGTTTTTCTGGGCATCAAGCTGGCGGCGCGCGGGCGGCCGGGGCTTGAGGATTTCGAACGTGCCGTCACCGCCATCCCCGAGGTGCAGACGGTCCAGCATGTGTTGGGTCAGTTCGATTATCGCCTGCGGATCGTGGCCCGCGACATTGCCGATTTCGAACGCATTTTGCGCCGCAGAATCATGACCTTGCCGGGTATTGGTCAGGTCGAGGCCAATGTCATGCTGTCCGAAGAACGCCTTCCCGGCCCGATTGGTCAGGGTGGCCGGGGCGCCGATTAACGAAATATCAGCACTTGTCTGTCACACAGGGTGCGAATCGAACCTGTCCACGGGTGACGGCATGTGGCTGTGGCATCTTCTGCTGTGGCTGGTGAAGGGGGGCTTAACGCATCCCCAGACCGGCCTGCATCATCATCCGCCGCACTGGTGCTGCGGCATAAAGGGCGCCAAGCGTGGCTGCCCTCAGGTCGCGCAACGGGCGGGCGCTGACCATGCTGGCACGGTTCAGCGCGTCGATGCCGGCCACGCGCAGGCGGGCCTCGGGCCAGCGCCGACGGTGATAGGCGTCAAGGCTGTCGCGGCTGCCGGGGTCTTGCGCCGACAGATCGCGCAGGCAGGCCAGATCGGCAAGGCTCATGTTCAGGCCCTGCGCGCCGATCGGCGGCACGACATGCGCGGCCTCGGCGATCAGCGCGGTGCGCGGGCCGCTGAACCGGTCGGCCAACTGGCTGATGATGGGCCAGTCGGTCAGGCGTGTCGCCTGGGTCAGGTGCCCAAACACCCCGGCCGAGCGGGCGTTCAGCTCTGCCTCGAAGGCCGCGGGGGACAGCGATTTCAGGCGCTCGATCTCGGGCCCTTGCTCCATCCACACCACAGCCGAGGACGGCGTGCCGCCGCGATCAGGCAGCGGCACCAGCGTAAACGGCCCGCCCGAGCGATGGACCTCGGTCGACACATTCTGATGCGGTGTCTGATGGCAAACGGCAAAAGCCAGCGCCCGCTGGCCATAGCGTGTAGTGCGCACCCCGATCCCCAGCGCCGCGCGCATGGCCGAGGACCGCCCGTCCGCCGCGACCAACAGCCGGGTGCGGATGCGCCGTCCATCGCTGAGGGTAACAAGCGCATGGTCGTCGCGCGTGATCAGGCCGGATGTGGCGGTGCCGGGGGTGAAGGTAACATGCGCCATTTCGGTCAGGCGCGCACTGATTTCGCGGCGCAACAGCCAGTTCGGCAGGTTCCAGCCAAACGGTTCTGTGCCAATCTCGGCGGCATCGAAATTGCGGATCAGTCGCGGCGTCGGTTGGCTGCCGCCGGCATCGACGATGCGCATGATCTGCAAGGGCGTGGCATGGGGCGACAGACGATCCCACAGACCGGCCCGCGCCAGAACCGCGCGCGAGGGTTGCAGGAAGGCGGTGGTCCGCAGATCCGCCCCCTCGGTCTGTTCTTCGGTGATCGGCGGGGCCGGGTCCACGCACAGGACGCGGAACCCCTCGGCCCCGAAAGCGGCTGCGGCGATCAGCCCGGCAATGCCGCCCCCCGAGACGAGGATGTCGACCGTCTGATCGCCGGGCATGGCTTAGTTCCCGGCCGTAAAGGCCAGCATGATCGCAAAAACGACGGCGGTGCCGATCAGCCCGATCACCCCCAGCATCGGGGTGCCAAACAGCCAGACCGCAGCCACCGCTGCCACCAGCAGCAGCAAAACGCCGGTCAGCAGCAGCGCCGCCACCCGGTTTTCCGAACGGGATTGCGCCTTGCTGTCGCCGTGATGGGCGTGGTCGGCGGCGTGGGTCGGGGTCTGGGGTGCGCTCATGATGGCGTGTCCTTGTTCAGGCTAAAGCTTCTGAGGTGGCTGAAAACCGGCGCTATTGTGCCACGGGCGCGCCGGTCAGGGCAAGCGCAGACAAAAAGCCCGTCAGGTCATGGGTCTGCCAGCCGACATGGGGTGCAGGCGGCTGGTTTCTTCCGATCAGGTCAGGCCCGTGGCGCCCCTCGCCGACCAGTATTGTGCGCATTCCCAGCTGGTGCGGGACCGCCAGATTGCGCGGGTCGTCCTCGAACATCGCGGCCTGTTGCGGGGCGATCCCCTGCGCCGCCAGAACTGCGGCATATGATCGCGGGTCGGGCTTGGGGTGGTAACCGGCTTCCCCGATGCCATAAATCGCTGCGAACCCGGTCAGCCCGCGATGCGCCAGCACCTTGCCGGCATAGGCGGCATCGGCATTGGTATGCACGATGCATGTGCCGGGCAGGGCCTGAATGGCGCGGTTCAGGTCCGGGTCGGGAGTCAGCACCGAAAAGTCGATGTCATGGACATGCGACAGGTATTCCTGCGGGTCGATCTGATGGCGTGCCATCAGTCCGGCCAGCGTGGTGCCGTGATCGCGCCAGTAATCGGCGCGCAGCCGGTCGGCCTCGGGGCGCGACAGCCCGGTCAGCCGGACGACCCAGTCGGTCATGCGCGTTTCGATCTGTGCGAAAAGCTGCGCTGACGGCGGATAGAGGGTATTATCCAGATCGAAGATCCAGACATTCACATCGCTGAAATCCATGCCTGCGCTTACCTTGTCGTGATCCGCCTTGCAATCCACCGGCACCGGGGTGATTCTGCGGCCATGAAAGATGCATATTCGCTTATCCTGTCGGCCATCGACGATGGCACCTATCGGCCCGGCGACCGGCTGGTGGAATCGGAACTTGCCGAACGCTTTGGCGTGTCGCGGACCCCGGTGCGCGAGGCACTGCAGCGGCTGGAAACGCAGGCCATGCTGAAACGTGACGGGCGCAGCCTGATCATTGCCACGCTGGATCACAACCAATTGGCCGAACTGTATACCGTCCGCGCCGAGCTGGAGGCGCTGGCCGCGCGCCTTGCCGCGCGCCACGCCACCCCCGAAGAGGTTCGGGTGCTGCGCGCGATGGTCGCCGATGACCGCAAGATCGCCCATGACCCCCAGACGCTGAGCCGGGCGAACCGCCGCTTTCACCACCAGATCCATCTGGCGTCACATAACCGCTATCTGGTGCAACAGCTTGATCTTGTTCACCGGTCGATGGCGCTGATGGCACGCACCTCGCTGGCGGCCGAAGGGCGGGGCGATGCCGCCATGGACGAGCATCAGCGCATTGTCGAGGCCATCGCCGCCGGTCAGCCCGATGCCGCCGAGGACGCGCTGCGTCAGCATATTTCGCACGCGTTCGAAACCCGGCTGAAACAGGATGCCAGCTATTGGCTGACCAAACAGGGCGACCGTCATTAGGCCATCATCCGGGCCGGCATCCGGGTCCGTAACCGCCATATGACTGCGGCGGGCAGGCTGGTTGCGGTGCCGCCGCCCGCGGCCTATCACGGCGGGGGATGGGCCGGTCGGGCCATCCGGGGCTGCGTGTGGCGGTCATCGGGAACAGACAAGGCAGGGGGCACAGATGTCACGCGAGCTGAAATCCAAACGGCGGGGACCGGAAAAGGTCAAATCCGCAGTGGTTTTTCTGCATGGATACGGTGCGGATGGGGCGGATCTTCTGTCCCTGGCCGACCCGCTGGGGCCGCATCTGCCGGAAACGGCGTTTTATGCCCCCGACGCGCCGCAGCCCTGCACAGGCAATCCGTTCGGGCGGCAGTGGTTTCCGATCCCGTGGCTTGACGGCTCGACCGAGGAACAGGCGCAGCAAGGAATGGCCGCGGCGGCGGATGATCTGAACGCTTTTCTGGACACGGTGCTGACCGCCGAGGGTCTGACAGCGGACCGGCTGGCGGTTGTGGGCTTTTCCCAGGGCACGATGATGGCCCTTGAGGTGCTGCCGCGCCGCGCACAGCCGGTGGCCGGGATCGTTGCCTTTTCGGGGCGGTTGCTGAATGCCGACATGCTGGCGCAGCAGGCGGTCAGCAAGCCGCCGGTTTTGCTGTTGCATGGCGATCAGGACCCGGTGGTGCCGTTTCAGGACATGGGGCTGGCGGGCGATGCGCTGGTTGCGGCGGGCTTCGATACGTTTGGCCATGTGATGAAGGGCACCGGCCACGGGATTTCGCCCGACGGGCTGTCGGTGGCGCTGGCCTTTCTGAAGGAAAGGCTGGCTTAAGCCGCCGCTGACGTTACCGAACTGACACCGATCTGTCGCGTGGCGGTCATGGCGCCGCGCTAGCCCTTGTGCATGGCGCAGATAGAGGGGCTTGTCCGCTGCCAACCCCGAGATATAGTGGGCGCAACGGACGACCGGTCACGGCAGGATGGGGTGACGGCGATGCTGGACAACCACAAGGGTGATTTTCGGGCGCAATTCGTGCGCGCGCCGTCAGGGCTGCGGCGTTTTCCGGCGCTGGTGCTGAACGCAGATTACCGGCCACTGTCCTATTTCCCGCTGTCGCTGTGGCCCTGGCAAGAGGCGGTCAAGGCGGTGTTTCTGGACCGGGTCAATATTCTGGCGGAATATGACCACACCGTGCGCAGCCAAAGAATGGCGATACGCATACCATCCGTCGTGGTGCTGAAAGATTTCGTCAAACCCCAAAAGCGCGTGGCCTTCACGCGCTTTAATCTTTTTCTGCGCGACGGTTTTACCTGCCAGTATTGCGGGGCGCGGGGCGACCTGACCTTTGATCACGTCATTCCCCGGTCACGGGGCGGGGTGACAAGCTGGGAAAACGTGGTGGCGGCGTGCAGCCCCTGCAACCTGAAAAAGGCCAACAAGCCCCTGCGTCACAGCGGGATGCGGCTGCGCCGGGTGCCCTGCCAGCCCTCGCCCGAGGATATGCACAGCGCCGGGCGCCGGTTCCCGCCCAATTACCTGCATGAAAGCTGGCTGGACTTTCTGTATTGGGACGCCGAGCTGGAGCAATAGCCCCGACCATCCATCGGTCGCGGGTGCGATATGTGCCGCTTATTGCCGCGTGTCGCGCGTCGACAAATGGACAATTCCCGCCCCGGTCAGCGCCACAAGCGCCAGCGCCGCCAGTGGCACGCCAGCCTTCAGCGCCATCCAGATGGTCGCGGCGGCGGCCATGATCACGCTGGCCAGAAGCATCAGAAATTGCGGCAAGGGCATGTCTATCCTCCGTCTGCGGTGAATATGGGGGCGCGGCGGGTAAAAGGAAAGGGCGGCGGACAGCGGAAAACCGCCATCAGCCGGGTGCCGCCGGGGCATGACCGCGCGCAGCCGTCCCGCGTTTGCCCGGCCCTAGCTGAGCGGTGGCGCGGGCCGCGCAGCCTTGGCGGTTGCGATCACCTCCCACCAGGCGGCATCGGCAACCCATTGCCGGTCCAGAACGTAACCCGGTTCCTGCGGCTGTGCCATGCCGGGGACATCGGCGAACAGATCGGCCACCGCCCGGCAGGGCAGGGGGGCAGGGGCGGTCAGGGTGTGATGCTGCATCAAGTGGAAACCTTTCAGTCTTGTTCACCCAGACCTTTAGCAGCCACTGGTTTAAGTTCCGTTAATGTTCTAACGTTTTTTCATGCTGCCACCGAAAAAACCTGATGAAACGCTGAAGGCGCGCGGCGCCGCTGCCCGGCCTGCCGGCCGGTTCGAGCGCTGCCAGACCGTTCCCGAAACGGATGGCTGGGACAGCCCGCCCGAACCCCGCCTGCTGCGCACCGAGATCCGCATCGAACAGCCGCGCAGCGTGATCACCCGGAATACCTCGCCGGATGTGCCTTTCGATCGCTCTCTGAACCCGTATCGGGGCTGCGAACATGGCTGTATTTACTGTTTCGCGCGGCCCTCGCACAGCTATCTGGGCCTGTCGTCGGGCCTCGATTTCGAGACCCGCATCACCGCCAAACCCGACGCCGCCCGCCTGCTGGAGGCCGAGATCGCCCGGCCATCCTATCGCGTGGCGCCGCTGGCGATGGGGACGAATACCGACCCCTATCAGCCCGCCGAATCGCGGCTGGCGATCATGCCCGGCATCCTGCGGGTGCTGCGGGAATGGAACCATCCGGTGGCGCTGGTCACGCGCGGGCAGACGGTGCTGCGCGATCTGGACCATTGGGCGGCGCTGGCCGATCGCGGGCAGGCGATGGTGGGGGTGTCTGTCACCACGCTGGATGCGGGGCTGGCACGGCGGCTGGAACCGCGCGCGCCCGCGCCGGCGACGCGGCTGCGGATGATCCGCGAACTGGCGGCGGCGGGGGTTCCGGTGCGGGTGATGGTGGCGCCGGTGATCCCGGTCCTGACCGAGCCAGAGTTAGAGCGCATCATGACCGCTGCGCGCGAGGCCGGGGCGCGTTATGCCAGCATGATCCCGCTGCGCCTGCCGCACGAGGTCGCGCCGCTGTTTCGCGACTGGCTGGACCGCCACGTTCCGGGGCAGGCGGCGCATGTGATGAAAACGGTGCAGGCAATGCGCGGCGGGCGCGATAACGACCCCCGTTTCGGCAGCCGGATGCGCGGCGAGGGCGTGCAGGCCGATCTGTTGCATCAGCGTTTCCGACTGGCGCGCAAGCGGCTGGGTTTTGCCCGCCACAGCCCGGCGCTGGATGTCAGCCGCTTTGGTCCGCCGCCGCGCGCGGGCGATCAGTTGTCGCTGTTTTAGGGCCTCCTCAGGACAGGGGGCCTTGCGGCGCGCTGTAAACCGGCGAGGGCACGATGACCCCGTCACCATGGCCAAAGCCCGCCAGCCGTGCCGCCACCTGTTCCGGCGAGGGGCGCGGCCCGCGCGGGCGGTGGGTCAGCGCATCATGCATGGCGCGCAGATGGTCAGCCGTGGTGCCGCAGCAGCCGCCGATAATGCGCACCCCCATATCGCGGGCCAGAACGGCATATTCGGCCATCAGATCGGGTGTGCCGTCGTAATGGATATGGCCGTGGACAAAACGCGGCACCCCGGCATTGCCCTTGGCGATCAGCGGCCTTTCGGTGCCGGTGGCCACAAATTCGTTGATCGAGCGCAGCAATTCCGCCGCGCCGGTGCCGCAATTGGCGCCAAGCGCCAGCGGCGGGTTGGGCAGGCGGTCGGCCAGCGCCACCATCTGTGCCGGGCTGACCCCCATCATCGACCGGCCCGCGGTCTCGAAGCTCATGCTGGCGCACCACGGCATCCCGACCATGGCGGCGGCGCGGGCGGCGGCGCGCAATTCGTCAAGCGAGCTGAGGGTTTCGACCCATAACAGGTCGACCCCGGCCTCTTTCAGCGCGCTGGCCTGTTCGTGAAAGATCGCGGTCGCGTCAGACAGCGACAGCGACCCCAGCGGCGCCATGATCTGGCCGGTCGGGCCGATGCTGCCGCCGACCACGACCGGGCGCCCGGCGCGGTCGGCCTCGTCCCGCGCCAGCGCGGCACCGCTGCGGTTCAGCTCGGCCACCCGCGCTGCCGCGCCATGCACCCGCAACCGCGCGGCATTGGCCCCGAACGTGTTGGTCAGAAACAGGTCCGCCCCTGCCGTAATGCTGTCGCGATACAGCTGGCGCACCTTGTCTGGCGCATCCACATTCCACAGATCCGGCGCGGTGCGGCTGTCCAGCCCCATGTTGAAAAGGTTGGTTGCGGTTGCGCCATCGGCCAGCAGCCAGTCGCGATCAGCCAGAAGGCGGGTCAGGGGGTCGGGCATTGGGGCGGGCATTTTGGGGATCACCTTTTACAAAAAAGCCGGACGAGGCGTGGCGCCCGTCCGGCCTTGTGCCGATGGGGGCGGGGTCAGGACACAGGCAGCACCATGCCCATGATCTGTTTGGTGTGGTCAAGGACCGGCTGCGCGATCTGGTCGGCACGTTCGGCGCCACGGGTCAGGATGCGGTCGATCTCGGCGGGGTCGTTCATCAGCCGGGTCATCTCGGTGCTGATGGGCGACAGCACGCTGACGGCCAGATCGGCCAGCGCGGGTTTGAAGGCACCAAAGCCCTGACCCTCGAACCGGGCACAGACCTGATCGGCGCTTTCATCCGACAGCGCGGCAAAGATATTGACCAGATTGCGGGCCTCGGGGCGGTCTTTCAGGCCCTCGGCCTGACCGGGCAGCGGGTCGGCATCGGTGCGCGCCTTGCGGATCTTTTGCGCGATGGTATCGGCATCGTCGGTCAGGTTGATGCGGCTGGCATCCGACGGGTCGGATTTCGACATCTTCTTAGACCCGTCACGCAGCGACATCACGCGGGTGGCGGCCCCTTCGATCACCGGTTCGGGCATCGGGAAGAAATCGACGCCGTAATCGTGGTTGAACTTGGCCGCGATGTCGCGGGTCAGTTCGACATGCTGTTTCTGGTCCTCGCCCACGGGGACATGGGTGGCGTGATAGGCCAGAATATCGGCCGCCATCAGCGCCGGATAGGCAAACAGCCCCAGCGATTGCTTTTCGGCATTCTTGCCCGCCTTGTCCTTCCACTGGGTCATGCGGTTCATCCAGCCCATCCGCGCCACACAGTTCAGCAGCCAGCCCAGTTCGGCATGGGCGCGCACCTGTGACTGGTTGAACAGGATCGACCTGTCCGGGTCGATGCCGCTGGCCAGATAACCGGCGGTCAGTTCGCGGGTCTGGCGGCGCAGGGCCTCGGGGTCTTGCCAGACGGTGATCGCATGAAGGTCGACCACGCAATAGATGTTCTGCGCGCCCTGATCCTGCATTCCCGCGAAACGGCGCAGCGCGCCAAGATAATTCCCCAGCGTCAGCCCGCCCGAGGGCTGGATGCCGGAAAAGATGCGTTTCACAGCGGTGTCAGTCATGGCCAGTTCCCGAAAAATCGCGTCGCAGGGGCGGAAAGCCGCCCGCGCGGCTTTGCAAATATCCTGTCGGTGGATTACCTCTTGGCCCCGACGGGCGCAACCGCCCCGCCGCCGACAAGAGGTTCCCATGCGCCCCGGTTACGACGAATCGCCCCTTAATCCGCTGCCGCCGGTGATCTGGCTGCTGGTGCTGCCGATCATCGCGACCGAGGCCGCCGCCGGGCTGGCACAGATCGGGCTGATCGGTGGCGCGCAGGGCATCGGGATGCGGCTGGCGATGCTGGAACGCGCGGCTTTCGTGCCTGACCTGCTGATCCGGCTGGTGATGACGGGCCAGTGGGAATACGCGCAGCCATGGCGGATCGTGACCTATCCGTTCGTGCATGGCAGCCTGACCCATGCGCTGTTTGTGGCGGTGTTTACGCTGGCCTTGGGCAAGCTGGTGGCCGAACAGTTCCGGGCGCTGTCGGTTCTGGCGATCTTTTTCGGCTCGGCCATTGGCGGGGCGCTGGTTTATACCGCGCTGGCGGCGTGGCTGCCGGGCCGGTTCGAGCCGCTGATCGGTGGCTATCCGGCGGTTTACGGTCTGGTCGGCGCCTTTACCTTTTTGCTGTGGGTGCGGCTGGGGGTGGAAAATGCCAATCAGTTGCGGGCGTTTTCGCTGATCGGGATGCTGTTGCTGTTCCAGCTGGTCTTTGGCCTGATCTTTGGCGGTGCCGGGGATGGCTGGATCGCGGAAATCGCGGGCTTTGTCATCGGGTTCCTGCTGTCCTTCCTGCTGGTGCCGGGCGGCTGGGACCATGTGATGCGCCGGGTGCGGGCGCGCTGATGGCCGCGCTGGACCGCATCGACCGCAAGATCCTGGCCGAGCTTCAGCGCGACGCCACCCTGCCGCTGAAGCTGTTGGCCGAACGCGTGGGCCTGTCGCAGACGCCCTGCTGGAAGCGGGTGCAAAAGCTGGAAGAGGCCGGGATCATCACCGGTCGCGTGGCGCTGGTCGCGCCGGAACGCATCGGGCTGGGGCTGCATGTCTTTGTCGGCATCGAGGCGCTGGATCACAGCCCCGACTGGCGCGATGCCTTTACCGCCGCCGTCGATGCCATGCCCGAGATCGTCGAGGTCTACCGCATGGCCGGCGAGATGGATTACCTGCTGCGTGTGGCGGTGGCCGATATGGCGGGTTTCGACGATTTCTATAAACGCCTGACCGACCGGGTGGCGCTGAAAAACGTCACCTCGCATTTCGCGATGGAACGGATGAAATTTTCCACCGCTTATCCGCTGGACACCGAATCCGCCTGACCCGGCACCGACCGCAGGCGGCGACGGTGCCGTTCTGAACCGCCGCCATGAACCGGCGTCCTGACGGGCCGGTTTTTGGGCCGGGAAAAGGTTTTTCCCTTTTGTCCCCGCGCCGCAGAAACCGCGTTCCGGCAGCGGGGTGAAAATCGACCAAACCGCTTTATTGGGTCGCGGCGCCGCGACGGCTAGCTTGTGGACAGCACAAATTCACCAAGCAAGGAAGCCGCCAATGGCCCGCGCCACACATCACATCGTCACCGCCAGCGACCTGCGTTCGGGCGAGGTCGTCTATCTGACAGCCCGCAATGACTGGTCGGTGCGCATGTGTGACGCGCAGGTGATGGACGCGCCCGATGCCGCAGCCGCCAGCCTTGCCTGGGCCGAGCTGCAACAGGCCGATATCGTCGGGCCTTACCTGACCTCGGTGCAGGTGCAACAGGGCCACGCCGCCCCCGACCATTTCCGCGAGGCGTTCCGCGCCACCGGCCCCTCGAACCGCTTTCACGGCAAGCAGGAGCGCGCGTAATGTATCACTATAACGATTTCGACCGTGCCGCGCTGGATGCCCGCAACGCACAGTTCCGCGCGCAGGTGGTCCGCCGTCTGGATGGCAGCCTGACCGAGGATGAATTCCGCCCGCTGCGGCTGATGAACGGCGTTTACCTGCAATTGCACGCCTATATGCTGCGTATCGCCATTCCCTATGGCACGCTGAACAGCGCGCAGATGCGCCGGCTGGCCGATGTGGCTGATCGCTGGGACCGGGGCTATGGCCATTTCACCACCCGCCAGAACATCCAGTTCAACTGGCCGAAATTGCCGGATATTCCCGACATTCTGGATGCGCTGGGGCAGGTCGGCATTCACGCCATCCAGACCAGCGGCAATTGCGTGCGCAATGTCACCGCCGATCATTTCGCCGGTGCCGCCGCGGACGAGGTCGCGGACCCGCGCCCCTATGCCGAGCTGCTGCGCCAGTATTCCACCGACCACCCGGAATTTCAGTTCCTGCCGCGCAAGTTCAAGATCGCCATCACCGGCAGCCCCAATGACCGCGCCGTGACGCGCGCCCATGATATCGGCCTGCGGATGATCCGTCAGGGCGATGCCGAGGGGTTCGAGGTGCTGATCGGCGGCGGTCTGGGCCGCACGCCGATGGTTGGCAAGGTGGTCCGCGACTTTCTGCCCGCCGCCGAGCTGTTGCCCTATGTCGAGGCGATTCTGGGCGAATTCAACGCCCTTGGCCGGCGCGATAACAAATACAAGGCGCGGCTGAAAATTGCCGTGCATGAATTGGGGATCGACCATCTGCGCGACCGGATCGAGGCCCGTTTCCAGCGCCTGCGCGATGAATGGAAGGGTGCCGATCAGGCCATTCTGGACGATATTCGCAGCCAGTTCGCGCCGCCTGCTTTCGTGCCCGGCGACAATGCCGCCTATGATGCCGCGCGGGCCTCGGACCCGGTGTTTCGCAGCTTTGCCGACACCAACCTGACAGCGCATCGCCGTGACGACCACGCCATTGTCAGCATCAGCCTGAAGGCGCATGGCGACACGCCGGGCGATTGCAGCAGCGACCAGATGCGGGTGCTGGCCGATCTGGCGCAGCACTATGGCTATGACGAATTGCGCATCAGCCATGAACAGAACGTGGTGCTGCCGCATATTCGCCGCGACGACCTGCCCGCGGTTCATGCCGCCCTGCGCGCGGCGGGGCTGGCCACGGCCAATATCGGGCTGGCATCCGACATTATCGCCTGCCCCGGCATGGATTACTGCGCGCTGGCGACGGCGCGGTCGATCCCGGTGGCGCAGGCCATCGCCGTGCAGCTGCGCGAAGAGGGGATCGAGGACGCCATCGGCCCCCTCAAGATCAAGATCTCGGGCTGCATCAATGCCTGCGGGCATCACCATGTCGGCCATATCGGCATCCTTGGGCTGGATCGCGCCGGGGTCGAAAATTACCAGGTCACGCTGGGGGGCAGCGCGGATGAGAACCTGAAAATGGGTGAACGCGCCGGTCCCGGCTTCAGCTATGACGCGCTGGTTCCGGCGCTGGTGGCGATGCTGCGGCACTATCTGGCGATCCGCGCCGACGCCGCTGAAACCTTTGCACAGGCGGTCGCCCGGCTTGGCACCGCACCGTTCAAGCAGGCGCTGTATGCCGAACAGGGGGTGGCCCATGCCGCACAGTGATCTGACCGCACTGGCCGCCGAATATGCCGCGCTGGACGCGCCGCAGCGCCTGACCCGCGCCTTGCGTCACCCGGCGCTGGGGCGGCTGGCGGTGGTGTCCTCGTTCGGGGCCGATTCGGTGGTGCTGCTGCATCTGGCCGCGCAGGCCGACCGTGACCTGCCGGTGATCTTTCTGGACACGCAGATGCTGTTTGCCGAAACGCTGACCTATCAGCATCAGGTGGCACAGCGGCTGGGGCTGCGCGACCTTCGGGTGATCCGGCCCAATCCCGGCGATCTGGCGCTGGACGACCCTGACGGCTATCTGCATCGCCGCGATGCCGATGCCTGCTGCGCGATCCGCAAGACACGGCCGCTGGAACAGGCGCTGGAGGGGTTTGACGCATGGGCCACCGGGCGCAAGCGGTTCCAGTCCGACAGCCGCGCCGCCCTGCCCGTGATCGAGGCCGAGGCCGGCACCCGCCGGATCAAGCTGAACCCGCTGGCCGACTGGTCCGCGACCGATCTGGCCGCCTATATGGACCGCCACGACCTGCCGCGTCACCCGCTGGTCGCCAGGGGCTTTCGGTCCATCGGCTGCGCGCCCTGCACCAGCCCGACCAAGGCTGGCGAAGACCCCCGTGCCGGTCGCTGGCGCGGGCAGGACAAGGTCGAATGCGGCATTCATTTCGAAAATGGCCGCATCGTCCGGCCCCGGCAGGAGGAAGCAGCATGAGCGTGATCGTCACCGATACCGGCTTTGCGCCCGATGACTGGCAACTGGGCTGGGGCAGCGATGGCGCGGGTGTCGATCTGGCCGCCGATACCGACCCCGACGCGCTGGACCCGGCGCTGATGCAGGCGCCCGCGATCCGCATCCCCTTTGCCGCCTTTTCGGACGGGCGCGGGTTTACGCTGGCCCGCAGCCTGCGCCGGGCGGGCTATGCCGGGCGGCTGCGGGCGGCGGGGCATGTGCTGGCCGATCAATACGCGATGGCCCGGCGCACCGGCTTTGACGAGGTCGAAATCAGCGCCGATCTGGCCGCCCGCCAGCCGCAGGATCAGTGGCTGGCACGGGCGGATTGGCGGGCGCATGACTATCAGGCGCGGCTGCGCGGGGCGGGTTAAGCGGCGGGGCGGTCAGGCGCTGGCACCGGGGCAACAGCCCCAAGGGTCGCGTCCTCACCGCGCCCCGCGGCGCGCGGCCTTCGACCGACAGGTCGCGCTGTCGGTGCCCATTCAGCCCCGGCGCAGCCCGGCCTTCAGGTCCGAGGCCGCGAACGCCCCCAGCGCCAGCGCCGCCAGCCCGTAAACCGCCATTCCCCCCAGAACCAGCAGCGCCAGCGCGGCATAGCGCAGCCCGCCGGTTGCCAGCATTTCGGCCAGCGCCAGCCGCATCGCCCACAGCGCCGCCCCCATGATGGCAGAAGCCAGCGCGATCCGTGGCAGGCGGTGGCGCATCCGGTCATCCAGCTGCGCGGCACTGCCGAATTGCCGCGCCCCGCGCCACAGCTGCGCCAGCATCACCCAGCCCGCAATCGTGGTCGCCCATGCGGCGGCGGAAAAGCCGATCAGCGGCGCCGCGCCAATGGCGATCACCGCATTCACCACCATCGCCCACAGCGCGAAACGAAACGGGCTGCGCGTATCCTCGCGTGCAAAGAACAGCGGTTGCAGCACCTTTTGCAGGGTAAAGGCGGGCAGCCCGGCGCCGTAAATGGCCAGCGCCAGCGCCGTGGGCGCGACATCAGCGGCGTCAAACGCCCCGCGCCCGAACAGCACCGCAATCAGCGGCCCGGCAATCACCACCAGCGCCACGGCGGCGGGCAGGGTCAGAAACAGCGCAAATTCCGCCGCTCGGTTATAAGCATGGCGGCCGCCGCTGTGATCGCCGGCCTTCAGGCGGCGCGAAATATCGGGCAACAGCACGACGCCGATGGCAATCCCCACCACCCCCAGCGGCAGCTGATACAGCCGGTCGGCATAGGTCAGCCAGGCAATGGCGCCGTCAAAAAACGACCCCACCTGACGCCCGACCAGCAGGTTGATCTGAACCACCCCCCCGGCCAGAACCGCAGGCGCCGCCACCGCCAGCAGGCGCTTCATATCCGGTGTCAGGCGCGGGCGGCGCAGGCGCAGGGGAAATCCCATGCGGCTGGCCGCGACCCAGACAGTGACCAGTTGCGCAATCCCGGCGATGGGGGTGGACCATGACATCGCCAGCCCCATATCCCAGCCCATCCGGTCAGCCAGCACCATCGCCGCGATCAGCACCACATTCATCAGCACCGGCGCGGCGGCAGCGGCCATGAACCGCCCGCCCGCGTTCAGCAGCCCCGACAATAACGCCGTCAGCGAAATGAACAGGATATAGGGAAAACAGATCCGGCCATAGGTCACCGCCAGATCGAAACGCTGATCGCCCGCGAACCCCGCCGCCTGTGCCAGCACCAGCCACGGCATGGCCAGCGTCGCCAGAACCGACACCCCCAGCACCACGGTTGCCAGCCCGGAAAAGGCGGCCTCGGCAAAGGCGCGGGGGTCTTCGTCTGCCTCCAGCTTCTTGGCGAACATCGGCACGAAGGCGGTGTTAAAGGCCCCTTCGGCAAAGAAACGGCGGAACATATTGGGCAGGGTAAAGGCCACCAGATAGGCCTGCGCCACCGGCCCCGACCCCAGAAACGCCGCGATCATCATGTCCCGGATAAAGCCCACCGCGCGGCTGGCCAATGTCCAGCCCCCGACAGTAACAAAGCCCCGGACCAGACGGATGGGTTTCATGCTGCGGCCTTTCCTGGACAGTCATCTGGCGTTGCTTACGCCGGGCGCGGGGCGCTGTCCACAGCCGCCCCATCCCCACCGCCAGCCGCGGCGCGCATCCGGCGACGTAACCGGCCCTCGCTTCTGTCTGAAATACCTTCGGGGGGAATTGGCGCCAGCCAATGGGGGGCAGACAGCCCCCCCCTGGGGCCGTCCCCGAATCGCCCTCAGCGCGGCTGGCTTCCGGCGCGGTCGGCCCCGGCGCGGATGGCGTCGCGCAGCTTTTCCTCAAGTGCGGCGCGCTTGTCAGTGCTGTGCAGCTTCATCCCGAACATATCCTTGACATAAAAGCTGTCGACCACCTGCGCGCCGAATGTGGCGATGACGGCGCTGGCGATCTGGATATGGTTCGTCGCCAGCGTCCGGGTCAGGTCATAAAGCAGGCCGGGCCGGTCACGGGTGTCGACCTCGATAATGGTATAGATGTCGCTGCCCTCGTTATCGAAGGTGACATGGGTCGGAAAACGGAAGGCGCGTTCGCGCTTCTTGATCCGGTCCTTGTCGGCAAAGGCGTCGCGGGCCACCACGTCGCCTGACAGGATCTTCTGGATCATCCCGCGCAGCCGGGGCAGCCGGTCCGAGGAATAGGGATGCCCCTCGCCATCCTGAACCCAGAACACTGCGGTGGCGAAACCGTCCTTGCTGGTATAGGTGCGCGCATCCACTACATTGGCCCCGACCAGCGCCAGTGCCCCGGCCAGCCGCGAAAAGATCCCCGGATGGTCGGCCAGCACAAAGGCGGCGCGGGTGGCGTCGCGATCGGGGTCAGGGTGCAGGTCGATGCGGATCTCGTCCGGGCCGATGCCGCGCAGCAATTGCGCAAAGACGGCATGGGTCTCGGTCGGCAGGCCCGGCCAATAGGCGTCGTAATGGCGCTTGGTCTCGGCGCGGATATCGCCGGCCTCCCATCCCTTGGCGATCAGCAGATGGCGCAGCGCGCGCTTGGCCTCGCCGGATCGCTTGTCGCGGTTCAGCTCTTCCATGCCGTTTTCCAGTGCCGCGGCGGTTTCCGCGTGCAGGCGCCGGATCAGCATGGCTTTCCAGTTATTCCAGGTGTTCGGCCCGACGCCGCGAATATCGCAGACCGTCAGCACCGTCAGCAGGTCCAGCCGCTTGCGCGTCTTGACCGCCTTGGCAAAGTCGCGCAGCGTGCGCGGGTCGGAAATATCGCGCTTTTGCGCCACGTCCGACATCAGCAGGTGATTGCGCACCAGCCATTCGACATCGGCGGTGGCGCGGGCGGAAAAGCGCAGCCGGGTGCAGACCCGGCGCGCGATCCTTGCCCCCAGGATGGAATGGTCCTCGGGGCGGCCCTTGCCGATATCATGCATCAGCACGGCCATATACAGCACCTTGCGATCCACGCCGCCTTTGATGATCGCGGTCGACAGCGGCAGGTCGTCCACCGCCTCTCCGCGTTCGATCTGGGCCAGCGCGGCAATGCACTGGATGCTGTGTTCGTCCACGGTATAGCTGTGATAGACGTTGAACTGCATCATCGCGACGATGGGTTCGAATTCGGGCAGCCACGCGGCCAGCACCCCCAGTTCGTTCATCCGCCGCAGCGACCGTTCCGGGTTGCCGTGCCGGACCAGCAGATCCATGAAAATGCGGGCGGCCTCGGGGCTGTTGCGCATCTTGTCGTCGATCAGGTCCAGATTGCTGGACACCAGCCGCATGGCCTCGGGGTGGATCAGGGTGCCGGTGCGCAGGGCCTCTTCGAACAGCCGCAGCAGGTTCAGCGGGTCGGCCAGAAACGTGGCCTCGTCGCCCACATTCAGCCGCCCGGTGTCGTGGACAAAGGGCGGGCGCAGCCGCCGGCGGCGGTTCAGCAGCCGTTCAAGGATCGGGGGTTTGCGGACATGGCGCGCCTCGAGCGCGGTCAGGAAGACGCGGGTCACATCGCCCACGCGGGTGGCGTGCAGGAAATATTCCTGCATGAAATGTTCCACCGCGCGGCGGCCGTGACCGTCCTCATAGCCCATGCGCCGGGCGACCTCGACCTGCATGTCGAAGGTCAGCTGTTCCACCGGGCGCCCGGCAACCAGATGCATGTGACAGCGCACCGCCCACAGGAAATCCTCGGCCTGCCAGAAGATGCGGTGTTCGTCGCGGCTGAAAAAGCCCAGATCGACCAGCTCGACCGCGCGGTCGACGCGGTGGATATATTTCGCGATCCAATACAGGGTTTGCAGGTCACGCAGCCCGCCCTTGCCCTCTTTGACATTGGGTTCCAGCAGGTAACGCTGGCCGCCCTGCCGGTCGTGACGGGCGCTGCGTTCGTCCAGCTTGGCCTCGATGAACTGGCTGACCGTACCGGAAAACAGCTCGGACCACAGGCGGTCGCGCAGGGTTTCCGCGCCATGGGCATGGCCGCAGACATAGCGCGATTCCAGCAGCGCGGTGCGGATGGTCATGTCATCGGTGCCAAGCCGCAGGCAGTCGCTGACCGACCGCGTTGCATGCCCGACCTTCAGCTTCAGATCCCACAGCATATACAGCATGGATTCGACCATGCTTTCGGCCCATGCGGTGGTTTTCCACGGGGTCAGAAACAGCAGGTCGACATCGGATTGCGGGGCCATCTCGGCCCGGCCATAGCCACCCACGGCCAGCACGGTCAGGCGCTCGGCCTCGGTCGGGTTGGGCCGCGGGTGCAGGCGGGTGGTGGCGATGTGATGGACCGCGGCGACGATGCCATCGGTGATGGCCGCGATGGCGCGCACGGTCTCGCGCGCGGCGCGGGGGTGGGTCTCGAACCCGGCGATGACATCGGCCATGGCCTGCGCGCGGGCCTCGGACAGCAGGGCGACGGTGCGGGCGCGGATCTGGCGCGGGTCGCTGCAATCGGCCAGCGCGGCGTCCAGATCGGGCAGGAAATCATCGGGGGTAAAGACCGGATGCGCCCCCGGCAGGGCGGGGGCGCTTTGCGGCAGGTCGGTATCGGTCGCGCTCAAGGTCAGAACCCGGCGCCGCCAAAGCTGCGCGGTGCGGGGTCAAGGATGACCACCTGCTTGTTGCGGATGGTGGCCACGGACAGGCCGCGTTCATTGGTGCCGTCGGCCCGCAGGCGGAAGGTGCCTGCCACCCCCGCGAACCCGCCCGAGCGCGTCAGCCCGGCGGTGGTCAGCGCGTCCTTGCGCCCCCTGGCCGCCAGCGAGGCAATCGCCGCCACCCCGTCATAGGCCAGCGGCGCAAGGTCATGCGGCGCGCTGCCATAGGTCTGGCGATAGCGCTGCTCGAACGCCGATTTCAGCGTGGTGTCGGGAATGGCGAACCAGCCGCCCTGCACGCCGGGCAGTTCCAGCCGCGTGGCCGGGGTGTCCCAGCGCGTCAGGCCCATGAACTGTGCCGTGGCCGAGGTCACACCCTGTTCATGCAGCCGGTCGGTCAGATAGGGCAGCACGGCTTCGGCATTGGCGGTCATGAACACCGCATCGGCCTTGCGGTCCTTGGCCACCGCCGCGACCTGCGGCACGATGGCGTCGATCCCGGTCTTGGACACGGCATGGCTGGCCTTGCCCGCCAGCGTCACCCCATTGCGGGCCACGGCGCGTTCCACCGCATGGGCGCCGATCTGGCCGGCGACATCGTTTTCAGCCACCAGCAGGATGCGTTTCTTGCCCTGCCGCTTGCCAAAGCGGATCAGACGGTCGGCCACGTTGTCGAAGGTGTTGCCCAGAACAAAGACGTTGCCGCCCGCGATCTCGGCATTATTCGAAAAGGCCAGCACGTTGACATTGTTATCCTTGACGGCGTTTCCGGCGGCATTGGCGGCTTCGGCGAACAGCGGGCCAAGGATGATCTTGGCGCCTTCGGCCACGGCCTTGTCGGCCTGCGCGGCGGCCTGCCCGGCATCGCCCGCCGTGTCATAGACGCGCAGGTCGATCTGCGCGCCTTTCGCGTCCGCCGCCGCCATTTTCGCGGCGTTGATCAGCGATTTCGACAGCTCTTCCAGATGCGGGTTGCCGGTGCCGCCCGGCACCAGCAGGGCCACCGGAACCGGCTGGCCGGGGTCGATCTGCTGGCCGGTCTGCGGGCCTTGCCCAAGCCCCGCAACCGGGGCATCACAGGCAGCCAGCGCCAGGGCCGAGGCCAGCGCGGCCAGTTTGGGCAGAGGTTTCGGGGTCAGGCGGGCAAGTGCGAACATCTGATGATTCCCTGCTGGAACGGGTTAAAAACATGATGCTTGCAGGTTATTGGTTGATCACCGGCATGGCAACGTGTCTGCTGGCCCGAATTCGTCCCGCCCCGATGCCCCACTGACCGGCCCGCCGGCCCTTTGCGGGCGGGGCGGCGCAATGACTGCAAGGAAACCCGATGTCCCGACCCGATCAGACCGCGCCCCGGCCCGCGCAAGACAAGTCCGCGCAGGACAGGCCCGCGCAAGACCACCCCGCGCGCATTCGCGCCGACCGGCTTGAGCCGGGGCTTTACATGGTCGCCACCCCGATCGGCGCGGCGCGCGACATTACGCTGCGGGCGCTGGATGTGCTGAATGCCGCCGATCTGCTGGCCGCCGAGGATACGCGGCGCATGCGGCACCTGCTGGACATTCACGGCATTCCGCTGCGCGGGCGGCGCATTCTGGCCTATCACGACCATAATGCCGATCAGGCCCGGCCCGCCATCCTTCAGGCGCTGGCGGCGGGGGGCAGCGTGGCCTATGCCTCGGATGCGGGGACGCCGCTGGTGGCCGATCCCGGCTATCGGCTGGGGCGCGACGTGCTGGCCGAGGGCGGGCGGGTGATCGCCGTGCCCGGCGCATCGGCGGCACTGGCGGCGCTGACCGTGTCGGGACTGCCAAGCGACAAATTCCTGTTTGCCGGGTTTCCACCCGCCCCCAGATCAGCGCGCAAGACCTGGCTGGAAAAATGGACCAGCGCCGAAGCGACGGTGATTTTGTTCGAAAGTCCAAGGCGCGTTAAGCAAACATTAGATATTTTGTGCGAAACAGACCCAGAACGTGAGATGGTGATGTGCCGCGAACTGACCAAGCGATTCGAGGAGGTCATGCGCGGCACCGTTGCTGATGTGGCCGCACGCCTGCCCGATACCGGCATCAAGGGCGAGGTCGTGCTGCTGCTGGCCCCGGCACAGGTGCAGGTGGGGCAGGGGCATGACCTTGATGCCGAACTGCGTCAGCGGCTTGGGGTGATGTCGGTGCGCGATGCCGCTGATGCCGTGGCGGCGCTGACAGGGCTGAAGCGGCGCGCGGTTTATAACCGGGCGCTGGAACTGGATGGAGGTAAGACATGATGGCATTGGATATTCAGCAGACCCATTCGCGCGCTTTGCGTGGCGGGTCTGGCCGGCGTGCGGCGCGTGGCGCGATGGCCTTTACCTCGGGCCTGCTGGCCGAGGATAACGTGGCCGCGCATTATGCCCAGGGCGGCGCAACTGTGCTGGCCCGCCGGTGGCGTGGCCGCGCCGGCGAGATTGACCTGATCGTCAGGCAGGGCGATGGGGTTGTCTTTGTCGAGGTCAAAAAAGCCGCGACGACCGATCTGGCCGCATGGCGGCTGAACCGGCGGCAGATGGACCGGATCTGTCTGGCGGCGGTGGAATATTGCGAACGGTTCACAACGGGCACCCTGACACCGATGCGCTTTGACGCGGCGCTGGTCGATGATCTGGGCCGGATCGAGGTGGTGCAGAACGCGTTTGGGATGAACTGATTCCGGCTTGCGCCCCGTCATGGCTTGGGGGACAAGTTTCACAGTCTTGCCGCAGCGAAAGGGAAACGGATGGGCCTGAAGATTGCCTTGCAAATGGACCCGATCGAGGATGTTTCGGTCAGTGCCGACAGCACGTTTCGCATCGGTCTGGAGGCCGAATCGCGGGGTCATACGCTGTTTCAATATACCGTTGATCGTCTGCGCTATGACGAAGGTCAGATCCGCGCAGTCGGGCGTTCAGTGACACTGCGCCGCGATCAGGGCGATCATGTGACTTTCGGTGACTGGCGCGATGTGGATCTGGCTGATTTCGATGTGGTCTGTCTGCGGCAGGACCCGCCTTTTGACATGGGCTATATCACCTCGACCCATTTGCTGGACCGGATCAAGGCCACGACGCTGGTGGTGAACGATCCGTTCTGGGTGCGCAATTGCCCTGAAAAACTGATGGTTCTGGATTTTCCCGACCTGACGCCGCCGACGATCATTGCCCGCGATACGGATGCGATCCGCGCATTTCGTCAGCGTCACGGCGATATTGTGGTCAAGCCGCTTTACGGCAATGGCGGGGCGGGTGTGTTTGTGCTGCGAGAGGGTGATGCCAACCTTGCCTCGCTAATGGAAACCTTTGCGGCGATGAACCGCGAGCCGGTGATTGCGCAAAAATTCCTGCCCGAGGTGGTCAAGGGCGACAAGCGTATCATTCTGGTCGACGGTGTTGTGGCCGGTGCGATCAATCGTGTGCCCGCTGCGGGCGAGGCGCGTTCCAACATGCATGTCGGCGGTCGCCCCGAGAAGGTCGGCCTGACCGCGCGCGAGCACGAGATCTGCGCCCGGCTGGCCCCGGTGCTGCGCGAAAAGGGGCTTTTGTTCACCGGGATTGACGTGATCGGCGACTGGCTGACCGAGATCAACGTTACCTCGCCCACCGGCATACAGGAGTTAGAGCGTTTCGACGGCGTGAATGCCGCCCAAATGATCTGGGAGGCGGTCGAACAACGCTGGTCCCGCGATTACGCCGGACGCTGAGGCGCTTTCCGGGTTCAAGGTATCTGGTGGCGCCCTGAGCAAGGTTATGCCTCCCGCGTTTGGCTTTGGCGGCGTTCGCATTGCGTGGCTGGCTCTGCCAGTAGCAAGGTAATTTTCAAGGACGCAGTTCATTTGTGCGCCCTTAAATCGGCGGTTATTTACCCGCGGCAAGCCTGTATTGGTAGCGCTTGCCGCGTTTCGGTGTTGGGATAGATATGTCGACCCGCTTCGGATAATGCTGTGTGTGCTGTGGTGGGGCTCTTGGTACGGATTGCGGTGCCGTGGAACCTGCGGCAGGTGCATCAGTCGCGCGATAGCTTTAGCTCTTCAGGTCGGGGGGTAGTGCTTTCAAGGCACGGTGAAACATCAGCGGAACCGCTCTGAGGCGAGATCGAATCTTGCGGGATGGTCTTGAACCTTTTGGACCGCGATTACCAGCTTCCCCAGACTTCCTGCTTTTCCAAAACAGCGCCGTCACCTGAAATGCGGCGCGGCTATGCTTACTGGGGATACATGGATATGCCCCACAGGCAGAACGACCAAAAGCGGCGTGCCTGACCTTTGAGCATATGACACATCCGCCCGTGTCCGGCGGCAGCCTGATGGGGGGGGCCGTGCGTCGGCGTGCCGATCAGCCGCCTTGCAAAAATGGCAGGCGATAGCCGATGGCCTCGGCCAGATGGGCGCGTTCGACGCGGGGGCTGTGGTCCAGATCGGCGATGGTGCGGGCGGTGCGTAAAATCCGGTGATAGCCGCGCGCCGTCAGCCCCAGCCGGTCGGCAGCGCGGGCGATCAGGGCGCGACCGGCCGCATCGGGGGCCGCGACCTGTTCCAGCAGCGCCCCCGACGCATCGGCATTGACCTGCACCCCGGCCAGCCCGCGATACCGGTCTGCCTGCAATGCGCGCGCGGCGGCCACGCGGGCGGCGATGGTGGCGCTGTCGTCGCCGGTCGCGGGCAGTTCAAGGTCGGCAATCGACACGGCGGGCACCTCGATCCGCAGGTCGAAGCGGTCCAGCAACGGCCCCGACAGGCGGCCCAGATAATCGGCGCCGCAGGTGGGGGCCTTGGCGCAGGCGCGGTTGGCATCGGTCAGATAGCCGCAGCGGCAGGGATTGGCCGCCGCCACCAGCAAAAACCGGCAGGGATAGCGCATATGGGCATTGGCGCGGGCGACCACGACCTCGCCGGTTTCGATGGGCTGGCGCAGGGTTTCCAGCACCGATTTCGAAAATTCCGGCAATTCGTCCAGAAACAGCACGCCGTTATGGGCCATGCTGACCTCGCCGGGGCGGGCACCGCGCCCGCCGCCCACCATCGCTGCCATCGAGGCGGTGTGATGCGGTTCCCGGAAGGGCGCCTGACGCGAAATGCCGCCGTCATCCAGCAGCCCGGCCAGCGACTGGATCATCGAACTTTCCAGAGCCTCGGCGGCGGCAAGTGGCGGCAACAGGCCGGGCAGGCGCGCGGCCAGCATGGATTTCCCCGCACCGGGTGGCCCGCTGAGCAGCAGGTGATGGCGCCCGGCTGCGGCGATTTCCAGCGCCCGCTTGGCCCGTTCCTGCCCCTTGATGTCGCGCATATCGGTGTGGCGCGGCGGCATCTGCACCTCGCCGGGGCGGGCGCGGGTCAGGGGGGCGGTGCCGGTCAGGTGATGGACCGCATCGCGCAGGGTGGCGGAGGCAAAAACCGGGACCGCGTCGATCCACGCGGCCTCGGCCCCGCAGGCGGCGGGGCAGATCAGGGCGCGCCCGTCCTCGGACGCGGCAAGTGCGGCGGGCAGGGCGCCATTGACCGCCACCAGCCGCCCGTCCAGCGACAATTCCCCCAGCGACACCACGCGGTCGATCTGGTCAGGGGGCAGAATATCCAGCGCCGCCAGCACCGCCAAAGCAATCGGCAGGTCGAAATGCGACCCCTCTTTTGGCAGGTCTGCGGGTGACAGGTTGACGGTGATCTTGCGCGCGGGCAGGGCCACGGACATGGCCTGAAACGCGGCGCGCACACGTTCGCGCGCCTCGGATACCGCCTTGTCAGGCAGGCCGACAATCGCAAAACCCGGCAAACCGGCGCTTAGCGATGCCTGAACCTCGACCAGCCGGGCCTCGACCCCGACAAAGGCGACCGTATGCGCGATCGCGACCATAGCTTCCCCATTCGCGGCTGCCCTTGCCCCGACATAGGCGCAAATGGTTAGGAAATGGTTAACATGGTCGCGCCCGGCGGCGATTTCTTGCCCCGCCGCGCCGAAGCGCCTATCTGAGGGGGCGAAACCATCACGGAGGGGACCATGCAGGGCAGCCGTATTTTGCTGATCGTGGGCGGCGGCATTGCCGCGTTCAAGACCCCGGAACTGATCCGCGCATTGCAGCGCGAGGGCGTGTCGGTCACCCCGGTGCTGACCACTGCCGGGGCGCAATTCGTCACCCCGCTGACCCTGTCCGCGCTGGCGGGCGAGCCATGTCATCAGGCGCTGTTCGACCTGACCCGAGAATCCGAGATGGGGCATATCCAGCTGTCGCGGGTGGCCGATCTGGTGGTGGTGGCGCCGGCGACTGCGGATCTGATGGCGAAAATGGCGGCTGGGGCGGCGGATGATCTGGCCTCGACCCTGCTGATGGCGACGGACAAGCCGGTGCTGATCGCGCCCGCGATGAATCTGCGCATGTGGGACCACCCGGCCACGCGCCGCAACCGTGACACGCTGGCCGATGACGGCATTGCCTTTGTCGGCCCTGACGAGGGCGACATGGCCTGTGGCGAATACGGGCCGGGCCGCATGGCCGAGCCTGACGCCATTGTCGCCGCCATCCGCGCGCAATTGCAGGCCGCGCGCCCGCTGCGATTGCCGCCGGAATCGGTGGTGTCGCTGCCCCGGCACCGCCCGCTGGCGGGGCGGCATGTGGTGGTGACCTCGGGTCCGACGCACGAGCCGATTGATCCGGTGCGCTATATCGCCAACCGGTCCAGCGGGGCGCAGGGCACGGCGATCGCGGCGGCGCTGCGCGATCTGGGCGCGCGGGTCAGCTTTGTCACTGGCCCGGCCGAGGTTGCGCCCCCCGACGGGGTGCAGGTGATCCGCGTCGAAACCGCCCGCCAGATGCGCGACGCGGTGCAGGCCGCCTTGCCCGCCGATGCGGCGGTGATGGCGGCGGCGGTTGCCGATTGGCGGGTGCTGAACGCCAGTGGCAGCAAGATGAAAAAGGATGGCTCGGGCCGCCCGCCAGCGCTGGAAATGGCCGAAAACCCCGACATTCTGGCCTGGGTCAGTCAGCCGGGGCCGGATCGCCCCGATCTGGTGGTGGGGTTCGCCGCCGAAACCGACGACGTGATCGCCAACGCGCTGGTCAAGCGCCGCCGCAAGGGCTGTGACTGGATCGTGGCCAATGATGTCAGCCCCGGCACCGGCATTATGGGCGGCAGCGAAAATGCCGTGTCGCTGATCACGGTCGACGGGGTCGAGGACTGGCCGCGCATGTCCAAGCCCGAGGTCGCCCGCCATCTGGCCGAACGCATTGCCAGCGCGCTGAACGGGGATGCGGAATGAGCCGGACCTATCTGGACTGGAACGCCACCACGCCGCTGCGCCCCGAGGCCCGCGCGGCGATGATCGCGGCGATGGAGATCACCGGCAACCCCTCCAGCGTCCATGCCGAGGGCCGGGCCGCGAAAACGGCGCTTGAGCGCGCCCGCGAGGAGGTGGCCGCCGCGCTGGGGGCCGAGGGTGCGGATGTGGTCTTTACCTCGGGCGCGACCGAGGCCGCGGCGCTGGCCATGGCCGGGCGCGGGCTGCATGGGGCGGCGGTCGAACATGATGCCGTGCGGGCGTGGTGTGGCGACAGCCTGCCGGTGGATGCGGGCGGTCTGGTCAGCGTCAGCGACCCGGCGGCCAGCACCCTGCAACTGGCCAACAGCGAAACCGGCGTCATCCAGACCCTGCCCGAGGGGCTGGCCGTCAGCGATCTGACGCAGGCTTTCGGAAAAATCCCGATGGCCTTTAACTGGCTGGGGGTCACGGCGGGGATCGTCAGCGCCCACAAGCTGGGTGGTCCCAAGGGGGTCGGCGCGCTGGTGCTGCGGCGCGGCACCGATATTGCCGCGCAGATCCGGGGTGGCGGTCAGGAACAGGGGCGCCGCGCCGGGACCGAGAACCTGACCGGCATCATGGGTTTCGCAGCGGCGGCAAAAGCGGCGCAAAATGATCTGGATCAAGGAATCTGGGAAAAAACGTCAGAAATCCGTGATTCGTTGCAGGCGCATCTGGAAAGCGCGACGGAAAATGTTACGTTTCCGGGGTGCGAATCCCGACGCTTGCCCAACACCCTGTCCATCCTGACACCGGGATGGCGGGGCGAAACACAGGTGATGCAGATGGATCTGGCCGGTTTTGCCGTTTCGGCGGGCTCGGCCTGTTCGTCGGGCAAGCTGCGCGCCAGCGGCGTGTTGCAGGCCATGGGAATCGCGGCGGAAAATGCGGGCGATGCAATTCGCGTCTCGTTCGGTCCGGGGGTGGATCAGCGGGATGCCATGCGTTTTGCGGATGTCTGGCTGGCGGCATGGGCGCGCTGGCGCGAACGGAACGGATGATGCTGGGGCTGCGGCCCTTCGGGAAGGAAGACGATGGCTGAACATCAGACCCAGATGCACGAGACGCAGGTGCGCGAAGGTGTCGACCGCGAGACGGTCGAAACCGTGCAGAACATGGGCAGCTATAAATATGGCTGGGATACCGAGATCGAGATGGACTATGCCCCCAAGGGCATTAACGAAGATATCGTCCGGCTGATCAGTCAGAAGAATAACGAACCCGAATGGATGCTGGACTGGCGACTGGCCGCGTTCCGCCGCTGGCAGACCATGACCGAACCCAAATGGGCGATGCTGAATTACCCTGAAATCGACTATCAGGACCAGTATTACTACGCCCGGCCCAAGTCGATGGAAACCAAGCCCAAATCGCTGGACGAGGTCGACCCAAAGCTGTTGGCGACCTATGAAAAGCTGGGGATTCCGCTGAAGGAACAGATGATCCTGGCCGGGGTCGAGGGGGCGGGCGACGCCCCTGCCGAGGCCCGCAAAGTGGCCGTGGACGCGGTGTTTGACAGTGTCAGCGTCGGCACCACCTTCAAGGACGAGCTAGCCAAAGCCGGGGTCATTTTCTGTTCCATCAGCGAGGCCATCCGCGAGCATCCCGAACTGGTGCAGAAATATCTTGGCAGCGTGGTGCCGCAATCGGACAATTTTTTCGCGACGCTGAACAGCGCCGTGTTCAGTGACGGGTCTTTCGTCTATATCCCGCCGAACACGCGCTGCCCGATGGAATTGTCGACCTATTTCCGCATCAATGCCGAAAATACCGGCCAGTTCGAGCGCACGCTGATCATTGCCGACAAGGGCAGCTATGTGTCCTATCTTGAGGGCTGCACCGCGCCCAAGCGCGACACCGCACAGCTGCACGCCGCCGTGGTCGAGATCGTGATTCTGGAAGATGCAGAGGTGAAATATTCCACCGTCCAGAACTGGTTCCCCGGCGATGAAGAGGGCAAGGGCGGCATCTATAACTTTGTCACCAAGCGCGCCGACTGCCGCGAGGACCGCGCCAAGGTAATGTGGACGCAGGTGGAAACCGGGTCCGCGATCACCTGGAAATACCCGTCCTGCATCCTGCGCGGCGATGACAGCAGCGGCGAATTCTATTCCATCGCCATTGCCAATAACGCGCAACAGGCCGATACCGGCACCAAGATGGTGCATCTGGGTCAGAACACCCGGTCGCGCATCGTGTCCAAGGGTATCAGCGCGGGCAAGGCGCAGAATACCTATCGCGGGCTGGTGTCGATGCACCCCAGGGCGGTGAACAGCCGCAACTATACCCAATGCGACAGCCTGCTGATCGGGGATAAATGCGGCGCCCATACCGTGCCCTATATCGAGGTCAAGAACACCAGTTCCCGCGTCGAACACGAGGCCACGACCAGCAAGGTCGATGATGACCAGCTGTTTTACTGTCGCGCCCGCGGCATGGGCGAGGAAGAGGCCATCGCCCTGATCGTAAACGGTTTCGCCAAAGAGGTGCTGCAAGCCCTGCCGATGGAATTCGCGATGGAGGCACAGTCGCTGGTGGCGATCAGCCTTGAAGGGTCGGTGGGGTGAGGGTCGCTGCAATCATGGCGGTGCTCTGTGCGATTGGGTTCAGCGTCATCTGGACGCTGTGGATGCACTATGATGGCCGCGACATATCATGGGTGAATGGTGGGGTCGCCGGTGCCATTTATGGGATTTTGATGTTCATTTACTTTGCTTGGGCCGAGCGGCGCACAAAGTTAAAGCGAAACCGGCTTGCGGGTTACGGCTCGGGGAAAGACTAAGGGTTAGAGATGCTGGAAATCAAAAATTTGCACGTCAAACTTGGGGAAGAGGACAAGCAGATCCTCAAAGGGGTGAACCTGACCGTCCCCGCGGGCGAGGTGCACGCGATCATGGGGCCGAATGGCTCGGGCAAGTCGACGACCTCTTACGTTCTGTCGGGCCGCGACGGCTATGAGGTGACCGAAGGCAGCGCGACGCTGGACGGTCAGGACTTGCTGGAGATGGAGCCAGAGGACCGCGCCAGCGCCGGTCTGTTCCTTGCCTTCCAATATCCGGTCGAAATTCCCGGCGTGGGCAATATGACCTTCCTGCGCACCGCCGTGAATGCGCAGCGCAAGGCGCGCGGGCAGGATGAATTGTCGGCGGGCGATTTCCTGAAACTGGTGCGTGCCAAGGCCAAAGACCTGCAAATCGACGCCGAGATGCTGAAACGCCCGGTCAATGTCGGCTTCTCGGGCGGCGAGAAAAAGCGCAACGAGATCCTGCAAATGGCGATGCTGGAACCCAAGATGTGCATTCTGGACGAGACCGATTCCGGTCTGGACGTGGATGCGATGCGTCTGGTCTCGGACGGCGTCAACGCCCTGCGCAGCCCTGACCGCGCGTTTCTGGTCATCACCCATTATCAGCGCCTGCTGGACCATATCAAACCCGATGTCGTCCACATCATGTATGATGGCCGCATCGTGAAAAGCGGCGGTCCCGATCTGGCGCTGGAGGTCGAAAAGAACGGTTACGCCGATATTCTGGCGGAGGTCCGGTAATGGACGGCGCCACCCGCACAAGCGACCCGCGCGCGGAAGGTCGCGCCAAGGCGCTGGCCGACCGCCTGCCGGCGCTGCATCTGCCCGAGGGCGGGTTTACCAAGGCCGCCCGCGCCGCCGCCCGTGACCGCCTGCACGCGATGGGTCTGCCCCATGCGCGCGACGAATATTGGCTGTATACCAAGCCCGCGCTGCTGAACGCGCCCCAGCCCGCGCCTGTCGCGGATCAGGGCAGCGCCGCCACGCTGTTTGCCGATCTGGACCGGCTGCGGCTGGTTTTCGTGGATGGGCGCTTTGACGCTGCGGCCTCTGATGACCTGACGCTGGAGGGGGTTCAGATCACCACGCTGGCCGAGGCCGAAGCAGGCGATCACTGGGCCGCCGGCCTTTACGGCACGCTCGAGGCCGCCGGCCAGTCGCCGGTCGCGCGCCCCTTTGCGGCGCTGAACACCGCCGCCGCCGCCGATGGCGCGCTGATCCGCGTCACCGGCACGCCGTCACGCCCGATCCACATCATTCAACAGCGCGGCGACGCAGCGGCGGATGTGGTCTGGCACCATGTCGTCCGGCTGGAACCGGGGGCCGAGGCCACGATCCTTGAAACCGGCGCCGCCGGGGCGCGCTGGAACGCGATGCTTGAGGTGGACGTGGCAGAGGGCGCCAAACTGCACCATCTGACCGCGATGCGGGCCGAAAACGACCGCCTGTCCGTCAGCCATATCTTTGCCCGTGTCGCCGCGAATGCGCTGTTCAAATCCTTTGCGCTGTCGGTCAATGGCCGGATGATCCGCAATGAATCGGTGATCGACATTAGCGGTGACGACGCCGTGGCCCATGTGGCCGGCGCGGTGCTGGGGGATGGCGATGACGGCGATTTCCACCACGACGACACCGTTTTCGTGACCCATGCGGCGGAACGCTGTGAAAGCCGTCAGGTGTTCAAGAAAGTGCTGAAAAACGGTGCGCAGGGGGTGTTTCAGGGCAAGATTCTGGTCAAGCCCGGCGCGCAGAAAACCGATGGCTATCAGATCAGCCAGGCCCTGCTGCTGGACGAGGGCAGCCAGTTTCTTGCCAAGCCTGAGCTGGAGATTTACGCCGACGACGTGCAGTGCAGCCATGGCTCGACCACGGGGGCGCTGGATGAAACGGCGCTGTTCTATCTGCGCTCGCGCGGGGTGCCGAAATCGCGGGCGATCGTGCTGCTGGTGCTGTCCTTCCTTGCCGATACGCTGGACGAGATTGAGGACGAGGGCCTGCGCGCCGCGATCTTTGCCCGGCTGGACGACTGGCTGACCGCGCGGGCGCAGGATTAACGCCATGGCCACCCCGCCCGCCGGAATTGTGCCGCGCCTGCTGGCCAGTTGGCTGCGCCCCGCGCAGGTGGTGCGGGGGCTGCGCGACATGCCGGAACGCGCGCTGGTCGTGGTGCTGATGGCGGCGCTGGCGGTGTTTTTCGTCGCGCAATGGCCGGTTCATGCCCGCGCCGCGCATCTGGACCCGTCCATCCCGCTGGCCGCGCGGCTTGGCGGGGCGGGGCTGGCGGTGATGTTCATTATGCCGCTGCTGGCCTATGCGCTGGCGGCGCTGTCGGGCGGGGTCATGCGGCTGATCGGCCGGCCCATCGACCCGCGCCACGCAAGGCTGGCGCTGTTCTGGGCGCTGCTGGCGGTGTCGCCGGTGATGCTGCTTGCCGGGCTGTCGGCGGGGCTGGCCGGTCCGGGTGCGGCAACGTCGCTGGTTCAGGCGCTGGCGGGCATCGGCTTTGTGGTGATATGGATGGCGGGCCTGTCCGCATTGTCCCGAGGCCGCCATGACCCTGAATGACCTGAAATCACTTGCCATCCTGACGCTGCGCCAGCCCGATGCGGCGCTGCGCGGGTTGCAATCGCTGGACCTGCCGGTGCAGGTGCGCTGGATGGTGCTGGCGCTGGCGGTCGTGTCCTCGACCCTGCTGGCGCGGCTGTCGCTGGCGCTGTTCCCGATTCCGGTCAATAACCCGCTGGCGGCGCTGGCCGGTCAGCCGCTGAAAATGGCGGCGATGCAATTTGCCGGGCTGACCATTATTGCCTGGCTGATGGCGGCGGCGGGGCGGGCCTTTGGCGGGCGCGGCGGCTTTGCCGATGCGCTGCTGATCGTCGCCTGGGTCGAGCTGCTGATGGCCGCCGCGCAGGCGCTGCAAACCGTGATGATGGTGTTTTTTCCCGCCGTGGCCAGCCTGTTCGGGGTGGTGGCGCTGCTGGTCTCGATCTATCTGTTCGTGGCCTTTGCCCGCGCCCTGCATGGCTTTGCCAGTCTGGCCCTGACCGCCATGGGCGCGCTGGCGACGTTTTTCGTGGCGGCGCTGGCGCTGTCGATCCTGCTGACCCTGCTGGGCATCACCCCGCCCATGCCCGAGGCCCCCTGATGTATGACGTCGAACAGATCCGCGCCGATTTTCCCATCCTGTCGCGTCAGGTGAACGGCAAGCCGCTGGTTTACCTTGATAACGGGGCCAGCGCGCAAAAGCCGCGCGTGGTGATCGACGCCATGACCCGCGCCTATGAGGACGAATACAGCAATGTCCATCGCGGCCTGCATTACCTGTCCAATCTGGCGACCGAGAAATATGAGGGCGTGCGCGCCATCATCGCCCGCTTTCTGAACGCCCCGCATCACGACGAGGTCATCATGACCTCGGGCGCGACCGAGGGGATTAACCTTGTCAGCTATGGCTGGGCCGCGCCGCGGCTTCAGCCGGGCGATGAGGTTGTGCTGTCGGTGCTGGAACATCACGCCAATATCGTGCCGTGGCATTTCCTGCGCGAACGTCAGGGCGTGGTGTTGAAATGGGTCGAGCCAGAGCCGGATGGCAGCCTGCCCCCCGAAAAACTGCTGGCGGCGGTGGGGCCGAAAACCCGGCTGATCGCCGTCACCCATATGTCCAATGTCACAGGCACCGTGGTCGATATCGCCGCGATTTGTCGCGCAACAGACGTGCCGGTGCTGGTCGATGGCAGTCAGGCCGCCGTGCATATGCCGGTCGATCTGGCGGCGCTTGGCTGTGATTTCTATGCCATTACCGGGCACAAGCTGTATGGGCCTTCGGGGTCGGGTGCGATCTGGATCGCCCGCCAGCGTCAGGCCGAAATGCGCCCCTTCATGGGCGGCGGCGACATGATCCGCACGGTGACGCGTGACAGCGTCGATTACGCCGATCCGCCCCTGCGGTTCGAGGCCGGCACCCCCGGCATCGTCAACCAGATCGGCCTTGGCGTGGCGCTGGACTATCTGATGGGTATCGGCATGGACCGCATCGCCGCGCATGAACGCGACCTGCGCGATTACGCCCGCGACCGCCTGCGCAGCCTGAACTGGCTGAATATTCAGGGGGATGCGGCGGATAAAGGCGCAATCTTTTCGATGACGATGCAGGGCGCCCATGCCCATGACATTGCCACGATTTTGGACAAACGCGGCATCGCCGTGCGCGCCGGCAGCCATTGCGCCATGCCGCTGATGGATTTTCTGGGCACCACCGCCACCGCCCGCGCCAGCTTTGCCATGTATAATACCCGCGCCGAGGTCGACGCCCTGATCGACGCCCTGTCGTTTTGTCGAGAGCTTTTCGCCTGACCCCATTGCACCCGCCGCGCGGGATGCGTAAAAGGCGCGCAGGCACCCGTAGCTCAGCTGGATAGAGCGCTGCCCTCCGAAGGCAGAGGCCAGAGGTTCGAATCCTCTCGGGTGCGCCAATTTTCTCGATTCAGCCGTTCTGCGCCGGCCAGTCAGGCCGCATCAGGGCCGGGCGTTTGGTGCGGTCCTTCAGATACAGTTTCCACAGGAACCCAAGGGTATTGTCGCCATAGGACACCGCCTTGCGCGGCAGGGCCAGCGGGTCGAAGGACGGGGTGGCGGCGCCGCGCTGGCAGGTGACGCCGGTGTCATAGCCCGCCTGTGCCGCCGCGTGCAGCGTGTCCTGATTATGCGCGCCATAGGGATAGCAGACATGCGCGACCTTCGCCCCTAACTGGTCTTGCAGGCAGGCCTTGCTGTCGGTCATTTCGCGCAACTGGGTGGCGGCATCCCGGTCGGCAAGGCGGATGTGGTTCAGGCTGTGGCTGCCGATCTCGCCCCCCTGACGGTGAATGTCGCGCAGCTCGCGCCAGGTCATCAGCGGCGGGGTGGGGTGGCCCGATTCGGCCAGCCAGTCGGCCTGACCGCCGACCATCCCCGCGATTGCGTAAACCGTTGCGGGATAGCCGTATTCCTGCAGGATCGGCAGCGCGTATTCGCGGAAATTCCGGCAGCCATCGTCAAAGGTCAGCACCACGGCGCGGTCGGGCATGGGCACCTGACCCCGCAGGGCGCGGGCGGCTTGCGACATGCCGATCACCGGGATGCCCAACCTTTTCAGCGCCCGCATCTGCGCCCGAAAGCGCCCCACATCGCAATAGGACGCGCGGTGGGTTCGGACGCGACCGAACCGGCCCACCTGATGATACATGAGAATCGAGATCCCGCTCATCCCAGACCCTTTGCTGCGGCGATGGCGCGGTCATAACAGGCTTCGGTGCCGCGAACCATGGCGCTGCGGGTAAAGCGGGCCTCGAATACCGCGCGGGCGGCCTGGCCCATGCGGTGCCGCAGGCCGGGGTCGCTGGCCAGCCGGATGATGGCATCGGCCAGGGCCGCGGGGTTTTCGGGCGGGACCAGCAGGCCGGACTGGCCGTGGGTAATGACCTCGGGGATGCCGCCAATATCGGCGCCAATGCCGGGGCGACCGGCGGCGCCGGCCTCGATCAGCGACAGGCATAACGCCTCGCGGCGCGAGGGGGCCAGCATGATGTCCATCTGCGCAAAGACCGCCTGAATATCGGATCGCGCGCCCCAGAACGCCACCCTGTCGGACAGCCCGTCCTGCGCGACACGCGCCTTCATTTGCTGTGCCCATTCGGTGTCATCCGGCCCGATAAAGGCCAGTCGCACGGGCAGGTCAGGCGGTAACAGCGCCAGCGCCGCCAGCGCGATATCGTGGCCCTTGACCGGCTGAAGCCGCGCCAGCATCCCCAGCATCAGCGGTCGCGACGCAGATATGGGGGCCGGGTCAGGGGGCGGTGCCAGCCCCAGATCCGCGACGCCGGGATAGACCAGATCCAGCCGCTGCGGCGCCCCGTCCTGCGCGGCCAGAAAGTCGCGCACAGCGGCAGACACGGCGATGATCGGGGTGTCGCGGGCAAACCATTTGCTGGCATTGGTCGCATGGGCGGTGCCGATGGCCGGGCAGGATGCCGTCGCCGCCCATTGCGCATAGCGGGTGCCGCGTTGGGCATGGCCATGCAACAGATCCGCCCGCCAGCGCCGGGCAAAGCGCCGCAGCCGCCACGCGGACAGCGCGTCATACATCCCCCGCATCGGCAGGTCGATGGCATCATGCCCGGCGCTGACCATGGCCTGCCCCAGCCATCCCGCACACGGCCCGGCAAAGGCGATGCTGTGGCCAGCCTCGTGCAGCGCGGCCGACAGGGCCAGCACATGGCGTTCGATCCCGCCCAGTTTGCGGCTGTGGGCCACCATGACGATGCGGCGTGGCTGCGGGGCGGGGGCGATGGGCATGGCGGTTCGGCGGGGTGGTTGCGGGTGGCGCAGGGTCGCGCCCGTCGCGCTGAAAGGCAAGTGCTAATGGGCCGCAGGCGTGACCAGCCCGCCGATTTCAGCAGTGCTGTGCCAAAGAATGATGCGTTTTCAGAAAGATGGCTGGGGCGGTAGGATTCGAACCTACGGTACACGGTACCAAAAACCGTTGCCTTACCACTTGGCTACGCCCCAACGGTGCGGGCGTTACTAGCCCTGCTGCGCCGGGGGTGCAAGAGGAAAAAAAGGAAACTTGTCCAAATTTTTCCGGCGGGGTAGGCGGGCCCATGGAACATTATGATCTGGTCATTCTGGGGGCGGGGGCGGCAGGACTTTTCTGCGCCGGTTCGGTCCTGTCACAGGGAATGCGGGTGCTGATCGTCGATCATGCCCGCGCGCCGGGGGAAAAGATCCGCATCTCGGGCGGGGGGCGGTGCAACTTTACCAATCTTGCGACGGCCCGAGACCGGTTTCTTTCACAGAATCCGCGGTTTTGCGCCTCGGCGCTGGCAGGCTTCACGCCGCGCGACTTTGTGGCGCTGGTCGACCGGGCCGGGATTGCCTGGCATGAAAAGGCGCAGGGACAGCTGTTCTGCGACGGCTCGGCCCGCCAGATCGTCGAGATGCTGGTGACGCGGGCGCAAGGCGCCAGTCTGCGGCTGAACACTGGCATCGAATCGGTGGCGGCTGTGACGGGCGGTTTTCGCGTGACCCTCAGCGACGGGGTGGTCACGGCGCCCCGGCTGGTGCTGGCGACGGGTGGGCGGTCGATCCCCAAAATGGGCGCGACGGGGCTGGCCTATCAGATCGGGGCGCAATTCGGGATGCGTCTGGTCGAGCCGCGCCCCGGCCTTGTCCCGCTGACCTTTGCGGCGCAGGAGCTGGACCGTATCCGCCCGCTGTCCGGGGTTGCGCTGCCGGTGTCTGGCCGGGTCGGAAAGCAAGTCTTCAGCGATGATTTGCTGTTTACCCATCGCGGCCTTTCCGGGCCGGTCATCCTGCAATTGTCCAGCTTTTGGCAGCCCGGCGATCAGGTGATTCTGGATCTGTGCCCCGGAACCGATATTGCGGCGCAACTGAAGGCGCGCAAGGCACAGGGCGGCAAAGTGGGGATGGGCAGCGTGCTGTCGGGCTGGCTGCCGACCCGTCTGGCTGAGGCGATTCTGGCCGAACAGGGGCTGACCGGTGCGCGACTGGCGGACCAGCCGCACAAGCTGTTGGACCGGCTGGCCGGGCGGGTGAACCGCTGGACCGTCAAGCCCGTGGGCAGCGAGGGCTATCGCACCGCCGAGGTCACGGTTGGCGGGCTTGATACCCGCGATCTGCACGCTCGCACCATGGAAAGCCGCCGCCAGCCGGGGCTTTATGTCATTGGCGAGGCCGTGGACGTGACCGGCTGGCTGGGGGGGTATAATTTCCAATGGGCCTGGGCATCCGGTCATGCCGCGGCGCGGGCGATCCGGGGCCAAGTGGCGTGATCAGCCCCGCATCCCGTGACGCATGGCGCGGCGGAACAGATCACCCTCGACCCCCCAATTGCGATAGGTGCTGACCAGATCGCGCAGGTTGTCAAACGGGCTGTCAGAAGCCGCCAGAATTTGGTCCGTGACCTGTTCCCAGCCGAAGCTGATCAATTGGCGCAGGCCGTGATAATGCACCAGCATGGTTTCAGCATCGGCCAGTTCCGTCGTCTGGTTCCATCTGCTGTCCAGCACCTGCAACGGCGGGGCATCCGGGTCCGCCAGCGCCGGCAGCAGCGAACACGTGTCCAGCCATGGCCGTTTGCGGGCCAAGCCAGGCTGCTGGTCCTTTTCCAGCGCGGTTTCCAGCCAGATCTGGCCAAAATGGCGCGGGGCATCCGGGAACAGGACAAACCCGGCATTATAGACAGGATAGGATTGCGCCCCCCGACCAAGTGTGACCTTCTCGACCGGTCGGGCATTCGGATATTTAGCAAACAGCAGGTCCCACTGACCCTCATCATCGGACCAGCCATTGACCGTGTCCAGACACATGCCAACATGGTTTGGCGCAATATCAGACAGGAACGCCCCCGGCTTTAACAGCAATGTGTCAGTGTCCAGAAACAGGTGCCAGTCCGCCCCTGACACCTTGCTGGACGCAAATAACTTGTTCCCCGCCGGGTAGTTGTCGCTGAACTGGTTCTCAAGCGGGGTCAGCGCAACATTATTTGCCTCAAAAAAGGACAGGGTTTCGGGATGAAGCCCGTCGATCTTTTCCTGTCTGCAAAAGGCTTGCAGCCGGAAACCGTCCTGACAATTCACCTTCAGCGCGCTGACCAGCAAATGTGCCTGCGGTTCCAGTGGACCCGGTTCGGCCATGAAAAAGATGTTCAGCGTGCTGCCGGTATGATCAGACATATGTCCTCCCTTTATTTCATATGGGGCGGCCCTTGTGGGGCGGCCCCAATCTTACTCAATTTCACCCATCACCGGATCGGCCTTGGCCAGCCGGTCAAAGCGCATCAGGCTGTCGATCAGCCGGTCCATCTGGTCAAGGCGGATCATGTTCGGTCCGTCCGAGGGGGCGTTGTCAGGGTCGGGGTGGGTTTCGATGAAAACGGAAGCGACGCCAAGCGATACGGCGGCGCGGGCCATGACCGGGGCGAATTCGCGCTGTCCGCCGCTTGATCCGCCCTGACCGCCCGGCTGCTGAACGGAATGCGTCGCGTCCATCACCACCGGATAGCCGCTGCGTGCCATGATCGGCAGGCTGCGCATATCGGCCACCAGCGTGTTATAGCCGAAAGACACGCCGCGTTCGGTCAGCATGATCTTGTCATTGCCGGTGCTGGCGACCTTCTGGGCAACATTGGGCATGTCCCAGGGCGCCAGAAACTGACCCTTCTTGATATTCACCACGGCGCCGGTCTGACCCGCAGCCAGCAACAAATCGGTCTGACGGCACAGGAAAGCGGGGATCTGGATGATATCGACCACGTTGCCCGCCGCGCGCGCCTGTTCGGCGTCATGAATATCGGTCAGGACCGGACAGCCGATGCGGTCGCGCACGGTTTCCAGCATCCGCAACCCCTCATCCAGGCCAACGCCCCGGCGCCCCGACAGAGAGGTCCGGTTGGCCTTGTCATAGCTGGCCTTGAACACGAAACCGGCGCCGGATTTGCGGCAGGCCTCGGCCAGCGGGGCGGCGATGGACAGGGCGTGGTCCAGCCCTTCAAGCTGGCAGGGACCTGCGATCAGCACCAGCGGCAGGTCATTGCCAAAGGTGACGTCACGGGCCGGAACATGGATGGGTCGGGTCATGCGGATACCTGTTCACGAAGGATAGAGGCCGTCAGGGACAGCATCAGATAGATACCCGAAAAGATCAGGAATGCCACCAGCGTGTTTTCGAAAGCCCGCGGATAGGTGGGTTCGTCCGGCGGCACCGGCGCGACCGAGACCGACAGATAGCGCACCTGCTTATTGGCCTCGATCCGGGCCATTTCCATCTGTTCCGCCGCGCCGGCCAGCAGGCCCTGACGGGTTTGCAGATCGCTTTCGGCAATGCGCAATTCGCCCTGCATGGCGGCGATGGAATCTCGGCCATCGGTGGCCTCGGTCAGTTGGGTGCGCAGGCTGGACAGCATATCCTCGATCCGGGCGATATCGCCACGCACACCGGCCACACGGCTGGCATTGGGGCGGGCATTGGCCTCGAGCTGGGCCAGTTCAAGCCGTTTCTTGGTCAGTTCGCCCTGAAGCTGGCTGACCTGCGACATGATCAGCCCGCCTTCGGCCGCCGCATCAACGATCCCCAGCTTTTCCTGAATGCCCTGCACCCGCGCCTGTGCATCCAGAACCTTCTGTTCGGCATCCTGATAATTCTCGCGTGCGCCTTTCATCTGATCCTCGCGCAGGCGCGCAGTCAGATGGTCAACCTGTTCCTCGGCATAGCGGATCAGCGCCAGCGAAAACTGTTTCGACAAGGCGGGATCGGGGGCGATCACCTCCATGTTGAGGACACCTTCGGTAGGGTCGTAACCGATTTTCACCGATTTTTCATAGGTTTTATAGGTTTCCTCGTTCGTGGCATCGGGCGCCAGACGTTGCAGCGGGTCGATGGCAGGGTCCTGATAGGCCTGCCGGAAGCCCAGATCTCGGTCCAGCCGCGCCATCGCATCGCGCGAGGTCAGATAGCTTTGCACCGAAACGGCATCGGTATTGGTCTGCAAGCCGCCCATCAGCCCGCCAAGTTTGCTGGACCCGGCCCCATCGGCGGTCTGGATCTGAAACTGCGATTCGGTGCCATACAGCGGCGTGGCCTGGGTGAAATAATACCAGCCGGCGATGATGGTCGGCAGGAACACGAAAAAGGCCAGCCGGGTGAACATCATCATCGCCCGGCGCTGACGGCGGCGGGCAATATCGCGCTGGATGCGGATCAGCTCTGCCGCGCGGCGCTGGTCGGTCAGCGGCTCGCCCGAGGGGGGGGCGGGGGGCGGCGCGGCGGGCCTGCGGGCCGGGGGCTGGGGCGGCGTGACCGTGGCGGGCACATTCTGGCCCGGCGCGCGCTGTGACTGATCGCCCGCCTTTGACAGCACCTTGCCCAGAACGCCGCGGTGGAACGGGTCGATGCCGCGCTGACGCAGGCGCACCACGGCCTCTTCGTCGCTGGCCGCGTCGATCTGATGCAGCGCCGCGATCCGCCGCGCCAGCCGCAATTTCCGCTGGGAATGGTTCTCGGCCCGGACCTTTTCAATTTCGGCGTTCAGCGGATCATCGGGTTCGGCACCACTGCCCCCCGCATCCCCGGCCGCAGCGGTTTGCTTTTCAGGACCGTCCCCGGCACCGGGAAAACGCATATCGCCAAAGCCGTCATCGGTGGTCGCGGGTGTGGCCATCAGGCGCGCAGCCTCGGCCTGCGGGTCGCTGGCGGGGGGCGGGGTGGTCGCGTCCTGTGGCCGGTTCAGCGAGCGACGCAGAAACACCCGCGCCTGCCCCTGACGGGGCGCCGGGGTGGATGCGGTCGCGTCCGATGGCGCGGGCGCATTGGCAGCCCCGCCATCGGCAGGCGCAGCGGTGGCAGGTGCCGTGTCGGCCTGTTCGGCGGCCTTGCGGGCCTGCGTCAAAGCCGCTTCGTCCCGGCGGGCGTGAAAGCGCGTGGCCTTAGGCGGTGTAGTCATAGAACTGCTTGGCCTCGTCGAGGGTTTCGAATTGATAAAGCTGCCCGTGGCGCAGCACAGCGGCCTTGCGGCAGAATTTTTCCAGCGTCGCGGCCTGGTGCGAGACGACGATCACGGTGGCATTCTTCAGCCGCTCGAACAGGACGCCGCCGGCCTTGCGGTTGAATTCGGGGTCGGTGCTGTTGGGCATCCCCTCGTCGATCAGATACAGGTCGAATTCCAGCGCCAGCAGCAGGGCAAAGGTGAACCGCGCCCGCATTCCCGAACTGTACAGCCCCACCGGCTGGTCGAAATATTCACCGATATCGGTCAGCCAGCGGCAAAACGCCTCGACATAGTCGGGGTCCAGACCATAGACGCGGGCGATGAAACGGGCGTTTTCATTGGCCGAGTGATTGCCAACCACCCCGCCCATGAAACCCAGCGGAAACGACACCCGGCAATTGCGCCGGATCACCCCTTCATCGGGTTTTTCCAGCCCGCACATCATGTTGATCAGCGTGGTTTTGCCGGTGCCATTGGGCGCCAGAATCCCCAGCGAGTTGCCCAGTTCGACCTGAAACGACGCGCGGTCCAGAATCACCTTGCGCTGGGTTCCGGTCCAGAAGGACTTGGAGACGTTTTCGAACGCCAGCATCAGATCATCCCTTCCGCGGGGCGCAACGCCAATGAAATCAGCACCCTGCCCAAAAACAGCTTTTGTGCGTCCGGCGCAGAATAGGCCCGGTCCGACGCGCTGTCCAGCATAGGGCGCAATCATTGATATTTCGTTACCTGACTTCTTTTTTGTCGTATTTTCGCGGCGATGACTGATTTGCCCGAACAGATTCGTGCCTGCCGCATCTGTGCGGCGCGTTTCGCGCAGACCGCGACCCGCCACGCGCCGCGCCCGGTGGCGTGGTTCCGTCCCGGCGCGCGGGTGCTGATTGTCGGGCAGGCGCCGGGGATGCGGGTGCACCAGACCGGGCTGCCCTTCAACGACCGTTCGGGCGACCGGCTGCGCGACTGGCTGGGGCTGGACCGGGCGGCGTTTTACGACCAGTCACGGATTGCCATCGTGCCGATGGCATTTTGCTTTCCGGGCTATGATTTCAAGGGCGCCGACCTGCCGCCGCCGTCCATCTGTGCGCAGACATGGCGGGCGCGGGTGATGGCGCAACTGGACCCGCAACTGGTGTTGCTGGTGGGCGGTCATGCGCAGCGCTGGCATCTGGGACCGGGGCCGGTCTCCGCCACCGTGGCGGGCTGGCGCGACCATGCGCCGGCGCTGTTTCCCTTGCCTCATCCGTCTTGGCGCAATACGGCATGGCTGAAGAAAAACCCGTGGTTCGCGCAGGATCTGCTGCCGGCGCTGCGGGCGCGTATCCACGAGGTGCTGACATGACCCCGCTTGACCAGCTTTGCCAAACCGCTTTTCACGATGCCGATGACGCGACCCGCGCGCGCATCCTGCAAAAGCTGGCCGATACCGAGCTGTTCGTCGCGCTGGAGGCCGAGCCGACCGGGGATCAGGCACAAATGCGCCAGTTCCAGCTGCCTGCGGGGCCGGTGGTGCTGGCCTGCGATCTGGACGAGGGGCTGTCGGGGTTTCTGGACGGGCCGTCCCCCTATGCCGCGATGCCGGGGCGGGTGCTGGCGGCGATTCTGGCCGGGCAGGGGGTGGGGGTGCTGGTCAACCCCGACCGCGCATCGCAGATTTTGCTGACGCCCGATATGCTGCACTGGCTGGTCGAGGGGCTGTCCTCGGCATTGCCGGACCGCGCCGCCAGCCCGGCCCCCGCGCGGCTGTCCCCGCCCTTGCCGCTGATGATCGCGACGCTGGCCGAACCGCTGGCTGAACGTCTGGCCAGCCTGCAAGGGCACGTCACATCAATGGCGCTGGTGGCGGCGGACTGGCCCGACGGGCGCAGCGGGCATTTGCTGTCGCTGTCGGGGGTTGCCCCCGATGACCGCCCCGCCGTCGCCAAATCGCTGGCCGAGATGCTGGCCTTCCTGCCCCCGCTTGCGGGCGGTCTGGATATCGGCTTTGACCTGCCCGACCTGCCGGATGCGGCCTTTACGCTGACCGCCGGTGCGGGGGGCTGTGGCTGTGGCGGCGATCATGCGGGCGATTGCGGCGATGCGGCGGCGGCCAAACCCCGGCAACCGCGCGCACCGGGCATGGACCCGCAGCGCCCGCCGATCCTGCGGTTTTGATCAATAGCCGCGGTCGCGGTCCACAAGGTAACGCAGCGGCTGGTCCGCCATGGCGCGGCGCAGGTTGTCGGCCACCACCGGCGCGGCGGTTTGGGGGCGGGTTTCGGCGGCGATATGCGGGGTGACGGTGATGCCAGGATGCGACCAGAACCGATGCTCGGGGGGCAGAGGCTCGGCCCGGAAAACATCCAGCACGGCGTGACCCAGATGGCCGCTGTCCAGCGCGGCGATCAGCGCCGCATCGTCGATCAGCGTGCCGCGTCCGGGGTTGATCAGCCACGCCCCGCGCGGCATTTGCGCCAGTGTGGCCGCGTTGATCAGGTCGCGGGTTTGGGCCGTGTCGGGCAGCAGGGTGATGACAATCTCGGCCCCATCCAGCGCCTGCGCCAGATCGGCGCCGCCAAACACCCGCAGCCCCCCGACCGCGCCCCCCGAGGCTGACCAGCCCGTCACCTGAAAACCGATGCCACGCAGCATCGCGGCGGTGGCGCGGCCCAATTCGCCCATGCCCAGAATGGTGATGCGGCGGCTGTCGGCCAGCGGCGGCACCAGCGCGTTCCGCCATGCGCCATCCTGCGCATAATTGTCCATGCCCAGATGCGCGCGCATCACCCAGCCGGTGCAGAATTCGGCCATGCCCTGCGCCAGTCCTGGGTCAACCATGCGGCACAGCGGCTGGACCAGCGTCGGGTTGGTGACGATGCGTTCGACCCCGGCCCACAGGCTTTGGACAAGGCGGGTCTTGGTAAAGGGGGTGAAATCCTCAAGCGTGCTGCCGGGGGCACAGATCACCGCGTCGAAACCCGCCGGGTCGCCCTCGCGGCACAGCGTCATCTCGGGGCAGGCGGCGCGCAGCGGGCCGGACCATGCATCCCAGCCCTTGGCAGCGAACAGAACTTTCACGGCATTCCCCCCTATCCTGGCCGGTGCACATGGGCCGATTGCACCATGCCAAAAGCCATCAGCAAGATCATCATTTGCGTGCCGCCATAGCTGACCATCGGCAGCGGCACCCCCACCACCGGCATCAGCCCCATCACCATCGCCATATTCACGGCAAAGAACAAAAAGAACGTCCCCGCGATGCCGATGGTCAGCAGGCTGGCAAAGCGGTCGCGGTTGGTCAGCGCCGAATGCAGGCAGAAGCCAAGGATCAGCGAATACAGGATCAGCAGGGAAAACGCCCCGACAAAGCCGAATTCCTCGGCCAGGGTGGTAAAGATGAAATCGGTGTGTTTCTCGGGCAGGAAATTCAGCCGCGATTGCGTGCCCTGCATAAAGCCGCGCCCCGACCAGCCGCCCGACCCCAGCGCGATCTGTGCCTGCATGATGTTGTAACCCGCCCCCAGCGGGTCGCTGGTCGGGTCCAGAAACGTGTCGATACGCTTGTATTGATAATCTTTCAGGAACTGGTGTTCGGTGCCGCGTGTCTCCATCACGCCAAAGACAAGGGCGCTGACCAGCGCGATCACCGCGCCGAAATACCACAGACTGACCCCGGCGGCGAACATCACGATCCCTGCGCCCGCAACCAGCAGGACAGCGGTGCCAAGATCGGGCTGTTTCAGCACCAGCGCCGTGGGGATCAGCGCCAGAATGACCGGGATCGCCACCCAGAGCGGGCGCGAAACCCGTGACAGGTCCAGCCAGTCGTAATAGGCCGCCAGCAACAGCACCAGCGCGATCTTCATCAGCTCGGACGGCTGGATCTTGACCGGGCCAAGGTCGATCCAGCGCTGCGCGCCCATGCCGACATGGCCGAACAGTTCCACCGCCACCAACAGCGCCACACAGATCACATAGGCCCCGACCGAGATCGAGCGCCAGAACCAGATCGGCACAAAGGCCAGCGCGATCATCGCGACCATGCCGACGATGAAGCGCTCGATCTGGGGTTCGGCCCACCGGCTGGCATCGCCCCCGGCCACCGAATACAGCATCAGGAAACCGGCGCTGGCCACGGCGGTCAGCAGGAATACCAAGGGCCAGTTCAGATACAGGATCTTGCGCAGGCCGGTCGGCGTGGTCGGGTTGTTATAGTCCAGATAGCCCATGTTTCTATGCCCGCGTCTTGCCGGTGGCGGCACTGGGTGCGGCCTGCGGCGTCAGGTTCATGCGCTGGTGCATTTCCTCGATCGCGCCGCGCTGCCCCGCCGGATAGGCATTCAGCGGCGGCACCCCGCCATTCAGCGCATACAGCAGAATGTCGCGCGCAATCGGCGCCGCCGCCGTTGACCCGCCGCCGCCATGTTCGACGATCACCGACACCGCATAGCGCGGGGCGTGAACCGGGGCAAAGCACACAAACAGCGCGTGGTCGCGCCGGTTCCACGGCAGCTGGTCGTTGGAAATCACCCCCCGCGCGCGTTCGGCGGCGGTGATGTTGCGCACCTGACTGGTGCCGGTCTTGCCGGCCATGCGCCAGTCGTCGCGCACGATGCGCGATTTCCCCGCCGTGCCGCGACTGCCATTCATCACCGCGTCCATGCCCTGCCTGGCGATCTTCAGATGCGCGGGGTCCAGCCCCAGATCCTCGAACACCGGGTCGGCGGCGGGCTGGCCATCGACGCTGCGCACCAGCCGTGGCTGAACCACCTTGCCGGTGGCGACCCGCGCCGTCATCACCGCCAGTTGCAGCGGCGAGGCCAGAACATAGCCCTGACCGATACTGGCATTGACCGTGTCCCCGATCAGCCAGTCCTTGTCATAGCGGTCCTTTTTCCACTTGCGGTCCGGGGCGATGCCCTCGGCGATGGCGGACATCGGCAGGTCGTGGCGCACCCCGATCCCCAGCCGCCGCGCCATGGCGCCGATGCGGTCGATGCCGACGCGCTGTGCCAGTTCGTAATAATAAACGTCGCAGGACTGTTCCAGGCTTTGCACCGCGCCGACCATGCCATGCCCGCCGCGCCGCCAACAGTGGAACTTGCGCCCCGCGATTTCGGTCGAGCCGTTGCAGTAAAAGCGGTCGCCAGCGTTGATGACCCCTGATTCCAGCCCCGCCAGCAGCGTCACCATCTTGAAGGTGGAACCGGGCGGATAGACGCCCTGCACGGTCTTGTCGGCCAGCGGGCGGTGGTCATGCTGGGTCAGCGCCCGGTAATCCGCGACCGAGATCCCGCGCACGAATTTGTTCGGGTCGAACACCGGCGACGAGGCAATGGTCAGGATGTCGCCATTGGTCACGTCAATCACCACCGCGGCGGCCGATTCCTCGCCCAGGCGCTGGCGGGCATAGTTTTGCAGCCCCGCATCCAGCGTCATCTGGATGGTGGCGCCCTGCTGGCCCTCTTGCCGGGACAATTCGCGCATCTCGCGTCCGGCGCTGTTGACCTCGACCCGGCGGGCACCGGCCTTGCCGCGCAGCAGATCCTCCATCTTGGCTTCAAAGCCGACCTTGCCCAACTGGAACTCGGGCAGGCGCAGGATGGGGTCAGGGTCCTCGATCCGCGACAGATCGTAATCCGAGACCGGGCCGACATAGCCCAGAACATGCGCGAAATCGCCCCGGCGCGGATAGACCCGCGACAGAACCGATTCCGGGGTCACGCCGGGCAGGGCAGGGGCATTGACCGCGATGGATGAAAACTGTTCCCAGCTAAGCCGGTCGGCCACGCTGACCGGGGTGATCGCCTTGCGCCGGGCGATCTCGGCCAGCAGGGCGGCGGCCTGTTGGTCGGTCATCGGGATCAGGCGGCGCAGACCGGCAATGACCTGATCGACATCGCCGGCCTCTTCGCGGGTCAGGGTGACGCGGTAATTCTGTTCATTGCCGGCCAGCACGGTGCCGTGGCGGTCATGGATCACCCCGCGCGCGGGTGGCAACAGCCGGATCTTGATGCTGTTGCCATCGGCCAGCAGCCGGTATTCATCGGCATGTTCCAGCTGCATGGACCGCATCCGCAGCCCCAGCACCGCCACGACCGAGGCCTGGATAATGCCCAACAGCACCCCCCGGCGCGACACAAGGCGGCTGCTTTCGACGATGTCCTTGGCCGATTTGCGCATCTTTACCCCTGCATGTCCTGATCGGTCGCGGCCCCCCGCCGCAGCCCCAGCCCCCAGCGCGCCAGCAGCGCCACGACGGGATAGGCGCCCGCCGTGGCCAGAAACTGTAACACCACCTGACCCAGCGGCGGCACCGGGACCAGCACCAGCATCAGCACCAGCCGGGTGCCGATCATCATTGCCCCCATCAGCACCGCAACGCGCAGCCATTCAACCAGAAACGGCTGGTCGCGCCAACGATGTTCGCGACGGCGGGCGGCTTCGGTCCCGGTCAGCACGGCCAGCGCCCACAGGCCGGGCGCGCGCAGGGTGACGATGTCTTCGATCAGCACCAGCCCGGCAATCAGCGGTGCGGGCACATCGCGCGGGCGGCGCAGCACCCAGACCAGCGACAGACACAGCAACAGGTCAGGGCCGGGAAAGCGCAGGCTGCCCTGCGACAGCGGCATCAGCCGCAACACGATAATGGCCAGCGCCAGCAGCGCATAGATCGCCATCCCCACGATCCGGCGGCGGGTGCCGGGCGTATTCATAACCTATTGCCCCGCCGCAGGGGCGGGGGCGGTGCCGGGCAGGGGGGCGGCGGGCAGCGGGCCGATAAACCCCTCACGCGTGGGGGGGATCAGCGCGCCCTGATCTGTCAGGCGCTCGGCCTCGTGGCTGCGCAGGACGCGCAGGAATTCCAGCCGCCCGTAATCGGCCGCCAGCCGCACCCGCAGCCGCCCATCCGTCCCCAGCGCCACCTGCCCGACCAGCAGGCCGGGCGGAAACACCCCGCCATCGCCGGAACTGACCACCCGGTCGCCGGGGCGCACATCATCGGGGCGTTCGATGAAATCAAGGAAAGGCAGCGCGGTGTTGTCGCCGGTCAGCAGCGCGTGCTGCCCCGAGGGCTGGATGGTCACCGGAATGCGCGAGGACGGGTCGGTCAGCAGCATCACCCGGCTGGTCGCCTGCCCGACACCGCTGATACGGCCCACCAGCCCCAGCCCGTCCATCGTCGCCCATCCGTCGACAATCCCGTCACGGGTGCCGACATTCAGCAGCACCGATTGCCGAAAGGCGGTGCCGCTGTCGGTCATCACCACACCCGAAATCGCCGTCAGCGCCGGGTCCAGCCGGACATTGTTCTGCGCCAGCAGCTTGGCGTTTTCCTGTTCCAGCTGGACGGCGGCCTCTTTCCAGGCCTGCATCTTTTGCAATTCACGGCGCAGTTCCTGATTCTGGTCATACAGCCGGGCATAGGATTGCAGGCTGCCCACCATCTGCGCGGCCCGTGTCACCGGCACCAGCGCCCAGTCGAAACCCGGCACGAAACGGTCGACGAAAGCCGTGCGCATCCGCTCGGCCCGCGGGCTGTCGATCAGCCAGAACAGGAACATCGCCAGCAGCATCAGCGCCAGCAGGGCGATCAGCACGCGCCGGACCGGCGTGGCAAAGTCATAGCCCTTGCGCGCCATGCCCCGGCCTTAGCTGTCGTAGTCGATGACGTGGCGCAGCTGCTTTTCATATTCCAGCGCCTTGCCGGTTCCCAGCGCCACGCAGCTCATGGGTTGGTCCGCGATGGAAATCATCAGCCCGGTCTGTTCGCGCAGCGCCAGATCCATTTCCCCCAGCATCGCGCCGCCACCGGTCAGCATGACGCCGCGGTCGACAATATCGGCGGCCAGATCCGGCGGTGTGGCCTCCAGCGCGACCATCACGGCTTCGCAGATCTGCTGAACGGGTTCGGACAGGGCCTCGGCGATCATGGCCTGGGTGATCTCGATCTCCTTGGGGACGCCGTTCAGCAGGTCGCGCCCGCGCACCATCATGGTGGCGCCGCGCCCGTCATCGGGCATCCGGGCGGTGCCGATGCTGGTCTTGACCCGTTCCGCCGTCGATTCCCCGATCAGCAGGTTATGGTGACGGCGCAGATAGCTGATGATCGCCTCGTCCATGCGGTCGCCGCCCACCCGGACCGAACGCGCGTAAACGATATCCCCCAGCGACAGGACCGCGACCTCGGTGGTGCCGCCGCCAATATCGACGACCATGCTGCCGGTCGGGTCGGTGATCGGCATCCCCGCGCCGATTGCTGCCGCGATGGGTTCCGCGATCAGCCCGGCACGACGCGCGCCCGCCGACAGAACCGACTGGCGGATGGCGCGTTTTTCCACCGGCGTGGCGCCATGGGGGACGCAGACGATGATCTTGGGCTTGGCAAAGGTGGTGCGCTTGTGGACCTTTTTGATAAAGTCCTTGATCATGTGTTCGGCGCTGTCGAAATCAGCGATCACGCCTTCGCGCATGGGGCGGATGGCCTCGATGCTGCCGGGGGTGCGGCCAAGCATCAGCTTGGCGTCCTCGCCCACGGCCAGAACCTGTTTCTTGCCGTCCTTGACGTGATAGGCCACGACCGAAGGTTCGTTCAGGATGATGCCCTTGCCCTTGACATAGACCAGCGTGTTCGCGGTCCCCAGGTCAATTGCGATGTCGGTCGAAAACAGCCCGCCGAATGCCATGTATATGTCCTTGCTGCGCCTGACCATCCGCGGCCAGAGATTTATGGGCCACCCCGGCCCGAGTCGCCCCGCCGGTCAGCCATTGCCCCGTATAAAGCCCGCGCAGCCCGTGGAAAACCCCGGATTTTGACCTGCGCAAGGGCTTGCCGTTGACGCCATCGGGCGCTTTGGCCTATCGCGGGGGGGCAGGAAAGGATTGCGCGCAGATGGTTCAGGACGAAATTGTCGGCTTTTGCCGCTTTTCCTTTGTCGGGCGCGGCGACTGGCAGGCCTTTCGCGACATTCAGGGCCAGCCGCCCGAGCTGTTGGACCGGGTGGCGCAAAACCTGTTCGATCCGCTGCGGCTGGAACAGCGGTTTCGCAGCTTTGCGCAGCTGACGCTGGCATCGGTGCGGGCACAGACTGACCCCGATTTCGTCTTTGTGGTGCTGGCATCGGACCGGCTGGACCCGGTCAGCCGCGCCCGCTTGCAGGCCCTGTGCGACCCGGTCCCGCAGGTCGGGCTGATCTTTTCCGACGCCCCCACCCTGTCCGAGGCCCTGCACCCGGTGCTGGCGGAACTGCGCCATGACAGCCGACGCAACGTCATTCAGTTCCGGCTGGACGATGATGACGCGATCCCGGGCGATTACATCGCCAATCTGCGCCGGCACGCCGAACGGCTGGCGGACCTTGACCGCTTTGCCATCAGTTTCAACCGCGGCCTGATGGTCAAGCTGGCGCCGGGGCAGGCGCCGGTGCCGCTGGCCTATGCGCTGCCGTTTCTGGGGGCTGGCTGTGCCATCAGCGATGGCCGCGACCACAAGCTGATCTTTGAAATCGGGCATTTCCAGATCGCTAAACTGTTCACCCATATTCAGGATATCGACCATCCCGGCGCGCTGGTCACCCGCTGGACGGACAGCGATTCCAAGGAATTGGTGCTGGACGCCCTGCCGCGCAACATCACCCGGCTGCGCGACTGGCGGTTCCGGCGCCAGATCCGGCGGCATTTCCCGTTCCTGAACGATGTCGATTTCGCCAGCCTGCTGACCCCGCCCCCGGCATGACAAAGGGCGACCCGAAAGCCGCCCCCTGAGGATTGTCCAGTGCCATCCCGGCTTACAGGTGATAGCTGACCTGTTTGACATCGGCATCCGGCGCGGTCTTTTCGCGGCGCAGGCGCAGCCGGTTCAGCGCCCCGACATAGGCCTTGACGCTGGCCAGAATGGTATCGGTATCGGCGGCCTGACCGGTGGCGATGCGGCCGTCTTCCTCCATCCGCACGCTGACGGTGGCCTGCGCGTCGGTGCCCTCGGTCACGGCATGAACCTGATACAGCTTCAGCCGCGCCACATGCGGATAGATTTCCTTGACCGCGTTGAACACCGCATCGACCGGCCCGTCGCCGGTGGCATGAACGGTTTTTTCCTGCCCGTCCACCACCAGCGTCAGATCTGCCGACTGGCCATCGCTGCCGCAGACCACGCGCAGGTGTTTGACCTGAAGATAGTCGCTGTCGGTATTGGCGCTGCTGTCCTGCATCAGCGCGATCAGGTCGTCGTCGAACACCTCTTTCTTGCGGTCGGCCAGCGCCTTGAAGCGCACGAACACATCCTTCAGCTGGTTATCGCCAAGCTCATAACCCAGATCGGCCAGCTTGGCGCGCAGCGCGGCCCGGCCCGAATGCTTGCCCATCACCAGCGAGGTCTCGGACAGGCCGACATCGGCAGGGCGCATGATCTCAAATGTTTCGGCGTTTTTCAGCATCCCGTCCTGATGAATGCCTGATTCATGCGCAAAGGCGTTCTTGCCGACAATCGCCTTGTTGAACTGAACCGGAAACCCCGAGACCTGCGCCACCCGGCGCGAGATTGCCATGATGCGGGTGGTATCGACGCCGGTGTCATAGGGCATGATGTCGTGGCGCACTTTCAGCGCCATCACCACCTCTTCCAGCGCGGTATTGCCGGCGCGTTCGCCAAGGCCGTTGATGGTGCATTCGATCTGACGCGCACCCGCCTCGACCGCGGCAAGGCTGTTGGCGGTCGCCATCCCCAGATCGTTGTGACAATGGGTGGCAAAGATGATGTCATCGGCGCCCGGCACCCGTTCCAGCAGCATTCGGATCAGATCGGCCGATTCGCGCGGCGCGGTATAGCCCACCGTATCGGGGATGTTGATGGTGGTGGCACCGGCCTTGATGGCGATCTCGACCACGCGGCACAGGTAATCATGCTCGGTCCGGGTGGCGTCCATGGGCGACCACTGCACATTGTCGCACAGGTTGCGGGCATGGCTGACGGTCTGGTGAATGCGGTCGGCCATTTCATCCTGGGTCAGGTTGGGAATGGCCCGGTGCAGCGGCGAGGTGCCGATAAAGGTGTGGATACGCGGGCGTCTGGCGTGTTTCACGGCCTCCCAGCAGCGGTCGATATCGGGCAGCTGCGCCCGCGCCAGCCCGCAGATCACCGCATTGCGGCTTTGGCGGGCGATCTCGGACACGGCGGCGAAATCGCCTTCCGAGGCAATGGGAAAGCCCGCCTCGATAATATCGACGCCCATTTCGTCCAGCATCTGGGCAATTTCCAGCTTTTCAGCGTGGGACATGGTGGCGCCGGGCGATTGTTCGCCGTCGCGCAGGGTGGTGTCGAAAATGTAAACGCGGTTCTTGTCAGTCATGATCTTGTCTTACGCTTATATGTGGTCCTGGGGGGTATCCGGGCGCGACCCTGACTGAGCGGTGGCCCGGAAGACCCGCTCAGCGCAGCGTAAGAAGCAGCAGACCACGAAGGTTCACGGCGAAAACCGCGCAGGATTGCGCGTTGCGGGCCGTGGCGATCTGTCGCGTCCGTGTCATCATGGCGCGACTATGCACAACCGGTCCTGACAAGAAAAGCAAAAAATGCAGCCGATTGGCAGTTGCTTCGCATCGCGGCTGCGGGGTTCGCCTTGGCTTAAATATCCCGGGGGGTGTCCGCAGGACGGGGGGCAGCGCCCCCCTGCGGCGCGGCAGCGGTTTCCGCCAGCGCGGCGGCGGTGCGGGCGCGCAGTTTGGCGATGCGTTCGGCCATCTTCTTTTCGCGGCGCTTGTGATGGCCCCGCACCAGCGGCACGGTCAGGTAATGCGCCACCAGCCCGGCCAGCAGACCGGGAATGGTCCCGCCCACCAGATAGGGCCAATAGATCTGGTGAAAGAAATCGACCAGATGCCCCCAATGCGCCGTCTGATCGGTGAAAATCGCGCCGATATTATGCCACAGCTCGGCCCCGGCGCGGTTGAATTCGCCAAAGATCAGATGCGGGGTCAGCTTGCCCTCGATCCCCAGAACCCAGCGGCCAAGGCTGACCGCGCCGACGGCGATAAAGGGAAAGGTCACCGGGTTGCCGACAAAGGTCGCCAGCAGCGCCGCCAGAATATTGCCGCCGATCAGCCATGCGGCCGCGGCGGCGGACAGGAAATGCAGGCCGAACAGCGGGGTGAAGGACACGAACACCCCCGCCGCCACCCCGCGCCCGACGCGGTGCGGCTGGTCGGGCAGGCGGCGCACGCGGTGGATCATGTATCGCGTCGCCCGGCCCCAGCCGCCGCGCGGATAGACCAGTCCCGTGGCGATCTCGGTATAGCTGCGGGGGTTGCGTCGTTTGAACACCACGGTTCCTTTCCTCGCCCGTCCTGACCGCGCCCGGCCGGGGCGCGCGGTCCGGCTCAGGGTCGCTTTTGCGGGTCGCGGATGCGGCTGACCCGTGCCACGTCACTGTCGGCTTCCAGCGCGGTCATCAGCGCGTGGAAATGGGCATGGTCGCGCAATTCGGTCTCGATCCTCAGCTTATAGAAATCCGGCTTGCGGTCCACGAACTCCAGATCCGAGATATTCGCCCCTTGCAGCCCGATCAAGGTGCAGATCTTGCCCAGAACCCCGGCATCGTGGCGGATGGTCAGGCTCAGCGGCACGGGATAGGCGGCGGGGTGCTGCCCCTCGCGCCAGTGCAGATCGACCCAGCGTTCGGGCTGATCCTCAAGATCGGCCAGCACCGGACAGTCGATGGCATGAATGACCACGCCCTTGCCGCGATAGGTGATGCCGACAATGCGCTCCCCCGGCAGCGGCGTGCAACAGCAGGCGCGGTTTAGCGTCTGGTCGGCGGCCAGCCCGGCAACAGGATGGGCGGGGTCGATGGTGACCTGCTTTTGCGCCAGTTCGGGATACAGCGTCGACAGCACGTCCTGCGCCGAAACCTCGGCGCTGCCGATCCGCGCCAGCAGGTCGCTTTCATCGCCCAGACCCAGCATCCGCGCCGCGGTGCGCAGCGCCTTGTCGGTCACCCGGCGGCCATGATGTTCGAACGCCACGCGGGCCAGTTCCGCCCCCAGCCGGACGAAACGGTCGCGGTCCTCTTCGCGCAGGCTGCGGCGGATGGCCGATTTGGCCCGCCCCGTCACCGCGATGTCCAGCCAGGTCGGCTGGGGGCGCTGGCCCGATGCGGTGATGATCTCGACCGACTGGCCGTTTTTCACCCGCGTCCACAGCGGCACCCGGATGCCGTCGATCTTGGCGCCAACGCAGGAATTGCCGATGCGGGTGTGAATGGCATAGGCGAAATCGACCGGCGTCGCCCCCTTGGGCAGCGCGATCACATCGCCCTTGGGGGTGAAACAGAACACCTGATCGGAATACATCTCAAGCTTCACATGCTCAAGAAACTCGTCATGGTTGGCCTCGGCCAGGCTGTCGGTCAGGCTGGCGACCCATTCGGCCGGGTTGACGGCAAAGGGGTTGCGGGTGCGCTGACCGTCGCGATAGGCCCAATGCGCGGCGACGCCGCTTTCCGCGACTTCGTGCATCTGGCGGGTGCGGATCTGAACCTCGACCCGCTTGCCATCGCGGCCCGACACGGTGGTGTGGATCGACCGATAGCCGTTGGATTTGGGCTGGCTGATGTAATCCTTGAACCGCCCCGGCACCGCCCGCCAGCGATGATGGATGATCCCCAGCGCGCGGTAACAATCGGCCTCGGACAGGGTGATGATGCGGAAACCGTAAATGTCGGACAGCCGCGAAAAGGTCAGCTGTTTTTCCTGCATCTTGCGCCAGACCGAAAAAGGCTTTTTGGCCCGGCCATAGACATCGGCTTCGATCCCCGCCTTTTCCAGCTCGGCCCTGATGTCCGAGGTGATCTGCGCGATCACATCGCCCGATTCCTTTTGCAGGGTCACGAAACGGCGGATGATGGAATTGCGCGCCTCGGGGTTGATGACCTTGAAGGCAAGGTCTTCCAGTTCCTCGCGCATCCACTGCATCCCCATGCGCCCGGCCAGCGGGGCATAGATATCCATGGTTTCGCGGGCCTTCTGCACCTGCTTGTCAGGGCGCATCGACCGGATGGTGCGCATATTGTGCAGCCGGTCGGCCAGCTTGACCAGAATGACACGCAGGTCGCGCGACATGGCCAGCAGCAGCTTGCGCAGGTTTTCGGCCTGTTTGCTTTCGGACGAGGACAGTTGCAGGTTGGTCAGCTTGGTCACGCCATCGACCAGATCGGCCACCTCGCGCCCGAACAGACCGGCGATGTCGCCCCAGGTGGACCGCGTGTCCTCAATCGTGTCATGCAGCAGCGCGGTGACGATGGTGGCATCGTCCAGCCGCATTTCGGTCAGGATGGCGGCGACGGCGACGGGATGGGTGAAATACGGCTCGCCGGAATGCCGGAACTGGCCGTCATGCATCCGCAAGCCGTAATCATAGGCGCCGCGGATCAGGTCGGCATCGCAGCGTGGATTGTAATTGCGGACAAGGGCAATCAGGTCTTCGACGTCGATCATGGTTGCCGAAGACCTTCGCTGTTCAGCCGCGTTCCTGCTGCGCTTCCATCATCATGCGCAGCATTTTTTCCTCGGATTCCTCATCCGCGGGTTTGGGCCGGTCAACCTCGGCGCCAAGCAGCAGGGCCATGGCGTCCTCTTCGGGTTCGTCAACCTCGATCTGGGTCTGGCTGGCCTCGATCATCCGCTCGCGCAGGTCATCGACCGGCTGGGTTTCCTCGGCGATTTCGCGCAGGGCGACGACGGGGTTCTTGTCATTGTCGCGATCAACGCTCAGCGGGCTGCCGGCGGCAACCTCGCGCGCACGATGCGCGGCCAGCATGACCAGATCGAAGCGGTTCGGAACTTTATCGACGCAATCTTCCACGGTAACGCGGGCCATGATTCACCTGTCTTTTCGAATCGGGGTGAGGACGGAACGCCTTACTTGGGCAGTCTTTGCCGGAAAGTCAAGGAAAACCTGCCGGATGCACGCCACCCGTCGCCACCGCAAAGGGGCGCACCGCCGCGCGCTGATCGGCGGGCAGGGCGGCCAGCATTTGCGCCACGGTTGCGCCACTCAGCGGGTGACGCCACTGCGCGGCGATCTCGGCCAGCGGGGCCAGCACGAAGGCGCGGTCCTGCATCCGGGGATGCGGCAAAATCAGCCCCTCGGGCGCGCGCACAAGCTGTTGATCGGGCGCCAGCGCCTGCCATGCCCGCTGGGTCGCGGCATCGGGGCAGACGGCATCCCCGACCGCGATCAGGTCCAGATCGACCGCCCGCGCACCCCAGCGCCGGTCGCGCACCCGTCCCAGCGCGGCCTCGATCCCGTGCAGCGCCGACAGCAGGGCCTGCGGCGACAGGGCGCTGCGCAGCATGGCGCAGGCATTGACGTAATCGGGGCCAGACCCGGCGGGAAAGGCGGGGCTGCGGTAAAACCGGCTTAACGCCACCAGCGTGATGCCGGGGGTGTGCGACAGATGCTGACAGGCGGCCAGCAGGCTGTCGGCGGGGCGCCCGGCGGGTCCGTCCAGATTACCCCCCAGCGCCACCAGCACCGTGGCCGCCGCCGCTGCTTCAGCGCCGCCCTCAGCCATCGCTGCGGGGGTGCTGACCGGATCGTGATGCAACTTTTCCTTTTCCGTTCCCGATACCATATCTACACCTGAACCCGTTGATCCCATGCATTTGAGAGGCTGAAATGTTTTACAAAGACGACCGTCTGGCGCTGTTTATCGATGGCAGCAACCTCTATGCCGCTGCCAAGGCGCTTGGCTTTGATATCGACTACAAGCTGTTGCGGGCGGAATTCCAGCGCCGGGGCAAGCTGTTGCGGGCCTATTACTATACCGCCCTGCTGGAGACCGAGGAATATTCCCCCATCCGTCCGCTGGTCGACTGGCTGAATTACAACGGCTATTCCACGGTCACCAAACCCGCCAAGGAATATACCGACGCCATGGGCCGGCGGAAGGTCAAGGGCAATATGGATATCGAACTGGCCGTTGACGCCATGGAACTGGCGCCGCGTCTGGACCATGCGGTGCTGTTTTCCGGCGATGGCGATTTCCGCCCGCTGGTCGAGGCGCTGCAACGTCAGGGGGTGCGGGTCTCGGTCGTGTCCACCACCCGCAGCCAGCCGCCGATGATCGCTGACGACCTGCGCCGTCAGGCCGATAATTTCATCGAACTGGATGCCCTGCGCGAGGTCATCGGCCGCCCCCCGCGCGAGGATGCCCCGACCGAAGCCTGAGCCGGGGGAATCAACCCGCCGCCCGAATGCCGGGGCCGGGGTCTTCTTCGTTGCCCAAATACCCACCCGCTGGACGCCGCCCGTGACGCGGGCTAGGGAAAGCACATGGATAGCAAACCCGACCTGACCCTGTATCTTGCCGCCCCGCGCGGCTTTTGCGCCGGCGTGGACCGGGCGATCAAGATCGTCGAGATGGCCCTGCAAAAATGGGGGGCGCCGGTCTATGTCCGCCACGAGATCGTGCATAACAAATTCGTGGTCGACAGCCTGCGCGACAAGGGCGCGGTGTTTGTCGAGGAACTGGACGAATGCCCCGATGACCGCCCGGTGATCTTTTCCGCCCATGGGGTGCCCAAATCGGTGCCGGCGGCGGCGCAGGCCCGCCAGATGGTGTTTGTCGATGCGACATGTCCGCTGGTCAGCAAGGTCCATGTCGAGGCCGAGCGTCACCACGCCGCCGGTTTGCAGATGGTGATGATCGGCCATGCCGGCCACCCCGAGGTTCTGGGCACCATGGGCCAGTTGCCCGAGGGCGAGGTTTTGCTGGTCGAAACCGCCGCAGACGTCGCCCATCTGGCGCCGCGCGACCCGTCGCGGCTGGCCTTCATCACCCAGACCACACTGTCGGTCGATGACACCGCAGGCATTGTCGCGGCCTTGCAGGACCGCTTTCCCGCCATTGTCGGGCCGGCCAAGGAAGATATCTGCTATGCCACCACCAACCGGCAGGCGGCGGTCAAGGCGGTGGCGCCGCTGATTGACGCGCTGCTGGTGATCGGGGCGCCCAACAGCTCGAACTCGCGCCGTCTGGTCGAGGTCGGGCGCGCTGCCGGATGCGCCTACAGCCAGCTGGTGATGCGCGCCGATCAGATCGACTGGCGGGCCATTGCCGGGGCGCGGGCAGTGGGTGTCACCGCCGGGGCCAGCGCCCCGGAATTGTTGGTGGACGAGGTCGTGGATGCCTTCAGGCAGCGCTTTAACCTGCGCGTCGAACTGGTTGAAACAGCGCAGGAAAATATTGAATTCAAAGTGCCGCGCATCCTGCGCGACGCCGCGCCTGCCTGAGGGGGCGTAACCGGGGGCCTGCCGGTCCCCCGGACCCCCTCGGAGGTATTTGGGACAGAAGCGAGGGGGGGGAAGGATGAAGCTGTATTCGATGCCGTCATCGGGCAACAGCTATAAGGTCAGGCTGTTGCTGGCCATGTTGGGGCGAGACTGCGATCTGGTGGATGTCGAGGACAGCTCGGCCGCGCTGGCGCAGGCAAAGGCGCAGGGGCGGCTGCCCTTTGGCAAGGCCCCGGTGCTGGAACTGGCCGATGGGCGCCTGTTGCCGGAATCGAATGCCATCCTGTGCTGGCTGGGGGAAGGGACGCGGTTCGTTCCCACCGATGCTTTCGCGCGCGCCGAAATGCTGTCCTGGATGTTCTGGGAGCAGAACCAGCACGAGCGCGTCGTCGCGGTGCGCGGGGCGTTGCAGTTCTACCCCCAGCGGCGGCATCTGGCGACGGCTGAGCGGATGGCTGACCTGTTGAAGCGCGGTCATGCGCTGTTGCAGGTGATGGAGGATCATCTGACCGGTCGCGACTGGCTGGTTGGTGGGGCGGTCAGTTTGGCCGATATCTGTCTTTATGCCTATACCCACACCGCCGGATCGCGCGGCGGGTTCGAGACGGAGCGGTTCCCCGCCCTTCAGGCCTGGCTGGCGCGGGTGGCCGGGCTGGACGGCTATGTCGGGCTGGACGCATGAGGGCGGTTCTGGCAGTGCTGCTGTTGCTGCCGATGCTGGCGGGCGCGCTGGAGGTGCTGACCCTTGCGCCTGTCCTGCCCGGCGTGCTGATCGGCAGCGGTCAGGTCTTGCTGGTGGTCTATGGTCAGATCCTGCTGTGTCTGATGGGCGGCGCCCTGTGGGGCCTTGCCGCGCGGCGCGGTGGCTGGCTGTGGCACGGGGCGGTGCTGGTGGTGCCGGTCTGGGTGTTGCTGACGGCGTTTTCAGGCACGCGGCAGGTTCTGGCGGCGCTGTTGCTGGGGTTTGTGCTGTTGCCGGGGCTGGACTGGGGGTTCAGCCGCGCCGGTCTGGCCCCCGCTGGCTGGCTGCGGTTTCGGGTCTGGCTGTCGCTGGGGGCGGTGCTGTGTCTGGCGGTCGGGCTGTTCGGCTATCCGCTGATCTGACGGTTGCGGCATCCGGTTCGGTCGCGTAAGCGGGGCTTTTATCGCAGGCGGGGCGCAGTGATGGCCGAACTTTTCGCATGGACCGATGGCGCGTGCAGCGGCAATCCCGGACCGGGGGGCTGGGGGGTGCTGATGCGGGCGATGGACGGCGACCGCATCGTCAAGCAGCGCGAATTGCAGGGCGGCGAGGCCGATACCACCAATAACCGGATGGAGCTGATGGCCGCGATCAGCGCGCTTGAGGCATTAAGCCGCGACAGCGCGATCACCGTCACCACCGACAGCGCCTATGTCAAGAACGGGGTCACCGGCTGGATTCACGGCTGGAAGCGCAATGGCTGGCGCACCGCCGACCGCAAGCCGGTCAAGAATGTCGATCTGTGGCAGCGTCTGGACGCGGCGCAGGCCCGCCACCGGGTGACGTGGAAATGGATCAAGGGCCATGCCGGTCATGCCGAAAACGAACGCGCGGACGAGCTGGCGCGCGCCGGTATGGCGCCGTTCAAGGGCTGAGCGCGGGCACCGCTGTCTTTGTGCTGCGGGCCAGCGGGAATGGCGGCTGGCCCGGCCCGAAACAGGTCGTAAACCGTCGCATTGCCGGCCCGGTCTGCCTGCTGAAAAGGCCTGGATCATCCGCCGCGTCAGCGGGCGCTGTTGGTGCGCGCCCGGCTGTGGTGGTGGCGCCGTGGTCAGGCGGCGCGGGGCTTAGCCCTCGTCGTCGACCACCGACATCAGCGAAGGCACGGCGGGGCAGGGCAGCAGCTGGTTGCGCGCGACATCGGCCAGCGTGGTATTGTGCAAAAACACATAGACATGCGCCGACAGGCTTTGCCACAGCCGGTTCGACAGCGATTGCGCCATCGACCCCGACACCCCGCCCGAGGCCCCGGCCCCCACATGCAGCGCACTGACGGTTTCATCGACCGCCGCCAGCACATCGGCCACGCGGATCTGTTCGGCGGCGCGCGCCAGCCGATAGCCGCCCCCCGGCCCGCGCCCCGAGGCCACCAGCCCGGCCCGGCGCAGGCGCACGAAAAGCTGTTCCAGATAGGGCAGCGACACGTCCTGACGCCTGGCGATATCGGCCAGCGTCACCAGCGCGTCGTCTTTTGCCATGGCCAGATCGACCAGCGCGACCATCGCATAGCGGCCTTTGGTTGACAGTTTCATCGTCTTCCCTTCCCCCCGATGCAGGTGGCTGGCGGTTGACGCAAGCCGCGTGCTGCGTTTAATCGGCAGGGCCAATTTTGCGGCCCTCTTGCGCGGTTGCCCGTGCTTGCCCAGATTGTTGTCGATCTACGGCTTGCATGACAATGCGTCAAGAAAGCCATATCCGGAAGGAAGCCGATGCCTGAACTGATCTTTCCCGGCCCCGAGGGGCGTCTGGAAGGCCGCTATCACCCGCAACCGATCAAGGACGCGCCGCTGGCCATCGTGCTGCACCCGCATCCGCAATTCGGCGGCACGATGAATAACCGCGTCGTCTATAACCTGCATTACGCGTTCCACCGCATGGGGTTCACGGTGATGCGGTTCAATTTCCGCGGTGTCGGGCGCTCGCAGGGGGAATTCGATCAGGGCGTGGGGGAATTGTCCGATGCCGCCGCGGCGCTGGATTACCTTCAGGCGATGAACCCCAACAGCAAGCATTGCTGGGTGGCGGGGTTCAGCTTTGGTGCCTGGATCGGGATGCAGCTGCTGATGCGCCGCCCCGAGATCACCGGGTTTGTCAGCGTCGCCCCGCCCGCGAATATGTATGATTTCAGCTTTCTGGCCCCGTGCCCGTCCAGCGGCCTGATCATCAATGGCAGCGCCGACCGCGTCGCCCCGCCCAAGGATACCGACACGCTGGTGGCCAAGCTGGCCGAGCAGAAAGGCATCGCCGTCACCCATGAGGTGATCGAGGGCGCGGATCATTTCTTCCGCGATGACGAGGTGCATATGAAGCCGATGATCGACACGGTTCAGGCCTATGTGCGCCGTCGCCTGACGGAAAATTCACGCTGAGCGTGACAGGCCGGCGCGTGGCGCTGGCCCTGCACCGGGGGACGTTCCGGTCCCCCGGACCCCCTAGGAGGTATTTGAAACAGGAGCGAGGGGATGACCCGGCTTGACGCGCAGATCGCCTTTCTGACCGAGGCCGACAAGCTGAAATCGGTCGACCGCGCCAATGTGCTGATGGACCTGTCGCGGCGCGAAAACACCGCCGAACACAGCTGGCATGTGGCGCTGTTCGGGATGGTGTTCGGGGCCTCGGATCGCGCCCTTGCGATGATCCTGCTGCATGATCTGGTCGAGATCGACGCCGGCGATCAGCCCATCTTTCTGGACCACGATGTCGCCGCCTTGCAGGCCGCCGAGACCGCCTGTGCCGACCGGCTGTTTTCCATGCTGCCCGCTGACGGGCCGGATTATGCCGCGCTGTGGCGCGAGTTCGAGGCCGGGCTAAGTGTCGATGCCGCGATGGCCAGGCGGATGGATCATGTCCAGCCGCTGTTTCAGGTGCTGTGCGCGCCCGCGCCGCTGGACGATCACATGCGCATTGCCGCGCAGATGCTGGCCGATGGCCGGGTGGCGCGGATGCGCGGGGAATGGCCCCAGGTTTATCAGGCGGCGCAGGCACTGATGTCGGGCGCTCAGGTGGCGGGTGATCTGGGGCGGCGGCTGGCCTTTCTGGCCGAGGCCGACCGGCTGAAAACGGTTTTGCGCGCCGGTCGCATTCATGATGGCCGGCGCGAAAACAGTGCCGAACACAGCTGGCATCTGGCGCTGTATGCGCTGGTTCTGGCGGAACATGCCGCGCCGGGCGTCGATATTGGCCGGGTGATCCGCATGTTGCTGATCCACGATCTGGTCGAGATCGACACCGGCGATGTGCCCATTCATTCCGCCGGCGGGCAGGCCCATCACGGGGCTGCGCAAATGGATGCCGAGGCCATGGCCGCGGCGCGCATCTTTGGCCTGTTGCCCGCTGCGCAGGCGGCGGATTTTCGCGCCCTGTGGGACGAGTTCGAGGCCGCCGCCAGCCCCGATGCCATTTTTGCCAAGGCGCTGGACCGGGTGCAGCCGGTGGTGCTGAACCTAGCGGCCGGGGGCGGGACCTGGGCGGAATACAGCGTCACGATGGCGCAGCTGGACCAGCGCGTCGGGGCGCAGGTCCAGCGTGGCTTGCCCGGAATATGGCCGCTGTTGCGCGACCGGGCGGCTGCGTATCTGTGCGCTTGATTTCGGATATTTCCTGACCAAAAAAACCGGGCTATGCAGGCCGGATGATGCTGTTGCGCCGCCTTCTGACCGGTCTGATCCTGCTGGCCCTTGGCCTGCTGGGTCCGCGTGCGGTGACATGGGTGCCGGTGGATGGGGGCGGGCCCGTGCTGGTGGCCGGGGCGATTTGCGGCCAGCCCGCGCCGGATGCGCCGGGGCTGCCGCAGCGCGATCACTGCCCCGCCTGTGTGCTGGCGGTCGCGGCGGTCCTGCCGGTGCCGATGCTGCTGCAGCGGCGGGTGCCGGATGTTTTTGCGGCGTGTCCCCCCGTTCCGGTGGCCGGGGTTTTGCCGCCCCGTCATCACCCTTGTCCGCATGGCTGTGGTCCCCCGCCGGGGGCTGTGTCGATGGCCTGAAAAGGCCGCTATGCCAAACATCACACAGAAGAGAGACCACAATGAAAATCAATATCTTTGCGGCGGCGCTGGCCTGCCTTGCGGTTCCGGCTTTTGGCCCTGCCTTTGCCCATGCCACGCTGGAACAGCCCGAGGCCGAGGCCGGGACCTATTACAAGGCCATTTTGCGGGTGCCGCATGGCTGTGACGGGCAGGCCACCAAAGAGGTGCGGATCACGCTGCCGGACGGGATTTATGCGGTGAAACCCATGCCCAAGGCGGGCTGGACGCTGGAAACCGTGCGGGGCGATTACGCCAAGCCCTATGACAACCACGGCAAGATCGAGGCGCAGGGCGTGCGCGAGGTCATCTGGCGCGGCGAGCTGGCCGATGATCATTATGACGAGTTCGTCCTGCGCGGCAAGATCGGCGCCGATGTCGCGGATGGCACTGTGCTGGCTTTCCCGACCGTGCAGACCTGTGACAATGGCACCGCCGAATGGACGCAGATCGCGCAGCCGGGGCAGGACCGCCCCGACCACCCCGCGCCCACGGTGCTGATCCATGCGCCGCATGGCCATGAAGGGCACAGCCACTGACGCCCTGACCGGCGCCCAGGGACCTGTCCGGGGTGCCGGATTCGCCGGTATGCGATTGCATACCGGCTTTTCTTTTGCGGCAAATCCAGCTATAGCCGCGTCAGGCGAGTACTCAAAACCCAAGGGGGACTTCATGTCGAAGATCAAGGTAGAAAACCCCGTCGTCGAGCTTGACGGCGACGAAATGACCCGGATCATCTGGGACTTCATCAAGAAAAAACTGATCCTGCCTTATCTGGATGTCGACCTGAAATATTACGATCTGGGGATCGAGGAACGCGACCGCACCGACGACCAGATCACCGTGGATGCCGCCAATGCCATCAAGCAATATGGCGTCGGCGTGAAATGCGCCACCATCACCCCCGATGAGGCCCGCGTCGAGGAATTCGGCCTGAAAAAGATGTGGCGGTCGCCCAACGGCACCATCCGCAACATCCTTGGCGGCGTGATCTTCCGCGAGCCGATCATCTGCAAGAACGTGCCGCGTCTGGTGCCTCACTGGACCCAGCCGGTCATCGTGGGCCGTCACGCCTTTGGCGACCAGTACAAAGCCACCGATTTCCGTTTCCCCGGCAAGGGCAAGCTGACGATCAAATTCGTTGGCGAGGATGGCGAGACCATCGAACACGAGGTCTTTGACGCGCCGTCCTCGGGCGTGGCGATGGCGATGTATAACCTTGACGATTCGATCCGCGATTTCGCCCGCGCCAGCATGAATTACGGCCTGATGCGCGGCTATCCGGTCTATCTGTCGACCAAGAACACCATCCTGAAAGCCTATGACGGGCGCTTCAAGGACCTGTTCCAGGAGGTTTACGAGGCCGAGTTCGAAGACAAGTTCAAAAAGGCCGGCATTCATTACGAACACCGCCTGATCGACGATATGGTCGCCAGCAACCTGAAATGGTCGGGCGGTTATGTCTGGGCCTGCAAGAACTATGACGGCGATGTCCAGTCCGACACCGTGGCACAGGGCTTTGGTTCGCTGGGGCTGATGACCAGCGTGCTGATGACGCCGGACGGGAAAACCGTCGAGGCCGAGGCCGCCCACGGCACCGTGACCCGCCATTACCGCGAGCATCAGAAGGGCAACCAGACCAGCACCAACTCGATCGCGTCGATCTTTGCCTGGACCGGCGGCCTGAAGCATCGCGCCAAACTGGACAGCAACGAGGCGCTGATGAACTTTGCCCAGACGCTTGAGCGCGTGACCGTGCAGGCGGTCGAGGATGGGTTCATGACCAAGGATCTGGCGCTGCTGGTCGGCCCGGACCAGAAATGGCTGACCACCATGGGCTATCTGGAAAAGGTCGACGAATATCTGAACAAGGCGCTGGCCTGATCGCCAGTGTCCCCACGGATCGCGAAGGCCGGGCTATGTGCCCGGCCTTTTGCGTGGCGCGGTCGCGGCGGGTTTCGGGGGGCTTTGCGGGGGCGCGGGGTTTTGCCGATGGCAACGGCGTTTTGGCGGGCGGCCATCTTCCCCCACGCGGCGCGATGGGGTAGGGAAGGCGCAGGTTGCAGGAGTTTGCCATTATGAAAGCCGCTGTCATCACCTTCCCCGGATCGAATTGCGACCGCGATATGGCGGTTGCGCTGCAAAAGGCGGGGGCGTCCGTCACCCGCGTCTGGCACAAGGATGATGCCCTGCCGGCAGGCACCGATCTGGTCGCCGTTCCGGGGGGCTTTTCCTATGGCGATTACCTGCGTTGCGGGGCGATTGCCGCGCAGTCGCCCATCGCGGCGGCGCTGCGCGAACATGCGGCGCGCGGGGGCTATGTGCTGGGGGTGTGCAACGGCTTTCAGGTGCTGACGGAACTGAAGCTGCTGCCGGGCGCGCTGATGCGCAATACCGGGCTGACCTTTTTGTGCCGCGACGTGGCGCTGAGCGTGGCCACCCGCGACAGCGATTTTACCCGTGGCTATGACGCGGGTGCGCAGATCACCATTCCGGTGGCGCATCACGACGGCAATTACCAGATCGACGCCGAGGGGCTGGCCGCGCTGCGCGATCAGGACCGCATCGCCTTTACCTATGCGCCGGGGGTGAATGGTTCGGTGGCCGATATCGCCGGGGTGCTGTCGGAAAACCGCCGGGTTCTGGGGATGATGCCGCATCCCGAACGCGCGGTCGAACCCGCCCATGGCGGCACCGATGGCCAGCCGCTGTTCGCCGCGCTGGCGGGCGCGGTCGCCTTCGCCTGAGGCCCCGCCGACCCCGCCGCCGCCTGACACCGCATGACGCAGTCCCCCGCCGAGCCGCCCACCGATCCGTCCCCGACATGGGGGCTTGGCGGGGCGCGGCTGTTGCTGGGGCTGCTGGTGCTGATGGGGCTGCTGACCATCTGGGTCACCAATATCTGGCTGACGGAACGGTTTTCCGAAAACACCCGCGTGCGGTCGGAACTGCGATCGGCGCTGTATACCGGCAACCTGATTTCCGAATTGCAGCGCAATGCCGTGGTGCCCCAGCTTCTGGCCCGCGACCCGGCGCTGATCGGGGCGTTGCAGGGCAATGATTTCTCGACCACGTCGGCGCGGCTGATTCAGGCGCAACAGGAAATCGGCGCGGCGTGGATTCGGCTGCTGGATGGTTCGGGGCGGGTGGTCGGCGCGGCCGAGCGGCAGCTGATCGGCACCAATTATGTGCGCGAGCCGTTCTTTGTCGATGCGCTGCGGGCGCGTGACACGGTGTTCAGCGTCTCGGTCGCGCGGACGGGCGGGTATGAATTTTCCTATTCCCGCGCCATTGCAGCTGACGGGCGCACGCTGGGGGTGATCGTGGTCGGTGCCGATCTGACGCGGCTGGAACGGTCATGGGCCGGGGTGTCGGACGCGGTGGCGGTCAGCGACAGCGAGGGGCGCATTATCCTGAGCACGGAATCGCGCTGGCGCGGCCTGACCATGGACGAGGCGCTGTCGGTGCGCTCGGTGCCCTCGGCCATTGAGCGGGCGTTTCAGGTCACCGCCGACTGGACCAACCCCGCCGCCGATGCCTATGTTCAGGGGCGCGCGGTGATGCGCACCGAAACCCGCATTCCGTTCCGCGGCTGGCGGATGACCGCCTTTACCACCTATGATTCCATCCGCGAACGGGTGAATGCCGTGCTGGCGCTGGAAATCATGGGCTTTGCCATTTTGCTGGCGGCTGGGTTCTGGCTGGTGTCGCGCCGGGCGCGGATGCAAAGCCGCGCCTATATGCGCGAATCGGCCGATCTGCGGGCGCTGAACCTGCGCCTGACCCGCGAGATCGCTGAACGCGAACGGATGCAGAAGGAACTGCGCATGGCCGAACAGACCGTGCAGCAATCCAGCAAGCTGGCGGTGCTGGGGGAAATGTCGGCGGGCGTCAGTCACGAACTGAACCAGCCGCTGGCGGCGATGAAGACCTATCTGGCGGGGGCGCGGCTGTTGCTGCAACGCGGTCGCGGGCAAGAGGCGCTGTCCAGTTTCCAGCGCATCGACGACCTGATCGAACGCATGGGCGCCATCACCCGGCAGCTGAAATCCTATGCCCGCAAGGGCGGCGAGGCGGTCGAGCCGGTCGACCTGCGCGCCGCGCTGTCGAATGCCCTGACCATGATGGAGCCGCAATTGCGCGGCAGCCCGGTGCGCATCAACCGCACCGTGCCGCGCCATCCGGTGATGGTCATGGCCGACCGCATCCGGCTGGAACAGGTGGTGATCAACCTGCTGCGCAACGCGCTGGACGCGCTGAAGACCCGCGATGACCCGGTGGTCGAGATCGAGATCGGCAGCACGTCGCAGGCGTGGCTGTCGGTGCGCGATAACGGCCCCGGCGTCAGCGATCTGGAAAAGCTGTTCGAACCGTTCTGGACCACCAAGAAACCCGGCGAGGGCACCGGTCTGGGGCTGGCGATTTCCTCGGGGATCGTCAATGATTTCGGCGGCCGCCTGATGGCACGGAACCTTGAGCCTTCGGGCGCCGTTTTCATCGTTGAGTTGCCGCTTGCCCAGGCGGGCGGCCCGTCCTCGGGTGGTGCCGTGCCATCCCCGGACAACCCCGTGAAAGAAGATAACAGAAGAGGGGCGTAATATGCCGCGCACCGTGAAGATCGCCATTGTCGATGATGAACCCGATATGCGCGAATCCATCAGCCAGTGGCTGGTGTTGTCGGGTTTCGACACCGAAACCTATGCCTGCGCCGAGGATGCGCTGAAGGCCATCGGCCCGGACTGGCCCGGCGTGGTGATTTCCGACATCAAGATGCCCGGCATGGACGGGATGGCGTTTCTGAAACGGCTGATGGGGGTCGATTCGGGCCTGCCGGTCATCATGATCACCGGCCATGGCGATGTGCCCATGGCGGTCGAGGCGATGCGGCTGGGGGCGATGGATTTCATGGAAAAGCCCTTCAACCCCGACCGCATGACCGAACTGGCCAAGAAGGCCACCGCCGCGCGGCGGATGACGCTGGACAACCGCGCCCTGCGCCGTGACCTGTCCGAGGGCCAGCAGGTGATGTCCAAGCTGGTCGGCCAAAGCCCGGTCATGGACCGCCTGCGCGAGGATATTCTGGATCTGGGTCAGGCCGATGGTCATGTGCTGATCGACGGTGAAACCGGCACCGGCAAGACGCTGGTGGCCCATGCCCTGCATGCCGTGGGCAGCCGTGCGTCGCGCAAATTCGTGCAGGTCAGCTGTGCCGCCTATAATGACGAGGCGCTGTCGGCGCGGCTGTTCGGCCCGTTCGAGGATGGCCTGCCCGCCGTCGAAGAGGCCCGCGGCGGCACCCTGTGCCTTGAGGACATAGAGGCGCTGTCAGACGGTTTGCAGGCGCGTCTGCTGGCCTTTATCGCGGATCAGGGCACCCCGCCCGAAACCCGCATCATCGCCATTTCCAATGCCCGTGGCGAGGGCCGCAAGGCCGAGGATTCCCTGCGCCCCGACCTGTTCTATCGTCTGTCGGCGCTGAAAATCACCGTGCCGCCGCTGCGCCAGCGCGGCGAAGACATCCTGGCCCTGTTCACCCGCATGGCCGAGCAGTTTTCCGAGGAATATGGCTGCGAGCCGCCGCAGGTCACCGCGCAGGAGGCCGCGCAGTTGTTGCAGGCGCCGTGGCCGGGCAATGTGCGTCAGCTGATCAACGTGGCTGAACGCGCGGTGCTGCAAAACCGGCGCGGTTCGGGCAGCATTGCCTCGCTGCTGATGAGTGATGGCGAGGACACCCAGCAGGCCACCACCACCGAAGGCAAGCCGTTGAAGGAATATGTCGAAAGCTTCGAAAAGATGCTGATCGACAATACCATGCGCCGTCACAAGGGCAGCATCGCCAGCGTGATGGAGGAACTGTGCCTGCCCCGTCGCACCCTGAACGAGAAAATGGCCAAATACGGGTTGTCGCGCAGCGATTATCTGTAATTTCAGCCGGTTGCGCGCGGCGTCCCGGATGCCGCGCGCTGCATGTGCAGAAAAACCCGCAGAAAAACCCATTGTGTTTACGAAGTCTTAGCCGCTATGGTGTAAGACGCGGCCAAGGGGCGGTCCTAATTGGACCTGCCTTTTCAAGGCCAGACAGTTTCGCCGCGTGACACCTCTGACAAACCCTGCGGGGGCATGTGTCGCGCGGAAAACCACGCCCGATCTGCCACGGATGGCAGCGACGGGCTGATCTCATCGCTTGTGATGCGCCCCTTCGGTGCAGGCAGGCCCATAATGGTAACTGACGCGATGCAACGCGCGAGGGACAGGATAATCGCAGACAGGCCGGGCAGGCGCCCGCAGCCGGTCGCATTTCTTTCCGCCCGTCGCGCCGCCCGTCGCTTCCCCCTTGCTGACGACCCCGGACCCCGGCTGCCCCGTGCGGCCGGTCCCGCGTGGTCGGGCGAAAGTTTGATACATGGCAAAGAAAATGTTGATCGACGCCACCCACGCGGAAGAAACCCGCGTTGTGGTGGTCGACGGAACCAAGGTCGAAGAATTTGATTTCGAGACCGTAAACAAGCGGCAGCTTGCCGGAAATATCTATCTGGCCAAGGTGACACGGGTCGAACCCAGCCTTCAGGCTGCCTTTGTCGATTACGGCGGCAATCGCCACGGCTTTCTGGCATTCGCTGAAATCCACCCCGATTATTACCAGATCCCCGCCGCCGACCGGCAGGCCCTGATTGACGAAGAACGCGCCTATGCCGAGGCCATGGCCGCCGAAGAGGCGCGCGGCGACAAGGCCAAATCGCGCCGCCGCCGCAAGCCCGCCAAGGCGGAAAACGTCGAGAATGGCGCGGAAACCACCGCTTCGGACCTGATCGAGGGGATGGAAATCGCGCAAGACGCGGCCGGGGATGCCGGGGACGGCGAACAGGATAATCCCGATCAGGCCGTTGCCGGCCAACCGGGCGCCGATCAGGCCGATGACAACGCCACGGGCGATGTTGCGGGCGACAGCAACGGCACTGACGATGCCGAGTCCGACATTGAATCGGTCGCGGAAGAGGACGTGGCCGAGGAAATCCGCGCGCCGCGCAAACCGCGTCCGCGCCGTTACAAGATCCAGGAAGTGATCAAGGTGCGCCAGATCATGCTGGTGCAGGTGGTCAAGGAAGAACGCGGCAACAAGGGCGCGGCGCTGACCACCTATCTGTCGCTGGCCGGGCGCTATTGCGTGCTGATGCCCAACACCGCGCGCGGTGGTGGGATTTCGCGCAAGATCACCAATGCCGCCGACCGCAAGAAGCTGAAAGACATTGCCGGCGAATTGTCGGTCCCCGAGGGCGCGGGCCTGATCATCCGCACCGCCGGCAGCCAGCGCACCCGGACCGAGATCCGCCGCGATTATGAATACCTGATGCGGCTGTGGGAACAGATCCGCGAACTGACCTTCAAGTCGATGGCCCCGGCGCCGATCTATGAGGAAGGCGACCTGATCAAGCGCACCATCCGCGACCTTTACAGCAAGGATATCGACGAGGTGCTGGTCGAGGGCGAGCGCGGTTACCGCGTGGCCAAGGACTTCATGAAGATGATCATGCCGTCCCACGCCCGCAACGTGAAGCATTACACCGACCCGATGCCGCTTTATGCGCGCTATCAGGTGGAAAGCTATCTGACGGGGATGTTCAACCCGACGGTGCAGCTGAAATCGGGCGGTTACATCGTGATCGGCGTGACCGAGGCGCTGGTCGCCATCGACGTCAACAGCGGCCGCGCAACCAAGGAAGGCAGCATCGAGGACACCGCGACCAAGACCAACCTTGAGGCCGCGGACGAGATCGCGCGCCAGCTGCGCCTGCGCGATCTGGCCGGTCTGATCGTCATCGACTTTATCGACATGGACGAGCGTAAGAACAACGCCGCCGTCGAAAAACGCCTGAAAGAGCGGCTGAAATCGGACCGCGCCCGCATTCAGGTCGGCAAGATCAGCGGTTTCGGCCTGATGGAAATGTCGCGTCAGCGGCTGCGCCCGGGGATGCTGGAATCGACGACTCAGCCCTGTCCGCATTGCCACGGCACCGGCCTGATCCGGTCCGATGACAGCCTGGCGCTGACCATCCTGCGCGCGATCGAGGAAGAGGGCACCCGCAAACGCTGTCGCGAGGTGCTGGTCAAGGCGCCGATCGGGGTGGTGAACTTTCTGATGAACGCCAAGCGCGAGCATATCGCGCTGATCGAACAGCGTTATGGCCTGTCGGTGCGGGTCGAGGCCGATCCGGTGCTGATCTCGCCCGATTATCAGATCGAGAAGTTCAAGACCGCGACGCGCAACGTCCCCGAGGCGGCACCGGTCGTGTCGGTCGATGCCTCGCTGATGGCGCAGATCGACGAGCGTCAGGACGAGGATGAGGCGGGGCTGACCCCTGATTCCGCATCCGAAGCCGGTGACACCGCCGGAAGCGGCGCCGAGGCTGCCGCCACCCCCGAGGCCGATGAGGCCGACAAAGAGGGCCGGTCCAAGCGCCGCCGTCGCCGCCGCAAAAAGCGCAGCGACAGCGCCGAGGGTGACGAACAGGCCACCGCCAGTGCTGTTGCCACCCCGGATGCCGGGACCGGCGAGGATGATGCCGCGGGTCAGGGGGGCGATGACACCGCCGCCGATACAGCCGCCGACGCCGCACCCGAGGGGGATGCTGAGGCGGCGGAACAGCCCGCCAAGCCCCGTCGTGGCCGGTCGCGCAGCCGCAGCCGCAAACCGGCTGTCGCCGTGGAGGATGCCGGGGCCGGGGATGCCGCGTCTGCGGATGGTGCTGACGGGGCGGATGCGGCGGTGCCGGTTGTGACCCCTGCCGAGGCAGGGGCGCTGGACAACCCGCAGGCCGACGCCGCGCCTGCGCCGGAACAGCCGGGTGAAACAGCCGATGCGCCGCAAGCCGTGGATGATGCCGTGATCGCGGCGGACCCCGACGCCGATGCTGGCGCGGACGGTGACGCAGCCGATGCGCAGGCCGACACTGCCGAAGCCACCGAACCCGCCCCGCAAGCCGATGCAGGCCCGCAGGTTGCGGCGGATGTGCAGGCCAGTTCGGCCCCGCCGCCCGAGGGGGACACGCAAGCAGAACCGGTCCGTCAGCCCGAGGCTGAGGCACAGGCCGCGCCCGCCCCGCAGCCGCAGCCCGAGGCCGCCGCTGACGAATCGCGGCCTAAGCGTCGCGGCTGGTGGAGCGCGTGAAGCTGACCCCGGCCTGATCCGGTGCCGCGAAGGCGGCCCGGTCAGACCCCCAAAGCCGGCGCCGCCAAAGGGCAGCGCCGGTTTTTGCGTTTTCGCCCCGTCGATCCGTGTCGCGGATGGCTTGCGCGGCAGCGCGCCTTTGGTGGCGTGCGGTCGGACCGCTGTTGTCCGGCGGGGCCAGTCACACTGGCGCGGACCCGGTATTTTCCGGCGCTTACAAGGCTTTGTGATGGCATTGGCACTGGTGCCGGCGGCAGGATCGGCTAGGCTGCCGGCATGTTTGGAATTGAACTTGCCGATGCCGCCTTTCTGCCCGCCGCGCTGGTTGCGCTGGTGGCGGGAATTCTGTCCTTCCTGTCGCCCTGCGTCCTGCCGGTGGTGCCGCCCTATCTGGCCTATATGACCGGGGTGGGCGTGAACGGCCTGAAATCGGGCGAACGCAGCGCGGTGCGTCCGGCGCTGTTTTTCGTGCTGGGACTGTCCACCGTGTTCCTGATGATGGGCTTTGCCGCGTCGGCCTTTGGGCGGGCGTTCATCCAGTATCAGGACTGGCTGATGCGGGGATCGGGGGCGATGGTGGTGGTGCTGGGTCTGCATTTCCTGCACATCATCCGCATCCCGCTGTTGGACCAGGAGGCGCGGCTGGATGCCGGTGACCGGGGCGGCAGCGCGCTGGGGGCCTATGTGCTGGGGCTGGCCTTTGCCTTTGGCTGGACGCCCTGCATCGGTCCGCAGCTGGGGATGATCCTGTCGCTGGCGGCCAGCGGCGCCGAGATCGGGCGCGGCACGGCCTTGCTGGCGATCTATGCGCTGGGGCTGGGGATTCCGTTTTTGCTGGCGGCGATGTTCATCAGCCGTGCCATCGGGGTGATGAACCGCATCAAGCCGTGGCTTGGCGTGATCGAACGGGTCATGGGCGCGCTGCTGGTGCTGGTCGGGCTGGCGCTGGTGACGGGCGCGTTCAGCGTGTTTTCCTATTGGCTGCTGGAAACCTTTCCGGCGCTGGCCACGCTGGGGTAGGGCGCGGTTCTTAATTCGGGGGCGCGGGCCTGTCATCCAGCGTCAGTTGCATCAGCACAAGGTCCAGCCAGCGACCGAATTTCACGCCGACCTGCGGGAACCGCCCCGCCGTGACAAAGCCAAAACCCTGATGCAGCCGGATCGAGGCGGCGTTTTCCGCCGCGATCCCCGCGATCATCACATGCAGCCCGTCAGCACGGGCGCGGGCGATCAGCGCCGCCATCAGCGCCTTGCCGATGCCGCGGCCCTGATGATCGGGGTGGATATAGACCGAATGTTCGACGGTGTGGCAAAACCCCTCGAACGGGCGCCACGGCCCATAGGCGGCATAGCCGGTCACAGCGCCATCCGCCTGCGTGGCCACCAGCACCGGCAGGCCCGCCGCGCGGCGCTGGTCCAGCCAGTCGCGGCGATTGTCGGCGGTGACCTGGGTCACGTTCCAGATGCTGGTGGTATGGCGCACCGCGTGGTTATAGATCGCGGTAATGGCCGCGATATCGCCATCTGCGGCGTTGCGGATGATCATAGACATGTCCTTGCGCGAATGGTCGTGGGTCGGTGCGCCGTAACGGGTGCGATCAGGGAGCGGGGCTATTTCCAATCCGGTTTGCGCTTTTCCAGAAAGGCGGCAATGCCCTCGTCCGTGTCGGGCAGCATGACATTTTCGCACATCACCGCACCGGCGCTGTCATAGGCATCAGGCAGGCCGCGCCGCAACTGGTCGTAAAACGCGGCTTTGCCCATGCGAATCGCGGCGGGCAGCTTGTCGGCCAGCTTGCGGGCAAGGGACCCGGTCTGTGCGGCCAGCGATTCGGCGGCGAAAACATGGTTGACCAGCCCGGCCTGATGGGCGCGGTCCGCGTCGATGAAATCGCCGGTGGTCAGCATCTCGAAGGCCAGTTTGGCGGGAATGGCGCGGGTCAGCGCGACCATCGGGGTGGAACAAAACAGCCCGATATTCACCCCGTTGACGCCAAAGCGGGTGCCATGCGCCGCGGTGATCATGTCGCAACTGGCCGCCAGCTGACAGCCAGCCGCGGTGGCGATGCCATGGACCTGCGCGATGACCGGCTGGGGCAGGGCGGGGATTTGCTGCATCATCGCCGCGCAATCGGCAAACAGCGCCGCAAACTCCGCGCGCCCGCCATCGCCGGCGGCGCGGGCAGCCTGCATCTGGCGCAGGTCGTGCCCGGCGCAAAACGCCTTGCCCGCCCCCGACAGGATGACACAGCGCACGCTGTCATCGGTGGCAATGGCCCCCAGCGCGTCCCGCAATGCTTTGATCATTGCGGTGGACAGGGCGTTGAAATTATAGGGGCTGTTCAGCACCAGCCGGGTCACGCCATCACGGTCGTGGCGTTCGATCAGATCGGTCATCTTGCGGGCCTCCCTTGAATGGGGAAAGGTTAAGCCAGCCAAAGCAGGAGGGGAAGTATGCCGATCATTATGGACCAAGCGGCGCTGAACGCCTTTCTGGCCCGCGATTTTCCCGAGGCCGGTCCCGGCTTTTCAGTCACCGGCGTCAGCGATGACGGCATCAGCCTGCGGCTGGATGTCGGGCCGGACCATCTGCGCCCCGGTGGCACCGTGTCGGGGCCTGCGATGTTCGCACTGGCCGATCTGGCGATTTATCTGGCGATCCTGTCGCGGATCGGGCCGGTGGCGCTGGCGGTGACCACGAATGCCAGCATGGATTTCATGCGCAAACCAGCGGCGGGCGCGGCATTGCGGGCCGAGGCGCGGTTGCTGAAACTGGGCCGGGTGCTGGCGGTTGCCGATGCGCTGATCTTTTCCGAAGGGGTGGGGGAACCGGTGGCACGGGCGGCGATGACCTATTCGATTCCGCCCCGTTAGGCGGCGGAATGGGGTGGTCGCAATGTGGTATTCAGATACCTATTTCGTATCACTTTGAATTAGCTTGAATTTTTGTGAATATCACGCCTTGACCCGCAAGCCGCGATTTCCGATACACGCCCATCTTGAATGATCACCCCTTAAAGGGCCGAGAAATGAAAACCTATACCGCTAAACCGGCGGAGATCGAAAAGAAGTGGATCCTGATCGACGCCGAGGGCGTTGTTCTGGGCCGTCTGGCCACGATCGTCGCCAACCGGCTGCGCGGCAAGCACAAGCCGACCTTTACCCCGCATATGGACATGGGCGACAATGTTATCGTCATCAACGCCGACAAGGTGCAGATGACCGGCAACAAGCGCGATGACAAGAAATATTACTGGCACACCGGCCATCCGGGCGGCATCAAGCACCGCACCGCGCGTCAGGTGCTGGAAGGCGCCCACCCCGAGCGTGTGGTCATGAAAGCCGTCGAGCGCATGATCAGCCGCAACAAACTGGGCAAGCAGCAGATGACCAATCTGCGCGTCTATGCCGGTGCCGAGCATCCGCATGAAGCACAGCAGCCCGAAGTTCTGGACGTCAAGTCGCTGAACAAAAAGAACACCCGGAGCGCGTGATCATGGCTGAAGACATCAAATCCCTCGACGATCTGAAATCGGCCGTGTCGGGCGTGGATGCCCCCGCCGCCACCCAGGCCGCCGTGTCGCGCGAACCCGTTCGCGACGCACAGGGCCGCGCCTATGCCACCGGCAAGCGTAAAGACGCCGTCGCCCGCGTGTGGGTCAAGCCCGGTTCGGGCAAAGTCACCGTCAACGGCAAGGACATGAGCGCCTATTTCGCCCGCCCGGTGCTGCAAATGATCCTGCGCCAGCCCTTCGAGGTTGCCGGCGTCAGGGACCAGTTCGACGTCATGGCAACCGTCACCGGCGGCGGCCTGTCGGGTCAGGCCGGTGCGGTCAAGCACGGCATCTCGAAGGCGCTGCAACTGTATGAACCCGGCCTGCGTGGCGCGCTGAAAGCCGCTGGCTTCCTGACCCGCGATTCGCGCGTCGTCGAACGTAAGAAATACGGCAAGCGCAAAGCCCGCCGGTCGTTCCAGTTCTCGAAGCGCTAAGTTTCGCGACATATACGGTTTTGGAAAGCGCGTCCCTTTGGCCGCGCTTTTCATTTTGGGGCATGGGCCTTTGGTTGATGTCGCGTCTTGTTCCGCGTTCTGTGCGTGGACGGTAGTTTGGTTTTTTGGGAAGCGCGGTCTGTTTGGCCGCGCTTTTGCTTTTTGGGGTGTGGTGCTTCCCGGTTGGGGTGTTTTGGGTG